>JAIPJY010000114.1 GCA_021733925.1 Prosthecobacter sp. | reverse complement strand
CGGGCAGCAAACCCAGCGCGCCCTTCGCACGCCGCGTCCGCCAGCAGCGCCTGCCCGCCATTCCGCCGCACGCAGGCAGTGCTCCCGCAAGCCCCCATGTCTGCTCTCGATGCCTCCACCCAGTTCATGGGGGATCACTTGATCGCACAAATCTCGTCAGTCGGCTGAAAGACAGACCCGTTTTCAATCCAGTGTGGTATTATTCGTCAATCCCACGTTCCCAATGGACCTCTACGCCCTCAGCTTCGAAGTCTGCAACACCCTCGTCGCCCCCTGCCTCCTTCTCACCCTCATGGTCGGCCCCACCGGCACCTGCGCCTACCTCCTCCTCCACGCCCTCAAAGCCCCCACGGCTCCTCTCGCCACCGCCTGAGCGTTTTCATTTACAGCGTCTGAATGAACCGGTCAGCCTCGGCGATGGAGCGGTTCATCTGGTCGAGCAGGCGCTGGATGTCTCCCTGAATGTTGTCTGCCGTGCCACGCAGCGAGCCGATGGCTGCAGCGTTGAGGTTGTGCTTCAGGTAAAGCACCTGATCGTGAAACTGGCGCAGCACGGGCTCCATTGTGGCTTCTGCCGAATGGAGGGAGCGCGAGAGCGGTTCAAACCGGCTCCGTGTGTCTGCAAGCTTGCGGCGGCTGTCGGCAGCAAGTGTGGCATTTTCATACTGGCGGATTTCCGCCTCCCATTCGCGGAAGAGATCCCGCGCCACCGTGTCCACCTCGCGGATCTGGCTGCGCACACGGCCTGCCTGGGCCTCGCAGTCTTCGTATTCGCCCTTGAATCGGTTGTACGCGGATTCGAGATTGCCGCCGTTGTAGTTGGTCAGCTTTTTGAGCTGAGTCAGCGCATCCTGAAACTGTTTTCCGGCATCCTTCTGCTCGCCACGGGCTTTTTTGACCGCGCTCTTGAGCAGGTCACGCTTCTCGTAGCCCAGCTTCTCCCAGGCGGCGTAATAGAAGGTGTTGCAGGCTGTGAGAGCAACCGCCAGCCCAAGGAGGAAAAGCCGGGAACGCATGCAGGATCAGCCCACGAATTTCAAAGTACCCACCTGACCAGCGGCCATCGCGGCATGCTGGGCGTCGGTGCAGGCGGAATCCGTCGGTGCATCAGCCGGGGCTTCGCTCTTTTCGAGCAGTCCGTTCGCAGTCATCCAGGTTTCCACTTCGTCGCCACTGATGTCGGCGATCATGGTGCCGTTGATTTCCACGCAGGGGGACAGCGGCTGGCCGCTCTTTTGTTCCATCTCCCAGCGGAAAGCCGGATTTTTGATAATGTCCTTCTCTTCGAAAGCGAGATCGTATTTGCGGAAGATGGCACGGATGCCTTCGCTCCAGCCGCAGTAGGTTTTCAGGTAGGCGGTGATTTTGGGTGTTTGCATAGCGCGTTGGGTTACGTCCTCAGCCTAGCGGGCGATGCAGCGAATGCAAATGGGCTGTCGAGGTGGAAGAGTGGGGACGGCTCCTCACAACGTCATGCTTTTGACCGGATTCTCCCGCCAGGTGTCCGACTCGTTGATCACGAGGCGGAGCGTCGTCATGACGGTCTGGGCAGTGTAGGGCTTGGGCAGAAAGTGTCTGACGCCCATCTCAGCCACTTTGGCCGGGCCGCCCAGATGGGCGACTCCGCTGGCTGCGATGATTTTCACATCAGGGTTGATGCGCTGCAGCATCTGGATGGTGGCGGGTCCATCCATGACGGGCATCATCATGTCCGTCAGCACGACGGCGATTTCCGCACTGTGCTGGGTGTAGAGCGCCACTGCCTCAGCTCCATTGGCGGCCACCAGCGTGCGGTAGTCCAGCGCCTCCAAGGTCTGCCGCGTGGTCGTGCGGATGGCCTCCTCATCATCCACAATCAGGATCAGTTCGCCTTTGCCAAGCGGCATCGGCTGTTCTTCCGCAGGTGCTTGTTTGTTGCAGCTGCTCGTATTGGGAACGGCGGGCAGGAAGATTGTGAAAATGGTTTCCTCATTCTTCTCACTAGTGACCGTGATGAATCCGCCATGGCTCTTGGCGATGCTCAACACTGTGGACAGACCGAGGCCCGTGCCCTTGCCAACCTCCTTGGTGGTGAAGAAGGGGTCAAAAATCTTGTCCAGTACCTCAGATGGAATACCGGCGCCTGTGTCACTCACGCTGAGCGTCACATAGGGGCCTGGTTTTGCGTCCATTTGCCCTGCTGCTGTGGATTCATCCAGAACGACACAGCCCGCAGTGATGGTCAGCGATCCCCCGTCGGGCATGGCATCGCGCGCATTCACACACAGATTGAGCAGGATCTGATGCAGCTGCGTGGCATCACCCAAAAATGAAGGCAGGTCTTCAGGCAGGTTGCTGACACAGTAAATATTCTTTGGAAAGGTGTCCTGGACGAAGTGCTGGATTTCTTTGATGAGCGGCCCGGCGCGCAGTTCCGTGCGCTGGCCCTCCACACCTCGCGCAAACGTGAGTATCTGCCGCACCAGATCCGCACCGCGCTTGGCGCTGCATTCAATGCTGCCCAGGATGGAGAGTGTACGATCATTCGTATGGGTGAGGCGCAGCAGCTCAATCGACATGATGATGGGCGTGAGCACATTGTTAAGGTCATGGGCGATGCCGCCTGCCAGCGTGCCCACGCTTTCGATGCGCTGCGCGCGCAGAAACTGCTGCTCCAGCTTTTTCTTCTCGGTGATGTCGGTCACGATGCCGAGGTAGCCGGTGATCTCCCCGTCATCGTCCAGCATGCCCGTCATGCTCAGGGAGACAGACACGCGGCTGCCATCCTTTCGCACGTAGGTACATTCACGTTCACGGATGATGCCGCAGTTGGCATAGGCAGCGAACACATCGAAACCCGGGGCGACTTCCATGCCTGTTTCTCGTGAGAGGTTTGCGGCCATGCGCTCCATCTCCGGCGCATCATGAAACAATTCCGGTGTGAGGCTGCCGACCACCTCCTGCCGCGCATAACCCGTGAGTTTTCCGCTCCGCAGTTGAAGGTGGCGATCAACCCTTTCGTGTTCATGCTGACGATGCCGCATGCCGCGCTCTCCAGCACGGCATTCTGCAGATACGTGAGCTCTTGAACCCTCAGGCTGGTGTCGATCAGCCGCTCCATCGTGGAGATCTGGCCGCGCGTCAGCAGCAAGGCTGTCACAAGGGCGATGCCTCCTGTCACGGCGATCTGCAGCCAGCCCAGCAGGCGGATATGCTCGTTGATGTCGGTGTTGACCAGGATGATTTTCTGCGCGGCCTGATCCAGAGAGACGGCCAGCGTGTCGCAATCTTCGGTCAACGTTTCCCCCATGCCGCTCAACAGAGTGTTGGTGGCGTCGGTGCGGGGGTAGAGTTTCCTCATCACCTTGGCTATCTTCAAATAGCTGCCATGGGCCTGTTCCAGCTTTTCAAGAATATCGGCCAGTTGCGCGCCAATTGCATGCTGCACCGGTGTGCCGGAGTGGATGGATTCTTCACGGGTTTTCATGACCCCCCAGACGAGATCAATGCGTCCCATGTAATAGGTCTGAAGTGGTGGTTTGCTGCTCTCAGCCTGCAGCATCAGCCGGCTGAGCACCTGGCTGTCCGTCCGCTGCTGCCCCAGAAGATTGACATGGCTCACGCTGGAGGCACGCTGCTGTTCCAGACTGGAGCCGACGCTCTCAAACACGACAAAACTCAGCACCAGCAGCACTGCAGCACCACCAAAAATGAGCCATAAGCGCCTGAAAAAATGTCGCAGATTGGGCAACTCCTGGCGCGCCGGCAGGGAGAGTACAGGCTTCTTCAAAAAATTGGTCACGCTCATCGCGCGACACCATAGGTGAAACGCCAGCTGCATCCCTTGGCAGTTGATTCAAAAGCACCTAAGCCTTTGCCGCGTCAGGACAAACAGGTGAGTCGGCCCCATTAAATGGATAAAATCACTTCCACCCCAGCTTCTCCTTCAAGAACTCAAACGTCCCCACTCCATGGATGGTATGCGGTCCGTCAAAGTGCTCGATGGTCGCACGGTCGCCGATGAGGAGCTTGTTGTAGAGCCTGCGCACCTTGGCAAATTCGTAGTCCACCCATTCATCCAGGCCCACCCCGTCATTGTGGCCGCGCTCGACCATGAACGGCCTTGGCGCGATGAGGGCGGCCATTTCGGCATAGTTGAAAGTGCGGCCCATGTTCCACTCCCAGATTTCATACTCATGGGTGTGGATGTAGCTCATCGGCATGTCGGTGCTCACGCACTTGCGCACCCATTCGTTGAAGTCGCCGCTGCAGATGCTCAGGCAGTAATCCGTGAGCACGGCGGGAGTGCGCATGGCGGACTTCCCGCCGTAGCTGAGGCCGTAGAAGGCGATCTTGTCCGGCTGCGTGAAGGACTGCGATTTGAGCCATTCGAGAATGCGCTGATGCTGGCCGTTGATGACGCTGTAGAGCGTGAGGCCCAGCGGATTGAGCTTCCGCTGCAGCGTGCGGAAGGCGTGCATGCCGCGATACGGATTGTGAGGCGCGAAGGTGACGAAGCCCTGCTCGGCGAGACGCAGCGCGAAAGCTTTGTACGCAGCGTAGGCGCGCTGGGTCTCATCGGTGGTGATGGTGTCTTCCGGCAGGCCTTCCAACCCATGCTGGCAGACGACGACCGGCCGCTTCTCACCGGGCTTGAGGTCTTTCGGCAGGCAAAGCCAGCCCCAGGCAAAGACATCGTCCCACACATCCATCGTCACCTCGTAGATCGCGACCTTGTCCGTCTCGCGCACGAAGCGGCTCCGGGCATTCACTGGCAGGTTCGGGTCTGGCAGGCGGCCGATGACCTCGTTCCAAAAGCGGTCGCGCTCCTTCGCGGTGTGCGCTTCAAAGTCCGCGACTGATGTCAGAGGCAGCTTCTTCCAGAACTCGTTGTTGCGCTCGATCTCGGTGCTGAAGAGCAGGCGTTGCGTGAACGTCTCCAACTCACGCACCATCCGCTTCTGGCGGGTGGCATCCACGCGGGCGCGCTGCTCGTTTTTCTGCGGCATGATCGGCTCGATGCTCTTCACGAGCTTATCAGCAACAGCCGCTGGCAAAAGATGGGCGACGACCTCCTTCAGGCCATGCTCTTCAGTGGCCAGCATGAGCCAGTCACCGGGAACGAGTGCTTTAGCACGGGCGACTTCGGCCTGCACGGCAGCGAGGGTTGGTTTGGTGATCTTGCCGGGCGCAGCAATGTTACGTTCGCCCTTTTTGGCCTCCGGTGGTCCCTGCACATTTGGGAAGCCAAGATTCTGCACCACGAGAGGGCGCGGCCCGATGAGTGAGGCGACTTCGGCATCGCCAAAATCACGCAGCAGATTGAAGACATTGCGGTAGATCGGCTCGGCCCACACGCCTTCACGCGGCTCAAAACAACCCCAGACATAGACGGAGCTGATGCGCTCATCAATGGCCCCGGAATACATGGCAATGAGGCCGCCTTCACCGAGGCCGGCCACAAGCAGCGGCAGCTTCGGCTGCGTGCCGAAGTAATCGACGAGTGACAGCATCTTCTGCACCTCGTAACCGATGATGTGACGCCCCAGCTCATACGACTGGCGGTAGATCCACTCGCGGTGCGGCACGTTCGTTTTCACGCCGAACTTGTCGTTCGTACTGAACTCGCTGCCGCGGCTGATCAGCGCAGGAATGACGATCTCGCAGCCGCTGTAGGCCAGCATGGCCTCATTCGCCAGCTTCTCAGGATCAGTGTCAGCATCCGGGATGTAGATCACCCTCGCGACGGGCTTTTCTTTCGGCTGAATCAGGATGCCCTCGCCATGCACCCCATCGAACACCGGCCAGCGCACCCGCAGGATGCGCGCGGTGGCGGTTTCCGCAAGGAGCGCCGGGTTGGTGGTGTCACCGACAAGTTCGAGCGCCGTAATGGGCAGGCGTTCATCGACCACTCCAAGAATTGCCTTCAATCCCGCGCGCGTCGGCTTGCGGCCCGTTTTCGACTGCTCGATGAGTCGCAGCGCCATTTTGTCGATACCCGCGACCATGGTGGCCGAGAAATCAGGATTCGGCTCCAACGGCTGCGTGCCCGGCAGCACCTGAGCATGCAATGAGGTGGCAATGAGAAGCAGGAGGAGAGGTCGGATCATGGAAGATCAAACGCCCGCCGGGCCTGCCGCCTTGCGCCATGCCCTCTATGACTTCTTCTGTTCAAACAGCCAGGTCCAGAATTCCGGATTGGCATAGGTCTGAGTCCATGAATCATGTCCAACGCCGGGATAGATGGTGAATTTGACCGGAGCATCGATTTTTTTCAGGGCATCGTAAATCTTCTGGCTGTTCTCGATCGGAACCGCACCGTCCTTGTCGCCATGGAAAATCCAGCAGGGCATGCCCTTGAGACGCTGCGCTGTCACCCAGCGCACACCGGCTCCGCCACAGATGGGGGCAATGGCGGCATAGGTGTCAGGATACTCAAAGGCGGTTTCCCAGGTGCCAAACCCGCCCATGCTGATGCCGGTGAGATAAACTCGCTTGGGATCCACATGCAGCGTCTTGACCAAATGATCCGTGACCGCTTTGACGCCGTGCGGATTCCATAGATTGTTGGATTCGCATTGCAGGCTGGCGATGATGGCGGGAAATTTCTGTCCGGCAGCCAGCAGCTTCGGCGGTCCGTGCTTCTTGATCAGTTCGAGGTCGTTGCCGCGTTCGCCGGAGCCGTGCAGGAAGACCACCAGCGGCCATTTCTTGTCCGGGCTGTCCGAGTAGCCCTCCGGTTTGCTCAAGAGGTAGCGATAGTTGACCGGAATGACAAAATCACCGCTGAAGGAAGTCGGTGTCTGCGTGTCAGCGAGAAGCATGGACGAAGTGGCAAGGATGAAGAAGGCGGCAAGTTTAACCATGGGATCACAACGTCACCCAAAAGGGACGACTTGCCACACAGATCACTGCGGCCGCATCTTTCCCGTGCCTGGCAGGGCGCTGAGAAAGAAATAGCGTGGCGAGCGCAGCAGGTCACCGACTTCACGAATGGCCATGCAAAATAGCAGTTCATCCAGCCGGGTGCTGGCCTGGGCATGTTTTTGGAGATGCTCATCAAGGAAGCGGCGCAGGCGCTTGTTGGCATTGAACTCCAGCGGCACGCTGCCGAGGTTCAGCAGCAGCAGCAGCAAGACGACTCCGGCAGCCACAAATATGGCGTACCTTGGCAGCAGAACGCGGGCGACCATCAGCCCCACAATGGCGAAAACTGCGGCGGTGGGAACGTAGCGGTTCATGCGGATGCAACTCTGCCGCCACTTGAGTTCACCGAGGGTATCCCCGGTCTGCAGCGCATGTGCAGCCTCATGCAGGGAGATGGCCCAAGCGGCCAAACTGGTGCCTTGGGCGACCTCGCGACGCAGAAACAGGCGGCGGCGCGTCGGATCGAAGTAATCGGTCACAACGGCGTTGTGCTCGACGATCTGCACGTCATCGACGCCTTCGAATTTCAGAAACATGAGGGCGATTTCACCTCCGGTGTGAGCGGTGGGGGCGTTGGCACGAAAGCCTTTGAGCATCATCGACGCATGGCGTGCCTGCGCCCAGCGGGCGACGGCAAGGCCGATAAAAAGAGCAGCGACAATGAGAATGAAGATCATGAGAGAAGGCGGAAAATCACCCTCGCAGCAATACGGGTGCTGGCAAACCATCCATGCGTTGATCTTGCGCTGGGGCGGGTGGCATGATTGCATGTCTGCATGATTCGTAGCGCCATCCTTCCACTCGTTTGCCTGCTCGCCGCCGGTCTCTCCCATGCTGAAGACATACTTGGACAAGGAGGCTTTCGTTACCGGGTTGTTCCTGACTGGGGACGGGAGGCGCTGGCGCAGGTGAATGTCAAAAATGGGCACGCGGTGGTGGTCGATTCACTGGGGCAGCTGGTGTTTCTGACGGATGATGCGAGGAACAATGTGGTCGTCCTTGATCCGAAAACGGGGGGCTTGATCAAGCACTGGACGGCGCGCATGCCGGGGGCGCATGGGATGAGCCTGGTGAGGGAAGGGGTGCGGGAGGTGCTGTTTATCACGGACACGCAGCTCCATGAGGTGCGCAAACTGACGCTCGATGGCGAAGAGCTGGCGCATTATGCGTGGCCTGAGAGCGCCAAGCTGCATGCGACTGCAAATGAGTACCGGCCTTCGAAGACGATTCACTTCGCGAACGGGGAGTTCTGTGTGTTCGATGGGTACGGGAAGGACTATATTTTTCATTACAAGCCGGATGGCTCGCTGCTGCGCTGGTGGGGTGGGAATCTGGGGGAGGGGGAGAATCAGTTGAAGCATTGGGGGCCGCATGGCGGGGCCTTAGATGTGTCGGATTCAGCAAAAACGCGCGTCATTATCGCCATGAGTGACCAGCAGGAAATCAAGCGGTTCACGGCCGAGGGGAAGTTCATCGACAAAATCGCGATGCCTGGCGGGAATCCGCGCGATGTCGTGCTTTGGGGGGAGTATGCGATTGTGCCGCATCTGGGGGACCAGTGGCCGAAGGACAAGAATGCCCCTGGGTTCATTTCCATCGTGGATCGGGAGTTTCGGATTGTTTCCAATATTGGGGCTCCGGCGGCGGTTTATCGGGACGGGGTGCTGCAAACGATGAAGAGTGATGGCAGGACCTTCATTCATCCTCATGGGGTGGCTGTGGATGCTGAGGGAAATCTTTATGTGGCGCAGTTTGCGTCGACTGCGGCACCGCTTTTGAAGCTGGAGCGTATCAAGTGAATGCAACTTTTGGCAGGCAGAGGTGTTATTAGCCCCAATGAATACTGAGACCAGCTATCAAGTTGCCAAGAGAGCGCAGCGGCGGAAACTGACCGTCATGCGTCCTCTGGTTCTCTTCTTTGCCCTCGTCACGGCTGCTGTGGCCCAGTCCGAAGGAGACAAACCCAAGCCACCGCCGCCGAAACCTGGTGAGGGACCGCCGCATCGTGATGGCGACCATCGTGGATCTCCGGGAATGATGCATAACATGGGCAAGCCGCCGCGTGGGTTTGATGGATTTGAAAAGCTCTCTGAACCGGAAAAACAGAGGGTGCGTGCCGCATTTGAAAAGGCCTGGCAGCGTCCTGAGGTGATTGAGGCGCGGGACAAGGCGCTGCGGGCGAATGAGGATATGCGCAACATGCTGCATGCAGCGCTGAAGGATATTGATCCTGAGGCTGTGGCGATCCTGGAAAAGATCAAACCGCAGTTTCCGATGGATCAGCGCGGTCTGCCGGAAATGCCGAAGCCTGACTCACCCAATTTTGCCCACATGGCGGCCATCCGGCTCGGGGCGGAGTTGCAGTCGATTTCCAGGCCTGAGCGGCGGGACGAAACGCGGAGGTTCCATGAGCGGATGATGCAGATGCCCCGTATCAAGGAAGCGCTGGCAAAGATGGATGAGCTTCCGCCTGAGGAGCGCATGGAGGCCTTCAAGAGATTCCGTGAGATCTACCGCGAGGCGGCAGGTCAGGAGTTCATGAAATTCCGTGAGCGTGGTGGCGAGCCCAAGGATGGATTTCGCCGTCCGCCACCGGACCAGGACAAGCCGGCGGCTCCTCCTGGGGAGCCGAAGCCGTGAGACCCTGATTGGTGGAAGATGGGTTTGAAACCATGGCGTTCTGCCAAGGGCGGGGACGTTGGGTGCCTGTGGATTGCGGTTGGGTATGGGGAGACAATCGGACAATGAGACAATCAGATGGGGAGAGGGGAGTTTGCGATGGTTGAGGGAGTGAGCAGAAAGAGGGGTGGCTCGGTTTGCCGTAGATCACCTGAGCTCAAGGCGGCTGGATTGTGGAACGGAGGGTAACAAGGGGGGGATTTGGGAGCTACTCGCGTGAAGCAAGCTCCCAGATTCCGGCTAAAGCCGGGACTACAATACGTGCGCTGGCTGGTTTCAGGTCTGGGACGATGCGGAGCTTCCGGAACGGGCTAAAGCCCGAACTACGTACTCAGAGGAGCCGGAAAAGTGCGGGGAAGTTATTCGGGAGGACGGAGAAGGGGAAAGAGGATGAAAAAGTGGGGGAGGCGGAGAGGGAGACAATCGGACAATGAGACAATCAGATTGGGAGAGGGGAGGTTGCGGTGGTTGGCTGTGGTTGAGCGAGTGATCAGAAAGAGAGGTGGCTCGGTTTGCCGCAGAGCAGATGAACTCAAGGCGGCTGGAGTGTGGAACGGAGGTTAACAAGGGGGGGCGAGAGGCCTGGGGTGGTGGCGGGGGTGCTGTTTTTCGGCAACGTGAATGGTGAGCAAGGGAATGGCCGGAGATTTGCACCGCAGAGGCTGGAACGCCGCAGAGAGGCCCGGAATTTTGAACCACGGAGCCGAGCGAAACGAGACAGACGACTGCAAGGAGCCCGAAGGGAAGCGCAGCGAATCAATTCACGAGCAGCACGGATGATCGAGAGGATTTGAGGCCGGGGCGAAAAAGGGAGCGCTGTTTTTTTGGCAACGTGAATGAATCCAGAAACGGAGATGACGGCCTACGGAACACACGGAACAGACGGAAAATTGGAGGACGGCGGGGATCGTTATTTGGGAGATTCGGAGAACGCGGAGATTGGGAAGAAATGGCTGCTGAGGAGTGACTGATTAGGGGCGCCCGTCCTTCGCTAAAGCTTCGGAGGGTGCGCTTCGCGCAGAGGACGCGGAAGTGGCTGCTGAGGAGTGACTGATTGGGGGCCGCCCGTTCTTCGCTTCCATTCTTCGCTAAAGCTACGAAGCACATGAACTCAAGGCGGCTGGAGTGTGGAACGGAGAGTAACTTCCTTGGGCTGCCAGTGCGACGGAGATGGTGGTGGAGGCCTTGATCCATCCGGAGCCAGCAGAATCGGAATTTTGAACCACTAATCGGACACTAATAAAACATTAATCAGAGGCCGGAACCGATCAGATTCAACAGTGGAAGTTATTCGGGAGAACGTGACGGAGGGTGCGCTTCGCGCAGAGTTTTGCACCTCATGGTTGACGGTTGTTTGCACCGCCCATCCTTCGCTCTGCCCGTTCTTCGCTCTGCGAGCTACGAAGGGCAAGCTGAGCTACGAAGCACCTGAACTCAAGGCGGCTGGATTGTGGAACGGAGGGTAACTTCAGCGCGAATGATTCGGAAGGTGAGAGCGACGAGCAAAGGATGGAGTCCACGGAACAGAAACAGGGTAAAATGATGAAGGGTAAAATAATTTCAGGAACAGAGCCTT
>JAIPJY010000042.1 GCA_021733925.1 Prosthecobacter sp. | reverse complement strand
CGCTGGGGGTGATGCTGTTTCAGATGCTGACGGACAAGCTGCCGTTTACCGGAGGCAGTGCGGTGGAGGTGATGAGGCGGATCACGCAGGAGGAGCCGGAGATCAGCTCATCGGGAAAGCTGACGGTGAGGAAGGAGCCGAAGGAGGGAAAGGTTCATTCAGAGAACGTCTCCGCAAGTTCGCTGCGCCGGGTGCAACCGGATCTGGCCACACTGATCCTGCGCTGCCTGGAAAAACAGCCGGCGCGGCGATTGTCGAGCGCGGGATTCCTGGCGGACGAACTGGACCGCTTTCTGAAAGGGGGGCCGATCCAATCAAGGGCGGTGGGAACGCGTGAGCGGCTGTGGAAGCTGGCTCAGCGCAACAAGGCGACGACGTTGGCGATCCTCGGCATCGCGATGTCGTTGATCGTGGGCACGGTGGTGTCGGTTTATGAGGCCGTGAAGGCGCGTAAGGCGGAACGGGTGGCATTGAAGCAAAAGCAGGAGTCAGACGAGATCGCGTCCATCATCATGGAGACGGTGCATAGCATGGATGAGTATTTGGTGGGTCGTGAAGTGGATCCTGAGCAAATGCTGAGGGAGCTGCTGCGGCGGGTGAGTGAATTTCAAGGTGACCCACGACGCAAGGCATCCATGCTTGAGGAGTTGTCCACGCTGTTGAACAAACCGGCAGACCTGCGGTTGTACCGTCAAGTGCTGGCGGAGGTGGAGCCTCAGCTGGACGCGAATGATCCACTGCTATGGAGCATGCGCTATCGAGTGGTGTTGAAAGAGATGCACTTTACGGCTGCAGCAGGCTTGAAGGGCAGTGAAATACGCGATGAGCTGCGCAGGGTCTTGAACTGGCAGGAGACGCATCTGGCGCCGGAGGACATGCAAATTTTCAAAACCAAATATGCGCTTGCGGAAGAGCTGGTTCAGGAGGTGAAGGGCAGGCAGGCCCTGGCTGAGGCTGAGACGCTTCTGCGATCCTGCATTGCACACTACGAAGAGAAGGCGGACAAATTCGACATCATCGTGGGCCGCATCGAATTGATGACGGCTCTTTTCGGGCTGGGAAAAAAAGAGGAAGCCTTGAGGCTGGGGCGTGAAACCTGCGAGTATTCCATGGAGAACTTTGGTGAGAGGCATTCGATCACCGGTCGTGCGTATGGCCGTCTGGCCAAGCACTTCCGTGAGGCGGGGCTGATGGCGGAGTCAATCCAGTGCGGGCACCGGGCACTGGACATCTACTGGCATACGGTGGGGCCGGACTATGTGAAGGCAAAAGCCACTCTTAAAGCTTTGAGCCAGACGCTGGTGAAGTCCGGTGATCTCACAGACAATCTGGAACTGCTGCGCACCGAGCTGAAGGTGTGTG
This sequence comes from Prosthecobacter sp., assembly GCA_021733925.1. Lineage (GTDB taxonomy): Bacteria > Verrucomicrobiota > Verrucomicrobiia > Verrucomicrobiales > Verrucomicrobiaceae > Prosthecobacter. The sequence goes on along the minus strand of JAIPJY010000042.1, from coordinate 59,244 downwards.
ATCAGCAGCTCGGGCCGTCCCATGGCTACACACTGCTGAGGGTGGAGTCCCTGATCGCGACACTGCGCGAGATGAATCTGCCAGATGAGGCGCGTGAACTCGGCAGCGCATGGCTGGATCGGGTGCGGTCGATCAAGGGACTGCTGCCTTCCGGGGCTGAGGGGCTGCTGGTTCAGCACTCACTCACACTCCTGCAGCTGGGACTTGCCGCAGATGCCAGCGCGCTGCTGAAGCAGCTCACGGCTTTGTTGAAGAAAATGACCGGCGAACTCACCTCGCTGGCCCGGTTTCTACCGCTGGCAGATTCCTTGCTGGAAAGTGGCCGGCCACAGGAAGCCGGAGCGATCTTGCGGCGGATCATCGCCTTCTGCGAACAGCGGCAGGAGGAAGAACCCAAATTAGCGGCGCAACTACTGATCAAAGCGAAACAGCGGCTGCAGTTGGTGGAGACTGTCCATCCAACAGAAAAAGAATCCGGGCAGTGAAGTTCCAAACATGAGTCCTGACGTCAACGAAACTTCAGCATGTCCGGTCTGTTCCGGAAGGCTGGAGCGCGACGGCATCTGTCTGGTGTGCCTGCTGCAGGAAGGCCTGGAGGCAGATCATGTGACCGGGCAGCAGAGTCCAGAGGCCGCGCTTCCCACTCGGTTTCTGACGCTGCCTTGCGAGTTTGCAGGATACCGATTGGTGCGTGAGATCGCCAGTGGCGGGATGGGGATCGTGTATGAGGCGGAGGACATAAAGCTCAAGCGTGTGGTGGCGATGAAGGTGGTGCGCAATGCACAGTTCGCCACGCGGGAGGAGGCGGCGCGGTTCCGTGCGGAGACGCAGGCCATCGCGCAGCTGGACCACCCGGACATCGTGCCGATCTATGAGAGCGGGGAGGAGGACGGCATGCCCTACTTCACCATGCGTCTGGCGGAGGGCGGATCTCTGGCGGAGCGCCTGAGGAAGCGTGGCATCATGCCAGACCGGGAGGCGGCCACGTTCATGAGCCGGATAGCGCGTGCGGTGCAGTACGCGCATGAGCACGGGGTGCTGCACCGGGATTTGAAGCCAGCGAACATCCTGCTGGATGTGAGCGGGAAGCCGATGCTGTCAGACTTTGGACTGGCGAAGCTGCTGGACGCGGAGTTTCAGCTGACGCGCAGCCATGCCCATGTGGGAACACCGCACTACATGAGTCCGGAGCAGGCTGCGGGGAAGGCGAAGGAGGTGACGATGGCGAGTGACGTGTGGGCGCTGGGGGTGATGCTGTTTCAGATGCTGACGGACAAGCTGCCGTTTACCGGAGGCAGTGCGGTGGAGGTGATGAGGCGGATCACGCAGGAGGAGCCGGAGATCAGCTCATCGGGAAAGCTGACGGTGCGGAAGGAGGCGAAGGAGGAAAAGGGAAGGCCGGAGAATGTGTCAGCGGTGTCACTGCAACGGGTACAGCCCGATCTGGCCACGCTGATATTGCGCTGCCTGGAAAAGCAGCCGGCGCGGCGACTGCCGAGCGCGGGATTCCTGGCGGATGAGCTGGACCGTTTCTTGAACGGGGAGCCGATCCTTTCACGGCCTGTGGGAACGCGTGAGCGGCTGTGGAAGCTGGCGCAGCGCAACAAGGCGGCCACGCTGGCGATCCTCGGCACGTCACTTTCCTTGGTCGTGGGCACGGGGGTCTCACTCTATCAAATGGTGAAAGCGCAGGAAGCAGAGAGTGTGGCGCTGAAGAATGCGGCGGAGGCCGAAGAGGTTTCCCGGATGATTTTGGACACGGTCAATGAACTGGATGAACTCAGCAATGGTCGGCGCATTGACCTGGAAGAGATGCGGCAGCAACTGCTGATTCGCATCAATGAGTTCAAGGGCGATCCGATTCGCAAGGCCAGCCTGCTCCGGGGCATTTCTCTGGTGTACGCTAACAAGGAGTCCGTTGACGCCTGCCGGGAGGCGCTTGCGCAGGCCGAAAAGATGCTCGGGCCAGACGATCCGGCGGTGTGGGCGATCCGCTCCACCCTCGTCGAAAAAGCCGCGCTGATGGATCTGGATTCTGCCGAGAACATCGCCGAGTTCCGTGCCGTGCTGGGCTGGAAGCGACGGTATTACGGGGATGGGCATGCGGAGACGATCTTTACCATGGCGGATCTTGGCCAATGCCTGGTCGCCTCGGGTGTGGAAGGGGCGAAGGAAGCCATGGTGCTGCTGGCGGAGGCTTGTGCAGCAGCGGAAAGCAACAAAAATATTGGCCGCAGCTATGCTGTCAGGTGCCGCTTCTTATACGCAACCGCCGTCTTTCGTTCGGGGCGGCAGGAGGAAGGCCTGCATCTCAGTCGTGCGTACTGTCAGCTGGCGCTGGAGGAGCTGGTGCAGGACCATCTGCGCACGGCGCTCACCTTTGACCGACATGCCCGGCACTGCCTTGAGACTGGACTGGTGGACGAGGCGATTACCGCCGGTGCCGCCGCTTTGGATAGCTACTGGTCCTCGGTCGGACCCGAGAACAGCTTTGCGACTGCCTGCCTCCGCAGGCAGTCTGCAACGTTGCTCAAAAAGGGGGATCTCGAAGCACGGCTGGTTTTGATGCATGATTCGATTCGGGTGTGCGACCAGCAGCTTGGTCCGCTGCATACGTTGACGCTTTACCGGGTGGAGGCCTGTGTCGTCGCCCTCAAGGATATGCACAGGTCGCAGGACGCCGCTGCCATGGCAGAGGCTTGGCTCGAACGCGTGCGCAAGCGGGACGGCACTCTGCCGCCTGTCGCTGAAGAACTTCTGCGCGAGCATGCACTGACTCTGCGCCTCCTCAAAAAACATGTCCCGGCTGAGGCGGCGCTGCGCGAACTGCTGGCCATGATGGACCTGCAAAAAAACGACACGCTTCGTCGCTTTGCTGATCTCTCCAATCTGGCTGACACGCTGATCCAGCAGCAACGGGCGGCTGAGGCCCTGCCGCTTTTGCAGCAGGTCATTCAAGTTTTTGAAGAACATGGCGATATAGCGACTGGTGTGACGGCCAAAGTCCTGCCGTTGGCGAAAAAACGTCTCGCGCAGGCGGAACAGGCGACCGGGGTGGGAAAATCCGCCGGGCAGTGAAACTATTTTTCATTCACGAGGTAACACGCCCGCCGGGAAGTTGTGGATGCCGGATGCACGAAACCGTACATACCCATGAAAACACAACACACACTACTCCGAAAAGTGCCGCATGCGGCCCTGGCAGCGATCATGTCGCTGTCGCTCGCCTTGAAACCTGCCTATGCGGTGGATCCTGCTCCTCCTGTCCTGCTGACCACGGACAGCACCTTTGACGGGGGGGCGGACGGGACCATTCTCAACGGCGGCAGCGGCAACGGTATTTTTGTGGAATCAGGCAATCTGACCCTCAGCAACTATACCCTGCAGAATTTTTCCGTGAAAGGCGGAGACGGCAGCGGTGGGGGCGGCGGGTTTGGCGGTGCATTGTTCATCAACACGGGATCAACGGTCACTCTTACCAACGTGAATTTCCTTTCGAACAATGCTCGAGGTGGCAACGGCGGAGTTGGTGAGGTGGGCGGCTCGCTCAACAATCTTTTTGGTACTGCGTCCGCGCTTGCGAGCGGTGCCAGTGGTTACACGCCTGCTCAGACTACTTTCACTGACATTGAGGGAACTACGGGAACCAAAGGTTACAATGGCACGAATGTCACCAATCCGAACTTGATCAGTTACGGTGGTGCGGGCGGGAATGGTGGCGACGGTGGCGGTGGCGGTTCGCATAACGAAGCGGGAATTATAGATGTGACCACTGCCACTCTGAGCCTGGTGGATTTGCTGTCAGAAGATGCCGCAGCCAATGCGAGTCCGTTCACCTTGAATCTCGGCGTTGCATTGCTCGGCAAGGTGATCAATGGCATCCTCGGAGAGGCCAATGCGATTGCTGCTCTCGCTTCCTGGGACAAATCGCTGGCGGATGGCCAGATCGGCCTCGGTGGCTCAGGTGGGACGGGGGGCACTGGTGGAAACGGTGGCTTTGGTGTTGGCGGTGCAGCGGGAGGAAACGGTGGCAATGGGGGGGCCGGTGGTGCCAACTGGAGTGCGTCGCTCTTTCAAGGTGGTGCGGCTGGCGGCGATGCTGGCAGCGGTGGCGGTGGCGGCATGGGCGGCTTTGGTGCCGGTGGTGGTCAAGGTGGCGACGGCGGCACAGGAGGGGCAGGGGCCTCTCTGGGTGCTATTCTGGTTTCGACGCCTGCCGATCCAGGAACTCCAGCGACGACGGTCTTTACACCCTATAAACCGGAAATCCTCGCCCACGCGGCTGGGTTTGATCCAAACGGTATTCCGAGTTCGGATCCCAAATATGCGGTCGCCGAGGATTATTCGCCCGAGGTGCCGCAGACCCTCGTTTATACTCCCGCAATTCCACCCACCCCGGAAATCCTTGCTCGTGAAGCAAGCGTACGCCCCAGCGGTTTGGACGGCACCGCAGGCGCCGGAGGCTTGGGTGGCTTTGGCGGTGGAGCTGGAGCCAGCGGAAATGACAATTTCACTCTGTTGGCGGGAGGCAGCGGTGGCAACGGCTACGGCGGCGGCATCTTTGTCCGGGCAGGAGCCACTCTCATCATCCAAGGCAATGCCTTGTTTGAGGGCAATGGAGTGCGCGGCGGTGACGGACAGCTTGCCAGCTCGACTACCACGGCGGGAGCGAGTGGCATTGGTGCGGGCTCCAACCTGTTCATGATGAAAGGTTCGACCGTTATTCTTGATCCTGGTGCTGGAAACGTCATCACTTTCAACAGTGACCCTTACGGCACTGGCATCGCCGATGACAGCGCTGCCTCCATCATTCCTTCGGGAGGGGTTGCTCCAGTTAAGTCCGGTTCTGGTGCGGACATCCATATCGCCAGTGGTCTGGTGCAGTTCAATGGCGGCAATACGTATTCAGGTCAGACCATCCTTGATGGCGGCACCCTGCAGGCGCAGGACGGTGACGGCATCTATTGGGACAGCAACATCAACTTTCATGGTACTCTGACGTCCAATGCAGTTTTGATGTCGAACGGACTCTTCAACCGCTATGTCGGCGCGCAGAGCAATCGCGTCCAGTGGACCGGCAGCGGCGGTTTCGCCGCAGTTGATGGAGACTTGACGGTGAATCTCAGCAACGGCCAGACGGTGGCGTGGAATAACAACGGCTTTGTGACGACCGGCAGTGCTTTGGTTTTTGGTGCGCTTCAAGCGACCGACAACGTGTACTTCCAGAACAACATCGATCTCAAAGGAGGCGACCGGACGGTTCTCTCGACGACCTCCACCGCCGCGACAGGCACCAATGCCGATGGCACCCCCACCGGGTCCACGGTCTATATGAGCGGCAAGTTCATCGACACGACGGGCGGCGGCGCATTGGACATCAACGACGCCAATCATGATGGCACCGTGGTGCTCCAGGGAGCCAGCACCTACACCGGCACGACCAACATCAATGCCGGCGACGTGCAGCTCACCGGAAGCCTGGCCAGCACCACCGTCAATGTGGCCTCCGGTGCAACGCTGGACAGCACCAACGGTGGGCTGGCAGCCACTGCGGCAGTGACCAACAATGGCACGCTGAATCTGGGTGCCACCAACGACACCATTGGTTCGCTGACCAACACAGGCACTGTCAATGGCACAGGCACGCTGACAGCCACCACCTACAATCTGAATGACGGCAGCATCCTCAATGCCCAGCTCGGCACCGGCACCATCATCACGTCAGGCGCGGTCACCCTGAACAGCACAGTGGGTGCAAGTTTGATCACGGTCGCCATCGGCAGCACCTTGAATCTTGGGGCTGTGGACATCATCTCCCACACCGCCGCACTGGCGGTCAATGGTGTTTTGAACCTCACCGGCGGCGCTGAAACCTTCCAGACTCTCACGGGAACCGGGACTGTTCATACCAATGGTTATGCTCTCAATGTGTCCGACGGCAGCACTTTCCTGGGCAATCTGGATGCTCCAGGAACCAACCTCACCACCGGCAGCAGCGGCAGCGGCGGCGCGCTCAACCTTGGCGGCGGCACCACCACCACCCAGAGCACCGAGATCGGCAACGGCCTGGTCGTGGGCAGCGGAGCCACCCTGAACAGCACCACCATCACCATCGCCAACGGCAGCACGCTGGACCTCAGCGGCGGTGGCACCATCAACTTCACCACGCTGACGACCAAGGATGGAGTCGGCGGCGTCATCAATATCGGCAGCAACGATTTCATCGTTCCGGTCGGTTCCACCATTGCGGGCAACATCACCTTCGTCGGCACCGGCAATGTCATCATCCTCGGCACCATCGCTCCGGGCTTCTCCCCTGGTGTGACGGACCTTACTGGTGCTGGCGCCAACCCGGTGCTTGGCGGTGCTTACAAGGCTGAGCTCGCCGGCACTGGCGGCGTGGGCGGCACGGACTTTGACCAGGTGCAGCTTGCCCCCGGAGCGACGCTCACGATCGGCAGCGCTTTGAACGTGGCCGGCTTTGGTGGTTTCACCGCAGCGCAAGGCAACACCTTCCAGATCATCTCCGGACCTGGCGGCGCGGTGCCCATCAATCACCTCATCGGCACCTTCTCCTCGGTGACGTTTGATGCCGACGGCCTCCTGGGCCTCAACCCAGCGGTGACCAATGCCGCAGTCGTCTTTGACGTGAACACCGGCATGCTCACCGCCACCGGTCTCAACGGCGACACCAGCACCTTTGCTGATCTGGGCGGCAATGACAACCAGCGCGCCGCCGCAGCGTCGATCTTCAACGCGGCCTTCGTGGGCCAGAACCAGATCGACTCCTCCACCACCGCCGGCTTCCTCGCCCTGCAGATCACCGACGCCACGGCCGGCTCTGCGGCGGATCTCGCCAAGTACACGCCTGACTACTACGGCTCGCTGGCAGACTACGCCTTCATGGGCAACCAGGTTTTGGTGCGCAGCGTGCAGGACCGTGTCTCACCGATGAACTACATCCCCAGCCAGATTGACGAAGACAGCCTGAGCCAGGTGCCGGAGACCATGTCGGTGTTCATGGGCTACACCTATGCCAACCTGAACACGGCGGATTCGGCCAGAGCCACACGCAACGACTACTACGCCGGGGTCAACCTGCTGGCATCGGAAGACTATGTGTTTGGCATCGCCGGCAGCATGAGCCAGGGCAGCATTCATGCCGCGCTGGGCAGCGCAAGCTCCGATGGCTGGGGCGCGATGATGTTTGGCCGCTACACCGTGGCGAAGAGCTTCACGTTTTTCGGCAGCTTTGGGCTCAATCAGCAGAGCATGGATCTGCGTCGCCAGACGGTGAACGGCACAGTGACCGGCTCCACGGATGTGGCCAGCTACGTGGGCTTCCTCGGGGTGCAGTACAAAGGCTGGCGCGTGGGCGGTGTGTCCATCGCACCGCGGCTGTCGTTCAGCTACTCGAACTCACAGGTCCGCGGATTCAGCGAAACGGGAGCGATTGATGCGCTCAACGTGGGCGGCTACCACAACAACCGCTTCATGGGCGAGGCGGGTCTGTCCGCGCTGTGGAGCACGGAGCTGGCAGGGCATGCGTTCAACCTGGAAGTGGCGGCCTCAGTGCAGCAGTATTTCCAGAACACGAAGAGCCAGATGGCGGTAAACGTGGCCTCCGTGCCATCAGCCAGCTACGGCGTGAACTTCGCCAAAGCGGGCAACACGCAGGCGGTGATCCAGGTGAACGCAGGCTTCTCCATCACTAAATCCATCACGAGCTACGTGGGCTACGAAGGACACTTCGGCAATCAGAGCACGCAGTACGCCAAAGCGGGCATCCGCATCAACTTCTAACCGCTTTGGGGCCTTCCCGCCGACGGCGGGAAGTGCCTCAAGCAGTTTGAAACCAACGCAGGCGCGATCTTTTCATGGGGGTCGCGCCTGTTCTATGTCTTCGACCTTAGATTCACGATCCATGAACCCGTCACGCAGATGATGATGTTCAGAAGCAGGCCATAGATGCCGGGGTGGAAGCCGGAGTTCTTCAGCAATGTCAGGAAACCATCCCCTTTGGCCGGCACCCAGAAAAACAGCAGCGCAAACACCAGTCCGCAGAGCATGCCTGCAAACACCGGCCCTGCGCGCATGCGCTGCCAGTGGATCGCGATCATGAAGGCCGGCGCAAGCTGCAGCAGCATGTCGAACTTCATCTCCAGCAGCTCCACCAGCGTCAGTTTGGTGCCTGAGTTGTTCAGCCACACCGCCAGTGCCGCGAGCACGATGACGAACAGCGTCGAAATCCATTTGCCGAGGCTGGTCAGGGACGCCTGGCTGGCATCTGGCCGCACAAAGCCCATGTACAAATCCTTCGTCACCATGCTGGACATCGAAAGCAGAGTGGAATCCGCCGTGGACATGATCGCACCCAGAATCGCGGCGAAGATAATCACCACCAGCGCGTAGCCGAAGGTGCTCTGCTCCTGGATGTGGCGCAGCATCACTCCCAGCACGGCATCGGAGCTTGCCCCCTGAAGTTCCCCCGCCAGATGCGCCGCCGCCGTCACTCCCACCAGCACGGCGATCAGCGCTGTGCACAGCGGCATGAAGGCCATCACCGCCAGGCTTTTGCGCAACGTCCTGGCTGACCTCGCCGCGTAGATGCGCTGGATCGCCTGCGGATACAGCGCCGCACCAACACCCAGCAGAAGAATGTAGCTGATCCAGCTCCGCACCTCCGGCGCTTTGGGAGGCAGCACTTTTTCAGGGGCGATCTGCATCAGCGTGCGCGTCGTCTGCTCCATGCTTCCATACTCTTTGAAAATCAGCACCAGCAGCACCAGAAAACCCAGGGCAAGTACGCCGCCCTGAATCATGTCCGTCCAGGCCACGGCGCGGAAGCCGCCCATGTTTTCATACACCAGCATGATGCCGGCCAGCACCACGACTCCCCACAGGAATGCCGTCTCCGGGTCCAGAGTCGTCAATCCCTCCACCGCGCGTCCCATCGCCGTAAGCTGCGCCAGGTAAAAATTCATCAGCGACGCCACCATGATCAACGTCGCCAGCAGGTTCAGCCCGCGATGATTGAAACGGTGTGCCAGGTAATCGGTGGGCGTGATGAACGCGTGCTTCTTCGCCAGCTTGAACAGCTTCGGCGCAAACAGCAGGTAGGTCACCACGATCGCCGTCATGAAATGCACGCACGTCAGCCACCCAAAACCGATGCGGTACGCCTTCCCCGAAAATCCCAGGATCGTGTTCCCGCTGTACTGCGTCGCAAACAACGTCAGCACCAGCACAAAGAACCCCACCCCCGAGCCGCCGATGAAGTGATCCCGCAGCGAGTTCTCCTCCTTGGCCCGCATCCCCAGCCAGCCGATCCCGATCATCGACAGCAGATACAACCCGATGAACGCCAGCGCCCCGGCGCCAAAAGGAATGACATTGGTCTCCGTTGCTGCAGCGATCATGCCTCGTCCTCCCCTTCATCATCCGGCCACCGGCACACAAACAGCCAGGCCGTGAAACACGAAACCGCCAGCGAACCAAAGACCGACACCACCGCCCACAGCGGAAATCCAAGCACCATGCGGGTGTCTTCCGCCGACCAGTACCACGGGATCGAAATCCCGGCGAGCAAGGCGTACACGGCCCAGATCCACCAGGAGAGATAATTGTGCGGACGTTTCATCAATGGGGCGACCCATGTCGGCGGCGGGATGGTTTGTCGAGCGGGAAGACGGGACGGCTCTGCTGAACCCCGCCGAACATTACTTTTCCAGCAGCTTCTTCACCATCTCGGCGGCTTCCTTCGCACCATTGGGTTCATACCCGGACTTCACATACGCCACCTTGCCATCCTTGCCGATGATGACGGTGTGGGGAATGCCTTCGACACCGAAGCTCTGGCCGACGCGCTGGTTGGAATCCAGGGCGACTTCGAATTTCCAGCCACGGGTTTCGAGGAAGGTTTTCACCGTCTCCTTGTCTTCGGCCTGGTTGACACCGATGAAGCGGACCTTTTTGGAATCAAAGACCGACATTTCATCGATCAACTGTGGCAGCGATTTGATGCAGGGGCCGCACCAGGTGGCCCAGAAGTCGAGGACGATGACTTTGCCTTTCTCTTGGGCCAGATCAAACTCGTCACCAGCGAGCAGCGGCAGTTTGAAAGGTTTCGCGTCCTGATTGAGCAGCGGAGAGCTTTGCCCGCCGGATTCGGGGAGCACGGGCTCGGGGGCGAATTTCAGCTTCCACTCATGCAGGGCCAGCATAGTGGCGCTGTCCGGCGGCGCGGTGGTGCTGATCATGTAAATCTGCTGCAGCGGCACGCGGCAGTTGCCGAGGAGCGGGCTGGTGCCAAACACCGCATCTTCGGCGAAACGATCCACCTTCAAGCCTAGGCGTCCGCCGTTGTTCAGCAGCAGCCAGTGAGTGATGACAGGAGGTACACCTTCTTTGTCCTGGGCTTCGAAGGCGGCGCTGACCGCGTCTGCCGGTTTGATCAACCACACCGCCGCCTTCACGCGGTCACGCGGCACTTGGATCGTCTCCATACCGGAGCGGATGGCAAAATGATTGGCCGTGGCCGCTTCGATCACGCCACGCAGCAGATCTCCGTTTGCTGCGAGCAGCGCATGCCGTGGCGGATCTTCTTTGCGGAAGCGCGGGACGGTGAGCGCATTCTCCTTGGCCCGCGCATCCACCAGCGGCACCGCCACACGTCCGGGAGCGATGCGTGCGCTGAAGGCATTGATCTTCACCTGGCGCTCGCCATTTCCCCACAGGCTGAACGGCTCGATGATGATGCCGCTGCCTGAGCGCATTTTCGGAGTGATGACGACTTTGCGTGCGGAGACGCCATTGAAGAAGACTTCGAGCGTGTTCTCTGCGATGGCGATGCGGACGGGCATGGATGCGTTCGAACGCAGGCGGAACTGCCGGTCCATCTGGTCATTGCTGGCTTCGAGGCCAAAGCACACCTCACTGCCCATGTGGCCAAACAAGAGGTTGGTGCTCGGTGCGGCGGGATTGATGCCATCGCAGTACAAACGCATCCGCAAGGCGGAGAAGCCGTTGTTGACCAGCGTGAAGTTGATTTCATTCACCTGCATGAACGCAGGATGCCCCCATGAGCCACCGGTGTTGAGGGTGAGATCCGCCTTGCCACTGCGTTTCACCTGCTCGGTGCTGCCACGCACCCGCTGCCAGCCGGGATCTTCGAATCCGTCGAGATTCAAGGAGGCGCCACCGAACTGAATGGCCTGGAGTTTGTCGGCGGGCAGTTGCTTGACCGCAGCCACGTCGGATTCCAGATCCACGTGTTTCGCGTCAATGGCCCGTAGCTTGCCGGGGAGCACATCACCGTCCTGAAGGTAAAACAACGCCTCGCTGCGCATGCCCGCCGGCTGGCCTGTCACCGCGCGCGTGATTTCCATCTCGCCTGTGCTCGCCATGGCGACAGGCTTGAGCGCACCGACCGGTTTCCAGAGCGGCTGCGCCTCGCCGTCGGCCGCGAGCGTGCCGTGCAGCACGTTTTTGTTGATCGTGAGCGTGTCAAGCATCGCCAGGTCGATCTTCTTCTCCGTCTCGAAGCCTTTGAATTCCAGATGATGCAGCGTGGTGATCTTGAAATTCACCGGCGCCTCGGAAAAGGTGGTTTTGAATGTGGCCACTTCATTTCGCACCTGCACCAGCGTGCCGTTCACCCACTCACCATCCGTGAACCACATTTCCGTGAGCGGCGGCGAGGCTTGGAAAAACGGTGAGATCTCGGGCATCATCTCCACCGCCAGCACCTTGCTCCATGGCAGGTTGGTCTCCTTGCCATCCAAAGCACGTACGGTCAGAGATGTGGCGTCGGCGCGCACGGCTTTCGCTTTGAGGTAGCGCCCGTCAGTCAGTTCGATGCGTGGCCGCACATTGGTGATGTCTTCGGGCAGTGTGCCGTCCCATTCTCGGATGCGCAGCGTCTCCAGGGTCAGATCGGGTCCCTTGTTTAACAGCGTTAGTCCGGTGGGGCTGGCATCTGCAACGACGCCGGCTGCGTTTGACTGTGCCTGCGCCACAGCTTCAGCCCGGACCTGGACCGCACCTTGCACCACGCCAATCAGCGCACCAAAAAGACCGCCGCCGCCGGCACGCCCAGCCGGTTTTTTTTCTTCGGCCTTCGCTTCAGGTGCAGGCTCCGCTGCATCCACCGGCGGCTTGGTTGTCTGCGCCAGCATCCGGCCATCGGCACCATAGATCGAGCACAGGCCGGTTTTACGATTCCAGAACAGCGTCAGCGTGACACGCCGTATGTCATCGCTGAGCTTTTCCACGCTTTCAAACACGCGGCCCTGCAGCACGACATCATCCACCCAGGTCTCCACGATCACACGCTCGTCAGCGGACGCCTTGAGTTCGATTTTAAACTCCGGCCTGACGCTCGAGCTCAGTGTGAATTGCATTTCCACCTGCTCGGGAGATTCGAGGGGAAGACTGGCTCGGTGATTCCAGCCCACCTGCTGCAAAGCCGCTCCCGGCACCATGCGCCAGAGCTTCTCCTTGGCTGGGGCGCTGCTCTCCGAACCGGATTCGATCCAGCCGCTGGTGCCTGCCAGAGCAGGAAGGGGCATGCCTTCGGCTTTCAGACGCTGCACGCTCACCACCGCATCACGCACGACCTGGATGCTGCCAAAGCGCGCGGATTTCACGCTCCATGTCTTCGCATCCAGCCCGGTGACCGATCCATACAGGCGGCTGCCGTCGGCGAGACGAAAGCTGAACGCCTCCTCTGTTTTGGCATCCGTCTTGAACCGGTTCACGCGCTTGAGCACGTCCATGCTCACCCGGAAATCCTCTCTGAACATGGGCGTGCGCCAGATCACATGACCGTCTTCGGCTCCCACAAAGTGACCGCCGACCCACTCGCCGTTCTGCCAGTGCAGTTCGGAAGCACGACTGCCACCGCCCAACAACACTAGAGCCGTGATGAAGTGTTTAGCGTTCATAGATCGGCAGGAAGCGGTAGTTTAAAGCCAGGGCCAGCAGCGACATGCCCGTCTCATACGCACCACTGCCAAAGCTGCCGTCCGCAGCCTGAGTTTCGCCCAGCACACGTGCGGTGGCGGCATTCCATTTTTGCCAGGAGGCGTAGTCACCCTGGAACAAGGCCTGCGCCATGTAGTAGCGGAAGTACTCCTTGTAGCTGCCCTCGTTGTGCTCCAGACGCTCGGTGATGTGCTGGAGAGTGGCCTTGAACTCCTCGCTGTCCTTGTGCTTGGAAACGGCGGCCACCAGCGTGGCGATGGCGCTGCGGTTCATGGACTCACCAAAACCGCCAAATCCACCGGCATAGGCCACGCTGCCATCCTTGCCGGTGCTGCGCTTCATGTAGGTCAGCGCGTTGTCGATGATTTCATCGGGGACTGCCATGCCGGCGTTGCGCGCGGCGAGCAGTCCCATCAGCACCGCGCCAGTCACCGAAGTGTCCGCGTCCGTCGAGTTCGGCATGTACCGCCATCCGCCCCAGCGGTTTGCCTTTTGCGCGGTGCCGGCGCAGCGGATCGCGAGATCAAGCGCCTGCCCGATCGTGCGCACCGGCTTGCCGCCCTCCCACAGCAGGGATTCGTCCACCGCGCCATAGGCTTCCGAAAGCGAGAGCATGGCAAAGCCGTGATGATACATGCTGTTCGGCAGGTAGCCGCTGGAGGCATCCTGGCTGCGGATGATCGCACGCAGCGCCCGGCGGATGTTGGGCGCGTAACGGCCGAAGTTCGGATCTTCACCACTCGCGAGAAAGGCCATGAGGCAGATGCCGTCGATGCCGGCGCCATCGTGGCCGCCCTGCCAGCCTCCCGCGTCGCTCTGCTTGGAGGCCAGCCACGCCAGACCGCGCTCATACACAGTGTCGACTTCCTGGGGGATCGCGCTGCCGAAACGGAGGGAGGGGTCCTGCGCGGAGACATTCGAAGTGAAAAGCACACAGCAGAGCAGGAATGACGAAATCAGAATGCCGAATGCTGAAGATCCGTGCAAGCAAGGCTGGGCATCGCCGCCGTGTGCGGCAGCCGGTGCGGTCTTCATCATGGAGGGTTCGTGATTCGTCATTTGGGTTTCGTCATTGATCAAGCATGAGCCCGCCGTTGAAAAGGATCTGGGGGCCGTTGGCCTGAGCACCTTGCTTCTTGCGCTGTTCGTGATTGTTCTTGATCCCCTCCCAGTACTGCATCGCATCGGGCAGGTCGCGTTCCTTGCACAGCTTCCACTGCTCCGGAGTGAGAATGGCCTGCATGTCTTTTTCCGCCACGCCCGCAAGCGGGACCAGAGCGTAGTAGTATTGCAAGAACCACTGGGCAGACATGTAGCGTTCGATGTCCGGCAGATATTCGGCCAGCACCTGCTGGACGGCGGTTTCGACTCTGGCGCATTGATCGGCTGAAAGTTTGCGGCGGCGGTCCAGCTCCGAAGTACACATCGCCGCCATGGCCTTCAGCCGGTAGTCGTGCCGCTCATCGGCCACGTGCTGCAGCTTCTTCAGCTGGATGTTATTCAATGTGGATTGCAGCGCCGTTTTCCACAGTTCCGTATTTTGCGGTTTGGTTTCAGTGTGGCTGAAATTCGCGCGCGCAGTGCCTGCCAGCGTCTGCAGGAGATTCTCGGGTGTGGCGTTCTGCACGCTCTGACGCACGAAGTTTTCGGTAAACTGACGCCAGTACTCCAGACTGGTCTCCACCGCTCCCTTCGCTGCTGTGGTGAGCTTTGCGACGGACGGTTCGGGAAGCGACAGCAGGCGTGAGGCCTCCTCCACCTGTGGCATCATCGCCGCCAGTGTCCTGCTCCGCTCCGCGACAAACATTTTGTACAGGTGCTGCGAGATCGCCGCCTCCATGTCCGGCGCCTCGGGGAAGGTGCCGTTCATGTTGGGCATGCTGTTGCGCGATGAACTGCTGTTCGAGACGATCAATTCCTTCCAGTGCTTCCACTGCACATCGTCCAGAATGGCGCGGGCCATCTCCTCCTTCAATTTGCCTGCGTTCTGAAACAGCTGGGTGGCATTGTAACTCCAGTATTGCTGACGACGCTGATCCATGAGCGGCTTCATCAGCTCCATCAGCAACGGTTCCATCTGCGTGCGCTGCTCCTGGGAAAGCGCGAGCATCTTGTCCATTTCCGCAAGGCAGACACGTGAGACCGCCAGGCTGGTGCGCTGCTCACGCTCCTTGTTTTCGGTGGCCATGCGCGTGCGCTCTTCCTCCGTCAGCAGCTTCTTGATCCCTTCGGTCCAGATCGGCAGCTTGATGGCCTGCATATCTTCATTGACGCCAAAATACACGTTCCCACGGATGCGCTTGCGCTCCGTGACCGAATAATTCCTTGCCTGCTGCAGCCAGCCTTTGCGCGCCTGCTTCAGTGATTCTTGAATCGCTTCTTTCGACAGCTGCTCCAGCGCCTTCTGGCGCTCCTTGTTTAAATTCAGCGCCATGACCATGCCATCGATCTCAGCACCCAGGGCAATCTCCATCTGTTGCTCCGCCTGCTGCTCGGAAGGCTTGATCATGTCGGCCACATCGGACTCCGCCTTGCTGCGCTCCTCCTTGTCAGTCTTGCTCCATTGGGCGGTCTGTTCTGCAGGCAGCACACCAGCCGCTGCCTTGTCCCAGGCCTTGTCCCAGGCCACTCCACGTGGACGATCGAAGCGGATGTAGAAGTAGTTGCGGCCCATGATGGTCTCACGGGCTGCGGGCGGCAGTGAGACCAGCATGTCGGTGGCCCGCTTTTTCTCCGCGTTGCTGAGCTGGTCCAGCAGGCTGTCGGCCGCCTTGTTCAAGGCGGTGGCCTGCGCGTCTGAGAGTTCGAGCTTCTTTTTCATCAGCTCAATTTTGGCCTTCAGGTCTTCATTCATCGGACCGCGTGATTCACGCACCCAGCGTTCGAGATAGTCTGAGATCTTCTTTTCCACCTGCTGCCTGTCCTTCACATCCACCTCATGCCAGGTGGTGTAGCGCGCTTCACCGAGTGTTGCCTTCAAGGCGGCAAGCCATGCCGCATCTCCTTCAGGAGGCGTCCAGTCTTCGATGGGCTCGTTGGGGCCTGCCACATCCGGCTTCCACATGCCGATGTGCCGGATCGCCGCCGAGTCAGAGGTGCGTGACAGATAGGTGCGCATCATCATCACAGCCTGCGGCTGCCAGGATTTCAGCGTCGTCTCCACAGCCTTGCCGGACGCTTCCAGCAACGCCCGCTTTTCCTCCGGCGAGAGTTTGACCGCAGCGTCGATGGTTTGGACCACCTCCTCCATGTGCGCCGTGAGCTGTTTCTTCTTTTCCGGTACACACGCCTGAACAAAATCTGCCAGCACCTTCTCGACCGCTTCTGAAAGAGGCTTCTTCAGGTCGTCACGCGACGGCGTCTGTGCCTGCGGACCCCCGGAAATGGTCAGGACGACTGAGAGCAGCATCAGCTTGATCATTTCGCCCCGCCTCCTGCTTCCAGTTTGTTAAAGTACGCATCCAGTCCGGTCTTGAATTCTTCCGGCAGCTCACGCCCGGACTTGCCCGTCGCCTGGCCCACTGGACGCGCGTTGACATTCGCTTCTGCATCCGAGCCCGGTCCCAGATCCGCCAGCGCAGCTTCGGCGGTTTCTGCGCCTGAGCCGCCGCCACCGCCAGGGTTCGAGCCGCCACCGCCGCCCCCTTTGCCCTGACGTTTCGCCTGCAGCAGCAGTTCGATGGCTTCTGTCTCTGCAGCTATCGCCGGTGCACCAGTGTCCGCCTTGTCGAGTATTCCCGCCGCTTCATCCATCACCGTCATCACCGCGCTGAGCAGCTTCAGCTCCTTGCCAAACTTTTCATTTCCCTGCGGCAGATGCAGGATGTCATCAAACGCACCACGCGTGTTGGCCTGGATGCCAAACTGCTTCGAAGCCAGGGTGGCCGATTTTTTGCCATGCTCGCCTTCTTTGAGTGCGGCCTTCGCGTTTTCCAGCTCACGTGTCTCGTCGCGCAGCTTCATCTCATCGCGCAGGGATTTCATCACCTTGAGCACGATCTCCGGCGGCAGGCTGTCAGCGCTGCAGCTGCTGCATGATTTGCACTCGCTCGCGGCCACCATCTCCTCCGCCCAGCGGTCCAGCGTGTCAGCCCAGAATTCCGCGCCCGCCATGCTGTTGCCGCTCAGATTCACCGCCGCTTGATCGCCCAGATACATCAGCATTTTCACCACCTGGGTGTCTTTCATCTGACCGATGATGTTCTTGAAGTGCATGTCCGGCTTGCGGGCGAAGTAAGCCTCCAGATCGCTTTGGATCACCCTCACCGTTTCACTCTGCGCCTTTTCATTCTCGGCGATCGCCGCCGCATCCTGCACCGGCTTGCGCTCCAGACCGAAGGCGCTGAGGGTCTTCGTGTTCAAATCCTTCGCCACGACGAGTTGCTGGCGTGACGCCGCCTTGAGCCGCTTCACAAACGTGCTGGCCTCCAGGCTTGCAAGGATCGCGCTCAGTTCATCCGAGACGCGTGCAAACTCGGCCAGCAGCAGCTTCTGCTCATCGAGAGCATCCTGCATTTTCTTCTGTGCCTGCGATGCTGGCTGCTCCTGCGGTTTCTCATCCGCTTTGTCATCCTTCTTCTTGCCCGGTGCCGCCGCCATCTGCGTCGTCGGCAGTTTCATCACACTGGGCTTGGGTGGCGAAGGTTTGGCATTCGGATCAGCCGGCTCTGTCTCGGCCTTGCTCATCGATCCCTCCTTGTCGGTGATGCTCGGCATGTTGTCCTTCTTCTGCTCTTCCGTGGAGGCCTTGCCGCCCTCCGAGGCTTTGGGAATGTCGGGCCCATTGGCAATCTGCGGCGCGCTGGGCTTGCTCTGGCTTGCCTTGCCTTCACCCGGCTTGCCTGGTTTCGAGGGTTGCTGTGATGAATTCGACGGCGGATTGGCCGCCGTGGACGGACTTGGCTTTCCACTCTGCGCATTCGAGCTCTGCTTCAACAAGTCCGCCACGCTGGGCATCCGCTTGGCCGCGATGTCCTGCAGCGACTTCAGCATCGTCGCCCACGATTCGAGACGCTTGGCATCAAACTCATCATTCCGTGTGGCTTGTTCCACCAGACTGCGGCCACTTTGATTCAGCATGCCCAGCCGCGCCGCATTCGCATTCTCCGCGCTGGCCTGCTGCGCGATCTTCCGCCGGTTCTCCGGGCGGTCCAGCTCCGCCGGAGTCAGCGCACGCAGTTCCTTGTTCGTCGCATGCAGCTGCTGCTCACGCTCATAGCTCTCGCGGGCCGCTTCGAGCCATTTGCCGAACTGCTCCGTCAGCCACAGTGCGTGGTCCGACTTGTTCAGCACATGCAGCAGGAATGCCGTTGAGTAGGCCCGCTTCCGCTTGGGCAGGTAATCCTCCGCCCAGGCGCGAATCTCCAGCGTCTGCGGCTCCACGCCGTCACGGCTCGCACAAAAGGTTGCCTTGGCTGCCAGCGTCTTCTTCTCGGGCTCGCCTGCTGCGGCGATCTTGTCACCCTTGGTCTTGTCATCATTCACGCTGCGCCATTCGAGCCCCGTGCGCTGAATGCCGAAGTCATCCTGCACATCCAAATCAAAGACCACGACTTCCGAATCGAGCACCACCTGCTCCTGCGTCTCACGCCGTGCCGCCAGCCGTGGGGCCTCGTCTTCAATCGCGTTGATCTTCAAAACCAGCGGCTTGCGTGGCGTCAGACCATCGCGGTCCTTCCACATCACATGCTTTTCAGCGTCTGCCGTGATGGGATGAAAAGGTGTCGTCACCTTCATGCCAGAAACTTTTTCCGCTTCGCCATCCACTTCCGCCGAAGCCAGTTCACGCGAAGCCGTGGCCTCCAGCGAGGCCTGCGCACCTTTCAGCACGCTCACCGAACCGCCCCGCACTTCCGTCATCGGCTCCGTCTTGTACTTCAAATACTCCGGCAGCCGTGTGCGCACGGACAAGGCCGTCAATTCCGGGCGAGTGCGCGGCAGCACATTCACCGTCTTGCGCACATCCCCGAGTGAAAGCGACAGCGCCGCATCTTCCTTCTGCGGCGGAAACGCCAGCGGATACGCGCCCGCCTGCAGGCTGCTCTCCACAGCCGGCTGATCGCTGATCTGGGCCTTGGCCGAGTCAGGTGACCAGCGTGTGTCCTTGTTCAGCAGCACCTTCAGATCAAACGGCTCCGCATACGGCACCACGAGCCGGTTTGGCAGCGCCTCAATCTTCGCGAAGGTGAAGCGCTCCACATCACGCCATGGCGTCGCCCAGCGTGCCAGGGCATTCCAGGCTGCGTCTGGAACCAGGGTCAAAGCCGCCACGGCAAGCAGCGCCGTCACTCCCGCCGCCCAGCCCCACTGAAAATGTTTCGCTTCTGGCACGGCATGCGAAAAGTCCTTGTCCTTCACCGCCTCCGCCGCCTGCTCCATCGCGGCCTGGACCAGCCGCTCACTGCGCCCCGTCGAACCAGACTCCACATGCGCGAGCTCCACGATCCCGAGCAGTTGATCTCCCAGCCGTGGGAAGGTGCGCTTCAGCAGCCTTGCCGCATCCTCCAGACTGCGCTGCCGCCACACCCAACGGTGCCACTTCAGCGGCAACCCCAGCCCCAGCACCGCTGCACCGGCAATCAACAGCCCGGCGCGCAGCCACACCGGCGTCTCCATCACGCGATCCAGCGCAAACACCAGAATGTAGGAGAAAACGATCCCGAACGCCGCCGCCAGCAGGCCCTCGGTGAGCTTGACGATCCAGACGCGCTTGCGAAAATCCGCGAGTTTAGATTCGAGGATGACAGGCAGTGCTGTTTTCATAATAGGTGAATGTTATCCTGATGAAACGTCTCTGACGAGCATTTGATTGGGGGATTAAAACGTTCTGACCGCTATGTTTCCCCACATTTTCTCAAGACGTCTGCCACCAAAACCGGAGACAACCAAAAACCCGCTTCTGCCGCCAGCCGTTGCAGCACTGGCTTGATCTCAGGCAGCAGGCCCGATCTGCGGGCTTGAATCAGCACGCCGAGGACGCCAATCACTGGCAGACCTAGCAGCTGGGCAGCGCGTCGGCCCGCAGACTCATCCATGAGAATTGCGTCCGCGTGCCCGTTCAAAGCTAGCGCCAGGGCGGCCGTTTCACCTGCATGCAGGTTGGCCAGTGCTGCCAGTGCCGCGGAAACCGGAGCCGCAGGCTGGATGAGCGCCCAGTCCGGCAGGCGCAGACCTTCAAAGCGCGGCTGATGCACACTCAACCGCTCGAACTCAATTCGCACCTCGTCAGGAATCCAAACCTCATGAAACAAAGCGGGAAGCAGATGAGACTGCTCCACGCAGCAGAGATTTAAAATCACGGAGGTATCCGCAACGACGATCATGCGGGGAACAGTTTGTCCAAGGTCGCGATATCATCGTCCAGATCTTCCGCTGAATACTGTCGCGGGATCTCTCTTTCACGCAGTGCCGCTTGAAATGTCAGCAGGTCTACGCTCGCCAAATCCGCTCCTGATACAGCACTGACTCTTCCCCGTGCATACAACGCGCAGGCCAGTTCCAACCGCAGATCATCTGCACTGAAACGCTGGATGGCGCTGATTTCAGGAAGCTCCAAAGTCATAGGTGAAGTCTATTCATCAGCGCCGAAGCTGACAAGCTGGGATTTGCTGTCATTTAGAACGTTCCGGCGGCCTTTCTTCCGACCCAAAAAAGGCTCATCAGCACCACCAGCAGCCCTGCCCAGGCGGGATGTGACCAGATTTGCAGCCGGCGTTCCTGCACGGCTGGCTCCGGAATGGCGGAGATCGCGGCGAGGATCGCGGCGGGGTTGCCCGCATCGAGCACTTCGCCTTTGGTGAACCGCGCAATCTCACGCATCACGTCAAGCCGCGCTGGCTGGCCGCGCTTTTCACGGCTGGTGCCCTGGATCGAAATCTTCGTCTCCAGCGACGACCCCGCTTCCGCGCAACTAAGTTGCACCACGTGCTCACCCGGCTCCACAGGGCTGAACACGCCGTTGAACAACCCCCAAGCCTCCTCACCAGCAGGCATCAGGCGCACACTGCTGACCTTGCCACTGGGCGCTGCAATTTGAGCCATCACCACGCCGTCGCGCAACGGCTCCCCGGTGACGCTCATGACGTTCGCATTCAGTGTCAGCACATCGCCGGTGCGTGGACGGTCCGGTGAGTAAAACAGGCGCATCTTGTCGCCGCTGCTCATGTTACGCTGGTAGGCCATCCAGCGCACCACCTGACCCCAGAAGCGGTAATGGTATTTGTCCTCCACCCCTTTGCGCCAGCGCCACGCGCCATCGGTGCCCATGAACAGAATTTTGCCCGCCCCATAAGTCTTCGTCACGATCAGCGGCACACGGCCAAACTGGTTCGACTCCGTGGCATGCGTTGCCAGCACCTCGCTGCCCGCTTTGGCACGCAGCGCGGGCGCATACCACTGAAAGCCCGGCAGATTGCTCCACACGCGGGCGCTGGCATCATCACTGTCTTCGAGCTTGGTCAAAAGGCTGCGCGTCCCTGCTTCAGTGAGCGCAAACTTGCCCGGCGACGACGAGCCCCAGCCTCGCGGCTGCGCAGCGTCCCAGATCACCGGCAGGAGATCGGCCAGCGGCGTGTCCTGCAGCGTCGATTGAAAACCATGGAAGCCCGGCATCAGGACGAGCCCGCCCGCCTGATCGCGCACAAGCTTTTGCAGTGAAACACAGTTCTCTGCGGTGAGCTGCCCCTTCGCCAGACCGACATCGCCCAGAAACACCACATCGTATTTCGTCAGTTCGTCATCCTTCGGAAAGGCCTTCAAATAGCCGCGCCCATCCCCCACCTTCCCAAGCCCGGGATGCAGCAGCAGGCAGCTGACATCCACGCCCGGATCGCGTTCCAGCGCATTGCGCAGATAGCGGTACTCCCAGCGCGGAAACGATTCGATCACCAGCACGCGGAGCTGCTCCTTGCGGATCGATAGCGGCGCCTCCTGCGAGTTGTTTTCAGGGTAGCGCTCGCTCGATGTCTTCGGAATCGTCAGCGTGAGCTTCACCTCGCCGGGTTTGTCCGGCTTCCAGCCGATGACGTCTTGATAGCGGCTCATGGCAGGCAGCGTGACCTCCTTGGTAATGATCTCGCCACTGGAAGATTTCATCTCCAGCATCACGACCTCATCACGCGGCAGCGAACTCTCGATGGTGAAAGGAATGCGCAACGGCTTGCCTGCCACAGCAAATGTCGGCACATCAAAGCTGCTGAGTTCCACATCCGGCAGCCGCGTCTCCGCACCCGTGGGCACCGCAAACACCGGCACCTCCCGCATGCGCAGCCTTGTGGTGGCCTGCGATGGCGCGGCCCCCGTGTTCCAGTCCCCGTCGCTGATCAGCACCACCGCCTTGAGGTTCGGCTGCTTCTCCAGAACCGCCGCCAGCGCCGCATGAATGTCCGTCCCTTCCGAGGGTGGAGTTTGCGCGGATGAAAACGGCTCAATCACCACATCCATGCGCTCCTTCAGCGACTCCCAAAGCTTGGCATCAATCAAGGGTTTGGCGATTTCTTCACGCGACTTCGGCTCTGCGTTCGGCTTCGTCTTGTCGATGACATCCTTGGTGGTCATGCTGCCCGAGACATCGTGCAGCACCGCCAGTGTGGGCTTTGTCTCCGGTTTGAAAGTCTCCAGCCACTCCGGCTGCAGCAGAGTGATCGCAATGCCAATCGCGATGATAAACCGCAGCAGCTCCAGCCACCCCATGACCTTCCGATAACCACTGCGCTGCCACGCCATGAACGCAAGCCCCCCCAACGCCACGACAAACGCCACACCGACACCGAAAGCGACCGGCGTGGGATTGAAGACAAGCTGTGAGGTGGTGGGTGTCATCGCGCAGGAGAAAGTTGTGGGTCGCGCTTGCCTGGCATGCAAAGCAGCGCTTCACCAAGGAGCGCAAGCGCCATCAAAAAGAGAAACGTGCGCCACACTTCGCTGGCAAGGCTGGCATCGTTTTCGACCTGGTCTTCGATGACATGGTAGTCGAGTCCGGCAAACAGCTCCGCGAGGGCCGTTTTGCCCAGCGTTTCAGGATGATCTTCACTCAGCGGTCGATTGAGCGCGACAAGCCGGCCGCCGTTTGCAACGATGCCCGCGCGCAGCGGCTGCTCAGAGCTCAGTATCGTCTGACCGTATCGTTTCCACGCACTCAGATCCCCACTGCCCAAGGCGGTGGCACCAGCTTCTCGCTGCTGCGCTTTGCCAAGACTGCGCGCACCTTCATTCAGCGCGCGATGCAGCATCGCGAACATCACCACCCCATCGCGTGCGAGACTGGAAGAACCGGAACCCGGCAGCGTGCCGAGGAACCACGCATTGCCATCGCCCGGAATGTCCGCGCGCATGAGCAGCGGCAGATTGCCCGTGAGACGGGCCAGCGGTGTGCCTTCACCAAGAATCTCGCAGCGGCGGCTCACTTCAAGATCCCCCACCGGCAGCGCGGTGCCGCTGCGGGTATTGGCCAGCAGTCCCGCATCATTGCGCCACCACTCGACACTGGCCGGCTTGCTCTCGCTGCTCCACGCCCCCCAGTGCAGCCCACCAAAGGCTTCCGCATTGGCGGACTCCGTGGGCAGAAACAGAACACTGCGACCCGAGCTCAAATGATTCATGAGCTGTTGCGTAATCAAATCATCCGCCTTCGGCAGCGCCGCATGCCAGACAATCAGCGCGACATCATCCCACGGAATCTCCGCAGCACGTGCAGGAAACAGCACTGTAGCCGCATATTTACGCGTCGGATCAGCAGCAGCCTCCAGCGCCGCCTGCAACGGCCCGGCCTCAGCTTCATCATCGCTGACAATCACCGACTGCAGCACCGCCGGTTCATCAAACACAAAGTGAAACACATTGTCAGACGGCGAGGCATCGGCGGGCAGTTCGACCCGACCCTCCCCGCGTTTGGTCGTTTTGTCGATGGGAATGGCATGGCCTTGCAGCACAAGCTGCGAGTCCTTCATCTCCACCTTGATCGTGGTGCTCACATCATTGATCACAAAACGCAGCGGCAGCTCCAGCGGTTCATGTGCGGACGCATCTCGCGTCACACGCAGATCCAGCAGCAGCTCAGCCTTGCCAGCGGTCTCATTACGCACAACACGCTGCACCGAAACGGCAAGGTTCTGCGCCGCAGGCTGCGCATACGTCAGCAGATGCAGCCGCAGCCCCTTCAGCGTGGTGAAGGCGCTGCGCAGCGCCTGCCAGCGTCCGCTGCCCGCATCCCAGTCGCTCTGGCGCAGATCACTCAGCACCCAGACATCCGTGCGGCCCGTTTGATTCTTCGTGATGTAATCCAGCGCCCCCTGCAGCAGCGCAGGAATATCCGCCGCAGTGTCCGTAGGTCCGGTAAGCGGCAGATCGATCAGCGACTCCGGCTTCTCCAACAACTGCGGCTGCAAGTGCGCATTCTCGATCAATACCAGCTTCGAGCGCACCCCCACCGTATCACGCAAAGCCTGCGCCAGTTTCGAAATACCCGCCGCACGCTTGCTCGTGGCGCTGGCGAGGTTCTGCTGCTCCATGCTGGCCGATCGGTCCAGCAGCACGATCACCGTGTCAGGCACCCCACCCGTGAGCCCGAGCAATCCACCCGCCATCGGCCGCGTGATCACAAACAAAATCGCCGCCACCGCCAGCACGCGAAACGCCAGGATCAAAATCTGCCGCAGCCGCGACAACCCCTTGTTCATCCGCTGCGCCATCTGCAGAAACATCATCGCCGCCCACTTCACCTGCCGCCGCCGATACAGGTGGATCAAATGAATGACCACCGGCAGCAGCGCGAGCGGCAGGGCGAAGAGAAGCGCTGGAGCGAGGAAGGTCATGGGTTCTCGATGTGAGTGAAACGAGGGCCAGCCTGCGCAGCCCGGAACGCTTCTTCTGCTGCGGACCGCAGATCCTCCTGCTCTTTTGCGACCTTAGGAGCATTCCAAATTCGATATGCCACGACAGGCAAGAAGAGCGCGTACATCCAAAATGGAACGCCCCACACAGACCCACCTTCCGCCGCAAAGTAGTCGAGGGCAATCTTGTAGGCCTGCGGAAAAAAGACGGCGATGATTAACTCTCCCGTGTCAGCACAGCAGTTTCTTCTTCGGATGCGTATCCATGCATACCAGACCAATGCGAGCAGTGAAATGATCGCAAAGTTGAGCAACTCCGTAAAATAAGGGTCAGGAAAGTCTTTCAGGATCCAGAACTTCCAAGCGGTGAAGATCAGGAGCAGAACAAACCAGACAAAGTCGCCAGGCCGCATGAAACTGTAATGCGGCTGACGCTTGAGGATTGAAGCCAAAGGCGTGAGATCTTCACGCATCACCGGCCCCCCTTCTTCTGAATGCGCGCCAGCAGAAACTTCGCGAGCACATCATCATACTTCTCGTGCAGCTTCACGCGGTGGTAGTCGATGGCGGTCGTGCGGACGAGTTCGTCCATCTCGTGCATGTACTGACGCACGGCCTCGCGGTAGTTGCGGGCGATGAGGCTGGGGTCGGCGAGGATGGCTTCGCCGCCTTCCATGTCGATGAAGCGCGCGGGTCGGTCGAAGTCGAAGTCGAGTTCCTGCTGGTCCAGCAGGTGGAAGAGGGCCACGTCATGCTTGCGAAAGCGCAGGTGCTGAATGGCGGACTTCAGTTCAGCCGGCGGCACAAAGAGATCGGAGAAAACGATGACGAGCGCACGCTGGCGGATTTTTTCAGCCGCGTCATGCAGCGCAGTGAGCAGCGTGGTGCTGCCGACCGGCTGGATGCCCGCCATTTGATCAAGCACGAGCCCCAGATGCGAGGCCCCTCGTTTGGCGGGAATTTCCACCGGCTTCTCCGCGAGACTCCACAGGCCCACGGCATCGCCCTGCTGCGCGGCCACGTAGCCAAGCGTGCCCGCGAGCTTACGCGCGTAGTCAAAGCGTGTGCTGCCTGCGGGGCCGTAGTTCATGCTGCCGCTGGTGTCCATGAGCAGGCAGAGTCGCAGGTTCGTGTCGGCCTCGAATTCCTTGATGTAAAAGCGGTCACTGCGGCCCCAGGTGCGCCAGTCGAGACGGCGGGTGTCATCGCCGGGGACATATTTGCGGTACTGCGCGAATTCGAGCGAGGAACCGCGCACGGGACTGCGATGCTTGCCCGACACGCCGCCGAGCATGGCGTGGCGAGCGTTGAGGGGAAGCGCCATGAGACGCGAAAGGACCACCGGGTCGAGGAAAGAGCGAGTTTCAGATGCCATGGTCGTAACCTCCATCTTTCATCCGCAATCCTGTCGACGCCGAATTCACCACGGTACAAGAACTGGTGCGATCGAGTTGATACACTTCGAGTTTCTCATGGTCGAATTGGATGCTGGTGGGCATAACGGCGCGATTTGATCAAGGACGAGTAGGAAAACGAGAACGAGGACGACTCTGAAAGACAAAATCACCCCGCCTTCGCCAGTTCCTCCACCAGCCTCTTCGCCACATCCCTGCTGCTAATGCCATCGCTCTCTGCCGTAAACGTCGTCATCACACGATGCCTCAGCACCGGCTCAGCCACTTCCATGATGTCCTCCATGCGCACCATGTAGCTGCCGTACAAAGCTGCCCGCGCTTTGGCACCCAGGATCAAATACTGCACCGCCCGCGGGCCAGCACCCCAGCTCACCAAAGGCTTCAGCCACGCGGGCGCTTCGCTGCTGGCAGGGCGGGTCTTGCGCACAAGATCAACAGCAAACTCATAGATATGATCCGGCACCGGCACACGGCGGACAAGTTCCTGGAAGGCGATGACCTTCGGTCCGTGAAGAATGTGCTCAAGCTTGGGCAGGCTCGCACCCGTGGTGGTGCGGGCAATGGCGATCTCCTCATCGCGGCTCGGATAATCGACGCCAATCATGAACATGAAACGGTCGAGCTGCGCTTCCGGCAGCGGGTAGGTCCCCTCCTGCTCGATGGGATTCTGCGTGGCGAGAACGAAGAACGGCGAATCCAGCGTGTAGGTGCGTCCAGCGACGGTGACTTTGTGCTCCTGCATGGCCTCCAGCATGGCCGCCTGGGTCTTGGCAGGGGCGCGGTTGATTTCATCCGCGAGGACAATGTTCGCAAACACCGGCCCTTTGGCGAATTCGAAGGCACGCTTCCCGCCGGGCAGCTCCTGCAAGATGTCAGTGCCGGTGATGTCCATCGGCATCAAATCAGGCGTGAACTGAATGCGACTGAAGCTGAGCGACATCGTTTCAGCGAGCCGAGAGATCAGCAGCGTCTTGGCCAGACCCGGCACGCCCATGAGCAGCGCATGACCGCGCGCAAACAGGCAGATGGCAAGCTGCTCGACGACCTTCTCCTGGCCGACGATGATCTTCTTCAGCTCATTGCAGAGCTGGACGTAAACTTTACGAAGCTCATCAATGGCGGCGACGTCGTCTTGCGGGAGCGGAGAGTTGGACATAGGTGATTTTAGGAATGCTGAGACATGCCACCAGAAAACAGGCGTCCTGACAAGGACGGCTTGTGTAAATAAACTGTCAACGCCACAGAAACTTGGGGTTTCTTCCTATCCAGCGAGTGTTTGCACGTGATGCGTCACCGCGCTGGCGAGCCCCTGCAGGTTGTAACCGCCTTCAAGGAGGGAGACGAGGCGGCTCTGACAGTGCGTTTTCGCGGATTCGAGCAGGAGCTTGGTCAGCTCGACGAAATCCTCATCCGTGAGGCGAAACTGACCCAGAGGATCATCGATGCGGGAATCAAAGCCGGCAGAGATGAGAATGAGGTCCGGTTTGAACGTGTCGATGGCGGGCAGCAGACGGTCCGTGAATGCAGCACCGAGGGTGCTCATGCCCGTGCGGGCGGGGAAGGGGAGATTCAGCGTGCTTCCCAAACCTTTGCCCGTGCCTGTCTCATTGGCGTGGCCGGTGAACGGGTACAGCGGGCTCTGGTGCGTGCTGCAAAACAGCACACTGCCATCCTCATAGAAGATGTCCTGCGTGCCATTGCCATGATGCACGTCCCAATCAACAATGGCAATCTTCTGCGCGCCATGCTGCTTCTGCGCGTGTCGCGCGGCGATGGCGATGTTGTTGAACAGGCAGAACCCCATGCCCTGCGCAGGTCGCGCATGGTGTCCGGGCGGTCGCACAGCGCAGAAGGCATTTTTGACCTTCCCAGCAAAGACAGCATCCACGGCATTCAAAACACCGCCGACAGCCTGCACCGCCACGTCATAGGATCTGGCGCAGATGGAGGTGTCTCCAGTGCTCAAGTCATCGAGGCCACCTTCCACATCCTTTTTGGCCGTGGCGATGTACCCCCGATCATGGCACAGCGCGAGTTCATCCACCGTCGCCTCACGCGGCGCAATCGCCTCTGTTTTGCCAACAAGGCCCGAATCCGTCAGCGCCTGGGTGATCGCCACATGGCGCTTCACACTCTCCGGATGCCCCGGCCCCGGGTCATGCTGCTGGTAAATGGGATCAAGAAGCAGAGCCGTCATGCAGAGAGTACGCTGGTTGACTGTTGTTTACGATTGCTGACGATGGTTTGGCCAAACCACGGTCAACAACTGTAAACGACCGTCAACTCCGCCTCACTCAGCGTTTGCCAAAGAATTCAGCCAGCTTTTGCAAATCCTTGCCTTCAGCAGGTTTCATTGCGCTGGCGATGGCTTCGTCTTGAATGGTGAGGAGCTCCTTGATGCCTTTGCGGCCGTATTCCAGCATGGAATGCAGCTGCGCCTCGGTGAAGGTCGCTTCTTCACCACTGCCCTGAATTTCGACAAACTCGCCGTCTTCAGTAAGGACGATGTTGCTGTCCACATCGGCGGCGGCGTCTTCTTTGTAGTTGAGGTCGAGGAGAGTCTCTCCGTTGACAATGCCCACGCTGACGGCCGCGAGCTTCTTCTTGAGCGGCTGGCGGGTGATCTTGCCTTTTTCGAGCAGGCGGTTGAAGGCGATGGCGACGGCAATACAGGCCCCGGTAATGGAGGCCGTTCGCGTGCCACCATCTGCCTGCAGCACGTCACAATCCACGCACAGGGTGCGGGGGCCAAGTTTTTCCAGATCCACGACAGCACGCAGGCTGCGGCCAATCAGACGTTGAATTTCCGTGCTGCGCCCATCGGGCCTGCCGCGTGAGCTTTCGCGGTCTTTGCGCTCCAGCGTGGAGTAGGGGAGCATCGAGTACTCGGCCGTGAGCCAGCCGCCTTTGACATTTTGAACCTTCATCCAGCGCGGCACCTCCTCATTGATGCAGGCCGTGCAGATGACACGGGTGTTGCCAAAGGCGATGAGGACGGAGCCCGCGGCGTGCGGGGCGACGTCGAGGACGTATTCGATTTTGCGGAGCTGGTCTGGGGTGCGGCCGTCGGTTCTGGGCATGCCGGTGCTTAGCACGAAGCACGGGCGCGCCAAAGCCTTTTATAAGGCTGTGATGAAGCAATTGAACAAACCTTCAAAGCCCTCCGTCCAAAGCTTTAACTTAACTGGCATTCGTTATGCTAAACATAGCTGACAGTTCAAACTTAATCTCCATGACGCGCTTTCCTCGCCCGGGCTGCTGGTTCCGTTTCACCCCAACGGATTGGAATTTCATTCGAGACACCCTGGCGCTGTCCGAGCGCGGCAAGGAGGGCTTCAAGGCGATGATGGACGATCCGGACGCGGTCCCGATCATCCTCGACAACGACAAGCTCTTCGATGCCGCGATCGTATCACGCAAAGCGACGATGCTCTCGCCGGAGCTGTTCTTCTTCCTCGTGGTGCGCCATTCCCTGAAGGAGTTTGGCATCAAGGAGATCGCCGTGGCGGACTACATGGCCGTGGTCTGCGCAGACTTCGGCTGCTCTCCGACGAAGGGCCCGGAGGACATCAATCACAGCATCGACAGCCTTTACAGCGTGGACTATCTGGAGGCGATCGAGAACGCCAGCCGGCATCACAAGTTCTTCCTGCATGTGCAGTGTGCAAACCAGTTTCTGGTTCTGACCTGCCTCTATCCTGACTTCCTGCACCGCCGTGCCGCACGGCGTGGCGCACCGGATGTGGACTACTACGAGCAGGTGGTCGTCAGCCACCTCGATGCCGCCCGCAAGCACGTGCTGGCGGATGAGTTTGCCATGGAGGAAACCTTCGAAAAAGTGGCTCAATGTTTCCCACCAGCGCGCCGGGCGATGAACCACACCGTGCGCGAATACCTGAGCCTCGGGCAGTAATCTACCCCTGGCATGAATGGCACTCAGTGATGGCAGGTTGTCGTCAGTCCGTGACCCTAGGCCGTGTTTGAAAAGCGGGAGGAAAGCTCTTGGCATGCGCGCGAGTGCGCCAGCAAAGTAGCCATCTCGCTCCCGCGAGATGAGCCCAGCGCTCCCGCCGCATCCCATCCACCTCAGCAGTCCACACACACATTTTCCCTGCGAATGCTCAGCACCACTCGCGGAGCAAGAAGACACCCTTGCTTCGCCGGAACACGCCCCCCCCGAGAGTTTTCAAACACAGCCCAGGAACTCAGCACTTTCTTGCTGGAATCCCTATCTCTTCCACCACTCCGCCCCGCATTACTCCGCCCCGCGCCACAAACGAAGCCCCAAAGGGGCTTCGTATCATAGCGAAGGGTTGCCGAGCCTTGGCGAGGCTACCCTGGTAAACATGCGATCATTCTGGAAAGCAAACCCAGCACACCGCCACATCCCACGCCCACCAGCAGCGGCTGCAATAAGCGCCGCCACACCAAGGGCGTGTCGCCAGCTCCAAAACTCACGATCATCGCGCCTTAACTGAGTGCCATTCACCCCTGACTCTACAAAGAAGTGGTGCGCGTAGGCTCGACTCGTGGCGGAGTCGGGGACGCCGTGAGCATGATCGCGATGTCCTCGCGCCCTCTCCACGTGCGTCGGCACCATTTGTTCTCCATGCCACTCATGATTTCACCTGCCAGCGCACGCCGCCCGATCGTGACGGCGAGCAGGCCGAGATCGCTGCGCAGTTCGTAGCTGTCCGGCCATTTCACCACGGCGGCGCGAATGGCGAGCTCGACAGTGTCCAGATTCACGCGCGGCTGGATGTCAGGAAAATCACCGTCGAAATAGATTTTGCGCAGCATCTGCGCCGCGAGTCCGCCTTGGTTGGTGCTTTGCAGTTCTTCAAGAATCTCAGCGCAGATCTGCCGACCGGTTTCACCGCCTTTGACGAAGCACTGGCCTAGCACGATGGCGAGCGGTGCGTAGTCAGGGTATTTGCGCAGCCCCTCTTGAAATACGGGTGCGATTTCGTCTGCCGGTCTGCCAGTGATGGATTGCAGCCGGATCATGGTGTCATACCAGGCAGGGCTGGTTTTGGGAACATCCTGCATCAGAGCGAGGCCGCGTTCGGATGCCTGACGGATGGTCGCAAACGAGCCGCCCTGCTGGGCCTCAAAGATCGAGTAATGGAAAAGGTAGCGTGCCTCGGCGAGACGCGCGAAAACGGAGTTCGGAAGCTGCTTCTGCCAGATCTTGATGGCGTCATGAATCTCGCGCCAGGAAGCTTCAGTTTGAGAATCCTGATCCAGCGGCCGCATCGCGTCCATGATGATGTCCAGCGCCCAGTCGCCGCCGGAGGTTTGCAGCTCGCTGTGGTTGATGCCGTTGAAGAAATGCTCCAGCCGTTCAATGTTGCCCTCACGCAGGCGCAACACGGCCATGTGTTCGATGGCCTTGCGCTGCTTCGGACCGTCGAATTCGTCACGTTCATGGGGAAAGTGGATTTTCCCGACCACCTTCAGGCTCATCGCGGCATACAGCATGCAGCAGTGCTCATGGTAGCGCAGTGCTTCGCGGACCCAGAGAACATCACGGTTTTCCGCCAGCGTCATCGCATAAGGAAACTTCGTTTCAATCAGTTCGATCGCGGGCTCCGCTTTCTTGACCTCGCCGAAGTAGAGATAGGTGTAGGCTTTCGCGAGCAGGATGGCTCCTGCATCATGGTAGGCCTTGTACTTCTGGGCCGTTTCCCAGGATTGAAAATTGTTAACAACGGGTGACAGCCGCAGGGCTGCAGGCATCACACTTTTGAGCGCCACGTCCATGTCCTCGACGTGCTTCGGATTGCGGCTCGCATACCAGTACTTGGCCGCCGCCTGGAAGTTGTCATGCTTGGCTCGCTGATCCAATGACTGGGATTCACGCAGCGCCTGTTCGACGATCTGGGGTGGCAGCTGCTGGGCATATGCCAGCGGCGCAGCGCACAGAAGTGGCAGCAGCCAGACGCGCGAACGCAGTCTTGGAAGTGAAGAGATAAGAACCGAAACGTGCATTATGGTAATTATAATGCTCGGACAGCAAGGGTGTCAATCGGGGGAAGCGTTCAGGCCATCACTCCTGAGAACAAGACCCGCTGAAAACAGGCAGTTTCCACTTTGCGGATGCCTTCCCGCTGTTCACCAACTCCGAAGGTGAAAGGGCTGCGGAGTACAGCCCAGTCCATCCAAGTCGCAGCGATACAGCGTTTTACGAAACTGATTTCCGAACTGCCACTTCCAGCCGCGCTGCTCCGAGACTGGTAGGGATGCGTTGTGCGCGTCCCTCTTTTCGGGTCTGTGGCACCCGCAGGCGATCCAAAAAGATGCGCCGTCCTCGCAGCCTTCGCCAGCACGATACACGTGAGATAGAAAAAGACACCGCCGGAAGTGAAGCGCTGAGTGCGATGTGGGCGCCGCGCAACACCACTGGAGCGAAGAATTCCAGAGACGCACACAGCGCGTCCCTGCCCGCCCCGAGCCCTCATCTCTCTTAGTTCACATCAGGCACCTCAGACCTGTCTAACCGGAAACGACTTTTGCGGAAGGGCAATACAACCCTGGCGATGGCACACAAAAACACAGGTCCGTTTTCTTTTCGCCCCATCCCTCCGCTCCGCACCAGCCCTGAAGGGGCTGCGTAATATAGCCCAGGGTCAGCCGCGTGTCCTACGAAGCTCGCAGAGCGAAGGAGGAAGCCTCAGCGAGGCGACCCTGGGTTTGCATCCCCATTCCGGGTCAGCAAACCCAGCACTCCTCCATGCCACGCCGGGTTCCAGCAGCGTCTGCACCGCGCCCCGCCGCACTCTTCTGCCGCTGGGATCCATGGTAACCATCGTACGATTGGCTGCCTCCGAAAACCATCGCAGCCGCTCTTCATTCTACTTTGGTAAGTTATCAGAGGTCATAAAATCCATCGGGAGGTTTTTCCTGCGGCATCACATCTTACGCCGCGGAATGTTCTTGGCAGGTTGCCATTGTCTTTCGTCATCCCATTCCGCTTGACACCAGTCCCAACGGGACTGCGCATCATAGCGAAGGGTTGCCGAGCCTCAGCGAGGCTACCCTGGTACCGGACGTCAATCATCGGAAAGCAAACCCAGCGCCTTCGCCACACACCACGTCCACCAGCAGCGTTTGCAAGAAGCTCCGCCGCGCTCAGAGCGTTCCGCCAGCCCCCAAACCCCGATAACTTACCAAAGTAGAATTAACACACGGCCCCTCATTCCACCTCATTTCCAACAGCTCTTGGCACGACCTTTTCACGGTGCTCAGCCAGCTTGGCCTGAAGCTCGGCCAGTTCTTCTTCGAGATCGCCAATCTTCTTCTCCAAAGCGGCACAATACTTGGCTGGATCGCGCTGCTGCAGACGTTCAAGAAGATTGAAGAGCAACGCCAGCCGCCAAAGCCGCGTCCAGAGACCCCGGAGTCGGTACGCGCGCAGAAGCTTTCCAGCACGCAGCATCCGCGTGAAACGGAAGAGGTTCAGCACCCTCAGGAAGGCGACGAGCGGCAGCAGGATGATGACAAGATTGATCCAGTTTTTGAGGCAGTAGGTCAGTTTGACGGGAGCGGCTGCAAACATCCACAGGAACTCCATTGTGAAACCGATCCAGATGACGCAGGTGGTCAGATGCGTCGCCAGCGCCATGCGCGGATGATTTTCCAGCGTTTCGCCGCCGGTGAGTTCGGCTCCCAGCACCGGAAGCACCAGCAGGGTGAGAATGACCATCGGCAGCGCGAGCTTTTGCTCGAGTTGTTCCGAAGTTTCCTCACCCACCGGCTTCCAGCCGATGCCGGGCAGCCAGAGCCAGCCGCGTGGCTGGCTACTGGCGCTGATCATGCGCAGCGGAGGCAGCAAAGTGATCAGCAGCAGGCGCCTCAGACGGGCAGGCCAGGCATCATTCGTGACAAACAAGCCCGCGATGCCTTCGATGATCACGATTGCCCACAAGGCAATGATGAGCGGGCGAAAGACCGAGTGCGCCATGAACCAGTCACGAAATGCCTCCCCGCTGTCGCCATGCGGCAGCACCAGTCCGACCACGGTGAGAAAAGCAATCGCGACGACGAGCATCAGGCCATGGCGGAAGGCCCCCCCTTGGGGTGTCGTGCCGGTGGTGCTCGAATCGCTCATCATGGGTGGCAAGTTAGAGCCAGCCAGTGCCCGTTGGCAATCCCAGGGTTGTTTTGCAACTGATACTGCCGCGCAGCATAAATTTTCATTTTCAGAAGGTGCGCTTCCAACTGCTTTATTGCCTTTCGAAGCGGCAGTCCGTACTGGGAGCGCTGGGTTTTTAACCGGCTCCGGGAGCTCCGCCACATGAGCACGCGCCGCATTTTCAACCATGCTGGCATGCATCATCACTTTCATTTTGAGACGGCGCACTTTTGAAAATGGGTGATGCTCAGTAGTATATCAACCCTTGCGAAATAGCCGAAGGCCTCTGCTTTGAAGGCCAACGGCCTTCCGCACCATAGCGAAGGGATGCCGAGCCTTGGCGAGCGCTTCCCTGGTAAAACCAGCGTGCCAATCCGGTTAGCAAACCCACCGCCCCCTTCACACGACGCCGGGCACCAGCAGCGTCTGCTCCGCCCTTGCGCCGCATGTCATCCGCTCTCCTTGGGCCTCCTGCGAAACTCTTCAGTCTATTGCGCAAGTACCGGTAGATCAACCGCCTCCCAGCGCATAGCCCACGCCACGCACCGTGCGTATAAGCTTTTTATCGTGGTCCTTGTCGATCTTTGCGCGCAGGCGCTGGATGTACACCTCCACCAGATTCGTCTCGGGGTCCATGTTGTAGCCCCACACATGCTCATAGATCTGCATGCGTCCAAACACCCGGCCGGGGCTGCGCATGAGGTGCTCCAGCAGTTCAAACTCGCGCGTGCTCAGCTCAATGTCCGCTCCGCCGCGGCTGACTTTGCGCTCAAGCAGGTTGATGCACAGATCATCCACTCTCAGCAGATGGCTGGAATCTCCCGCCTTGCGGCGCACCACGGTGTGCAGTCGCGCAGCCAGTTCCTCCACGAAGAACGGCTTCGTCATGTAATCATCCGCGCCGAGGTTCAGCCCTTCAATTTTTTCTGGCAGCGTGGAGCGCGCGGTCAGCAGAATGACCGGCACGTTGTTGCGCTTTTCCCGCAGGCCTCGCAGGATGCTCAGGCCGTCCCGCCCCGGCACCATGATGTCGAGCACCAGCGCGTCATAAGGCACGGTGGTCGCCATTTCCCAGGCTTCATCGCCATCACTGATGGCGTCCACCTGAATGCCCTGCTCCTCCAGCCCCTTCTTGGCAAAGGAAAGCAGTTTGGCCTGGTCTTCGACAAGGAGAATGCGCATGCGCCGGACGATGCGGCGAGTTGCACGCTTGTCCACCAGCACCTGTGAAATTGGAGAGCGAGCAAGTTCGAATGACGAAATCAAATTGACCCAAAGATAAGATCAAGCGGGATGTCTGCCAGGAATGGCGCTCAGTTAAGGGCGTGCATCCGGGGCTTTCGAAATTGGGTGTACAACGATACGCGACAGCGTTTTGGAGTGCGGTCGCGCAGATGCACGGCGCAAGCCTGCATCGCAGCTACCGCTTTCGCGGGGTGAAGAAGGCGCTTCGTCCTGAACCCGCCTTCCAGCCTGCGACAGCGGCGGCACCCTCAGGCTTCCCGCACGCACTCCAGGACGCTGTGGTGCTCTCTCAAGCCTAAATGCGACTCACAGACCAACGAAATTAACGAAACCCCGCCTTAAACGAGTGCCGTTCATGCCTGACAGGAATGGCACTCAGTTAAGGCAGGTTGCCGTCAGTCCGTGACCCTGAGAACCCGGCACTTTCTTGCTGGAATCCCTTTCTCTTCCACCACTCCGTCCCCGCGCCATACCAGCCCTGAAAGGGCTGCGTAATATAGCCCAGGGATGCCGAGCCTTGGCGAGTGCTTCCCTGGGTCAGCATGCGAACGATCGGAAAGCAAACCCAGCATTCCGCCACACCCTATGCCCACCAGAAGCGTCTGCAAAGAGTCCCGCTGCGCATTGGCACCATGATCAGACAGCGCGCCTAAACTCACGATCATAGCCCTTAATTGAGTGCCATTCATGCCTGACAGGCATTTGGGTTTATTTTACCATTCGGGTTTCGTCATTCGCCATTTTTCTGGTAATCATCTCTCATGAATCCTTTGCTGGCATTGCTTCCTTTCTTCACGTTCTCGCCTGCGGCGGAAACGCTGCCAGATCAGGGCATTCAGGCGGCTGCGGCCTATTCCGCCGCGCATGGCGGCCATGCCCTCCTGATCAAGCAGAACGGCAAAATCCTGCATGAATCCTACACCAACGGCCACACGAAATCTGAGCCCCACCGCATCTACAGCGGCACCAAGGCCTTCTGGGGTCTCACCGCCTTCGCCGCAGAGAAAGACGGCCTCTTCTCCTTCGATGAACGAGTTTCCGACACCATCACCGAATGGCAGGGCGACAAGCGCAAGAGTCAGATCACCGTGCGCCAACTGCTCGATTTCAGCCACGGCCTGGAGCCGATGTTCGGACTCCATGAAAACACCTTTCCTGACCGCACCGCCTCAGCGTTAAAGGCCAGGTCAGTCGCGTCCTCGGGCAAATCCTTCATCTACGGCCCCGCAGCCCTGCAGGTGTTTCACGAACTCCTCGCGCGCAAGCTCCAGCGGAAGCAGACCCCCATCCGCTACCTCGAACGCAAGGTCCTCTCCCCGCTCGGCCTCGGTTCGCAGCGCTACCTGCCGGACCAGCATGGCGCACCACTTCTCGCCGCCGGCTTCATGCAGACCGCACGCCAGTGGTCGGAGCTCGGCACTTGGATGCTCAAGCACGAAGACATCCTCATGAAACTGCAGGGCAGCAGCACCAATACCGCCTTCGCCTTTGGCTTTTGGAACAACCACGCCGCCGAATCCAAAGCCGCCCGCGAGGTGGACGCCGAGGCCATGCTCGACAAAAAATGGCAGCAGCAGTCCTGGCGCAACGCTTGCCTCTCCCGCGCCGCACCCTCCGACCTCATCGCCTGCATCGGCTCCTACGGCCAGCGTCTGTACATCGTGCCATCCATGAAACTCGTCATCGTACGTCTCGCAAAAGATTCCAAGCCGAATGATGCGCAGATGCTGCGTTTGCTCTTTTCAAAGGCACCGTAAAGGCCGGTGTCCTTGTCGTCTTTTCTCAATCCATCCCTATGAAACGTTTCATCTCGTTGAGCTGCCTGAGTTTGGTTCCGTGCTTACTAGCTCCCCTCGTCACCCTGCGGGGGGCGGATTCGCCCGTGGAGCAGGAGCTCAAAGTGCTGCAAGAGCAGCGCGAAAAGGCCGTGGCCGCGGCGATCGATCCTATCGAGCGGCGTTATCAGGAATCACTGGAGCAGATGCTGCGCCGCGCGCTGCAGGCGAAGGATCTTGAGGCTTCGGTGAAGATCCAGGAGGCGATCTCACTCCTGCCCAAGGAAGCGACGAAACAACTGGCTGGAACGTGGAACTTGAAGGCCTCCACCGGCTATGCTTCCACGCTCATCTTTCGAAGCGACGGGACTGGCAGCCATGCAGGCGGTGAAAAATTTCCATGGCGCATTGTCGGCGCGATCGTTTTTATCGGTCTGGATGACTCCAAGGCGGACAAGTTTTATCTGCCGATCAAGAACGGCGAGATGAAAGGAATCAATGTCTGGGGCAATGAGCTGACATTGACGAAGAAGTAACCGGGCATGCACGAGGCCGACATCACTGCTGCGGCACATCCGGCTTCTCCTCCACCACCGGGATCGCCTTGCGCACCATCATCTTCGACACGCCATAGATCAGCGTGCTCTGCTTGGGTCGCCACTGGTAGCCGATGCCAAAGGGAATCACAGGGACCTCAGTGCTGCGAAAATACTCGGCCAGATCCGGCTGGTAGTGCTGTTTGAACAAGGGGATCGGTCCCGGATACCACCCGTACGCTTTTACATCCCAGGAATCGCGCGGGAAGTCCTTCCACATGATGCCAGAATCATCCTGCGTCATCGTGTGGCAGTGGGTCAGGAGGTAATCGCGGATGGTGTGAAACTCATCCATGTGCATGAGGTAGGAGGCTGACTTGGTGAAGCCGTTCATCACCCCGAGCCCGTCGCAAAAACGAAGAAAGGAGGCGTCCTGCTTGAGCGCCCAGCTCGCGATGTTGGTGGAGAAGTAGTACAGCGTCTGCTGCTTCCCCCGGGCGCCGAGGAAGGTGATACGTGCACCCGGCGTCTTGGTCTCCTTCTCGGTCAGGACCTTTCCTTCAGCATCCAGCCAGATGTTTTCCACGTTTTGAATGAAGCAGCCGCAGCGAGCCAGGAAAACGTACAGCACCGGCAGGGTGCCCGTGAGCTTCGTGGCCTGCAGATCCTTCTTCATGTCCGCCGTGATGAAGAAGCTGAAGCTCAGCGAGGCATTCAGCGTGTTGCGCAGATTGCGCAGCGATGAGCCGAGCTCGCCCTCCGTGAGTTTCGTCACATCCGGCGGCAGGCCCACAGGTTCCACCGCAGCCAGCACATAGGTGGAGGCATTCGGGAAAAAGGTATACGCGTGCAGGAAATCAGGACCGCTGAAAACGTAAAGCAGCGTCCCAGTGTCGCTGACAGCCTCCGGCAGGCCCAGCGGCGCCCATGTGCGGATCGGCCCCAGCTGCCGCTCCTCCGCATCCGCCCAGGCCGCGTCGAGTTCTTTCGC
The DNA here is from genome assembly GCA_021733925.1 of Prosthecobacter sp. Lineage (GTDB taxonomy): Bacteria > Verrucomicrobiota > Verrucomicrobiia > Verrucomicrobiales > Verrucomicrobiaceae > Prosthecobacter. The sequence goes on along the minus strand of JAIPJY010000042.1, from coordinate 20,336 downwards.
ATGGTAGTTAAACTCCCCACGCTGCGCCAGCCCGGCCAGCGACGAGCCCTCCTGCGGCATGCCCGCAAGGAAACGCGCCTGCTCATTGGGCGTGGGCGGTTCCGCGAAGGCGGTGTGAGCCAGGACAAGCAGCAGAACGAGTGTTTTTTTCATGGAGTGCGTGGAGTACGCGGCGAGATGAAATAAATGATCCAGCCAAGCAAAATTAACGCCATGCCCGCCAGCGTTTCATCCGGATGCTTCTTGGCGACGAACACCATCATCCACAGGCTGATGCCGAGAAACAGGATGGGCGTCACCGGATAGCCCCAGCAGCGGTAGGGACGCGGCAGGTCCGGCTGCCGGATGCGCAGCACGATCAATCCCACCACCGTGGCAAATGAACCGAGCTGAATGCTGAACTGCACGCAGGTGAGCACCGTTTCAAAACTCGCCGTCAGCAGCAGCGTCACCACAATGGAAAGCTGCACAAACAAACCAACCACCGGCACGCCGCGATCATCGCTCACCGCCAGCGGCGCGAGGATGCGCAGGTCCTGGCCCATGGTTTTCATCACCCGCGGCCCCACCCACGTCATCGCGCTGATGCTGGAGACGAGACCCAGGCAGATAAGCCCTGACATGATCTTGCCGCCAGTCTCGCCAAAGATGTGCACAGCCGCGACGTGGCCCACATCCAGTTTGCCATCCAGCTCGCTCATCGGCGCCACGTACAGGAACACCGCATTGAGCGCAAGATACAGCCCCGCCACCAGCAGCGTGCCCATCGCGATCGCCAGCGGCACGTTCTTCTGCGGATTGCGGATGTCTCCCACAATGTAAGTGGCGGCATTCCAGCCGGCATACGCATACATCACATACACAAGGCTTACCGCGAACGGCGTGCTGCCCATCAAATTCAAATCACCAGCCACAGGCATAAAATGCACCGGCTGGGCTTTGCCGAACCAGAATCCAGCGCCGATGAAAACGAGAATCAGTGTCACCTTGAGCCAGGTCGCAGTGTTCTGAAACTTGGCGGCCATGCCGATGCCTCCCACATGGATCAAGGTCACGATCCATACCATGACGAGCGACCAGGTCGTCGCCGGTGCATGGGGAAAGATGCCGGAGAAGTATTTGCCAAAGGCCATGGCCGCCAGCGCGATGGGGGCGGCAAACCCCACGGTCACCGATAGCCAGCCGGAGAGAAACCCGACCGCCGGATGAAAAATCTTCGAGAGAAAGTGATACTCGCCACCAGAGCGCGGCAGCGCCGCCGCCAGCTCTCCATAGCACACCGCGCCGCAGAAGGCGCACACACCGCCGACAACCCACAGCATCAGCAGGACAAAGCCCGAGGGCAGGGAGCCCACCTGAAAACCCAGCGAGGTGAACACTCCCGTGCCGATCATGTTGGCCACCACCACCGCCGTGGCCGTGATCAGCGAAATGCCCTGCGTGCGTGTGGTGCTCATGGGCGCGATGGCTACGCGCTCGCTGGCGGGGCGTCAACTTCCCCTTCCAAAGCAGGGCTTGCGGGACCCAAAAAAAGGAATTCATTTCCCTCATGAAAACGACATCCTCAAAATTATTCAGGGGGGTGATGTTGATCGCCGCCCTGCTGGTGCCCGCCACCACGTGGTGGGCAAGCTCCCGCTACTACAAGGAACAAAGGGAGGCGGAAAATCGGCAGCAGTTGGCAAAGCTGCTGGAGATCCGGGATAAATATTCCGACACGGCGAAGGACAACGAACGGCTCAGAGAAGCGCTCAACAATAAAGACACGCGCAGGGCGCTCTACAAGAGCCTCAGCGAAGGCACCACCGAGTTTGCTCTGGAGACAAAGCCTCGCAGCACCTGGAACTGGCCCACAGATCCGGACCATGTCTGGCATGAGCAGCGCCGGCATGCGCGCGAAATGCTGATCAAGCTCAATGCGACGGATCAGGAGCACCTCAATAGTGTACCGCTTGACCGTATCCCAGCTCGGTGACGGCAAAAATAAACGCAAATTCATCTTGGCCCCGGCGGTGGTGTTAACCGCCCGGGTTTCTATGGGGTGTGATTCAATCATCCACCACCATGAAACTCGCATCCCTTTCTACCCGGGTTCACTCCAGCAGTCAGCCGCATGATCCTGCCCAGTCTGTGTCACTGAGCGCCGAACCGGCCTCCTTCCAATTTCACACCGTCACCTGGCAGGCGGACGGCTTCGGCTTTGATGCCACCAGCGGTGAATTTTTCACCGCCAGCCCGACCGCGCTCATCGTCATGCAGGCCTTGGGCGAGGGCCTGCCACGCCCGCAGATCCTCGACCGCCTCACCACGCGCTTCGAAGTCGCCCGCAGCACAGCGGAGCGCGATCTGGAATCCTTCCTCGCCGAGCTCGTCCACATCGGCCTGACCCAGGACTCGAACTGAGCCCCATCCACCCCAAACCACAATTCATCCTCCCATGAATGCTTCCCCTGTCATCGCCGTCACCGGCCTCCATCGCGGCGACAATCCCCAGCCCGGTTCTGCCGTCATTCGCAGCCTGCGCCGCGTTTATCCTGAGCTGCGCATCATCGGCCTCGTTTATGATTCGCTCGAAAGCGGCCTCTTCAGCGAAGAGGACGCGCCAGATGCCGCCTTCACCATGTCCTACCCTGGCGCTGGGGAAGAAGCCTTCTGGGAGCGCCTCGATGCGATCCGCGAGATCGAACGCTTCGACGTTTTGATCCCTTGCCTCGACGCCGAAATGGGCCCGCTGGTCGATGCCCCCGAAAAACTGCGCGAGCGCGGCATCCACGCCTGCCTGCCCTCTGCTGAGAGCTTCAAATGCCGCGACAAATCAAAGCTCGCAGAACTGTGCGCGCGCACGCACTGCCGCACCCCGCAAACCATCGCCGTGAACGACGTGAACTCGCTCCATCAGGCGGCGGCGGCACTCGGTGGCAACGTCTTCATCAAAGGCCGCTTTTATGAGGCCCGGCACGCCATCACACCTGCCGCCCGCGAAGCCGCCTACTGGCACATGCTGGAGCAATGGGGCGCGCCGGTGCTCGTGCAGGAAAATGTGCAGGGAGAGGAATTCAACGTCGTCGGTCTTGGCGATGGCCGCGGCCACATCCTCGGCTCCTGCTCCATCCGCAAGATGCTGCGCACCTCCAGTGGCAAAGGCTTTGGCGGCATGATCATTCGTGACCCTCAGCTGGATGCCATCGCGCAATCCCTCATCGCGGAACTGCGCTGGAACGGCCCGTTCGAACTCGAGTTCGTCAAATCCGAAGGCCCCCAAGGCGAATACTGCCTCATTGAGATCAATCCCCGCTTCCCCGCTTGGTGCGATTTCCCCTCCTCGCTGAACTGCAACCTGCCCGCTGCTGCGTTTGAACTCGCCATGGGCTGGCAGCCACGCGAACCGCTGCGCCACGCCATCCCCGGCAAGTTCTTCATCCGGCATGCCATCGACATGACCGGCGACCTTTGCGATCTCGCCGCCCTCACCACCATCGGCCAGTTTTTCCGTCAGCCGCGCGAGTTCATCCCCTACCCCGCCTCCTCCCGTCCCCATTAAATGGCTTGGATTCTTCATTCCTGAAAATTCGCGGCTATTCGCGCCCATTCGCGTTGAAAAATTCTCCATTCAAACGGCCTCCTCAGTCTCCGGCACTCCGCATTCGTCATTCGTCATTCGTCATTCCACCGCATCCTCCCATGCAAGAGCTCCTTCCCTACTCCCCGCCGACGATCACCCGTCATCTCAGCGGCCAGAACAGCGCCGCCAACCGCAACCGCCATGCCCACGGCCTCAACAGCAACGTCTGCGAACGCATCGACGGCGTGCCCGTGGCGGATCTCGCCGCACGCTTCGGCTCGCCGCTCTTCGTCTTCTCCGAGCGCACGCTGCGCGAGAAAATCCAGCGCGCCCGTGAAGCCTTCGAAAGCCGCTACCCCAACACCCGCTTCGCCTGGAGTTATAAAACAAACTACCTCAACGCCATCTGCCGCGTCTTCCACAGCGAAGGCTCCATCGCCGAAGTCGTGAGCGAGTTCGAGTATGAGAAAGCCCGTCGCAACGGCGTCGCCGGGCGCGACATCATCTTCAATGGCCCGCATAAAACCCGCGCAGGCCTCGAACTCGCCGTCAGCGAAGGCGCGATGATCCAGGTCGACAACTGGGATGAACTCCTGCTGCTCGACACCATCGCCAAAGAGCAAAATCGCAGCATCGACATCGCCATCCGCTGCTGGCTGGACGCAGGCATTCTGCCGGTGTGGAGCAAGTTCGGCTTCGGTGTCGAACACGGCGAAGCCTGGCGCGCGATCCGGCGCATCGCAGAAAGCAAAGGCCGTCTCCGCCTACAGGGCCTGCACACGCACATCGGCACCTACATCCTCGAACCGAGCGCCTACAAGGTCGCAGCGGAAAAACTCATCACCCTCATGGAGCGCTGCCGTGAGAGCTACGGCTGGTCCTTGCGCTACCTGAACCTCGGTGGCGGCTTCCCATCGCTCAGCACGCTGCATTATTCATATCAGCCCCCCGAGCAGTTTGTCCCGCCAATCGAAAAATACGCCGAAGCCATCACCAGTGCCTTGAACACACTGCCACGCGACCGCCGCCCGCGTCTCTATCTGGAAAGCGGTCGCGCTCTCGTCGATGAAGCCGGTTACCTCATCACCAGCATCGTCGCCGTAAAGCAAACCGGTGCCTCAGGCCCCATCACACTCGCCGGCAAGGCGGCGAAGGCACCTGCCTACATGCCCGAATCAACAGGAGCCGCCTACGTCATCGACGCCGGCATCAACATTCTCTACAGCGGCAACTGGTATCGCTTCAATGTGAAGCCCGCCAAAGCACAGCGTGAAAGTGCCCAGCACCCCATCAAGCTCTATGGCTGCCTCTGCATGAACATCGACGTCATCCGCGAGCAGGTCTCCCTGCCCGCCATGACCACTGGCGATCACCTCGTCATGCATCCCGTCGGCGCCTACAATATCACGCAGAGCATGCAGTTCATCACCTACCGCCCCGCAGTCGTCATGATCAGCCTCGATGGCCGTGTGGACATCATCCGCGAACGCGAAGACCTCGACTACGTGCAGCGCCTGGAACGCGTCCCAGAACACCTGCTACCTCTCTCCTCCCCTTGAACCTCCGCCACCGCGCCAGCGTCCACGGAGTGCGGCGCTTCAGCGCCGCTTTCGCCAGCCCCCACGCCCTCTCCCACCCCACCCATCTCTTCAGCCACATCCCTCCCTCTGGAAATCCCACCCACCCATGAACCCAGAAGCCCCATCCACCCTCCCCGCGATGGTCATGCTCCAAGAGACCGCCTCTTCTTCGCTCAGCCCTTCCGAGTACGTAGTTCGGGGTTCGCTGCGCGGCTTCGCAGCAGCCCGTTCTGCAAGCCCCGCATCCCCCCAGCCTCTCAACCATCCAGCGCACGTAGTGTAGTCCCGGCTTTAGCCGGAATCTGGAAACGCACCTCACGCAAACGGCTCCCATAGACCCCTCCAGTTCCCCCATACCACAATCCAGCCGCCGCGATTTCCCCTGCTCTGCGACCGACTCCAGACTTCCACACCAGGGAATAAGAGGAGCAAGAGTAAGATCCCAATCACCAAAACCATGAACCCAGAAGCCCCATCTACCCTCCCCATGATGGCCATTCTTGATGAGCCCACCGCTCATCCCCTCTCTCTTTGGGAGAGGGGCAGATTGAGTGCCGCAGCCTACGCCAAAACGCTGCGCCCCCATCTGCAGATTGTCACAACGCCGTTGTTCGAAGTCGCACGTGCCGCCAGCTCCATCTTCCTCTGCGGCAGTTGGCAGACAGGAGTGCTGCTGTGCGCCGCACTCCTGTTCATGCCGCGCTACTTGGCCTTCGCCGTCAGCGCCTGCTTGCTCGGGAGCTTCATCGCAAAGCTCCTCCATCTGCCTGCTGCAATGCGGAAAGACGGCACGCTGCTCTACAATGTTTTCCTGAGCGCTCTCGCCGTCGCATGGATCACCCGTGGTTCCGCCCTCCCTGCACCCGCCATCTGGGGCATGCTGGCCGTCGTCACCGTTTACACGCTGCTGCTCTCCGCAGCGTTGTGGCATTGGTTTCCCCTGCGCGCCGGACTGCCGCCGCTCAGCGTCGCCTTTGTCGTCGCCTTCGGCACGCTCCTGACGTTCTTCCCGCACTGGGCTGCCGGCACAACCCTTCTCGACATGGGACTGCCGGCGGAGCCTGCCCTGCCTTTTGTCGTCACCGCCTTCCTGCGCAGCATGGGCACCATCTTGTTCCTGCCAAACGTATGGGCCGGCATCGCTGTGACACTGGCGATTCTCCTTTGGTCACGCGTCGCCATGATCAATGCCATCGCCGGTTATGCCGGCGGCATCCTCATCGTAAAACTGCTCGAAGCCTGCGGTCTGCACTGGCTCGGCTGGTTCGCCGGGCACAATTACCTGCTCGCAGGCATGGCGCTCGGCGCAGTCTATTTCGTGCCATCATGGAGCAGCCTGGCGCTCGCCTTTGTCGCGGGTGCCGTCGCCGCTTTGCACGTCGCGGCGGTGCAGCACTTCCTGCGCGGCTCCGGCTGGGAATACCTCCCGCTGCCCTACCTGCTCACCATCTGGAGCATGCTCTGCTGCCTGCGTCTGCGCGAGAAATCGGGTTCGCTGCTGTCTGCCACCGACATCTTTGACAATCCTGAAGCCGCCGCCGCTTCAGTGGCTCTCGCCAACGCCCGCTTCCCGCACCGCCATGAAACCCACGTGCTGCTCCCGACCTCACGCGAAGTCACCGTGACCCAGGGCTTTGACGACAAGCTCAGCCATCGTGGAGACTGGAAACACGCGCTCGACTTTGAAGTGCATGACGCTGCCGGCAACGCCTGCCCTTCCGGCTGCGATGATGATCTCAGCCGCTACTACACGCAGGGCCTTGAAGTGCGCGCTCCCGGCACGGGCGAAATCATCCGCGTCATCGACAGCGTGGCCGACAACGCCCCCGGCGGCTGCAACTTCGCCAACAACTGGGGCAACCACCTCATTCTGCGTCTCGACTACGGCGGCATCGTGAAACTGGCCCACTTCATGAAGAACGGCATCGTCGTCAAAACCGGCCAGCGTGTCGCTGCGGGTGATCTCCTGGGCTACTGCGGCAATTCCGGTCGCAGCCCCGTGCCTCACATCCATCTGCACAATCAAGCCACCACCGCGACCGGCGCACCCACCACGCCCTTCTGCCTCACCAATTATTTCACGCACACCACCGATGGCGTGCGCTGGAACTTTGCCAGTGTGCCCAAAGTCGGAGACCGCATCGCCCCCGCGACGGTCTCCACCACCGTGCTGGGCACGCTGGCCCATTTGGCCCCTGGAGTGGCCACGTATCGCGTTTGCACTGCGGGATCGACCTCGTTGGAAACGATCACCACCACACTCGACGAATCCGGCCGCTACCTGTTCCTCAGCGGCAAAGAATCGCTCACCGCTGTGCTCGGTCTGCACGCCCTGCAGATCACGCAGAGCAGCCTCAGCGGTCATTCGCAGCTCCTGCGCTTCCTTTCGTTCGCCATGCCCACCGTGCCTTTCGCTTATCAGAGCGGCATGATCTGGGAGGACAGTGTCGCTTTGCCGTCAAAGCAGCACGGTCGGGCATTGGCGGGCGCTTTCGCACCCTATCTGGGACACCCCACCCAGCGCGCCATCACCCGCCACTCACTGCATCCTACTACGCAGCGCCTTCACCTCGCCACCTCCATCGTCAACCCCAAGGGAGATCTCCCGCACGAAATCGAATTCACCCTCGAACCCATCCGCGGCCTCACCCACCTCACCGCGCATTTCAAAAACCACGACTGCACTTTCACCCAAACCAGCTTCACCCCCACGCTGCCGAATGGCGACACCGAATAATCCACTCTCCTCTCGAATCACTTTCCACCATGGCGCTCCATTCCACCATCAAGCCGCCTTGGTACAGATGCTCTGCGAAAATCGCCCTCCTCTTCGCACCAAGACATCGCAAACCCAGCCTACGTTTTGTAGTCCCGCCTTTAGGCGGTTCTGGACGAACGGCCCCAGAGCCACGTCTCCCGAATAACTTCCGTTGTGACTCTCTGTTCCACAATCAAACCGTCTTGAGCTCATTTCCTCTCAACCATGAAAACACACATCCTCATCCTCGCCTTCGCCTGTTCCACCGCCGCGAACGCCGCCGACAAACTCGCCGCCATCTCCGAAGCCTGGCAGCAATCAATCGCCGCTGAATCCAACAGCGATTACTCCGGAGCTCTCGAAAGCGTCCTCGCCTTCAAAAGCGCCGGGGGTGAGACCTACCTCGCGGCAGTGCGTGCCGGCTGGCTTTCCTATCTCAACAAGGACTACACCAAGGCCGTCCAGTATTACACCACCGCAGCCAAACAGGAGCCCCGCGCCCTCACCCCTCATCTTGGCATGATGAATGTGTATCAGGCACAGAACCAGCCCGAGGACGTCCTCCGCGAAGCAAAGGAAGTCCTGAAAATCGACCAGTTCCATCGTCCGACGCTGCTCATCGCCGGTGAGATTCTCTTCAATCACCAGGACTACCGCAAAGCCGAGGTGTACTTTGAGCGCGCTTACAAGCTGCAGCCTGAAGACCCCATTGGCATGAGCTGGTTTGGCTGGTCGCAGATCAATCAAGGACAGGCCCGGCTTGCCGCGCCCTTGTTTGAAAAGCTCATGCAGATCAATCCGCAGGGCTACATGGTGCAGGACGGCTTTGCCATCACACGTTCGGGCCCGCCGGGGCCTCCTCCGGGTCAGCGTTGATTGAGGAGGGGACTGCATGCACACGCCCTCCCTCCCAGATTCGCACCCGTGGTCGGCATCTCCATGCCGCGCTTAAAACTGCTTAGAACAACACGGCCGATTTTCAAATCACCTTCGTATCCAAGATTGCCGCACCCATGGGATCGCATAAAGTGCTGTTAGTGATTTCCGAACTGCCCCTTGCCGCATGAAACGACTGCTCGACCACACCCTGCGTGGTTACGGGCAGATGCTCGTGGCGAACAACCGCATCACTGGAGTGTGTGTGCTCATCGGCTTGTTTGTCCTGTCCGTCGAAGCCGCCCTGATGAGCCTCGGCGGGGCCCTGCTCATCACCGCACTCGCACAGTGGCGTGCGCAGGATGACACCGTGCTCAAAACCGGCCTCTTCAGCGTGAACGGTGCCTTGCTCGGTGCTTTGTGGTATCTTTTTCCTCAGGTGCCGCTTTGGACCCAGGCGCTCACCACCGCGCTCGGTTGTGCCGGCATGGCTTTTTTCTTCGTGCCCGTCGCTGAACGCATGCACGAGAGAAAGTCACCCTATGTCCTCTTCAGCCTGCCCTACGTCGCCGCTGCGTGGGCTGCTCTGATGGCGCTGATTTTCTTTGGCGTGCATGACGCCGAACTCACGCGCGGCTGGCGCACACTGCTCACCAACAACTTTGAAAAAGCCGAGAAGCATTTCCTCAACACGGAAGTCAGCACCGACATGGCGGAGGCCTATCGCTGCGCGGGCCTTGGCTGGAGTTTGTACCGCCGTGGCGATCAAACCGGCGCACAGACAGCCTTCTCACGCGTACTCTCGCTTAAAATCGGAGTTCCAGATGCCTATGATGGTCTTGGCTGGAGCCGCCTCCGCCAAGGGCGCTATGAAGATGCTGCACTGGCCTTTCGGCGAGCCGTCGCACTGGACTCCTTTTTCGCCGACTCATGGGACGGCCTCGGCTGGTGCGCCCTGCAGGCCGGTAAACCCGATGAAGCACGCCACCACTTCACCACGGCTGCCTTGTGCGCCCCCCTGTTTGCCGATGCCTACACCGGCTTCGCGGCCACCCTGTCCGGAGGCACGGCTCAGGAATATTCAAAATCATGGGGCGAGTTTCTTGCCAGTCACCTCAGCCTGACCGCACAGTTCACCTCGACTCGTGTGCTGCTCTGCTGGGTCTGGTTCTTCATCGGCATCCTCTGGCATTCACGCACCAGCGCCCTCGTGGCTTTGACGGCACTCCTCATCTGCGTGGCAGGCTCTTGGTGGAAGCCGGTCTTTGGTGATCCTGCCTTTGCCATGAACATCATCGTTCTCTCTCTGGCCCTCGGCGGCCACTACCTGCGGCTAAATGCGAAGACCATCGCGTGGATGCTGTTCGTCACGCTCGCCATGGCCCTGCTGTGGGAACCTTTCTCGGAAGCCCTCCTGCGTCTGGCTCTGCTGCCCCTCTGCCTGCCCTTCAATTTAGCACTTCTCGGCAGCATCGCTTTCTTTGGCTGGCTGCATCGCCGAGGACTCCGTGACGAACGCATCCCCATCGACTGGGCTTCCAGCACGCCCGCGCAGATCCGCGTTTTCTCCGCCCAAAAAGAAGTCGCCGACGGCTGCTGGACCAATCTCAAAAAAGCAGACCCCGAACAGCCGCAGACCGAGCACTCACTTCAGCTTCCGGCCAAAGTGAACCTCAAAGTAAACGCCGAGTGAATCGGCCAGCGCTCGGGCAAAGCGGCGCTGATTTTCCGGGACGTCCCGCACATTGTTCCAGGGGCATTCCACCTGAATGGCGCTCACCGTTCCGCCATCGCGTGAGCCATGCGCAGCGACGTCATAAACACCGCTGAAGTAACCCGCCATAAAGGCCGGATAGGCTTTGGACGGACTAGGCAGACAGCGAAAGCCCCGAAACTCCAGCAACCCACCCAGGCTCTGCTGCCCCCGCACCAGCTCTGCAAAGCTTTGCGGCGAACGCTTGTCCAGATCCCGGATGCAAGTGGAGGCGATCAGCGCCGCATCCGCGTTCAGTTCCGCATCGGAATTCTTCAGAAGGTCCCCTTTGATCAGGTAGCCCAGTTCGACCCGCTGATCCAGATGTCGATGACCGTGAATGTCCAGCAGCAGCCCCATGCCACTCTTCTTCATCACACTGTTACAGGCCTTTTGCGAACTGTCATGAAACCGGTTCCAGGCCGCCACTGCGATGGGATCACCCTGCGCGGCCTCTTCGAGCTCCCGGTTCGGATCGAGCCTCGTACGGCTCAAACGGGAGATGATCGCGTGCGGTTTGCCGCCATAGCGTATTTCCAATTCCTCGATGATCATCTCTGCCAGCGGTATCGTGTTGGAATCAATCCCGGTGACGCCGTAACGCCGCGCCAGCACGTTGTCCGGTTTCAAGGTGCCCCCGTGTGGCACCGTGAGAATGATCGGCAGCGTGCCAGAGCGCACCTCGATGTACGTTTCGAGTTCCGCTGCCTGGGCCTGCAGGACAGCTGCGAAAACAAAAAGAAAAAACGAGATGCGCATGGTTATTCCCAGTGAAAGACAGTTCCCTGTCGCCTGCCACGTTTTTTTCCCGCCCATGATTTACCGCATTCTACTCCCGCTTCTGGTTCTCACTTCCGCCTCCCACGCCGGCAACTGGCCCGAATGGCGCGGCCCTTCCGCACAAGGTCACGCCACGGCCTCCGGCCTGCCTGAAACATGGAGCGAGACAAGCAACATCGCCTGGAAGACGGAGCTTCCAGGTCGTGGCCATTCAACCCCCGTCATGTGGGGCGATCAAATCTGGCTCACCACCGCCTTCGAAAAAGCAGCCACCCCCGAGGAAGCCAAACGCCGCCTCGAATCCAACACCGGCGACCAGCCCCTCACCGTCCTCGGTTCCGTAAGCCTGCACGCCCTGTGCGTGGATCGCGCCAGCGGCAAAATCCTCCACGACATCGAGCTGCTCAACGTCAAGGACCCCCAATGGGCGCATCAACTCAACAGCTACGCCTCACCCTCTCCCATTCTGGCCGATGGCCGACTCTACGCCCACTTCGGTTCCTTTGGCACCGTCGCCCTCGATACAAAAACCTTGAAGGTGCTTTGGAAAAACGAAGAACTGCACGTCATGCACGAAAACGGCCCCGGCTCCACCGCCGTTTTACATGGGGACCGATTGATCGCGCACTTCGACGGCAGCGATCAGCAGTTCATTGCCGGATTCGACACACTTAACGGCAAGGTCGCCTGGAAAACACCCCGCTCCGGCGACATGGATCCCCGCCCCCAACAACGCAAAGCCTACGGCACACCTCTCGTCGTCACCATCAACGGCCAGCCTCAAATCGTCAGCTCCGCCGCCAACAACATTTACGGCTATAATCCGTTCACCGGCAAGGAACTATGGAAGGTTCACTATGGCGATCTCGGCTTCTCCATGTCCACCGTTCCCGTCGCCGACGACCAGCAGATCTATTTTAGCACCGCCTTTGGCAAATCAGCAGTCGTCGCCCTCAAATACGCCGGCCTGAAGACACCCGAAGTCACCTGGCGCAACACCAAGAACGCCCCCAAGATGTGCTCCCCCGTGCTCCACAATGCGCTGCTATTCTACGTCGATGACGGCGGCATCGTCAGCTGCGTCGACACAAAAACCGGCGAAGCCTTCTACCGCGAACGCATCGGCGGCAAATTCAGCGCCTCGCCAATCATCGCAGATGGCAAAATCTACTTCTGCAGCCGCGAAGGCGTCGTCACAATCATCAACGCCGACAAGGAATTCAAAATACTCGCCCAGAACACTTTAGACGGCCCCATCATGGCCAGCCCCATCGCCGATGGCAGCGCCCTGTTCATCCGCACTGACAAGGCGCTGTACAAGATCGGGAAGTAGCCGTCACAGGGAGACTTGCTTTGCATCGGGGGATGAATAACCTTTTACCATGACAACGATCGCCCAGATTGAAGATTCGATCCGTGCATTACCAGTGGCCAGTTTCATAGAACTTATGGACTGGATGGAACATCGTCATGTTGAGGTTTTGCGTGAGCAAGGAGGCGAGCCGCCTGAACTCGAGTCCGCCATGCTCAAGGCATTGGATGGCCCATGGCATGTTTGGAATGACGCTTTGAAGGATCGCATCCGGCAAAACTGGAAAGCCAAAGCGGCCAAGGTTGCATGACCGATTGTCGTGTCATTATCAGCGACGAGGCTCTCGCAGATTTGCAGCTTCAATCCTCTTGGTATGCGGAAAGCGCCGGTTCTGATATTGCAGAACGCTATTTGAAATCTTTTGATGAGACACTGGCTGCTGTTGCAAAACGACCCGACCTCGGCAGGCCAAGGCATTTTGAGCATGAGATGCTTTCCGGATTGCGTTCATTCGCCATGGCGGGTGCGTTTCATACGCACCTCGTGTTTTACCATTACGAAAGCGACCTCCTCCGAATCTTCCGCGTGATGAGAGGCATGCGCGACCTGCCCCGGCGATTGCTGGAAGCGCCGGGGGCGGAGTAAGGCGGGCTACTTCAACGCCGCACGCAGCACCGGCTCAAAAATCTCCGCCTGACGCAGGAAGCCAAGGTCGGTGCCGTGGGAGGCGTCGTTGGAGCCTTCGGCATCGGTGCCGTAGAGCGCATCGCCGCTGATGTAGTGGAGGTTGGCGACTTTCTCAGCCTTGAGCTGCGCGTAGGCGGCTTTGAGGGCGGCGTGGTTGTCGTCATGGAACTTGGCCTTCGCAGGTGTGATCCAGGAGTTCGTGAAGCGGCGGTCTTCGACGAGGATGATCGGCGTGGTGGCATGCTTGGAGCGCAACTGCTTCACCAGTGGCACGCATTTGGCCGTGACGTCGGCCGGTTGCATATTGGGCAGGCAGTCGATGACGATGACGGCAGGATCGAGTTCATTGATGAGATCTCCCACAGCTGCATCCATGCGGCCATTGCCGGAGAAGCCGATGTTGATGACAGGACGCTCCAGGTGACGGCCCAGAATGGCGGTATGGACCATGCCGGGCCGGGAGGCATTGGCACCATGCGTGATGGACGTGCCATAGAAAACGATGGGCTTCTCACGCGGCTTCAATCCTTCAAACTTGGCGTTCGCAGGCACGCCGATCTCCAGCTTTTCGATGCCGTTGTAGAGCGGCAGGTAGGCGGCGAATTCGTGCTCACCGGGAGCCAGACCGCTGATCATCACCGCTTCCATGTGCTGTTTGTCCGGCTTCGGGCAGGCCACCCAGCGCCATTTGCCCTCGGCATCACGCGCATAGAGATCAAGTCCGCTCACGCCCGTGGCAGGCATGGCTGGCATGGCCAGATTTGCTTTGGAGAGATCGTAGCGGCAGTAGATCGTGTTCGCATCCGTCTTGAAGCGCACCACCATCCCCGCGCTGTCACGGCTGAGACCCCACACGGCAGGTGTGACGGTTTTTTCAGCCTTCGCCGGGAGACGGTCAAACCAGCGCTTCCGCTCCTGGTCTCCCCAGCCACGTCCTTCGACGCCCCAGGTTGTTACATCATTCCATTGCGCATCCGCTGGAATGGCCGGGCCTTTGGGTTTGGCCGCAGGTGCTTTGGGTGCGGCAGTTTGAGCAAGCAGTGATGTGCCGACAAAAAGGGCGAGGAGGATGGCTGGTTTCATGAGCGCATCAGTACGTTGGGCGACGGCATGTTCTCACGTCAATCGCGTGAAGGCAGCGGCACAGCAAGCATTCCTCGGGCGTTTCAGCCGCGCACTTTGGCGAGCGCCTTTTTGGTGGCCTCGTAGGCAGTCTTTTCCCAAGTGGACAGCGCGGCGCGCGCTGTGGGGTTTTTCAGCGGAGGGACAGGACCCGGCGCGCTGGCGAGACCGGTGGCGATGGCCTTGCTGCTGCGTGCGTGGGTCAGGAAGCCGACAGTGACACTTTGTTGCGTGAGGTCGGGAGTGACCCAGACGCGGATGACGGCACTGAGATTATTGACGGCGGCAAATTTTTTGACTTCGGTGCTCTCGTTGAAGGGGTTCAGGTGCAGGGGAACCTGCTCCATCTTCACGAAGGGCACATAGCTGAAGGCGCGGCTGTCGTCCAAGGCGCGCTCCACGCCTCGGCGTACGGCCAGATTCACACGCAATTCTTCGGGGGACTCAGGCTTGAAATGGGAAAGCCGACGCTCCCCCGGATGTCCGCCGGTGGGGCCGATGCCGATGGCACCCGCGCGCACATTGTGAAGACGTCCGAGATTGCCCTCAGTGCAGGAAGAAAGAGCGGCTGCCGTGATCAGGCCGACAAGGAAGCGGGTGACACGTTGGCGGATAGAACTCATGCTGCGCTATGCCACGGAGCCCCGGCATTGTCATGCGGTAACGGCCTATCTGGCGAGGAGAAACTCCTTCGCGTTCACCAAGCTCCAGGCAATGTCCTCCAGTGCGAGGCGGCGGTCTTTGGCGGAGGCGAGGAGGGCTTCCATGACTTTGGCTTCGTCGGCGGTGGGTGCGCGGGTGAGGAGTGCCCAGTAGAGATCGCGGGTGACGGCGCCGTTGTCGGGATTCTTGAGCAGCGAGCCGAGGCGGTTGTATTTCTGGGAGACGACGTTGCTGACGATGGGGCCGCTGATGAACTGGAAGATCTGGCCGATGGAGGTGTCTGCGGCGCGTTCGCATTCGCAGCTCAGTTCGCGTTTGGGACGGCCAAACTGGACGAGGAAGGCCCCGGGGGACATGGGATTGGGACTGCCATGGCCATTTTCGGGGCCGGGGATCTGGCTGGCGCGGGTGCCGCGGCTCCAGCCATTGAACTCGGGTGTGACACGCAGCGCCGAGTAGAGCGAATCAATGAGCTGCTCGGCACTGAGGCGGCGGGGCAGGTGGTGGGAGTAGTTGATAAGGTCCGTGGCGTTCGTCTCGTTCGGCGTGCTGTCGAGCTGGTAGGTGCGGCTGAGCATGATGGTGCGAATGAGGTGGCGCAGATCAAAACCGCTGCGGATGAAATCCTGGGCGAGTTCTTCGAGAAGCTGCGGATGACTGGCGGGATTGGTGAGGCGCATGTCATCGACGGGATCGACCAGACCACGACCCATCAGATGATACCAGATGCGGTTGGCCTGCGCTTTGGCGAAGAGCGGATGCTGCGCGCTGGTGAGCCATGCAGCAGCAGCTTGCAACTCATCTTCTTTGTCGGCGAGCTTGGGCATGTCGGCACCGAGGAACCGGGCCTTGGCCTTGTCTCCGGTGCGTGGGTTTTCGATGTTCAGCTTGGCATTGAGAAAGACGACCTGTTCGCCGTTGAACTCATGCTTGTCGCTTTTATCACGGGGCTTGATGTTGCCGATGATCTTGTAGTCTACCTGGGCGAAGACGGCGGACCAGTTGTAGTAGTCGTCCTGCGTCCAGCGGTCGAAGGGGTGGTTGTGGCACTGCGCGCACTGAAGGCGTGTGCCGAGAAACACCTGCGCCGCCGTGGTAGCGCGCGCTTCGGGGGTGCGGTTGGCGCGGTAGAAATTCGTCTCGGGCTCGTGATAAGTACTGCCGCGTGAGGCAAGCATGGCACGCACCATGTCATTGATGGGGCGGTTCCGCGTGATGCAGCTACGAATCCAATCGTGAAAGGCCTGCACACCCGTTTTGTCGAGTGTGCGGGATTCGACCTTGAGGACATCGGACCACTTCAGCGTCCAGTGATCCGCGAACTCGGGCCGCACCATGAGGCGGTCGATCAAACGCGCGCGTTTGTCGCGGTGGGTATCAGCCTCAAAGGCACGTGCTTCATCCGCAGGCGGGATCATGCCGCAGAGATCGAGCCAGGCACGACGGATGAAGACAGCATCACTGCACACCGCGCTGGGGTTCATGCGCAGGGTCTTGAGCTTGTTGAAGACGTGGGAGTCGATGTAGTTGTCGCGACGCGGCTTGCTCCAGACGAAGGCCGGGTTTGCTTTTACAAACGTCAGCTGCACTGGCACGGAATGGTTCAAGAAGCGGACCAGCACGCCCGGTTCGCCAAACTGCAGGCGCTTCACCAGGCCACTGCGGCTCACCTCAACGAGCCCGTTTTGAAGAGGCTCATAAATGGCACGGTCGGTGATGTCGCGCTGCGTGCCGTCGGCAAAGGTGGCCTGCACGGTGATTTGCACCTTGTCCTGCGGCTCGTCCAAGACGAGCTCGGTGGGCGTAACGGTGAGCTTGGTCACTTTGGGTGCAGTGCTGTCATCACGCGGCAGACCGGCGGCGATCCAGCTCCGCAGCACCTGATATTCCCATGCCTTGGGATCGAGTTTCTTGCCGCCTTCGTGGGCGATTTGATTCGCGCCTTTGACGAGAATCAGGCTGCGTTCCGGTGAGAACAAGTCCACGCGACGGCCGGAGGCATCACGGGCGAGTGCTTTGAAATCGAGGTCTGCATCCTGACCGCGCAGGGAGAGTTTGAAGCCGCCTTTGCCCGTCGCATTCCCATGGCAGGTGCCCAAATTGCAGCCTGCTTTGGAAATGGCGGCCATCACATCATTCCGGAAGGACACCGTCTCGGCGGCAAACGCCGACGACAAAGCGACGGCGCTGAGCGCACCAACCAAGCTGGGAACAGAGCAATTCACGGGGCCGCAAATAACGGCTCCTGAGCAGGTTCTCTTCCAATCAAGCAGGGCAAAACGCCTGCTTCAGCTATCAAAACGGAATGTTGATGGTCTGAAGCCTGAACTACTAACGACAAAGCAAAAAAGCTCCATCGCGGTCACTCTGGAGCTCGTTCAACTTAGTCCATAAACACTGAGATCGAGATCGGGAGGCCAATGGCCCATTAGAGTCTCTTCAGTGAACTTACCGTGCAGACAATAAGGGAATCTTTCATCGTGTGTTTTCGTGACGACGTAGTGGTAAACATTGATCGGCCCCTCTTCTTTGGCTGTTTGCGGATTCCGCTCATGACAAATCACATCGATCCCCAGCACCGCTTTCCATTGATTGAGAAACCTAGTGGCTGTCGAGTCGCCGCTCACAAAGGCACCCAGAATGTCTTCTTTTCGCTGTATTCCTGGAATATCCGCTAGCTGCCAACGTTCGAGTTCTTGGATTCGCCATCCAGAAGATGAGTTGATTTGATTGAATAGTTGCTGGGACAGAAGTTTATGTTTTACGGCCATACAGGATAATAACGGCGAGAGGCAAAAACAGGTCGAAAACTTTAGAGAAACATGGTTGCTCCCAAAGCACGCCTCGCAAGCTGCCAGGCGTTGCTCCGGTGGGTCTGCTCATCCCTCGGATATCTGCCACGCTCTCTTCCAAATGGTTCCACACTTTCACCGTTCAATCACTCAGCCTTCGGCCCGCTCCAACGGACTGGCTTCGCACCACACACGCCTCAACATGTTATCGTGTCACTGGAACTACTGCGGGGCGGAAACCCAGATTGCCGCGCCGGCCATCGGAGACAAACGTGCTTCGATAAGCGGAGCGGCAGTAATTCTCGGCACCGTTCCAGGAGCCGCCGCGATATATGCGGCCAAAGCCAATGCCTCCCACGGGATCCGTGCCTCCAAGGGACTTCGTAGATCCATCCCACGCATCAAGGCACCACTCCCACACGTTCCCGTGCATGTCATACAGGCCCCACGAATTGGCCTTTTTGCGGCCCACTTCATGCGATTCTCCCCCGCTGTTGCCATCATACCATCCAATATCATCCAAGCTGCTGCCGTGATACGGACCCGTGGCACCTGCCCTGCAGGCATATTCCCATTGAGCCTCCGTAGGCAAGGTGAAATGCCATCCTTCAGGGAGGATGTTGATGGAATTGAGCTTGGCAATGAACGCCTGAGCCTCTTCCCAACTCACGCTTTCAACGGGTAGCTGATCACTGCCTTGGAATTGACTTGGATTGCTGCCCATCACCGCGTTCCACTGTCCCTGCGTTATCTCGTGCTGCGCCAACCAGAAAGTCTTGGTCAAGGTGACCTGCACTTGGTCTTCGTCACTTGATCTCCCAGATTCACTTTCCGGGCTGCCCATTGTGAAAGCACCGGATGGTATGTAGCTGAACTTCACCACTGTTTGTAAGGCAATTGGCACGACCAGGGTGCTGCCAACTGACTCCTCTGAGATTTGTTGAGGCAGGCGCTCTATGGCTTCCGCAACCATCTTTTCTGCCTCTGCGACCAATCGCTGTTGTTCTTTCTGATGATAAAACTGGCCTGCGCCCCAAGAAACCGCCAGCGAAACCGCCAGCACCACCCCGGCTACCATTACAACCAACACATTGCGCTTTTCGCGACCCCCGCGTTCCATGTGCAGCATGGCTGTCTGCCGAAGCTGGCTTCTAGGCGTTGATTTTGGGAACCATCTCAGAATTTCTTCCGCCTGCCTGATGGCATCACCGCGCCTAGCGACTTGCAGATTCGCCAAGGAGGCTTTAACACCTACAATCTCCATAACTGAAGCATAGCTCAAGTCCGCAAACTGCATCTCCCCAAGGGCCGCGACATCGCGCTCTGCATCTGCCAGATCGCCCCGCTGCATCGACTCCGCCGCAGATGCGAGCATGGCTCGATGCAACGCATGTTTCTCGAACAACTCCCGGAGCCTCGCCAGGGCTGCATCAGACTCCGTGATTAATCCGTGGGGGACGCTTCCATCTGCCACTTTACCCCAGCAGGCCGCGAATGTGTCCAGTCGCATGGAGCTCCGCCCCTCCCGCAGGTCGTCATACTGTGCTTGTTCCGCCAGTTCTGGGAAGAGTTCAGCGGCATCCATGGCATCGGCGGGTATTGCCTTGGTAAACTCACGCAGTCTCTCGGATAGGTCATCACGCATTACTGCCAGTTGGTCGTGGGTATTCTGAAGCTCACAGAGCCCGGCTATTTTCGTAGAGTCGTCTGGCGGTACCGCTGCCAACTGGCCATTCACTACTTTTTCCAATTCATGAAAAGCCGCCATCCATGCCTCCAGCTCTTTCCACTTGGCGCGTGTGATCTCCAAAGGGTTGCGACCCGCAAAGTGCTGGGCGACCAAATCCTGCGCCTGGTTCTCCAGGCGGGACAGCTCTTTCAAATCGCTCAATTCACTCAGCACGCTGCTGCGTGAGCGCACCACGGCGAGTTCCGTGAGTAGCACCGCCATCCGGTAGTCCTGCCGGATTCCCGCTGGTGCTGCGGGCAGCACGCCGCGACTGCCTAACGTCTCAAACTCCGGAGCCATCTCGGCCATCAACACGCGCAGCAGACGGACGGCTTCTTTTTCCTCTTTCTCAGCCTGCTGTTTCAGAATTTCGAGCTCCAGGCGCTGTTTCTCCACAGCAAGGCGCTCCTGTTCCGTCTTGGCTATTTCCGCCTGTTGCTTGCGTGCCGCCTCCAGAGCTTGCAACTGTCTCCGGCGTTGAGAGTGGGAAGCCAGAACACCGGCCAGAGCAAGGTGCCCCGCGCTGTCGCGGATGCCGTCCTCAACCGCATCGTGAAAGCTCCAGTCGTCGCTCATCAGCAGTTTATTATGAAGGAAAACCCCCAGCTTTGCTGGGGGACTCCCAGAGTTTGACAGTTCCGGGAGTCCCCGGATGGCTGGTGATGTGTGACCGCTCAAAGTAACACAAAACCAATACATCCAATGGAACAACAAAGTCTAAA
>JAIPJY010000004.1 GCA_021733925.1 Prosthecobacter sp. | reverse complement strand
TACGTCGGCCACCTCATCCCCCGCAAAGGCGTCCTCACACTTCTCCAGGCCTGGCCAGAAGTCGCCGCACGCCACCCGGACGCCTGGCTCGTCCTCGTCGGCGCCGTCCAGCGCCCCACCATCTCCTCCGAGCAGGAGCGCCAGGAAATCGAAACCTACCAGACCGCCCTCTTCACCGCCATCCGCGCCCACCCCCGCGTCATCCACATCCCCCAGCAGGCCGATATTCATTGGTGGTATCAAATGGCACACCTCTTCGTCTTCCCCTCCACCCAGGAAGGCTTCCCCAATGCCCTCCTTGAGGCCATGAGCACCGGCCTCCCATGCCTCACCCGCCGCTTCATGGGCTTCCCGGACGGCCAGCTCGGCGAAAACGAGGGCGTCATCCAGGTCGTTGAAGATCCCCCCTCCGCCTGGGCACACGCCATCTCCTATCTCCTCGCAGACGCCCCCGCACGCCACCGCATGGGCACCGCCGCACGCGCACTCATCCTCCGCGACCACGACCTCGAAAAAACGCTCGACGACTACGCCGCCCTCTACCGCACCCTCGGCCACACCTCCCCCACCGCACCCCCGCACCCATGAGCACAGAAAAACTCAGCGTGCTCATCCCCATCCTCAATGGCGCGCCATTCCTTGAGGAAGCACTCGTCTCCCTCGAGCAGCAGACCCACCGCGACTTCGAAGTCCTCGTCTGGGACAACGGCTCCACAGACGGCACCCTCGAAATCCTCGACCGCTGGATTCCCGCCCGCCTCCCCGGCCGCATCTACCGCGGCCAGCCCCTCTCCCTCGGCCTCTCCCTCGCACGCCTCGTCGAAGTCGCCACCACCGAACTCTGCGCCCGCATGGATGCAGACGACATCTGCCACCCAGACCGCTTCCGTCAGCAGCTCGACTTCCACCGCCAGCATCCCACCCTCGCCCTTGTCGGCACAGACCGCGACTGCATCGACATGGCAGGCAACAAGCTCGAAGGCGCCTCCACACTCCCCTTCACCCCCACCGAAGTCCTCCACGCCACCCTCGTCGGCCCCCGCATCTGGCACCCCACCGTCCTCTTCAAACGCAGCGCCATCCTCCAAGCCGGCAACTATCAGGACCACAGCAGCCCCGCAGAGCCCTACTGGTCCGAAGACTATGACATGTGGATGCGCCTCCTCACCCACCACCTCGCCGCCACCATGCCCGAGCACCTGCTGCGTTACCGCATCAATCCCGAAGGCGTCACGCAAAAGGCCATGAAGGAGAAGCGCGCCGCCCTCGCCCGCCGTCGTGTTTGGGAGCGCCACGCCGCAGCCTTCACCGGTCTGGATTCAAGCACCGCCCTGCGGCTCCACGATCGAACCTGCCGCTTTGCCCTCCCCGCACTCTGGCGCATGGCACGCCACTTTCAGCGGCTTGATGGCCTCCCCCCCTTCGCCCGACTGCGCCACCCATCCTTCCATGCCGCCATGGACAAGCTCATTTCCCGCCAGGACCTCACCGCGCGCCTCTGGCTCAAAGCCTGCCGCTCCTTGCAGCCAGCTCCAGCAGATGCTCCGCCCACACCATGACCGGGGCCGCCGGGATCCGCGCCTGCACCACCCCGCGTCCAGCCACGCCCATCGCCTCCCACCGCTCTCGTAGCGACCACGCCTCATCCATCACCGCGTGCAGCGCATTCGCATCACACGCACTCGCCAGAAATCCCGTCTGTCCCGGCACCAGCATCTCAGCCATCCCCCCCGCCGGCGTGGCGATCACCACCCGGCCCGCCCACATCGCCTCGATCAGCGCAATCGGCAGCCCCTCATGGCGCGATGGCAGCAGCAGCCCATGGTGCTCACGCCACACCGCCTCCATGTCATCCACATGACCGGCGAAAATAATCTTGTCCGTGATCTGCAGCTCCTCGCACAATGCACGCAGCGTGCGTTCGCAGCCGCCATTGCCGAACAGCGACACCTGAATCCTCCGCTCCCGCCATTCCGGTCGCGCCAGCACCTCAAACAGCATGTCATGCCCCTTCGTCTTCGGGTGCAGCCGCGCCGGCAGCGCCAGCTTCACCGGCGCATCCGCGCTCAGCGCAGGAATCGGCTGCGCCTCACCACTCACCAGAAAGGGATTCCGTACAATCTGCGCGTTACTCAGCCTGCGTCCTGTCTGCCGCGCACACAGTTCGCGGTTGTGCTCGGACACAAAGCACGCCTCCAGCGCGCTGGCATACGCAAGGTGAATCCGTTCCGCCAGTGCATCCTCCGGCCAGTTGTCCGTGGACACCAGGTGCGTCACCACCACGCACGGCAGCCCCTCCGCATGGATCACCTCCAGCAAAGGAATGCCATCCACCAGCGTGCCCGAGTTAAAGATAACCAGGTCCGGCGCGTGCCGCTTCAGCTCCGCCTTCAGGTGGCGCAGGCGCCACGGCGCACCGCCGCTCACACGCTCCCACACCTTGTCCAGCACCGCACGTTTGCCGCTGCGGTCCACAGATTCATGCGCCACCCCCATCGCCGCCAGTTGCTTCACCCGTCGTTGCGCACCCGCTTTCCATTCCGTCAGGGCCAGCACCGCATGTCCCATCGCTTGCAGCCTCCCTGCCGTCTGCACCCACAGCTCCTCACTGCCGCCTCCGCCCTGGTTGGCGCTGACAAAAGCAAATTTCATGAATTGGGCGTGGTCGGGTTTCCTGAGCGGGGGGGCATGACAAGGGCGTCCGCACTCCATGCCAGCAACAACCCGTGCTGTCAAAAAATGCAGTCTAATTCCGTTGTTTCTTGCCCTCCCTGCTTGCCACGATTATCTGACCGGCCTTGGCCGGATCACATCAACACGGCCTCGATTGAACATTGGCGGGCACTCACCGTCTCAACAAAATCCTATGATTAAAAACCGCAGTGGTCTGACTATTTTGGAAGCGCTCGTCGTCATGGCGGTATGCGTCGTGCTGCTGTGGATTGTGATTCCCGTCGGCATGGTTCGCCTCGGCTGGAAGGAGGCCGGCGCCATGGTCGTCACCGAAGGCGACAAAGCACCCGAGTATAAAGGCGAACCGCTTGAGCCGGATGTCTTGAGGCCCCGCGTGGACGAAATGAAGACACCCCGGGTGCTGCCAGACAGTCAGTTCCTCCCCAAGGCTCCCAACACGCCGCCAAAGAAGAACCCGTTGGAATAAGCGCGGAGGCTGCACGCCTCGTCGCTGCCATGGATTCACCCCCAACAGAGACCGTCCCGGTTCCCGACCGGGCGCTGCTACTGCTCATTGTGGCCCGCCTGCGGTCCCTCTGGCAGACGCTGCGCACTTGGTTTTTTTGGAGCACCCTGCTCATCATTGGCTGCTTGCTTGGCATGGCACTGCTCATTCGCCATCGGGCGGAAAGCAATCTGCTCACCATCTTCCTCGCCTATCTCCCGGCCTGGGTGCTGGCCCTCCCCCTGCTCGGGACATTCTTGGCCAGCCTGGTGTTCCTCTGCTGGCGCTCCGCCTTGCTCTCTGCCTCCTCCGCCATCATCATCGTCCTCTGGCTGGGGGGCTTCAGCTTCTCCCTCAGGCAGCACACTGACCAGGCTCGCGGCTCAGACACACTCTCCGTGATGACCTACAACCGTGGCCAGGGCTCTGAAGCCGTGCTGGCCAGTTGCGCCTCCGCAAACCAGCCCGACATTGCCGTCTTTCAAGACGCCGGACGCCGCCTGGGCCGCCTCGCAGCGCTGCCCGCCTTTGCCCAGCACCATTACACGTATCAGAGTGGCGAGTATGGCTTGCTAAGCCGCTGGCCCCTGGTCGAAAACGAAGCCCTGCAGCTCGACTGGCCCGCTGGTAAAACAGGATACTGGCTCGCTGGCACACGTTCAGTCATCGACTGGAACGGTCGGCGCATCGTCATCTACAACATCCATTTCCCCACCCCGCGCGATCTGCTCTACTGGTACGCGAAACGCGGCACCTTCCTCTATGGCCTGCTCGGACTCCTTCCCGGCACTCCGCTTCATGCACGGCATCAGCACTACCTGGCCTACTGGTCGGCACGCGTGGGACTGGCCGCTCAGCTCAACGCGCGCGTGCGTGCGGAGTCATCCCCGGTCATTCTCATGGGCGACCTGAACGTCCCGCCGCTCGGGAGCGGCTACGGCCTCTTGCGCGCCGTCCTCCATGACGCACATCAGGCCGCTGGCACAGGCTTTGGCTTTACCTTTCCCAGCAACTTCAAATCCCTCGGCAGGCACTTTGCTCCCTGGATTCGCATCGATCACATCTTCGCCTCGGCGCATTGGGAGGTTCTCTCCTGTGCCAGTCCTTCAAAAGAGACATCGCAGCACCTACCCGTTGCCGCCCTGCTGAAACTTATAGATAAAAATTACGCTGAAGATACAAAATAATAGCAATTGACGTACCGAACACCCAATGGCATGACAATTGCTTGCAGTTCAAACCAGTCATTCTAGATTAGTATATTAAATATCGTTTCAAAAATGTGCATTGCAGAAGTCAGACTTGAAATTTATATATCGTTGTAATATGTGCAGCTCATTCCTGAACCCACTGTCCACTCTATGAATATGAATCTTAACAAAAAATTGCTGGCTTCGTGCGCGGTAGTTGCAGTCTTGTTTGCCGGCGCAGTCGAGGCGAATGCTCAATATGGCGGTTTTGGTTTTGGCCTCGGCTATTTCCCCAGCCAGGACCGCTCGCTCGGGGTCTCGAAGATTTCTGCAGACACGAACTACGATGGGCTTCTCGATTCGGTGGACTCGGATGCTGGCATCAACGTCAAACGCAACCCTCCCGGTCTGGTCGTGGGCACTCGGGAACTCGCACGCGTTGACCTCTCCGTGATCCACAACGCCTCCCGTCAGACTGCGAGCCAGCCTGGTTCTCCCGGTTCCCCAAAACTCAAGTTCCTCTATTACAAGACCGCCGCCATCCTCGACCTCCGCCCGATCAATCTCGGTGACCGCCGCGGGAACTTCAAATCCTTTGAGGAAGAGCAGTCCCGTGCTGGCCGCATGCGAGTCTGGTTGGACGCTTCCCGCACCACCCTCCTCCTTGACTCCGCAGACGCTGGTAAACGCCGTGTGGAGTGGCCCGCCGCTTCCAGTCTGCCACCAAAACACGTCTATGTTGAAGGCGTTTCCGTGGGTGACTCCGGCACCGTGATGATGCTGACCCTTCTCCTCGACAACAACAACCTCAGCCCTACCGCAGACAAACTCTTTGGTGAGAAAGCTTGTTGGGATGCCATGATGTTTTCCGTCTGGCCATCTCCCAAGATCAAGCCCTATGTTGACAAGTCTCCGGTGTGGAAGCGGTATTGATAGAATGTCATCCTATCGTTTTTTGCAGACCGCTCATCCACCCCGCCTCAAACAGTGAACTTGTTTCAAAATGCCCTCGCAATGGATCCGCAAAATGTTTCAACCTTGGTGTTGTTCATGGCTGCGGCTGCTTGGATCGGCATGCTGATTGTTTTGCTGTCAGATCTCTATTCTGACGAGAATCTGGCAACCGTTTGGAAAGTTGTCTGGCTGCCTGTGCTTGTCTGCCTTCCTTTGCTTGGCGGCCTGCTCTACGGCTCAGTTTCCCTCATTCGTTCTTTGGCCGGTTTGCGCCAGAGGAGTTAATACATTTGAAGTGATGTTCTTAAAAGTTTAGATAACTGTTAATTAACGCTTAATTACTATTTTGATGCACTCGGGGGTAATAATGTTAAAAACACACAAACTTGTAGTCTTTTTGGCTGCAGTTTGGATGTTTGTTGCCTTCGCTGAGGTGAATTCCTCGGCGCAGACAGCTCCTCGCTATAGCTATCCCAGTCAGTCCTCAGCTCAAAATCAGACCCTCTCACAGGACGTCACCCGGCCCTTTGGCGAATACCGCTATGTGCCGCAGCAGGGTCTCTATAAAGACGTTACCTTAGAGGACTCCTACGACGACCTCAAAGAAGGTGTCAGAAAAGTGGGGACATTTTTCTCGAATCTCAATTTTATCACCGGTTGGTCTCAGCAAAATCCTGATGGATTCTCCTCCACTGTGATGGGTGGAATGGGGCCTTTCAGACTTCCTAGGCTGGGTGCCTCTTGGGGGAGCCCATATAACAATTCCTACGGTGGTCTGCAGTTCCGTGCCGGCCCTGTCATGGTGGATAATATCTACCTTACCTACGGTCTTCTTTATGCTGACCTTCAAGGTGCCTTCCCAGGTCGGGAACAACTCGCACCAGATGATCGCTGGGCGCAGATTGTCACTCTTTCCTTCCGTCTATCCATGGCCATCGGCGATTCCATTGGGGTCAGTATCCAGCCGTTTCTCTATTGGCTGCCGGACACCGGCGAGGTTGGTTGGGGCGTGCCAGGCCCCCTCGGTGGCTTTCAAGCCTACCAGCCCAACGTCATGGCGCTCTTCCAAATTGCCTACAACAAGCAGATAGGAAATTGGAACTACACCATTTTCGATATCTTTAACCCCTTGGTGGGTCAGTACAATCTCTGGGATGTTTTGCTCTCCTCTCAAGCCTCCTTTGGTAATCTTAGCCCTATTGAGCGTGTTGGCCGCTACTCGGTGGGTATGGGCGGGGGGGACCTGACCAATTATAACCCTGACTTCCGCGCCGGTGTCAATCCTACCAATTGGACTGGGGTTAAAGGTTTTTACAACACCTTTGGTATGCGCGCTGTAGGCACTCTCGGAGACAACACAAGAGCGCTCATCTTTCTTAACCGCATGGATTATTGGAGTAATCATTTTGAGGGGTTGTATGCAGGGGTCACCGGTGGTGCATATTTACAGAAGGGAACTCCTAATTTTAACGTTTACGGCGGTTACAGCTTTTTCACCGGTGAGCCTTTCAATACCGTTTTGAACTGGGCTGTCGTCGGTGCCAGAAAGCAGGTCGGACCAACCATTGCCGTCTATGCCCAAGGCGGCTATTATTGGTATACAGGTGAAAACAAAGCTGGTGAAGGCTGGCTGGCTACCGTGGGAATCACTCAGCGCCTCGGACAGCGTACGAGTCATTATGTTGAGGCTGGCAGGCGCGTCTTCACCCCCGTCACAGGCCCTTACGGCATTGAGGATTATATCGAATATCGTCTCACTCACATGCTTGGCAACAGGTCAAGTTTCAACGTCTACGTCGGCCAGTCCGAACGGAACATCGCAACCGTCGGCAACAGCCTTACTGTCAAATACGCAGGTGCAATGCTTACCACCCTCATCACCATGCGTCTGAGCGCCTTTGCCTCATCGGGTTGGGCTAACGTTGCCTCCGGTGCCAACGCCTACATCTATGATGCTTGGACTCATCGTTTTGGCTTGCGCCACAACCTAACTCAAAATATACAGACTCAGGCCTTCTATCAATACCTTGAAGGACGGACAAATACCAATACGTACAATTATAGTGAACATTTTATCTATTTTGGTGTTTCAAAACGTTTCTAAATCAACCGCAGCCTTGGCAAAACATTTTACCAAAGCTGGTTTACTCCTCGCCTTGCTTGCCTCTACCTCATGCGACAGCGTGAACAGCGGTAACGAACCCCCTCCTATGCCGCTGGCTGCCAACCAGCTTCCTTCTTCGGCAAACTACCGCATTCAGGTCGGTGATATGGTTGACGTCTTTGTACTTGAGGACAACACCTTCAACGGCACCTTCATCATTCGTTCCAGCGGTGATATCATTATGCCCAAGGTTGGTCGTGTCGGGGTCCAAGGTCTCAGCCTCAGCGAGGCGGAAGCCCGCATCAAGCAAACCCTTCAGGCCAACCAGCTCAAGCTCGCCACGGTCATCGTTGACCCGGGCACTCGCGGCGAAACCGAAGCCGGTGGTCTGACTCTCCGCATGAGCGGCGAAATCGCCCATAGCGGACGTGTCACCATCCGGCCCCTCGGCGATGCCCCGGTTTCAGCCTATCAAGCCGTCATCGATTCGGGCGGCTTCAAGCCCTTTGCCAACAAGAAAAAGGCCTACATTCTCAGAAACTCACCAGCAGGCGTCACCCGCATCAATGTAAACTTTGATGCTGTTGAGACCGGCAAGGCGGATGATCCTACCGTCATCGAAGGGGACTGCATCGTCGTTCCCAAGAAAACGTTCGGACTCTAATCAACCCGCACAACCTATGGCATCGCAGAGTTTTAAAAGATTCCTCACTTTCCAGGATGTTCTGCAATTCCTGTCTCGGTACGTCAAATACTGGCGGCTCGCAGTTTTTTGCGCCGTGCTCGGCTCCTCCCTGGCGCTGGCCTACTTTGTTTACGGCAAACCGTCCTACTACTCCAAATGCCTTGTGGAGTGGAATTACATTGACCTGCCCATCAAGTCCGAAATTTCAGATTCGCGCAGCAACAACCGCTGGGACAACATCCACATCCAGCTCATCAACGGTCTCCAGTCCAGATGGCTCGCTGAGCGCACCGCCCTCCGCCTCGGTCTCATCAAGGATGTCACCCAGTTCGGCACCATCTGGTCCCGCTACCTCTCCAAGCTCAAAGTCACCAGCACCGTCTCATCCCATCTCGAGATCGAGGTCTATGTCTACGAGCCCAGGCTCACACGGCTCTGGCCAGAGGCCATGCTCCTCGAGTACCATGACTATCTTACCGAGTCTCGCATCAAGCATCGTGACCAGCTCATCCAGGGATTCTCCAAGGAAATGGACCGCATCCGCGAAAACTTGAAGGCAGAGAGCGAGCGCGACCGCCGCTTTGAGTCCGAGAACCAGATCTTGGAAAACTACGTCAGCAACAACAAGCTAGAGCAGCTCCCTTCGCAGATGCTCACTTACCGCTCCCAGATGGACGCCATGGACGAGATGGAGAAATTCATCGAGGCCACCGCTCCCAGTAGCGGCGAAAAACTTGCCTTGTTGCAAAAATACCGCGCCGCTCCCCTCCCCGTAGGAACCATCGTACGCCGTGGCGAGGAGGCCGACCCCTTTCTGGTCAAAAACTCCGCCTCCGGCGTCATCGGCGGCGCCACCGGTGACCCCGCCAAACAGGTTCAGTCGGCACAGTCAACACCGGGCAGGGCGGCGGGCGCCGCCACCACCACCATCGTGATGCCGGAAAACACCCAGCGCACCGAAGAATGGGAGAAGATCGACCACGAACTGCGGGAAGCCAGGTCTGAATACCAGCGTCTTGCCGCCACCTTGCTGCCCGGCCATGAAAAAATGCGGGAACTGCAAAAGCAGATCGACAACCTCACCTTCGCTCTCGACGGCGAATGGCGCAAGGAGCTCACAGCATTCAAACTCGAACGTGAGCACATAGGCCAGCGTCTGAAGGATCTCCAGGAGCAGTTGCCCGAATACCGCCAGCTCATCGCCGGCTATGACGACTACCGCCGTGACTTCCGTCTGCAGTCCAGCGGCAGGCTCGCATATGAGCAGGCCTACGTGACCATGAAAACCCGTCTGGCCGCCATGGACTACACCGGACCTGAGGTGCAGGTGGACTTCGAATTCAAGGGCTTCTCCGACATTCGCGACGAAACCCCTGTCTCCCCTAACAAGCAAAAACTGCTGACCTATGCCCTGGCTCTCTCTCTCGGCCTTGGCCTCGGTGCTCCCGTGCTCACCGAGCGGCTCCGCTTCACCTCCTCCTTCGTGGGTGAAGCTGAAAAATACTGCCAGTATCCCGCCTGCGGCATCGTCCCGCTCGTGGAAATGCATGATCAACTCGTGATCGGGCTCGACAAAGACGGCAAGGAGGAGTCCACCGTTGCTAGTTCCCACGCTCACGAATCCTTCCGCATCATCCGTAGTTCTCTGCCGTTCTATGCGCCGAAGGAAAACAAAAAGCAGGTGATCATGGTCACCAGCGCACGTCCCAGCGATGGCAAAAGCACCGTCGCCGTCCACCTCGCCAAATCCTTTGCCGAAGGCGGCGAGAATGTTCTCGTTATCGACTGTGACCTTCGCCGTGGCACACTGCACCGTTTCTTTGAACTCGACCGCAAGCAGAGTGGACTTTCCGAACTGCTCAACGACGAGACGAAGTGGGAGGATGCCGTCCAGGTGACCAAGATGGACCACCTGAAATTCATCTCGCGTGGTAACAGCTCGCACGTCAGCCCTGATCTCCTCTCCCGTAACCAGTTCCACGAATTGATCGACAAGCTGCGCCCGCATTTTGACCGCATCATTGTTGATACACCGCCGCTGCTCGGCCTCGCTGACTCACTGCTCATCAGCAAGGCCGTTGACGGCATGATCTTTGTCATCCGTGCCGACCAGACCACCCAGCGTGACGTCGCCACCGCTTCCGAGATTCTACACCAGTCCGGCGCTCAGGTGTATGGCTTTGTCTTGAACTGTGTGAACCTGAAACGGCTGGAGAACTCCTACTACTACGGCTCCTACTATTCGCGATACTACGAACCCACCTACTACAGCGTCTCCAAGAGGAGCGTCTCCAAGAGGAGCGTCTCCAAGAGGAGCGGCTCAAAACGGGACGGCTCGAAGTGGAGCGAAGACAAAGCGTGACCTGGGTGCTTTGGCCTTGCGTCGTTTTATTCATGGGAATCAGCGTTCTCCACGTGATCTACTCCTTCCGCCAGGGCGGCATGGAGAACATGATCAGCCAGATGGCCTGGCGCCTCTCGCAATCCGGCTTCAACGTGACCGTCTGCGCCCTCGCCGGAGCGGACGACTTCAAAAAACGACTCCCTCCCGGCACCCCCGTCCTGGAACTCCATAAACGGCGCGGACTCGATCTGCGCTGCGCCATGCGCCTCCGTGCGCTCATTCGCGAACTCCAGCCTGACGTCATTCACTCCCACAACTGGAACTCCCTGGTTTACTCCCTCCTCGCCCTCGGTCTCCGCCGCACCCCGCTGCTCCATGGCGAGCACGCCCTCCTCTATGGCTGGGAGCGTTCCCCCTGGCGCCTCTGGCTGCGCCGCCTCTTCTACGCACGCTGTGACATCATTCACACCGTCTCCCACGGCCAGGTGAGCGACATGGCCGCCCTCGGCCTCACCCGGCACCTCAACCTCCGCGTCATCCTCAACGGCGTTGACACATTGAAATTCAGTCCTTTGGACAAGGCTCAGTGCCGCCGCACCCTCGGCCTCCCCGCCGACACCCCCTGCATCGGCATGGCCGCCCGCTACGTCCCCGAGAAGCGCCACTATCTCCTCCTCAAAGCCTTCGAAAAAATCGCCTCCACCTTTCCAAACGTCCGCCTCGTGCTGGCAGGTGCCGGTGGCAACTGCGAAGCTGAAACGCACGCCCTGGTCGCCAGCCATCCCTTTGCCGACCGCATCATTCAGCTCGGACACCGCGACGACATGACCACCGTTTACAACGCGCTGGATCTGTTCGTCCTGACCTCCACCTCCGAAGGCATGTCCAATGCCACCCTGGAAGCCATGAGCTGCGGCGTGCCGGTCCTCATGAATGCCACCTGCGGTTCGGAAGAGCTCATCCATCCCGGCAAAAATGGCAGTCTGGCAGCCATGATCAGTGCCAAGGATGTGGCCGCAGCGGTCAGCACTCTGTTGGCGCAACCCGAACAGCTGCGCACCATGGGCGGCGGGGCGCGGACCTTCATCGAGCACGAATATCCCCTGGCAAAGACCGCTGCGGAATACGCGGCGGTCTATGCCGCGCTTGCTGGCAAACAGCTCACCGCAATGGAGGGCCGATAAGTGGACTTCATTTGCGCCTGCCTGCTTGTGTTCTGCTGGTATGTCCGCCCCCAGGACATTTTCTCCATCATCAGCGGTGTCAGCGTGGTGAAATACCTGATGTATGTGGGCATCATCGCGACATTGCGGCGTCCTGGTGGGTTCAGCCGGGCTTTGCTGTGGGCCGGGCCAATGGACTGGCTGGTCACCGCGTATTGCGTGTGGGCCATCTATGTCACCCCAGAGCACACCGCCACCGCCAAGGAAGTCTTCACCTACTTCACCTTCCACGTGGTCACCGCCCTGGCGCTGACAAGCTGGCGGCGGATCGAAATTTATCTCAACTGCTGGTTCGGCTGCCTCGGCATCCTGGCCTTGATGGCTGTCTCCACCCACTGGGGCTTTGAGCTCGTGAAGGGCTCGGCCGAGCTCACCGTGGCCTTCCATGACCGCCTCACGCTGAACACCTGGGTCTTTCGCAATCCGAATGCCCTCGCCCATGGCGTCATGGCGCTGATTCCAGGCGGCATCGCCTGGTTTTTAATGGCGGGTTCCAAGCATCGTTTGCTGGGGATGGTACTGGTGGGGCTCGCGATCCATTGTGTGCTGCTCACTCAGTCGAAGGGGGCGTTCCTGGCCGGCGCTGGCGCACTAACCATGGTGTATCTTTTCAAGCGCCCCGCCTGGTTTCAGGTTGTCGTTCTTGTGGTCGTTTATGCCGTGGGTCTGGCCGCCTTGAAAAGCCTGCCGCGCATGGACACCCTGTCCAAGAGCGACGAGGGCATTCAAGGCCGCATGATCGTCTGGCAGCAGGCGAAGGCGAGCATGGAGGCCAGCACCTATGGCGTGGGCCTGAAGCTGTTTCAAGGCTTTGTGCCCGTTCGCCTCGCCAGGCTGCACCGGACCTTTTACATGCCCATCGCCACGCATGGCAGCTACGTGCGCCATGGTGCGGATCTCGGTTATGTGGGCCTCATGCTGTTCGCCGGTATCTTTTACGGCGGCGCGCGACTGCTGCTGACGGCTCAGACCGAGCCGCACAGCGAGGCACTGCGAGCGCAACGTGCGATTTACGCCCTCCTCATCACCACCGCCATCTCCTGCTGGGTGGTGGACCGTGCTTATCACATGGATTTTTTCCTGCTTTCGGGCCTGCTTTCCGCCTTTCACCGCAGGTTCAGATCGCCGTCCAAGACCGCTGCGCAATTGGAAATCGAAACCCTCGAAGAGCCCGAGGCCGACACACCCCTGCGGCTTCCAGCATACAGCGCCGCCCCTGCTGCGGAAAGCGCGGCTGCCCGGGAGAAACCTCAGACTCCGTCAGGCAAGGCAGCCAGCGAGGAGGAAGCGGCAGCGGAGGCGGCCAACAAGGAACCCGACAGGCACGGCGCCATCTGGATTCAGTGGAACCGCCTTGGCGTGGTTGACGTGGTGATGATGTACGTGCTTCTGAAGGTGCTGCTTTACTACTGGGAGCTCTTTTCCACGGACTTTGTGGTGTTTTGACGATGCGTATTCTTTGGATCAAAACCAGCCCGCTGCACCCGCTTACACGTGGCGGGGATCTGCGTACCTTTCATCTGCTGCGCCATCTGCACCAGCGGCATGAGGTCACCTTTGTGGGAATGACGGCGGATGCGGGGCAGGTTGCGGGCGCGCAGCAGGCGGGGGAGTTTTCAACTCAAGCGGTGTGGGCGCATGAGCCGCGCACATCGTTGCAGCTTGCCAAATGGAAGTTCCTTGCCGGGGCGCTGTTCAATTTGACGTCTTCACTGCCCTATGCCGTCGCTCGTTTCAGATCGAACCAACTGCGCCGGTTGCTGACCGCAAAACTCAAGGAGGAGCGCTTTGATGTGGTGGTGGCGGATTTCCTGTTTCCTGCAGCCAGTCTGCCTTGGGAACTTAAAGCGGCCAGCAAGTGCCCGTGGGTGCTTTTTCAGCATAACGTGGAGTCGATGATCTGGCGTCGCAGGGCTGAAGGCAAGACGGGAGCTGCTGCGCTCTATTACCAGGGGCAGCGTGACCGCATGCTGCGCTTTGAGCGCCAGGCGAGCCGCCGTTTTGACGGTGTGCTGGCGGTGTCCGAGGAGGATGCGCGGATTTTCAAAGAGGAGATGCAACTGTCCAATGTGCTCGGCGTAGTGCCCACTGGAGTGGATCTGGACTATTTCCAGTCAGTGCCGCGGAGCGCGTCTGCTGTGCCGACAGTGGTGTTCATGGGCTCGATGGACTGGTATGCGAATGTGGACGGGGTGAAATGGTTTGTGGAGGCGGTGTGGCCGCTGGTGCAGCGGCAGATGCCGCAGGCCAGGTTTGTGGTGGTGGGGCGCAAGCCGCCCCCTGAGATTCTGGCTCTTGCGACGAGCGGCAGAAACATCGAGGTCACCGGCACGGTGCCGGATGTGCGCCCTTTTCTGCGTGGCGCGGATGTGATCGTCGTGCCGCTGCGCATCGGTGGCGGGACGCGGCTGAAAATTTATGAGGCGATGGCGGCCGAGGTGCCCGTGGTGTCCACGCGCATCGGCGCGGAAGGCCTGAGCGTGGAGGATGGCCTGCATGTGCTGCTGGCAGACAGCGCGGAGGACACGGCGGCGCAGGTGCTGAAGGTGCTGCGTACTCCGGTGCTGGCGGCGGAACTGGCGCGGCATGCGCTGGAGGAGGTGGCGCGGCCCTGCTCCTGGGCGGCGGCAGCGCAGATCTTTGAGGCCGCCTGTGTGGGGCTCAGGCAACAAGGCAGCGTATCATGATTTTCACCGCCTGGTTCATTCTGATGCTTAGCGTGGCGGCGGTGCTGCACTGCTACGTGTTTTATCCGCTGTGGTGGCGCTGCTTTGGTGCGCGGCGACCGCTGCTGCCGGTGCCGCCGATGCAGGAGGAAGCGACGCTGCCGCTGATCTCGGTGATCGTGGTGGGTTACAATGAGGCGGCCTGCATTGTGCGTCGCATTGTGAACCTGCAGCACTGTGACTATCCGGCGGACCGGTTGGAGATCATCATCGCTTCAGACGGGTCTGACGATGGCAGCGAGCGACTGGCGGCCGAGGTGGCAGGCGGGGATGCGCGCGTGCAGTTGCGGCATTTTGCGGAACGGCGCGGGAAGGTGGCGGTGCTCAATGAGGTGTGCCCGCAGGCAAGGGGGAGCATCCTAGTGCTGAGTGATGCGAATGTGGATTTCGCGCCGGACACGCTGCGCTGTCTGGTGGCGCGGTTTCAGGATGCGAAGGTGGCCTGTGTGTGCGGGAAGCTGTGCTTCCGCACGCGGGAGGGGGCGGCGCACACGCAGTCTGAGGGCATCTACTGGAAGCTGGAGACGTGGCTGAAGCAGCATGAGGGCGGGCGCGGAGTGCTGCTGGGGGCGAACGGCGCGAACTACGCCCTGCGGCGCGAGCTATGGACGGGCTGCCCGCCGGAGATCGTGGTGGAGGATTTGTTCATCCCGTTGCAATTGCTCATGCAGGGCTGGTCGGTGGTGTTTGAGCCGCGTGCACTGGCCTACGAGGATCTGCCGCCAGCGCTGGCGGATGAGTTTGGAAGGCGGGCTCGCATCGGGGCGGGGGATTATCAAATTCTGGCGCGCTGTCTGCCGCTGCTGCACCCCTCACGTGGGCTTGCTGCGTGGGTGTTTTTTTCGCACAAGGCACTTCGCTGGGTGGCTCCCTTTTTCATGCTCAGCGCCGTGGTGGCGGGACTGGTGCTGCTGGTGCTGGGTGCGCCTGGTGCGCTGCTGGTGGGTGCGTTGGGTTTATGCATGCTGCTGCTGACGGTGGTGGGTTTTTCTTCGCTGAGACTGCCGGGTGCGCTGGGGCGGCTTGCGGCGGTGAGCGCCTATTTTGTGACAATGAACGCCGCCCTGCTGCTGGGTTGCCTGCGCTGGCTGCGGGGTGGACAGCAGACGACCTGGAAACGAACCCGTAGAGCCTGAACGTATGATCAAAGCAATGGACCGCTGGCTGCTGCCTTGGCTGAAGGATTCACTCCGGCGGCCTAAGGACCCGATCACCGATGTGATGCTCGCGGTGTGCGACCACTTCGAACCGTTTCACCACACGGATCAAGCTGGGGCGTTGCGGCGAATGGAAAAGTGGCAGGCGAGCCTTCCAAAGATCATGGCGACGGGCGTGGACCACGACGGGCAGACGCCACGGCATACGTTTTTTTATCCGGTGGAGCAGTACGACCGGGAGGTTATTCAAGCACTGACGGAACTGTGCGTGAGCACTCGGAATGAGGCTGAGATCCACCTGCACCACGACAAGGACACGGCGGAGAATTTCTGCGCCTCGATTGAGCGTGGCAAGGATGACCTGCGCGGTCATGGGCTGCTGGGCAGTGATGCGGCAGGCGCGCCGGTGTTTGGTTTTATCCATGGCAACTGGGCGTTGGACGACTCCGACCCGGGCGGACATGGCTGCGGGGTGCGTGGCGAACTGGCGATGCTGAAGCAGGCTGGGTGCTACGCGGACCTGACCATGCCTTCGGCACCGCATCGGACGCAGGCTCCGATCGTGAACCGGCTGTATTACTCCCGCAGCACGCTGGATGGCTGCTCACATCACCACGGCACACGGGTGACGGCTCTGGATGGCAGCACGCGGGCGTTGCGTGAGAAGCCGGATCATCTGCTGCTGGTGCAGGGGCCGCTGATGCTGGACTGGGAACGGCGCAAGTGGGGTGTGCTGCCACGTGTGGAAAATTCCGATCTCGGTCCGGCCAACCCGCCAACGGTGCGCCGCCTGAAGCACTGGCGCAATGCGCGCATCTCGGTGCAGGGTGCGGAAGGGTGGTGCTTCATCAAACTGCACACGCACGGTGCGCCGGAGAAGAATCATCCGTCAGTGATCGGTGATGCGCGCCGGCAGTTTCACGAGGAACTGCTGCAACTGGCCGCGCGTGAAGGCTTCCGCCTGCACTACGTGAGCGCGCGGGAGCTGGTGAACATTTTGCATGCGGCGGAAGACGGGCATGGCGGTGGTGATGCCGGAGTATGGCGTGACCACCTGTATGCACCGCCACCCTGCCTGACACAAATCTGAGCGATGAACCTGCTTGTTGTCTCCAACCTGTTTCCTGATCAGAACGAGCCATGGCGCGGACTTGACAATGCGACGCTGCTGCATGCGCTGCAACGGCTGGAGCCGGGGCTGAACATCCGGGTCCAGGCCTTTCGCCCGACGCTGCGGCATCTGGGTGGCGCGGTGCGGCAGCTACGTCAGCGGCCTGAGGATGCCAGCCTGCCTGTGGATTATTTTTGGACGCCCTATGTGCCGCGCCTGGGGGGCATGAACCACCGGCTGTTTGCGCAGGCGTTTGCGAGAGCGCGCCAAACGTTGCCCGAGGGTTACCGGCCGCAGGCGATTTTGGTGCCGTGGCTGTTTCCAGATGCCTGCGGGGTATCGTTGCAGGCGGAGCAGTGGGGGGTGCCTGTGGTGGCAGTGGCGCAGGGCTCGGACGTGCACCGGTATCTGGACATGCCGTGGCGTCGCCGGGCGATCCTGTCGATGGTCCAGCGCGCGAAAGCGGTGGTGACGCGCAGCCAGGATCTGGCGCAGCGGCTGGCCGCGCACGGGGCTGATGCCGGCAAGGTGCATGCGATTTACAACGGGGTGGACATTCACACCTTCAAGCCCGCTTCACGAAGTGCGGCGCGCAGTGAGCTCAATCTGCCGCCGGACGAGCGGGTGCTGCTGTTTGTGGGCAATTTTCTGCCGGTCAAAGGGCTGGATCTGCTGCTGGCGGCGTTTGCACTGGTGGCGGCGGCTTCGGCGCAGCCGGTGCGGCTGGCGCTGATCGGTGGCGGGCCGCTGGAAGCCGCGCTGCGCGCGCAGGCGGCGGAGTTTGGCATCGCGGACAAAGTGTCCTTTCTGGGGCGCCATGGCGCGCCGCAGGTTGCACGCTGGATGCAGGCGGCGGATGCCGTGTGCCTGACGAGCCACAATGAAGGCGTGCCGAATGTGGTGTTAGAGTCGATGTCCAGCGGGCGTGCACCAGTGTGCATGGATGTGGGGGGTATCGCCGAAGTGGTGGAGCCCCTACTGGGGAGGCGCTTTCTGGTGCGGCAGCGCGATGCAGGAGCCTATGCGGCGGCGCTGCGGGATGCGCTGGAAAATCCTCCGGATGCAATGGAGCTGCATCAGGGGGCAGCGGCTTTCTCCTGGGAGAACTGCGCGCAGAAATACCTGACCTTGTTGCGAGGGGCGTGATTTGAATGCCTGTCAGAGCCAAGGTAAGCCCTGGCGAAGAAGGCGATACGCTGCGCGGACTGAAGTCCGCTTTCCGAAGAAAGATGCCCTCCGCCTTGCCACTGCTGTGCGTATGGCCGCAGGGTGGGTTTTCAAACAGTGACTGGAGGCGTGGGACTACGCTGCCTCTGCCAGTCCGCCCACTGAGGTGGAGCGCTCGGGTGTTGGATCGTTGCCGCCTTCCATCAGCGGAGAGTCGCCGTGCTGAAGGTCGAAATCAATGTCCTTGGAGTAACGCTGCCGGGAGTTTGATTTCAAGCCGCCGCCGAGCACCACGCGCACGGTGTCCAGCAGGATGAGGCTGTCGAAGAGGACGCCGGCGTACTTGAGGTAGTAGAGGTCGTACTCGAGCTTGCACTTCGCGTCGTCGATGGAGGCCCCATAGGGGTAGCACACCTGCGCCCAGCCGGTGAGGCCCGGCTGCAGCATGTGGCGCTCCTGATAGTAGGGGAGCGCCGACGCGAGCTTGGTGACAAATTCAGGACGTTCGGGACGTGGCCCCACAAAGGACATTTCGCCACGCAGCACGTTGAGGAGCTGCGGGATTTCATCGATGCGGTATTTGCGCAGGAAGGCACCGCCGGGGAAGACGCGCGGGTCTTTGGAGATGGAGGACCAGACGGCGCCGGATTTTTCGGCATCGGTGCGCATGCTGCGCAGCTTGTAGATCTGGAAGCACTTGCCAAAGCGGCCCACGCGCTCCTGACGGAAGAAGACCGAGCCTTCCGGTGAGAAGCAGCGCACGATGAGCATGCCCATGAGGAGGAAGGGAGCGAGCACGACGAGCAGAACCAGGGAGGTGGTGATGTCGAAGAGCCGCTTGAGCTTGCTGAAGTAAAAAGTGCGCGAGGTGGATTCCGACTGCAGGAGCCAGCCCATGGTCACGAGGTGCAACGGCACGTAGTGCAGATGACGCTCACATATCGAGATCAAGCTGCTGCATGAAAAACCGAGATAGCGCAGCCGCCTGAATTCATGCCGTGCCTTCTCGGCTTCGATCCGGTCCTCCATGAAAATGATGCGGTCCAGACGATGCTGGCGGATGAGCTTGCGTACATTGCGCAGCCGGCCCAGAAAGTCTTCCTGGGCCTCATTCTCGAGCTCAAGGCCGATGCGCCCGACCAGTTGAACGCCTGAAGGGCACATGGCCTTCAGGCGTGCATATTCCTCCAGTTCCTCGGGCGTTTCTGCGACGAAAGCGACGCGCTCCGGGGCGATGAGGTGCTTGTGATACATCAGCCAGTGGGTGGTCAGGAGCAGCGGGTAGGAAAACAGGCAGCCCAGGGCCATGAAGCCGCGGCCAATGCGGAGGTCAAAACTCATGTACCCCACTAGGGTGATGATGATCAACGCGATGAGGAAGCCAAAGGTGAGC
The DNA here is from genome assembly GCA_021733925.1 of Prosthecobacter sp. Lineage (GTDB taxonomy): Bacteria > Verrucomicrobiota > Verrucomicrobiia > Verrucomicrobiales > Verrucomicrobiaceae > Prosthecobacter. The sequence continues at coordinate 187,895 of JAIPJY010000004.1, read as the reverse complement.
AGGATGCTGTGGATGAGGAAGGAGGAGCGCCGCTGCGATTCGATGGAATAGAGACCCAGGATGTACATGGACGAAGCCAGAACCACCGCACCCGCCAGAATGGGGGGGACGTAGTCCTCAATGCGCCAGAGCTCGGTGAACCGCACGTAGTTTGCCAGCAGATAGGCACCGATGAACATGGTCACGTCGCGCAATGCGCGAATGCCGATGTTGGACCAGTGACCTCTGTTTGAACTGTGCATGTGAGACGAGCGTTAAGTGAACGGGAAAAGATTAATGGACAGGCGACAACTTGGGCAGAAACGGCGGGAATGAGACATACGAGACGGTCATTGCAAGCATTACGTACGGTGTCTCCTAGGATGAATCACAGGCTTTGGATCGAATTTTATTTTTGAGCTTTCTTAAGAACGTGAAGCCCAAGCAGGCCAACACAGAATGAAATTGAGATGGCGAGAGGGTGTGACCAGAAGAGCAGGTCACGGGCCAAGTGAAGGTTCTCAAACCCGGAAAGCGACCATCTGACAGCAATGTAACCGGCCAGTGACGCACACGCGCCCACAGTGACCAGCAGGATGAAAAACAGCACGCCTTCATCCAGATGGATCAACCGCCGGGTAATGCCGAGCGGGCGGTCGCTGCTCTGTAAAAAGAGCATGCAACTGAAGAGATAGAACTGCGCGCCGATGATCCCGGCGAGCAGCAGCAGGGCCTCGCTGTGGAGATCAAAAATATGAAACACGCCGCCGATGCTCACTGGTCCCGTGAAGAAAGCGGTTACCTGCAGAAGGGTGGTTAGCAGCACGGTGAGAAAGCCGATGAGCTCAAACAGCCGCGGCTTCTCGGAGAAAATGAAGAGCAGGTGGCGCATGCCGTCGCGCCAGGTCCTCAGGTGCGCGACGCGCCCCTCCGGTCCTTTGCGCAGGCCGGAAGAAATCTCCACGGTGCGTGCACCTGCTTTGAGCGCCTTGATCAGCAGTTCGGAGGCAAACTCCATTCCATTGGAGCGGATCTGCCAGATCGAAAAAGCCGACTTACGAATGCAGCGGAAGCCGGAATTGCAGTCGGACAATTTGCCATGAAAGAGCCAGTTGATCAGTGTTGTGAGCACAGGAGTGCCCACCCAGCGGTGCAACGGGGGCATCGCTCCAGGCTCGATGCGGCCGATCATTCGGGAAGCAATCGCCATGTCCGCGTTCCCGTCCTTGGCAGCTCGGTAAAGAGGCGCGGCGTCCGCGTAGAGATAGGTGCTGTCTGAGTCTGCAAACATCACGTACTCGGCCTGGCTCGCCTCGATTCCTCCCCGCAATGCAGCTCCATAGCCACGCGCTGCCACCGGCACCACCCGGCAGCCCATGGCGAGTGCAATTTCTCGGGAACGGTCGGTGCTGCCGTTGTCAGCCACGATGATTTCATAATTGACCCCGCTTGGTGCAAGGCTCTCATTCACCTGCTGAATACATGCTCCCAAGGTTGCCTCCTCGTTGAGGCATGGGAAAACGAAACTCAAGTCAACAGCGGGTGCTTCTGCAGGGATGCTTGTATTAAGCTGGAGAGTACTACTCATGGGCTGGCTTTGCTGCACCTGAATCGGTCGAATGGCAAGCTCCCACTTCTACTTTTCTGAGATCCCGACCGAATGCGAACATCAAATAGCCAATCTGATATGATACAAAATCGTGACATCCCAGAATTGAATCGCGAAGAAGCTATAGACTGTCTCTGTCACCAGCATAAGCGGCCGATTCCTTGGCTGTCGTCGAGTGCTAATGATGGAAGATAGCTTTGGACTCTTTCCATTCTGCCACCTGATGTTGAACGGGCACCTTTAATGCCTTAAGGCCCGCAGAGGCAGGCTTTGGAATTGCGCTGCCTTGGTGTACAACTCTTTTCATCCGAAATATAATCCCGGCGCGACCGCCGATGTTCGAGAAATATTCACGTGCCAAGGAGGTGACAGAAACGGCGAAACCCATCCGGCGGTAGGGATGCTCTTGGTGGGTGGCGTAAAAAGCTGCCTAGCCATTCAAGAAGCGATACCAACCGGGTATTGCCGCAGTGAAAAGACATCACTTAATATTTATTTGTAGTTGAAGGGGCTGAATGAATCAATATTACGTCAGAATCACGAAAACATAGGATCAAAGCGGCGGGAGTGAGGCATGACGCGCACTTGCGCGAACCTTGCCCCAGTCAATAGTCGAACCGAATGATCGCCAGAACCTACTCAGCCACCCTTGTCGGCGTTGATGCCGTGGAAGTGGAGATCGAATCCCATGACGGCGGAGGAACACCAAAGATGTTTATCGTGGGTCTGCCGGATGCGTCGGTGAAAGAAAGCCGTGAGCGCGTCACAGCGGCGATCTCCTCGTCTGGCTTCATCATGAATGACGGGGTGACCACCGTGAATCTGGCTCCGGCTGATTTGAAAAAGGAGGGGCCCGGCTTTGACCTGCCCATCGCCATTTCCCTGATTGCACACCGGTCCCGCATCCCCATGGCGATGCTCGCGGAGACGGCCATGATCGGGGAACTGGCATTGAACGGCGAACTGCGGCCTGTGCGCGGCTTGCTCGCGGTGGCTCTGGAAGCCAGGCGGAAAGGACGCAAACGCCTGTTGGTGCCGAAACGCGCTGCGCTCGAGGCCAGCGTCGTGGCCGGGATCGACATCGTGGGTGTGCAAAATCTCCGTGAGGTCGTCGACTATCTCAAAGGCGATTTGGAAATCGCACCCGAGCCCTGCCGTGCGGCAGAACTCTTCGGTGCTGTCTCACATTACGACATTGATTTCAATGATGTGAAAGGGCAGGCCGATGCAATCCGGGCCATCGAAATCGCCGTCAGTGGCGCCCACGGGCTGCTGATGATCGGTCCTCCGGGCACCGGCAAGTCGATGATCGCCAAACGCATTCCCACCATCATGCCCGGGATGAGCGAGGAAGAGGCCATCGAAACCACCAAAATTCACAGCGCAGCAGGGTTGCTCGGCGAAGCCAGCGCCTTCGTTGCCACCCGCCCGTTTCGTTCTCCCCATCACACGATCAGTGATGCGGGTCTGCTTGGTGGCGGCACCAATCCCGGCCCCGGGGAAGTTTCCCTCTCACACAATGGCGTACTCTTCCTCGATGAACTGCCTGAATTTCGTCGCAGCACATTGGAAGTCCTCCGCCAGCCTCTCGAAGACGGCAAGGTCACCATCTCGCGTGCCGCAGGCACCGTCACCTTTCCGGCCAAGTTCATGCTCGTGGCGGCCATGAATCCCTGCCCATGTGGATACTACGGCGATCTCAAACGCGAGTGCCGCTGCGGCTCGGCGGTGATTCAGCGTTATCGTCAGCGCATCAGCGGTCCGTTGCTTGATCGTATCGACCTTCATGTCGATGTGCCGCTCGTAGACTACAAGGCGCTGGCTTCGAGTGAGGGCGGTGAAGCTTCCGACCCCATCCGCAAGCGCGTCGAGACCGCACGCAGCATGCAGCAGGAGCGCTTCGCAAAACATGCGGGTGTTCATACCAACAGCAGCATGACGCCGCGCCTCATCAAAAAGCACTGCGAACTCGATGCCGAAGCCGCAGGCTGCCTCGAACACGCCATGGGCGAGATGAATTTCAGCGCCCGCGCCCACGACCGCATTCTCAAAGTGGCGCGCACTCTGGCCGACCTCGGTGGACACAGCAAAATCAGCGCCGACAACGTGCTTGAAGCCATCGGCTATCGCACGCTGGACCGGAAGATGTGGGCGTGATCGCTCGAGCGTGCCAGCGCAAGACAACGACAGTTCCTGACAAATGGCCGCAAGAACTTCGCGTTCATCGCATGTATGTGGTCAGCAAACATCCCCCAACCTTGCCATGATCCGCTCACTCATTGCCCTCGCAGTTTTCAGCCTGCTGTCTCAGGCTGCCTCCGCCCACTCACTCTGGATCGAAGAGCTCCCGGACCATGCCGGCCTCGGCGTGCGCTTTGCACAGTGGGGAGATGAATACGAAGTCTCGCCCGGGCATCTCGATTCCTTCGCGCAGGTCTCCGGCTGGACGCTCGACGACAAAGGTCAGCCGCAGATCCTGGACGTGGTCAAAAAGAAGGATCACTTCTTCCTCAGCAATGCCGATTGCACCCGGCCTGCTTTTGCCCAAGCACAGTTCACCGTGCGCCAGTTGCATGAGGGCAAGCCCGCCCGTGCGCCCATCTTCTACTGCCGCTGGCAGCCTGAAGGCGCGGGAGCCGGTACGCCTGCGATGACGATGGACATCGTTCCAACCGGCAAGCCCGGCGAAGCGCGGATTTACTTCCGTGGCAAACCCCTCGGCGGTGTCGAACTGCTGTTTTTCTCCCCCAAGGTCACTGATCAGAAACTCCAGGCCGATGCCGAGGGTTATGTGCGCGTTCCGGACATCTCCAAGCCCGGTCAGTACTTGCTCGCCGTTGCTCGTTACTCTGAAGATCTGCCTGGCTTCTTCAACGGCGTTCCCTTCGGCATCACCAGTCACAGCGCCTCGCTGTATTGGACGGTCAAAGAAGAGAAGAAGTAGGATTCTGCGGCAAAAAGCCTGGCTGTTGGCGCGATCTGCCAAGCAGCCAGCGCATTGATGACTACAGCCCGCTGCTCAAACGACGCACCCATTGTGAAGGCGGCACGCCTTTCTCTTCGGCAAAGGCACGGCTAAAGTGTGAGAAGCTTTGATAGCCCACTTCGAGCGCGGCTTCGGAGACATTGCACTTGCCCGTGGCGATGAGTGCTGCCGCATGTTCGATGCGCACCCGCCGCAGCCATTGCGACAGCGTGGAGCCTTCGATCTGCGTGAAGGTGCGGCTCAGATAGCTCGGATTGCAGCCGACATTAGCGGCCAGTTCATCCAGGGAAGGGGGCGCATCAATCTGCGCCAGCAGCAGGTCCTTCACGTGCTGGATGCGCTCTTGTGCGACTCGCTGTGTTCGGCTGATGGCCCCACCTGCATCGGCTGCTGTATCCTTGCGAAAGATCGAGTGAATGAAAAACTCGGTCAGTCGTGCCGAGTCCAGCAACTGCCTGGCCTGGGAGCACAGATGCGGCGGCATGGCTCCGCGTGCCCATCCTTCTTTCTCCTCAGTCAGCGGTTGTTGCAGCAGGGTTCGGGTGGTGCCACTGACCAGCGGCGCAAACGCTTCCCCCACCTGCGAGGTGATGCCTTTCAAGGTCAGACTCAGCCAGGCATCAGGAAACACGAGCGTGAGGCACTCATGACGGTCTCGACTGGCGATGCGGCGGGCCGTCAACATTTCCGCTGGATTGGCGCGCAGCCAGCACGTCGTTCGTGGAGCAATCAGGGTGCTGCTGCCATCTGCCCATCGCAGTTCAGCATCACCACGAAAATTGAGATGGACCACGAGAGCATCCTCAACCGTGGCCCCCAGCCAGTCTGCCTCAACGCGCTCAGACACGGTGGTCCATGAGCGGAAGGGAGTTTCAGGGACAGGGGGAGGCATTGCAATTGAAAATGATACTCAATCTCAATATAGCATCGTGTTTCGTCTTTGCTAGGGTTGGTTCCGGCAAATTCGCTCTGGATGAACTCAGGGATGCTTGCCCGCTGGTTTCGCAGGCGCAGGCTCATCTGGCAGCGCTGCAGAGTCTGCTGCTGGCAGCACGATGACCTCCGGCTCAGGTTTGACACCTTCGCGATTCTCCCCACCGATGGCGATGATTTTTCCAGCCTCGCCGCTCAGCAAGCGGTGGAAATACCGTGGATGGGTGAGCTTCGCGACCGCCACCCAGGCGTCACCGCGCAGTTCAAGCAACCGGCCCGTCAAGCCATTGGCAAACAGACGTCCTGCTTGCGAGACAGCGGCAAAACCGAATCCGCCAATCTTGTCAGCAGGCAGCGCAGGGCCATCGCTCCACGAGCCAGTCGTGGTATCGAGCACCGAAACAGCACTGCTCAATTCATTGTCATCCGTCATGCCCCCGATGGCATATACTTTCGTGCCGACAGTCTGCACCGCGATGGCGCGGCGTTTGAACGGCTGCGGGTGGCTTTCCCAAATCGCATCAGTCTTGGTCAGATCAAGCGTCAAATAGGTGTCATGCCACACGGAATCCGCATCACCTTCCATCCGCCAGCCACCTATGACATAGAGGGTGTCACCACTGACGATGCTGTCATGACTGGAACGGCGCTGCGGCAGTTTCGGCAGGGGCACCCACTTGCCGCTGGCGATGTCATAGCGCGCCGCGGTCTCGCTCGACCACAGGTCCTGTTTCTCCCCCTTCGCGTTGCGTGCGGTCATGCCTCCGATGCGGATCACGCCATCCTTGACTGCGACAAGGGATGGCCCCTGCGCCGGTTCATCCTTTGCCAGAGCCTCCCATTTATCCGCGCCCTGCTTCCAGCGAAACAAATCACCATTCACTTCATCACGGTTGTACTTGTGGCGTTTCCCACTGTGACCACCATAAAAGTAAAGCGAGCCATCAGACATGCCTGCAGCACCAAAACTCGCCACACTCAGCGGCATCTCAGGCGGAGTGTCGCTCGCCGACAATGCGGAGCTGAGGGAGAGTAGGAAAAGGGAAATCAGTGGAAGGGCTTTCATACGGATATCTGCGATACAGCAACTACGCACCGCTGCTTGCGTTGGTTTGTGGAATGCTGGCGCTGAAATGACATGTACACCCGATGCCCCGAATTTGGGCCGAATGGTCAAAAACAGCCCCGTTGCTACTTTTTCCTAACATCCAGGTTGTGCATGACAAACGAGGTGAGGAGACTCGTCCGTACCATGAAAACGATTTCCATTGTCTTCTTTCTATTCGCGGGTGCTCTCGCCGCCCAAACCAAACAAGACGTGCAGCAGGCCATCACCCGTGGGCTGGACTATCTCAAATCTCAGCAAAACAAGGAGAGCGGCCATTGGGTGACGACGGAAGACTCCGCACTCAGCGCGCTGGTCGTATCCGCCTTGATTCAAAATCCAGCAGGAGCAGGCACGTCAGGCGAATTGAAGCGAGGCTATGATTTCCTCTTGAAGAATGTCCAGCCAGACGGCGGCATCTACACCAAGGCTCGATCAAACTATAACACCGCCATCTGCCTCATGGCCCTGGTTCTGCGCGCGCGGCCCGAAGATGAGGAAATCATCCGCCGCGCACGGAACTTTGTAGCCCATCAGCAAAACGATGCCGACACGCCCGGCAAAACGGATAATCCCTTCGACGGCGGCATCGGCTACGGCGGTACTCAGCAAGGTGCGCATGCCGATCTCTCCAACACTTCCTTTGCGATGGAAGCCTTGTATTACTCCAAGAAGCTCTTCGCAGACACCGGCAAACCCGTGGAGAAAAAAGACGACCTCAATTGGGACGCCGCCATTGAGTTCGTCTCACGCTGCCAAAATCTGAAAGCATCGAACGACCAGCCCTGGGCAGGCGCTGACCAGGAAAACATCGGTGCCTTCGGCTACACGCCCGTTCCGCAGGCACCGCGGGGTGGAAAAAAAAGCGACGGTCCCACCCCGATGCGTTACTACGGCAGCATCAGCTACGCCGGCATGCTCAGCTTCATTTATGCCGGACTCACACCCAATGATCCGCGCATGGTGGCCGCACTCGAATGGCTGGGCAACAACTACACCGTCGATGAAAATCCCGGCATGGGTGCAGAGGGCCTGTTCTACTACTACCACACGATGGCCAAGGCGCTGGCCACCGCAGGCATCACCCAATTGAAAACGAAATCCGGTTCCGCCAACTGGACCGCCGACCTTTCCCGCAAGCTCATCAGCCTGCAAAACACTGACGGCTCCTGGGCCAACACCGCCTCCGGCCGCTGGATGGAAAGTGACCCCGTACTCGTCACCGCCTACACCGTCCTCGCGCTGGAGCAGGTGCATCGCGCCCTGAAATAAAAGTACTCCCGAGCTTCAGCTCGTTCTGGAAAGTACTCCCGAGCTTCAGCTCGTTCTGGTTCTGGGAGCTACAGTTTCCACCCACTACTTCAGCACGCCGCCTCACGCAGCCAGTGCTTCCACTGGATGTGATGCGTTGGCATTGCCTCCGGCCGCAGGCCCAGCCCGGCGCGGAAGCTCCCATCATCGTCGTAGATTTCCAGGCAGAGAGTTTCCTGACCGCGCACCTCGAAGCGCGTCACCCAGACTTCTGCCTGGCTCAGTTCACGCCGCAGTGTGAGTTGTGAAGCGCCCGCGAAAAACGTCGTGCCACAGCAGCAGTCCGCCCAATGGGTCGGGTACATGCCCACGGGCAGAAATACCGCCTCATTTCTCACACCAATGCCCAGCGGCGCATCCGCCAGCGCCATGGCGCGGATAAGGGGCATCACAGCGGTCTCACGTATCTGCCATGCATGCCGCAGCCCGGCCAAGCCTAACGCACGCCGCCGCGAGAGACCTTCCAGACCTGGGAAGGCGCTCGTCGGCAGCGTACGGCGCAGTCCCCCCCAGAGACTGCGCACGGCCTGGGCGTTCGGCTCTGCTGATCCCAATGTCAGCGCAGCAGCAGAACCAGTTTGCCCAAATGGGGTGATGTACTGCGGCGTGGCGTGCCGGCTCACCAAATGTTCAAATGCGGCGATGTCGCTGCGGTTCGTGACCAGCAGTTTCAGGCAGCCTTCGCCACTGCGGTCAAAGAATTGCAGCGCCGCAGTCTGCTGCCCGCCTTCCAGCGGTTCCAGTGTGGCCAGCACACCGCCGAGCTTCGCCGGACTGATCTCCATGCCGCTCTCCAGGCAGACCCAGTCCGGAGACTCCGGCACATTCTCAAAGCGTGCAGTCTTGAGCGCCACCGCCGCCGTGACCGGACTCGAAGGCGCGCAGGCCATGAGCAATCCGATTTTGCCCAACGCTGGCAGCAGCCGCGACCAGTCCGCGTCGAGCTGCACATACGCGGAGCCGCATTCATCATCACACCACAGCGCTGACCTCATCCGTTCGATGTCGAAGATGCCAGGTGCGAAACTAAATGCGATGCGGTGGGTGGAATGAGTCGGGTCCATGAGATTGGTAGGCTGCTTGATACGCCCGCGTCAGCAGACCTTGCTTTCGTTGCCTTGCCGAAACCTAACGGTCAAATGCACTGCACGTCGCCATGCGCAAACCAGCGGCAGTATTAGTCAACCCAGCCAAAGCGTTTACACATGACTCACGGCTATGAGCAGATCGCCATGCAATACACCAATCTGCACACCCGTCTGAACTTTCGCCCTGCTCTCAATCCCGCCCTCCTGCGCCGAATCAAGGAGTGCCGCCGCCGCAGTCGCAAAGCCCGCACGCATGCCGAAAAAATCGCCATGGCCGATCGGATCGAACCTCAAGCCCTGCCACAACCATGAGTCGTCTTCTCACAGAGGCCGCCCAGCGCTGCCTCTTCTATAATGACTGTGTGCAGGCTCACCTGTTGGGGCTTGACCGCCGCTGTCCATGTTTTGAATCCTGCGCGGCGAATGAAACCACGGTGGTTATCACCTACGGCGAAGCCGCCGCCTATCTGGATGGCGCCGAGGTCCTCCTGCGCTGCGGCGAGCGCCTGCGTGTGCCCGCCTCCTGCCCCCTGCGTCTCGTCGCAGCGGAGGCGGCTGATGTGCTGCTGCTCCGCAGTCCTGTCGCGATGAGCGCGGCGGCATGAACTCATCCTCTTTGCGCTCATTTGTGGAATACTGGCGATGAATTGATCTGCTGCGCAATGCACCGCAAATGAACGCCATTCTTGGTCATTCCAACAAAAGCGTGACATGCCGCGGCTGAGTTAAAGCGGCGGTCCATGAAACCACCTCCCGCATTATTGCACACACTCACATTGTTCGCGTTTGCCTGCGGCTTCCCGCTGGCGGCCCAGGAACAGCCCAAGAAAAAGAAAGACGTCAAAGAACTGGCGAAACAGGAGACAAAACACCCAAACGCCGCCGGTGGTGCCGTGCTGCCTGAAGTCGTCATCGTCGCTTCACGTAGCGCACAGTCAGGCGCGGATGTTCCTGCCTCAGTCACCGTGCTGGATAAGGATGCCAGCGTCTTCTCCCTCGCCACCAGCATGCGCGACTACGCACGCTATGAGCCTGGAGTCAGCGTCCCGTATGGCGTCGGAGGCACAGGTCCTGCCGCCAATTCCCGCGCCGGCACCTCCAGCATCAATATCCGTGGTCTGGATGGCAACCGCGTCCTCATGACCGTGGACGGCATCCGTCAGGCTGATGAGTTCACCTTTGGTGGCTCCTACAACGTCGGCCGTGACTTCGTTGACGTGGACTCCCTCAAGCAGGTCGAAATCCTCAAAAACGCCGCCTCCTCTCTCTATGGCAGTGATGCCCTCGCCGGTGTGGTTTCCTTCACCACCATCGACCCCGAAGATCTGCTGGCGCAATCGCCCACCGGAAGCAATTCATTGGCACGTCTGACCACACGGTATGACAGCACCGATGATAGCTGGGGCCACACCATCAGCATGGCTCAGCGCGCGGGCAATGTGGAGCTCCTGCTCCATTACACTCGGCGCGATGGCCACGAGATCGACAATCGCGGTGCCATCCATCCAGACACCAGCACCTACAACGTGAACAACTGGCTCGCCAAAATGGTGTGGAAGCCTTCCGCTCGTAATCGCTTCGAGCTGACAGGCGAGTACCTCGAACGTTCCAGTGACAACGACATCCTCAGTGCACGTCGTGTCGTGGTGGCTGCCCCTGGGTTTAACTACAATGTGAACTCCCTGCTGCTGAACGACGATCTGCGCCGCATGCGCTTCAGCCTGGAGCACAAGTATGACGCCACCGGCCTCGGTTATATTTTCGACAGTCTGACATGGAATATGTACTACCAGCTTTCGGAGACGCCGGAGCACCAGGTCGAAGATCGTGACCGCGTCACCCCAACGCCTCAGGACCGCCTGCGCATTCGTGATTACCTGTACCGTCAGGATCACATCGGCACGAACTTCAACTTCACCAAGGTGTTTACCACGGGCGCGCTGAAGCACACGCTGGCCTACGGAACCCAGTTGGTTACTTCCAACTCACGTCGTGTGCGTGATGCCACGGAATACAATTTTACCACTGGCACCGTGACAAACGTAATCACGCCGGACACCTATCCGCTAAAGGACATGCCCGACACACGCACCTCCCGCGTGGGTGTTTATATCCAGGATGAGATTGCCTGGGGCAGGGATCTTCGCCATCGCCTCACTCCCGGTCTGCGTGCCGAATATTACGACGTGGCTACATATTCAGATCCGCTCTATGCGAGTGCCAGCGCCGGCAGAGCGCCGCAGGATTTCAATCAGTTCGCCCTCGCTCCAAAGCTTGCCTACCTCTTCAAGATTGACGAGCAGCACAGTGCTTACTTCCAGTATTCGAACGGCTTCCGCAACCCGAGCGGCGAAGAGTTGAATGCCACCATCACGAACACGGCATTTGGCTATCAGACCGTTCCGAATCCGAGTCTGAAAAAAGAAACCAGCAACAGCTTCGAAATCGGCGTTCGCCGCAAAGGCAAAGAATCCTCGTGGAATTTCGCGGGCTATTACAATCACTACGAAAACTTCATCAACAGCTTCATGCAGGTCGGCGGCACCGGAGCTCCCGGCAACCCGATCATTTACCAAAGCACCAATCTGGCTTCGGCGGAGATTTACGGCCTCGAATTCAAAGGGGATACAACGTGCGGTTTCATTCATGAGTCCCTGGGCAACTTCGGCATCTTCACCAATGCCGCCTACAGCCAGGGCTGGGACAACGAGAACAACCAGCCTCTTGCCAGTGTGGATCCCTTCAAGCTCATCACCGGTCTGCGCTATCGTCGTGAGACCTGGCAGTTGGAGCTGATCTCGACCTACTATGCGCACAAGGGCTCGACCAACTCCACTGCCGGTGGGATCAATCAGTTCAAAACGCCCAGTGCTCTTACGCTTGACCTCGTTGCCCGCTGGCAGATCTCCAAAAATGTCACCCTCAGCGCCGGTCTCTACAACCTCTCCAACCAGAAGTACTGGCTGTATCAAAACGTGCACGGTGTCGATGCCTCAAATGCGGGACTCGACCGTTACACCCAGCCCGGCATCAATGGCCGTGTGGCGTTGACAGTAATCTTCTAAAACATTTTGAGTCGGCACAGGTTGGTGTTGAGTCATTCAAGCGGGCGTGGCGAGTGGTGTCGCAGCGCCCGCTTTTTTTGTGGGCTGGTGAAAATGAGCTGAATCGAACGCTTTGCTTTGGTGTTTGAAGACTGAACTGTGATTCTTCCACATCCTCCTATGAAACATCCACCTGCAATCTTTTGGCTGTCGCTCATGCTCGCCTTCCAGCTCAGCGCTGCTGATCCGGTTTTTTCCGGTCCCCAGCCGGGCGAGGCGACCACTCCATTCAAATCGGTGGAAATCATTGGTGCGGAAGCGGGCCAGGAACGTGATGTGGTCACGCTCAACAACGGCGCGCCCACCCTGCTGGTCTTTGTGCATGGCATCGAGCGCTCGATCCTGCCACTGATGCGCGCTTTGGATGACTATGGAGCCAAATTTAAAGACCGGCTCAAAACGGATTTTGTCTTTCTCGCTGCCGAACGAGTTGGTGGCATGGAAAAATACGCGCCCGCGCTGAATTCGATCAAGCTCAAGGGCCGCGCGACATTGTCACTCGATGGCGCGGAGGGGCCCGGTAATTACGGTCTCAACAAGGAATGCCTCCTGACCATCATCGCAGCGAAGGACAACAAGGCGCAGGCCAGTTTCGCGCTGGTACAGCCCGGCATTGCCGACGCCGAACGCGTGATCGGCGCAGTGGCAAAAATGATCGGCGATGAAAAACCGCCCACCGCCGCCGAAATCTCCGCCACGCAGCCGCAGCGCGGTGGCATGACGCCTGAGAACGGCAAACGCCCAATGGCCCAGGGCAAGGACCCGTTTCCAGGAGCGGTGCCCACCGATGACAAGCTGCAGTCCATGCTCCGGCGCTACATCCGCAAAGAAAATGACGACGCCACCATCGACCGCATGCTGCAGGACGTGCGCGATTACATCAAGGACAACGACGAATTGAAAAAGCAGGCGGCAGACGGCTGGACGCGCATCCTGCATTTCAAGGATGTTTACGGCACGCCCTACGCCGTGAAGCAGGGCCAGGCGTTTCTTGAAGAATTGAAGAAACCATGAATGCATTCCGCTGGCTTCTGGCTCTTGGAGGTGTGGCTTTGCTGCCGCGTCTCCATTCGGCGGAGCCTTCCTGGAACTTCGCCACGCAGATTCTGCCCATTCTGACCAAGTCAGGCTGCAACACCGGAGCCTGCCATGGCGCCGCCACCGGGCAGGGTGGGTTCAGTCTCAGCCTGCTCGGCTATGATGCCGTCTACGATTATGCCGCCATCACGCATGCGCTGGACGGCCGTCGCATCGATCTTGCCGATCCCGTACGCAGCCTGCTTCTGCGCAAGGCCACACGCACGATCAAACACAAGGGCGGACGTAAGTTCAGCGTGGACTCCGCGAACTACACCACACTGCGCCAGTGGATCGCCGCTGGCGCACCCACGGGCTCGCCAGCCCTCGCGGTGAGCGGGTTGCAGGTGGAGCCTGCCGATCTGCTGCTTAAATCTCCTGGCGATTCTGCGCCGTTGCGGGTCACCGCAAGTCTTTCCGATGGCTCGACGGTCGATGTCACTGCCCTCGCTCTCTATGACAGCCAGGATGATGCCGTGGCCGAAATTTCCAGCGAAGGCGTGGTGAAAATGCTCCGACGTGGTGCCAGTTCCGTGATGATTCGTTTTGGCGGCCAGGTCGCCGCCGTACGTGCCGCCGTGCCGTTTCAAGCGGATGAAGTGCCGCTCGATTTCACCCCGGTGAATTTTATCGACGAACACATAGCCGCCGAGCTTCGCCGCCTGCACCTGCCAGCTTCGCCGCTGTCCAGCGCCAGCACCTTTCTGCGCCGTGTGCATCTCGATGTGGCAGGAAGACTGCCCACCGAGGCGGAAGCCCGAGCTTTTCACTCTATGGCAGATGCAAACGCCGCGCGTGAGGCCGTGATCACTCGATTGATCGGCAGCACAGATTTTGTGGATGTGTGGACGATGCGGCTGGCGGATGTGCTGCTCATTTCCTCGAAGAAGCAGGGCGTGGAAGGCGCGCGCGTCTACCATGACTGGCTGCATGCTCAAATTGCGCGCAACACGCCGCTAAATGACGTGGTAAAAGCGCTGCTCACCGGTCAGGGAGACACCACTCACGAGGGACCGGCAAACTTCTACCGGCTCACCACCGATCCGCGTGACATGGGCGAGTTTGTCAGCCGCTCCTTGCTCGGCGTTCGCCTGGCCTGCGCACGCTGTCATCATCATCCCTTCGACCGCTGGGGCATGGACGACTACTATTCATTCGCAGGTTGGTTTTCACAGACGGGACTGGCAGGAACAAGAGTGATCTTGAAGGACCGTGGCGAAGTCGAACACCCGCAGACGCGCAAACCCATGCTGCCGCGCGCGCTCGGTGCTCCGTCATCCACAGAGCTTCCAAGTGACCGGCGCGAAGCACTCGCTGCATGGACGGTTCACGCTGACAATCCCTTCTTTGCCCGCGCGCTGGTGAATCGTGTCTGGAAGCATCTCATGGGACGCGGTCTGGTCGAACCCGTGGATGATTTGCGCGCGAGCAATCCCGCCAGCATGCCGGAGTTGCTGAATGCGCTCGCGGCAGACCTGATAAGGCATGACTTCGACCTGCGTCATCTGGTTCGCGTGATTGTGACTTCACGTGCCTACCAGCTCGCCTCTAGCGCCACTGGCGTGAACCGGCTGGATGACTGCTTCGGCTCGCATGCCCGCGTCAAAGCACTGACGGGTCCTGTTTTGGCCGATGCTTTGTCCCAGGCCATGGGGACGCGTTTCCTGCCGTCCGAAATGCGCGCTGTCCAAATGCACGATCCGGCGCTGGAATCCTACACGTTGGATGTGCTGGGACGCTGCCCGCGCAGCGATGAATGTGGCAATCCCGCGCAGTTTGGCGGCGGCTTGTCACAGGCGCTGCATCTGCTCAACGGAGAGGACATCAATCGAAGTCTGCGCGAGTCTGTTGCTCAGCAGTTGCAGCAAGGCGTCGATACCGCCGCGCTGATCGAATCGTTTTATCTTCGCAGCCTGAGCCGCATGCCGACAGGCGAGGAGCGTGCGCACTGGCTGGCCCATGCCGCGCAGACCAAGGAGAAAGCCGCCTTTGGTGAAGATCTGCTCTGGGCCCTCCTCAATAGCCGTGAATATGCCTTCATTCATTAACTGACACCTCATGAACGCGACACACTCTCTCCGCTGCGATGGCATGGTACGTCGTGACTTTATTCATGTAGGTCTGATGTCGGCGTTAGGCCTGAGTCTGACCGATCTGCTGCGGCTGGAAGCAGCGGCGGCGGATTCCAAGGCCAAAGCCAAGTCCTGCATTCTCATCTGGCTTGATGGTGGGCCGAGTCATCTCGACACCTTTGATCCGAAACCTGATGCCCCCGTGGAAATTCGTGGCCCGTTCAAGGCCATCGGTACAGATGTGGACGGCATCCAGCTCTGCGAACACCTGCCGCAGACAGCATGTGTGATGAAGCATGTTGCACTCGTGCGCTCGGTCACGCATGAGCTTGGCAATCATGACACGGGCAGCCATTACCTGCTCACCGGCCATCGCCCGACACCATCGCTGCAATATCCAAGTCTTGGCAGCATCGTGGCCCATGAAAGTGGCGCGGGCATTTCACTGCCGCCTTATGTGACGATTCCCGACAGCGTTCCGTCGTTGCGTGCCGGTTACCTGCCTGCGGCCTTTGGCCCCTTTGCCATTGGTGGGGACCCATCGAAACCCGGTTATCGCGTGCGTGATCTGCTGCCGCCCGAATGGGTCAGCTTCGACCACCTCGATCAACGCCGCGCCATGCAGCGGCGGATGGATCAATTCTCACGTTCACTGGAGGAGAATGACGACACGCGTGCGCGAGACCGTTTCTTTGAACAGGCGCATCAGTTGATCGCTTCGCCTGCCGCCCGTGCCGCCTTTGATCTGGAGCAGGAACCTGCGCAGGTACGCCAGCGCTACGGTCAGCGCCGCATCGGGTCCGGCTGCCTGCTCGCACGTCGTTTGGTGGAGGCCGGGTCGCGTTTTGTCAGTGTGGTGGATCGCGGCTGGGACACGCATCAAAACATCGCACGTACGCTGCCAGACGCGCAGTTTCCTGGCAGTGGCAAGGTGCCGGATCTTGACCGTGCGTATGCCGCGCTGATCACCGATCTGCATGAGCGTGGTCTGCTTGACAGCACCCTCGTGGTGATGATGGGCGAATTCGGCCGCACACCGAAACTCAACAGCAGTGCGGGGCGTGATCATTGGCCGCGCGCGGGCTTTGCCTGCTTTGCTGGCGGCGGTGTGCGTGGCGGTCAGCTCATCGGCCGCACAGATGCCCATGGCGAAACACCGGCTGAGCGCCCCGTGCGCCCCGAAGACATCGCGCAGAGCATTCTCACTCTGCTGGGTGTGGACACTGCCGCTGAATTCCAGACACCTTCCGGAAGGCCGATGAAAACCCTCAGCGGTGGCGAGTTCGTGCGTGAGCTGATATGAAAACGCTGATCGCCCTCATGCTGCTTGGCACCCTCGTTTGCGCGAATGATTCCGTGCCCGTCACCGCATTGACATTCACTCCCGATGGGAGGCAGATCGTGTACAACACCGCTGCAGGCCTCGTCATCCGTGATCTCGACGAGAAAGCTTCGCCGAAAACGCTGCTCGAACTCAAGTGGCCCAAGATCACCGCTGCCGTCTTTGATCCCTCCGGCCGCTGGCTCGCCGTAGCCGGTGGTGTGCCTGGAGAAAATGGCGACATCCTCTTGCTGGAATGGTCGTCTCGCCGTGAGGTCGCACGTTGGGAGACCGCTGGTGATCTCGTTGCCGCCATCGCCTGGACCCACACCAGCAGCAGACTTGCCGCAGCATGTCATGACCAGTCCGTATGCGTATTTTCAACCGCTGGTGGCACCCTGGCACCACCGGTGATTTTTTCCGGCCACACGCGCCCTGTGTTCGCCGTTGCGTTCAGTCCGGATGACAAACGGCTCGTCAGTGCCGGGGCGGATCGCACCTTGAAAGTGTGGGACTCACAAAGCGGCAAACTCGAACGCACTCTCGCTCATCACACGGACATCGTTCAATGCCTCGCCTTCCGGCCGCTGCATGCCGGAAATGATTGTGCGAGTGCGGGTGCGGACCAGACTGTGCGCATCTGGCAGCCTGCCATCGGGCGCATGGTGCGCATCGTGCGGCATCATGATGGCGCAGTGTTTGCACTGGCCTGGCATCCGCAGGGCGACCGCCTATTCTCTGCGGGTCAGGAGGGCATCGTTCGTGTGATCGATGCCCATAGCGATCAAGTCCTGAATTCCTGGCAGGCTTCCACCGAATGGATCTACCGCCTCGCTGTCAGTCCCGATGGCAGTCGTCTCGTAACCGGCGACTGGCAGGGGCAGGCGAAGGTATGGCAGCTCGCGGAACTTCCCGACGCGAAGCCCTGATGAAATGCCGATTGCACTTCGTCCATTCATCGCCATTCTCCGCCCGTCTGATGAACCTCAAACCTGCCAGCCGAATTGCGATTCGTGCCGTTGTAAAAACGGTACACGCCCTTTGGCATGCCTGACACCACGGTTTGAGGACCCTGCGCGAAACGCGCTCATCATCACGAGACAAAACAATCAGATATGATGCCAGAAGGTAGCCCTCAGACCGGCACCTCCATGAGCACCCCTGTTACACAACTCCAGCATCATCCCCGGCGCGGCGCGCAGGCGATGCTACTCTCTCTCACCTGCTTTTCCGGCAATGCCCTGCTGCTGAAAGAACTGGCCTCACATCGTCATGTCGATCCGTGGATGTCGATGACATTTCGTGCGGTCGTCGGTCTTGTTTTGACGATCGTTCTCTTTGCACCTGCGGGGACGCTGAAACTGCGCCGCTCGTTCCAAAGCTGGCTGCTTGCTTCACGCGGCGTGCTCGGCGCGTTGGGCACGGCGGCGTACTACACCACCATCGGGCCGCTGGGTGCCGGCAAGGCCACGCTCATTGGCAACACCTGGACAATCTTTGCCGCCATCATGGCCGCTTTCGTTCTGCATGAGCGGCTAGGCCTGGTGAAACTCGGCGGCATTCTGCTGGCGCTGTCCGGTCTGAGTTTGCTCACAGGTCTGGCACCCGGCACGGTGGCCCAGTTTGGGCATCACGAAATGATTGCGCTCACCGGCGCTGTTCTCGCCGCAGCGGTCGTCGTCGTGATTCGCCAGCTCACGCGCACAGAGACCAGCGCCACCATCTTTTCATCCCAGTGCATCTACGCTTTGCTGCTTTCACTTCCGCTGGCAGCGTCCCATTTCACATCATTGAATACCATGGACGTGGTGCTGCTCTTGGCTGCGGCATTATGCGCCAGCGTCGGCCAGTTGGCCATGACTGAGGGCTTCCGCTTTCTCTCCGTTGCGGCGGGCGGAGCCTTCCAGATGACAGTGCCCGTCGTTATCTCCCTCTCCAGCATCACCCTGTTTGCCGAGCCCTTCACACTCGCGCAGGCCATGGGAGGTGTGCTCGTGCTCTGGGGCAGTTATCACACCGTCGTGGGCGGCTTCAGCAAGAAAGCTGCCGCCACCTGACTCAGAACGCAAACCCCACCGTCACATGCAGGAATCCGCTCTGCTCGCCCAGGCGCGGGTTGGGGTTGTGCCCGTAGTCGATGCGGATCGGTCCAAACGGCAGTTTGTAGCGCAAACCCGCGCCGATGGCCTCGCGAAAGTCCGAGGAATACGACAGCGGCGAGGAGTTGTTCCCCTGTCCTAGACTTCCGATGTCGCCAAAGACGGCGAATTCCAAATTCGTCATGATCTCATAGGAAAACTCAGCGCTGGCAAACAGCGCCGATGTCCCGCCCAGCGGCGTTCCACCCGGTGTCACAGGTCCGAGTTTGCGCTGGCCGAAGGACCGCACGCTGTACGGCCCGCCGTTGAACACACGGCTGTCGATGGGGATTTTATCTGCGGTCGCACCTTGAATCGTCTCCAGTTCAGCGCCCGTGGCGAAACGGAACTTCTTGGTGATCGGGATATACCACGCGCCACGCAGATCCGAGCGCACAAAGCTCACGCCTGAACCCAGCGCATCGGTGGAGCTCTCGATTCGCCCTGCGATATACCAGCCCTTCTTCGGCAGCACCGGACTGTCCCGCTTGTCATACATCGCGTTGGCCCCCAAGTTCATCAGTGAGTAATTGGTGGGTCCCGTCTGGTTCAGCGTGAGCACCTTCGAGCTGACTGTGTTGGCATTGGCACCGATGAACACTGAGTAGCTTAGCGCATGGTCCACCCGGCGTGCGACATCCAGGCTCAGCGCGGTGCCGATGCGGTCGTACTCAAAACGGTTGAACTGCTCCAGTGCGAATCGCGTGGTCGCCGAATGCTGTGAATTAAATATGGCAGGGTTGGTCAGGCTCACAAAGCCCACCGGGCCCGCCATGCTGTAGCTCAGTTCCGCCGCCAGCGTGTTGCCCGTGTCACGCCAGTTCGTGTTCTTGTAGGTCACGCCGAACTGCGGACCAAGGAAGGTGTCAAAACCCGGCTCAAAACCCACCGTGATCGGTTGGGTCTCCTCGCCCGTGATGCGCAGATTGCCTGCAGCCATGTCGCCATTCTCAGGCAGTACCTTGGTGTCGAGCAGCGCAAACATCCCCGTGTCCAGAGCCCGCTTGAAGAAAAAGTCCGCTTCCGCTGCTTCGTAAATCTGGCCTGTCAGCGGTTTAAACTTCGCCAGCAGCACGCGTTTGGCGCCACGGCTGAAAGCTTCATGCGTCGTGACGCGGGAAATTCGCACCCGCTCACCGGCCTGCATCCGAAACACCACATCCACCGTGCCACCGGATTTCTCCAGCGTGTAGTCCGCAGTCGTCGCCGCATGCAGCCAGCCGCGCTCAGCGCAGATCGAATCCAGCCGCTGCTGAATCAACTGCACCCGCGCTTCATTGAAGGGCGTCCCGCTCGCCTCTGTCATCTCGGCCTGCGTCAGTTTCTCCAGTTCTGGCGGCGATCCCGTGATGGATGCCTGGCCAAAGATAAACTTGGGGCCCGGTATGATCTCCAGCGTCAAATCACGCCGCATGTCCGCACCGGTGGTTGGTTCGGGCAGCAGCAGTGTTTCCGCATTCAGGTAGCCTTCGGCACGCAGGCGCCGCTGCACCAGTCCTGCGCCTTGCTGCATGTCAGTCTCCACCCACTGCGGCAGTTTTTTGTCCACATCCTCCCGCTCCAGCGTCGGCTTCATCAGGTATTTTTTGAGCTCATCCTCCGGCAGCGGCATTTCGCCTTTCAGTGTCACTGTTCCCACGCGCACGGCCTTGCCCGGCTTCACGCTCAGCTCGATCCCACCCTTGGCCAATTTCCACCCCGCTTCAGCGTCCGGCCATCCCTCGCGGATGAAATGCTGACGCACAAAAAACGCCAGATCATCCGCCAGCGGCTCGCCCGCCGGACCGCTGCCATTCAGCGTGAGCTGATCCATCAGCATGCGGCGCAGATCTTCCCACTGCGCCTCCTCGACGCCATCCACCTGCACCCTCGTCTGGCCAAATTGCACCTCATGCGCCCACGCAGTTCCCATCACGCAAAACAGCGCCAGCAAAACCAGCCCGATGCATCGCAGCCGGCAGGCATTCGTCATTCTGATTTCGTCATTCGTCATTTTACTGCGGGTCTTCATCCATGGCTCTCGCAGCCTTGCCAAATTTCAGCACATAGCCCAGCAGCGCCTTCATGCGTCCTGTCTGCGAGAAGCGGCCGATGAACCTGAATTTGGGGGTGATCTCATACATCGCCTGCATGCTGTCACTCGATCGGTCGGCACCTGAGGGATTGAAGGTCGTGTGCAGTTTCGGCGGCTCGGCGCTCACCGTTTTTTTCTTGTGGAAAATTTTGCGGTAGGTTTCGGAGATCACGAGAAAGGCGGCGCGCGTCATCGCCTCGCTCGCCATCTGCGCATTGTCGCCGCCCAGCGTCATGCCCGTGCCCAGCAGCGTCACAATATCCGCCTCGGACAGCGGCGGCGTGCTGGTAAATCGTGTCTTCGGATTCGACGCATCGCCATAGACATACATCGTGATGTCATGGCTCCCCACGCGTGATTCACCACGCACATCGAGCTTGGGAGTGAATGGATTGTCGGGATTCATCGTCACCACGCCCTTGGTGATCTTCAGCAGGCTGAACGGCAGCTTCAGGACCATGCGATCCACATTCGCAAAGCCCGTCACTCGTGGCGCTGCGCCTGTGCCACCTACTGCGATGTCTGCTGAGATCGCCCCGTTCATCAAATTGCCCGCGATCACCACTGGATCATGAGTCTTCACCTTCAGATCAAATGTCCAGTCCTTGAGAATGGGGGGCAGTGTCAGCTTTTGCTCAATCCTTGAGGTCGAAGGTGGCGGAGGCGGCAGTTTTTCGCCCTGCTGGATCATGCCCATGACATTCGGCAGCAGGTTCACCTCTTGAAAAATGCGACCACGCACGACCTCCACCGTACCGCTCACGTGTGCCGCCTTCAGGCTGCCGACGCAGGCGATGTCTGCGTTCGCACGCACGCTTGAAGTCGGATTCCTCATCACCAGGGCCTCACGCGCCTCCACCTTCAGGTCAAACTTCGGGTCCTCGGTGTTTGCCGCATCCAGCGTCCCTCCCAGCCGCACCTTCCCACCAGCTAGCGTCACCGAGATGTCCTCCAGCGTCACCTTGCGATCATGGGAGTGTATCTTCACCCGCAGATCACGCACGCTCGGCATGTCCGCGCTCACGAAATCAATCGCCGGCGCAGTCAGATCGAGCACCGAATCAATCAGCGGTGCCTTCACCGTGCCGCCTGCCGTCGCATGCACCTTTAACTTCGCCGGAACGGACCTCACCACCTCCGGGGCAAACTCACGCGCAAAACTCAGATCGCTCTCCGCCAGATCCAGCGTCGCTTTCAATGGCAGATCCATCGCCAGTGCGGGCTCCTTGACCAGTTTCGTCAGCACCACCGGCACCTCTGCTTTCAAAGTCAAAGGTTGCAGCGGTGCCTGCACCACCTTCACATCAAGCTCCAGTTGATTCGCCTTCAGCGTCGCCAGCACATCGACGGTGGCCGGTTTAAACGACTTCGTCAGTCCAGGTGCTTTCAGCTCCTTCACTCCCACCTTCACCGAGGCATCCATCGTCTCCAGCCGTCCACCGATCTTCACCTCTACGCTCAGCAGTCCCGGCGGCACACTCTTCACGCCCGCTGCCGCCGCGATGTCATGGATCGGCAGCTCATGCGCATTCAGTACTACATCCAGCGGCACGCCCTTCGCCACGTCGGTTTGCATCACATCAAACGGCGCATGGGCATGCCCGCTCATCAGTTGCCGGTCCTTCTGCCAGAAGCTCAGCTCGTTCAAATGCGCCTCCTTGTTCGTCACCGTGCCCTTGGTAAGAAGCTTCCACGGCCCCAGCACCGCCTGCATCGTCTCGATCTGCGCCGTCGTGCCCGCAAACCTCGTTTTCAAATCCACATCGGCCGCCTCCGGCATGCCCGCCACCTTCACCTTCGCGGCCTGCATCTCGACGCTGCCTTCACCGTGCCACGGGCTCGCATCACCGCTGATATTCAGCTTCACCGCCAGACTGCCCGACTCCATGGCAGGCGCTTTCACGGCGGCCAGCAGCGGGTTCAAACTCATGAGCACCGGCAGTGCGACATCTCCATTCAGATCAAACCCCCACGGTGCCTGCAGCTTCGCTTTGCCCTTCAGTTCGATGCGGTTCTGCTCGTCCACCACTATGCGGCAGGGCTGCAAGGTCGCCTCTCCCTTGGCCACATTCACCTTCATCTCGATCAGCGGCAGCGGTGCATCGCCAAAGCGACCCTCCTTCACGCTCAAATCGACATCGGCATCCAGATTCATCACATCATTCACCTTGAAGGCAGCTTTGCCCGCTGTGGCGATCTTCGCCATCACCGGCTTCTTCAGCGGCGGCAGCCCCACCGTTTGCATCAAAGCCATTGGTTCATCGATTTGAATCTTCCACTGCGCATTCACCGGCATCGCATCATCCATCGTCATCGTCGCATTCAGATCCACACGATTTCCAGCGCCCAGCATCAGCGCAGGCACGCTCACTTTCGCCTCCTTGCCATCCAGACTCACCACCACAGCCAGCTTCGGCAGTTTATAAGTTTCAAAGCCCAGGTCTGTCCCATTCACCTGCGCAGCGACCTTCGTCGGCGTGGCACCAATTCCCTTGGCATCAGCCGTCAGCTCGATCAAGCCGCGTGCCGGTGGCGGTTTCGCCAGCAATTGCGTCACATCGGCAATCTTGGCCTTCACCTTGGCTGTCCATGGCGATTTCATCACGTCCTCTGCCAGCTTTGCCTCAAGCTCCGCCACCACTTCATTGTCGCCGCTCACAACCTTTAACTCCTGCACACGAGCCACGCCATCATTGACCCCCAGCGTGGTGGTGATCGAGTCCAGCATAGCACCTCCAGCCCGCACATCAGGAATGCTGATCTTGCCAGTTGCCGCCAGCGTCATCGGTTTCAGCGGATTACCCTCTGCGTGCAAATCCACACTCACCGGCCCGAACTCAACGCCCTCCGGCAACTTCAAGGCTCGCAGTTCGGCCGATGACAGATCACGCACACTTACATCGGCCTTCATCTGCATCTCGCCGCCAAAAATGCCATGCGCCAGCGCTTCGACGACCACGGCTGCTTTGCCCATTCCCGCTTCCAGTTTCACACTGGCCGCATCCTTGTCCCACTCGCTCAAATCCACCGCAAGTGACTTCAGCTTCGCGCCATACGGCAGATCGAGTCCTGCGATGTTCAGCGTGCGCTCTCCCCATCGCACCTGCGCCTTCACATTCGCGACACGCAGATCACCGGGCTCCATCTTGAACTCAGCGAGCTCAAAAATCCCCGGCATGCCTTCGCCCACCCGCAGGGTCAGGCCTCGTATCGTGATCTTGCTCCCGTCTGCCAGTGTCACCTCGGCATTCACGTTTTCGATGTCGATCGTCTTCGGCCATACCAGCGGCGGCGGCTTGCCAGATGCCGGCTGCTCCACCTTCACCACCACCTTCTCATCCTTTGCCAGCTTGCGCAGATCCAGCGCCATATCCACATCCTTCAACACCACGCTTTTGACAATGTCGATGTTGCGGGTCTTGAGGAACGTCCAAGTATCGTATTTCACTTCGACTTTGCCAATCGTCGCCCGCTCCACCAGCGATCCGCTGGCTTCGATGTTGCTGATCTTTAAATCGCTGAACACCGAGCCGTCCACTTTCCAGGAGAGGTCGATGCCCGCCATCTTGGCCCCTTTGTAGCCGCCATATCCAACCACCCACCGCAGCAACGGCTCACGAAAGACGACCGCAAGCACCAGCAGCGCAAAGCCAGCCAGCAGCAATCGTTTCATCCATCTCCACCAGCGGCGGCGGGTCTTTTTCGGGACATCAGAAGGCACGCTCATTCGATGCCTTAAATCGCAGCAAGTTCAATGCTAGCCGTGAATCCTTTTATCCTTCTTTATTTCGCCAGTTCTTCCTCAGTCCACAGCGCCGTGCGGTTCGTAGTGGCGTCACGCACGGCTTTCACCTGCTCAGGCGTCACCGCAGCAGCTTTATTGCTGAAATTGGCCCGCAAATAGCTCAGCACATCGGCCACCTGCTGGTCATTCAGTCCCATGGGGGGCATCGGCAGGAGGGCAAGCTGCTTAAATTCCTCGCCATTCACGCGAATTGGTCCGGTGAGGCCATGAGTCAGCATTTTGATCAGTCGCACTGGATCTCCCGCAGCCCAGTCACTTCCCGCGATGGAAGGATAGATGCCCGGCAGCCCCTTGCCCTCAGGCTGGTGGCAGTTCAGGCACAGCGCGTCATACACCATCTTGCCCGGATGATCGACAACCGCTGCGGCACTGGCGATCTTCTTCACATACTCCGCCTGTTTGGCATTGCCGCCAAAGGTGAGCTTCGCAATAACCGGCACGTACTGCGGCTTCAAACTCTTCACCACCTGCTTCAGCGCGTAGTCGATGAACCGGTCCGTCGGCTTGTCGAGCGCCTGCACCGCCACTTCCACCGCTTCAGGCTTGGTCACATGCGCACAGGCCACCACCGCCTCCAGACGCACTCGCGGATTCTCGTCGCGCACAGCATGGGTCAGAAGCTCCAGCGACTCCGTCGCCCTTGCACCATAAGCACGCACACGTGCATCCTTCGCCTTCAGCAAACGCTTCACCAGTTCCTCACGCGGCGATTCATGCGACTCAAACACGCCGCACACCTCCATCAGCACATGCTCGTCATCATTCTTCGCGATGAACTCATCCGCCGCTTTCAGCACCTCCGCCGTCGGTGTATCAAACAGCATTCTCTTCGCCTGATACCGCGTCCATCGCTCCGGTGACTTCAGTTGCTCCAGCAGTTCCGCCGGTTTCATCTCCGCCAGCTTAGGCTGCTTGACCGGTGCACGGCCTTTCGCCGTGATGCGCCAGATGCGTCCATGCGAGCGGTCACGGCGCGGGTCCGCATAGCTTGCCTGATAGTGGCCGATCACCGGATTGAACCAGTCGCACAGATACATCGCGCCATCTGGCCCGATGCTCACATCCACCGGACGAAACGACGTGTCGCTTGATGTCACCAGCTTCGGCAGCTGCGTGCTCTTGAATCCCGAGCCATCATCTTCGAGTCGATGCAGTTCCACCACATTGCCAAAATAACCGCCGATCAGCGCACAGCCCTGAATGTCATCCGGCAGCGCTTTCGTGCCGATGAACTCCAGGCTGTTCGTCTTGGGATTCGAGTCAAACAAAGCCCCGGTCGGATGGTACTCATCAGGATCAGCCAGCGCCACGAGTCCCGGCACGCTGTAGTAGCCCACCGGACGGTCGCCGCTCTTGTGGAAGACCTGGTTGTAGTCATCAAACGCCACGCCCCAGCAGTTGTGCCCCGCCTTGCCGCCGTTGAAGTAGGCCGCCATCTTCTGCGTGCGCGGGTTCAGTTTCCACACACCTGCTTTTTCCAATCGTGCGAGCCCCCAGGCCGTTTCCACGCGTGAAAACGCATGCAGCCCCTGCGTGAACCACAGCGCGCCATCAGGACCATGGCAGATCGAGTTCGCCAGTTGATGCGTGTCCCCGATGCCAAAGCCCGCAAACAGCACCGTCTTCACATCCGCCTTGCCGTCACCGTCGGTGTCTTTGAGATGCACAATCTGGTCGAAGTCGCAGACATACACGCCACCCGCGCCCACCTCAACACCCTGCACCATCGTCAAACCTTCCGCAAAGCGCGTGGATTTGTCAGCCTTGCCATCGCCATTCGTGTCTTCGAGCACGAGGATAAAGTCAGAAGGCTTGATGCCCAGCCGTGTCTGCGGATACGTCGGCGAGCACGCCACATACAGGCGTCCGCGCTCATCCCAGGAAAACTGCGTCGGCTTCGCCACTCCTTCCACCTCTGACGCAAAGAGATTCATCTCATAGCCCTCCGCCACCGTGAAAGACGCCATCTGCTGCTCCGCCGTGAGCACCGTTTCCGTGATCACAGGTGCTTCCGTCTTCGGCTCATCCTGCACCTTCTCGCCCTTCGCCAGCGCATGAATGCGCACGTCCAGTTTGGCCACAAGCGGTTTCCGCTCTTCAAAGCTCTCCCGCAGCGACGGCGCATCCTGCGCAGGCTTGCCAAACATCTGCGTCACACGGTCGCCATACACAAACGACCAGTTCGCCGGACGCCAGCAGTCAAACCACAGGCGGTTCTTTTCCACAATCGCCGCCTTCAGCGCAGTGAGATCATCCGCGTCACTCGAAGAGGCTCCAAGCTGCTGCGCGATCTCTTGTGCCACCACGCGCAATCCCAACGCATTCAGATGCAAGCCATCATCAGTGATGCGCTCTCCCGCGCGGGCGGACAAAGGCGTGAACAGATCGACAAAGACGGCCCCACGCTGCTTCGCCACCTCGCGCACCGCCTCAGCATAGACCTTCACATCCGCATTTCGCTGCGTCAGGTCCGGCGCATGCGGTGCCGTAGGCTTTTCAAACGGCATAGGCGACACCAGCACCAGACGCGGTGTTTGTCCGGTAAACTGGTCCAGCAGCCGATGATAGGCCGACTTGAACTCCGCCAGCCGCTTCACGCCATCAAACGACTCCGTCTGCCCAAATTGCGCGATTACGATGCTCGCTCCAGCCGCATCAAGCTGCGCCTTCCAGTCGCCGAAATTCAAATCCCGCCACTGCTCATACACTGTGTCGCCTTCCCAGGCCATCGAGCGAAAGCGCGGCTGCTTGGCTGCAAAGGCCGTGCCGAACACCGCTTCAAATTCTCCCACCTTCTGCTCGCGCACCAGATTCTCCTGACCCGCCATCACGATCACTTCATCCTGCTCCAGCACGAACTTGCCATCTTTGAATGCTTCATGTTTCGCCACCGCAGCACCCGGATTGCCAAAGCGATTCAACACATCCTTCTCTTCAGGAACCATAGCGTCCGGCAGCGCTTCAATGGTGATGTTGCGGTAGGAGATCTGCGCCTTGCACGTGCCATGGATTTGCAAAGCAATGAGTCCCTTCAAATCGATCCCCGGTTCACGCTCAGTGTAGTCAACCGTGCGCACCTTGTTCACAAACAACTGAATGCGCTGCTCCTCGGCGCGAATCTCATAGCTGTTCCACTCTCCCGGCTTCTCCGCTTTTTCGATCAGCTCCTTCGCTGGCTGCAGCAGCATCTTCTTCCGTCTCGATTCATCATACAAGCAGCCCGAATAACCTGCGCCAATGTCCGCCTGATACCCGCTCATCTCATTCGGCGGCTGCGGGATGCGCACACTGCGGAATTGCACCCCTCCGTTCACAAAGCCCTCCGTCCCTACCAGCTTGTATTCCAGCCGTAGGATGAAATTCCGATACACCTTTTTCGAGGTCAGGAATTCATTCTGCGGATTCCCCTCCAGCGATCCACCCACGATCGCCCCGTCCACCACCCGCCAGACTTTCGTCGTTTCACCATCCCAGCCTTTCAGCGTCTTGCCATCAAACAGAGACACCGGTTCGGCGGCGGAAACCAGCAGGGGAAATAGAGCGAGCAGGGGGAGTGTGCGCATGGTCGGAAAAAAGTTCGGGGCGCATCAAACGCGGTTTGCAGCCGGATGCATGCGCAAAGTTTCTGCAAACATCCCCGTCAAACGTATGTTCTTTCTCACAACCATGCGCCTGCTCGCCTTCCTTTTCCTCTCGACCGCCGTCTTTGCCCAGACCGAGGCAGATTTCATCACCGCCCCCCGCCAGCTCACCTTTGAGGGCAAACGCTCCGGGGAGGGCTACTTCAACGCCGATGGGACAAAGATGATCTTCCAGTCCGAGCGCGAGGAAGGGAACCCTTTTTATCAGATCTACCTGATGGACCTCGAAACGGGCGATCAAGAGCGCATTTCACCCGGCATGGGCAAGACCACCTGTGCCTGGATCCATCCCGATGGCAAGCGCGTGCTCTTCGCTTCCACCCACATTGATCCGGAATCGAAAAAACTTCAGGCCGCCGAGTACGAAGAACGCAAGAACTCCAAGGTGCGCCGCTACTCCTGGGACTACGACGAGCACTACGATATCTGGGAATACTCCCTCGTGGACAAGTCCCTCAAAAACCTCACGCACACACGCGGCTACGATGCCGAGGGCGACTACTCACCCGATGGAAAAAAAATCGTCTTCGCCAGCAACCGCCAGGCCTATGAGACCAAGCTCAGCAAAGAGGACGAAGAGCGCCTGAAGATCGACAAACAGTACTTCATGGAGATCTACACCGCCGATGCCGACGGCTCAAACGTGAAGCGCCTCACCGATGCCCCCGGCTACGACGGTGGCCCCTTCTTCAGCGCCGATGGCAAGCTCATCTGCTGGCGCCGCTTCACCCCGAAGGGCGATGTGGCCGAAGTCTGGACCATGAATGCTGACGGCAGCGAGCAAAAGCCCATCACCAAACTCGGCGCCATGAGTTGGGCCCCCTATTTCCACCCCAGCGGCGAATACCTGATCTTCACCACCAACCTGCAAGGCTTCGCCAATTTTGAACTCTACATCGTCGATGCCGCCGGCAAACACGATCCCGTGCGCGTGACCACCACGGACGGCTTCGATGGCCTCCCCGTTTTCTCCCCGGACGGCAAAAAACTCTCATGGACCAGCGGTCGCGGGGCAGGGGGAGCCTCCCAGATTTACCTCGCCGACTGGGACCACGATCACGCGCTCACCGCACTTGGGCTCAAGACTGATCCGCAGGCGGTAATCACCAAGACTCCCGAGCCCGACTTCGCCGCCACCGCCGCAGAGATCCGCCCCGAAGACATGAAGCAGCAGGTCACCTATCTTGCCAGCGACGCGCTGGGCGGTCGCCTCACCGGCACCGAAGGTGAAAAACTTGCTACCCAGTATGTGGCAGACGTCTTCCAAAAAATCGGCCTCTCACCCTTCGGCGATGACGACACCTATTTCGACAACTTCGAATTCACCGCCGGTGTCGCCCTTGGTGAAGGGAACGAATTGAAGTTCAACGGCAACGACTTGAAAGTCGATGAGGATTGGAAACCCCTCTCCTTCTCTCAAAACGGCGAAGTGAAACCCGCCGGCATTGTGTTCGCTGGTTACGGCATCGAAACACCGGAGGAGGCCACCGGCAACGACGGTAAAAAGATCGAGACCTACAGCAGCTACGCGCACCTCGACGTGAAGGACAAATGGGTGCTCGTCTTCCGCTACCTGCCCGAAGGCATCACGCAGGAGCGCCGCAATGAACTCAGTCGCTACTCCAGCCTGCGCTACAAGGCGCTCACCGCACGCCAGAAAGGCGCGCGCGGCTTGATCGTCGTCAGCGGCCCAAATTCCAAAGTGGTCCAGCAGCTCGCGCCACTGTCCTTTGATGCCTCCCTCGCCAACAGCGGCATCGCCGCCATCAGCATCACCGATGCGCTGGGAGACAAGCTGCTCGCCACCGCAGGCAAGAATCTCAAGGACCTCCAAGACAAGCTCGACAACGGCGATCTCATGGGCGGCATCGACTGCAAGGGCACACTCGCCGCCAACATCGTCATTCAGCAGGAGAAGAAAAAAGGCCGCAACGTCCTCGGCGTCCTGCCCTACGGCGACAAGCCCGACCCCCACGTCGCCCCTCTCATCGTCTGCGCTCATGTGGATCACCTCGGCAGCAGCGGCGGCTCAAACTCTCGCGCCAAAGGCGATGAAGTGAACAAGATCCACCACGGTGCCGATGACAACGCCTCTGGTACCTCCGCCGTTCTCGAAATCGCCCAGTGGCTCGCCGACTTGAAAAAGCAGGGCAAGCTCACCCTCAAGCGCGACATCATCTTCGCCGCATGGAGTGGTGAGGAGCTCGGCCTGCTCGGCAGCAATCACTTCGTCGAAGCCTACGCCAAAATGATCAAGGGCGATCCCAACGCAAAGCTCACCGGCATGTTCGCCGCCTGTCTGAACATGGACATGATCGGCCGCTTCCAGAAGACACTCGTCATGCAGGGACTTGGCAGCAGCTCCATTTGGGCCAAGGAAATCGAAAAGCGCAATGCCCCCATCGGCCTGCCCATCACCACGCAGAATGACGCCCACCTGCCCACGGACAGCACCGCATTTTATCTGAAAGGCATTCCCTCCCTGAACGCCTTCACTGGCTCCCACGCCGACTACCACATGCCCAGTGATACCGCAGACAAGATCGACTACGTCAACGCCGCCAAGATCGCCAAGCTCATGGGCCTCATCGCCCGCGGCATCGCCACCACCGATCCCGCCCCCGATTACATCGCCATGGAGGCTCCGAAAAACCAAGGCGTCCGCACCGGCCTCCGCGCCTACCTCGGCACCATCCCCGACTACGCCCAGGGCGACATCAAAGGCGTCAAACTCAGCGGCGTCTCCCCCATCGGCCCCGCTGCCAAAGCAGGCGTCAAAGCCGGCGACGTCATCATCAAACTCGGTGGCAAGGACATCACCAACATCTACGACTACACCTACGTCATGGGCGATCTCAAGATCGGCAAAGAAACCACCATCAGCGTCCAGCGCGAAGGTAAGGAAGTGCAGATGAAAATCACGCCCGGATCGCGGGATTGATCATCACGGTGTCTAGCTAAAATATTGCCTGTCCCAGGACAAGCAGTTGGGACAGTAGCGCGCTGGAAAGCGAGATTCTCTGGGCAATTGAGCCGTGAGCTGCTTGCGCCGGGAGAGATATTCCCCGCGTTCTCGTTCATAATCAGTAACGACATGAAACTGTCCGAAGCTTGTGATGATAAGCCAGGCTCCCAGCGCCAGAAGGAAGGAGAAAAAGAGGAGAGGTGCAAAATTATAAGAATGATCCACCTTTTCGGATTCTTGGAGAAACTGCCAGATCATGTAGCCTCCGTAGGAGGCGATGCCCAACCCAATGAGGATCCTTGCAAAACCTTCTCCTCGCGAAACTATGACGAGCCCTGACTGGCCACCTTTTCTGCGACGAAAGGATACATATTTTTGCATGTCCTTTTCCCATTGGGAATCGACTGCATCCAGCTCCCGACGCAGTTGAACCTCCGTGATTGCGGTGGAAAGCGACTGGAGCTCTGACTCCGTCAGGCAATGGGCGCCGCGGACTTTCGTCAAAATGTCGGCTGTCGGAAGATCAAGTGTCATAGCGGTTAGAGAGCTGAAGTTCAGCAAATGAAATGGCTGTCAACGTGAAGGCAAGAAACGGAGCTGAAAATCACATCCGGTTCGCGGATGGATCACGGCCTGAACAAGAACTCCTTCGTGTTCAGCAGTGCCCAGGCAACATCCTGGTTTGAAGCCGAAGTGCGCAAGATAGCCGCCCTCTCGTTTTCGGAGGGCTCACGCCCGAGCAGTGCCAGAAACATTCCCTCGGCATCGCCAGCTTTCGCTGTCGCTTGGTCGATGAGTTTATCATTCATCATGAAGCGCACGAGTTCATGTGAGAGCGGTGTCCGGCTTTCGTCCGTCCATTCGCGAGTGCCTCGGCCCAGCATGCACAGGGGGTGTTCAGGCTGCGGCACTTGGGGCAGTTGGGCGTCAGTTTCCGCCGTGAGTGTTTTCCAGATCACCTCCGAAGGAAGGCGTCGTATCTGCGGTGCAGGCGCGAGGTAGCAGTCTCTCCACTTGAAGTTGTAGTCGATGCCCGACCGGCTGTAGGCCTCCGTCCGTGCCAGGATACGCTGAAATTCACCGATGCGGCCACCGCAGCGCAGAAACTCCTCGATGAGCAGCTTGGTGGCTTGCGAAAAATCATCGGGATGATTCGTGTCCAGATCGATCCAGGTGGCGGCTCCGAGTGGCGATCCGCTGAAGCAGCTCCGATGGTAGATATTGGGATTGTCCGCACCTTTGATGCCGTGCCACGGGGGCGCAGGATCCACCCCACCCACGGTGATGTCTACCTCCTCCCCGGGCATGCCAAACAGGCCGCTCCACACTCGCAGCGAGGCCACCAGGGCGAAGCGCTTGCTCTCTTCTTCCTCGGTGATCCATTGCACCACCTGCATGAGCTTGTCCTGATCGTCGCGGATGCGCGGCCAATAGTTTTTAGAACGGTGCAGGATATCGGCTTGGATCACTTCCCCTGGTTTGCCATTGGGGTATTTGTAGTCGAGTGGCAGGCGCATTTCCTTTTGGCCTGTAAAGCAGGCGGCAAAGGCAAAGCAGCCATGCTCGGTGTAGTCAGTAAAAGGGTGATCGTGGCACATGGCACAGTAGAGGTCCTCACCCAGCACCGTGTAGGCTGTCTCCACGCTGGTGCGCATGGCGTTGCCTTGATCAACCGATGGCTTGAGCCAGCTTCCAATCATGGCGGCGACGATTTCGGCATACGGGCGGTCTTCCGCTGCCGCCTGCCGCAGCCAGGGAATTGTTTTGTAATCGTTGTCGGTCACGCGAAATGCCTCTGCCAGCATACGGAAGCGCACTTCGGCACCACCGGGTTCGCGAGTGAGGGCGTCCGTAAGTCTGGCGCGTTTACCGGGGGAGGTGTCTGCGATAAAATGACGCACCTCTTCCGGGCGCGGCAGCCTTCCCGCGAGATCAATGCAGGCGCGCCGCAGAAAGGTGGTGTCGTCAGCCATGGGCGGCAGCGCCGGCAGGGCAGGTGAGTGTTGATATTTCAGGCGTTTTTCAGCGATGAGCCGGTAATCATGCATCAGCGCGGCATCCAGATGATCCACAGTTTGCTGGATCGTGTCGTTGATCTTGTCCGGTGAAACGGTCTGCTTGGTTTCCTTCTCAGGAGTACAGGCCAGCAAGAGGACACAGGGCAACAGGCAGCTTTTCATGCTGGCTGCAACGGCTGGCCTCCCAAGTTCTTAGAACCTGCCTTTCGTGCAGGCTTGCGCAGACCACGGGCCGCGCTAAGAAACACCCCCCATGAAAATCCTCGTTACAGGCAAAGGCGGACGCGAACACGCCCTGATCACCGCTCTCAGCGAATCCCCGCAGAAGCACGAACTTTTCGCGTATCCGGGCAGCGATGCCATCGCCACTCTGGCGACACGTGTGGAAGCCGCCAGCCTGCCTGACCTCATCACCTGGATGAAGCAGAACAGCATCGATCTCTGCATGGCGGGTGAAGAAGCGCTGCTCGTGAAAGACACCGGCCTGTCCAATCTCTGCGCCGAGGCCGGCATCCCATGCTGGGGGCCGCGAAAGGAGATCGCGCAGCTTGAGGCTTCCAAGACCTTCGCGAAGAAGTTTCTAAAGCGCCACGGCATCCCAACGGCAGATTTCGCGATTTGCACCAACGCAGCGGAAGCCAAGGCAGCCCTGACGGAAATGCCCATCGTGCTGAAGTTCGACGGCCTTGCCGCTGGCAAAGGCGTCGCCGTCTGCACCTCCAAGGACGAGGCCGAAGCCTTCGTCGATGACGTGATGGAAAAACGCTGCTTTGGCGCGGGCGATCTGCTCGTGGAAAAATGCCTCACCGGCCCCGAGATCTCCATCTTTGTCTCCGTGTGCGATGACAAGTATCAGGTCCTCATGCCCGCACGCGACTACAAACGCATCCGCGACAACGACCAAGGCCCCAACACCGGCGGCATGGGTGCCGTCGCATCGCTGGAACTGGCAGAGCCGGAAATGATGCAGCGCATCGAACGCGAGATCGTGCAATCCACGGTGCAGGGCATCTTGAAGGACGGCCTGAAGTATCGCGGCTTCCTCTACTTCGGCCTCATGCTCACGCCCAACGGCCCGCAGGTCATCGAGTACAACTGCCGCTTCGGCGACCCCGAAGCCGAAGCCGTTTTGCCAATGCTGCGCGGCGATTTCGCCACCTACGCCTTTGAGGCGGCCAAAGGCAATCTGCAGCCCGACCTCATTCAATTCGCCCCCGGCTGGAGCATCTGCCTCATCAGCGCCAGCGCCGGTTATCCCGCCTCATCCCTCAACGGCGATGTCATCTCCGGCCTCGAAGCCGTCAGCGGAGCCCGCGTGTATCACTGCGGCACCAAGCAAAATGCCAGTGGCCAGTTTGAGACCAACGGCGGCCGTGTCCTCGCCGTCGTGGCCCAAGGCTCAACCCGTGTCGAAGCGCGGGAGAAAGCCTACGCCGAGAGCATCAAGATCACTTTTGATGGCCTCCAGCGGCGTTCCGACATTGGTAAGATGCACTTTGAATGAGGCATTTGGAGTTCGACAAAACGGGCTGGTGTGATGACAATCACCCATGCCTGTCTCAAACGATTCCGCTGTCGAAAACATGCCAGATCTGCCACGTGCTGGATCTCTGATTCTCGCACAGCATCCTTCAAGTACAGCGGATGCGGCGTGGGAGGTGGAAATCGGTCGAAGGATTCACCAGTTTGATGCAGGGATCTCGCAAACGATCCCCTCCTCAGATGTTTTTGCTCGTCTTGCCGCGATTGCTTCAGACCGCTGATTTCCCCATCTTCGCCAGCCTTTCATCGCTCTCCAGATGCCCGGACCAGCCGAAGTGGCATTGGAACTCGAAACAGTCCTTCATCTGCTCAAAGGGGCCGGTCCACTCAGACTTGTTCGAAGCGACGGTGATATCTGCAGGCCCAAAGCCCGTGATGGGCAGTCGCTGAATCGCAAAAGCATCATTCAGCAGCCGCGTCTTTTTCCAATTAAGCCCCATGAGCTGCGCGCTGACACAATCAACCGCCACAGGATGCGTCCCTGCGATAATGACACCGCTGGCCACAGGATCACATGACATGGGCCCGTCGCCATCGCCCCCAATGATGCCATCCACGATGGTCAGATAACGCAACGGCTTGTCCCGCCGCACCCCACGTCCGTCGAAGTAGAAGAAGCACTTGTGCAGATCCAAGATCATGCGCCAGGCCGTGTTGTTGCCATGCCAGTTGCCGGAGCGCACGACTTCCTTGGTATCACCAAAAACGACGCGCCCCAGTTTTTTCAGCGGCACGAAAAGCTTGGAGAGAAAGAATCGGCCAAAGAGGATTTTCTTGGCGGTGCGCATGAGCGTCCCTTCGAGCGCACGCTTCGCCGTGGACTCTGCAAATTGATCCCCACCTTCAGCCGGCGTGCCCTCAGTATGGCGCGGCAGCCAGTTCGTGCGCGGAGTAGTCCCCACCAGATTTTTCAACGCGACGGTAAGCCCAACTTTCTTGTGCGTCTTGAGCTTCGGCACATTGATCAGCACATCCGCATTCATCGGCGTGCGGCAGATGCGGTATTCATGGTGCGGATCCGTGTGCTGCCGGTTCGTCGTGGCGAAATCAAACGACGCTCCATACAGCTTGCCCAAGCCGGGATGCCCAAGGAATTCACTGTCCGCATCCAGATGAATGTCCACCGCCCCGGACGGATCACTCGGCAGTTCCCGTTTGGCGATGGTGACCCCGTCATCAATGGTCCACTCCTCACACCGCATATCGAACAGCAGAAAGGCAATTCCCGAAAACTCCTTCGTGAGGTCCGTGATAAGATCATCCAGCCGGTGCAGCCGTCGGATCGTGGCAAAAGACGAATCACTCTGTGGCGCATCACACAGCGTCACAGAGCCATGTCCCTGAAGTTTTCGCGCAGCCCAGCGGGCGACTTCCCGCACGACGGCGGGATGCGTGATGATCGTGAGCCAGCCGCTTTCATCCTCCGGCTTGCTCGCATTGTGCTCCTTGACCCAGTTCGGCTTGATGACGACGCGGTCACCAGAAGTGATGAAGTCCGCAGAGAGTTCCAGTGCATTGATCGCATCTTCAATCTGCTGCCGCAGGGCATCGGCATCGTCATAGCTGGTTTTGCCGCTGAAGACGGAGACTTTGGGGGCGCCGAACGAGGAAGGGGAGAGCGTGTTCACAGGAGTGCGGTTATTTAAGGGCGGCACGTTCCCTTTGCAACGCTCCCGCAGCCCTCGAATCTCCCTTATGCAGACACTGGTGCGGATCATGCGCGTGCTTTTGACCCTCGCCCTCTCGGCGGTGGTCATCGGCATGATCTGGCTGCGGTTTGAGGCCTCGTCCTCCCTTGCACTCACGCCGCTAGATCCGGCTTTCGTTCGGCTGACTCCGCTCGAAGTCACCACCCTGCCTCTCGCCACTCGTTTTGACATGCCCATGGGGTCCGAACACGGCGCACTCACCTACAATGCCCGGCCTTTCCGCATCTCACGGCACCTTGGCGACGATTTAAACGGCATCGGCGGCGGCAACTCCGATGTGGGCGCTCCCGTTTACGCTGCTGGAGCCGGACGCGTGGTTTATGCGGGCATCCCCGGGGCCGGCTGGGGCAAGATGATCCTCATCGCGCATCGTCTGCCGGACGGAGACGAACTCGGCCCTGTGATCCAGACCATGTATGCCCATCTCGACTCCATCCGAGTGCAGGTCGGGCAGAATGTGCATCGCGGCCACCAGATCGGCACGGTGGGCACGGCTGAAGGTGCCTATTTGGCGCACCTGCATTTCGAAGTTCGCCTCGGATCTTATGTGAATCCTGGCCAAGGATATGCTGACACGCCTCTGAACCGTGTCGCACCCGAGCAGTTCATCCGAGCACATCAAGGTGTTGGAACCGACATTTTGAACCCACCGCCAGAAAAAGACTGAAAACCGCAAAAGATGATTTGAAGGAAGCCCATTTGAATCCGTCATTCATATAGCCCTTCAACTCATGCGCCTGATTTCTGCATTTTGCTGCTTGTTGGTCCTGGTGACTTCACCTGGACTGGCTCAGCCAGTGAAATCGACCCCGGCCCAGATCACCTGCGACACGCTATGCGGTGAGCTGTTCACCTCGATCCGGATGGAGCCTGACAAGATGGTGATGCGCTTGGAAGAGGCGCTGGTCATCCATGAATCCTGCGCCGCTGATATCGTGACCGCTGCCATCGATGCCGTAAATGCGGAGCCCGGGCAGGTGCGCAAGATTGTTGAGACCGCGATGGATCTCGCACCAGCTCGTGCAGCAATGATTACGGCGGCTGTGAAAAACTACCGTGCGCCGGTGGTCGTCGCCGCCGCAGAGGAGCAGATGGAGGTGCGCCGCGCTGTCGTGCCCACTTCGGCACCACCTCAACCCATGGCGGGAGAGCAGGTGATGCGCACGGAACTGCCGCTGCAAACCCGCAGCATTCCCATAGTCGAAGTCCGTCGCGCGGAACCAGTGGCGGCTGTGCAGTTCAATGAGCAGGCGCTTGAGCCAGCGATGAAACTGACGGATGTGCCCAAGGCACAACCGATGAAGTAAGCGGAGTTTGCGGAGGCAGCCGGTCTCGTGAACTACGGCTGCATTGGGGGATCACGGGTCCAGTCCACCTTCTGCGCACGCACGCGCCAGTGAAACACTGCATAGACGGCACGTGCGCAGCAGGCGGTGAGTGGCAGGCTCACCGCTAGCCATTCGGGTTGCGCTTGAAAGACTGCCACGCTGAGAATGACGGAAAAGGGAATCGCTAGCGCGATAGGCAGGATGAGCAGATCGGCGCATGCATGCCAGAGCCGGTGCCGGCGTCCCGGGCGGGATACCTGTTGCAGGCGGTAGTAGATGAACACCGGCCGAATGCATCTCCACGAGATGGCCAGGATCACTGCCGTGCCAAGCATGGCAGGTATGGCCTTCGGATGGTCCAGCAGCACACACAGGCCTGCAATCACAGGCAGGGCAAGCGCAAGGCATGCGACCATGCGAGCCACCGTGATGCGCAATGAGACTCGCAGAAGATCTCGCATGCTGATTGGCAGGCCGGCGAAAAGCGGCATCCCATGCTGGCCAGACGGCCATGAAAGCATGGCCAGCGGAATCGAATTCGACACGGGAAAGGTGTAACCCACGACGACAAGAAGTGGCACGATGACGATCCAAACCTCCAAGGTCTCGGCTTTGATCCAGCGCGTGCCAAAAGCCAGCAAGGCATAAGAGGTCAGCAGCAGCAGCGTGCAGATGCGCACCGCCTTCCACCACCGCCCCGTCCAGCCAGCGTGCAGGCCTACGAGGATGGGACCCAGCATGCGATCTCGTTCATTCAGCAGCGAGAGCAGCAGCTTTTCGATCCAGCCTTCTCGGACTAGAGACGTTTCATTGGCCGCAGCCTGCTGAATGCAGGCAAGAACCTGCACAGCTTCCATCGCTGGTGGCTCCGGTACGGCCACCGGTCTGGCAAGATCCTCGGCCTCGGCGTATGCAGGTTCCTCAGTCTCAATCTCAATCGCAGGCAGGGCCTCGGTGTCCAGCTGGTCATAGGCCCCGCCCAGAGCATCGGGGAAACGCCACCAAAACAAACCGCCAGCCACAAGACAAACCAGCGTGAGCACGAGCGCGATTTGATTCTCCCTGGCATGCATTACCCATTGGGCCGGCAGCACCCAGGAGACTGGCGCGCACACCTGGCTGACCCATGCAGGTGGCAGGAGTCCATGACTCGGATGCTTGTTCCCCACCCAGGCGTACACAACCAGGCCGCCCCAGATTGCTAGCGTCACGTTCCAGATCTTTCCCAGCAGCCGGCCCGCTCCCAGGGGAAGGCTGTGATGCTGCACGCAGGCCAGCATGATGAGCCAGAGCATGATGCCGCTCCATAGGATGTTCATCCACGCGGTCTCCACCAAAGGAAATCCAAGCCAGGCCCACGCGACCACCGTCATGCGCGGCAGCAGGTTCAGAGAGCCTCGCAAATAGATTAGCCGCGCCCAGCGGCAGATGTCACGTCCAGCGACAGGAAGATGCCACAGCACATTCGTCGTTGGGCTGGAATTCAGCAGCCAGTGAAACTGCTGCCCTGACAGCCGGCTGGTCATCATCACCGCACCCGCCAGCATGAAGTCCCGCCATGCGGCTGCACGGAATTGCGGAATGCTCAGACCAGCGAGCATGCACAGGCAAATGGACAACACCGCTTCCCAGCCGACGAATTTAAGGGCGCCCTTGATGCGTGGCCATAGGCGCAGGTCGCGCAGTTCCATGGCAGTGCCATTCAGCGCCGCTGCAGCCATGCGCCGGAGGCTCTGTTCGGTCTCTGGATGGTGGAAAAACATGGCGTGAGATCAGCGCAGTCCGCGCAGCACGTGTTCCTGGCCCTCGGGCGTGGCACGGATCATTTCCTGCACTTTGGAGCTCGTCTCCCACAGCACGATCCGGCCCTGGCGCAGCACGCAGATATGATCGGAAAAATCTGCGGCCAGATCCACCATCTGCGTCGTGTAAATGATCGTGCCTCCTCCGTCAGCCAGCTTGCGTGCCAGACGGCGGAACACACCCATTCCAATCACATCCATGCCTGAGGCAAAGGGCTCATCCACCAGCCACAGCTCCGGCTCCACGGTTGCCGCGCAGGCCATGAAGGCCTTCCATAGCTGACCACGTGACAAGGACATGGCACTGCGATTCAGCAGCGCCGCGATGCCCGTTTCCTCCAGCAGTTGCGTGAGCTCCGCTTCGTGGTCCTCAACCCGCGTGCCATACAAGGCGGCAAAGGTGGCGATGTTTGCAGCGATGCTTCGTTCCATGAACATGACCGGCACATCGGGTGTGAACAGAAGTCGTTTGCGCAGTTCCAGATTTTCGCGGCTGAACGTCTGGCCATCGAAGCGGATCAAGCCCTGGTCCGGTGCCAGTACGCCCGCAAGCAGTGACAGCAGCGTGGATTTGCCCGCGCCATTTTCCCCGAGCACCGCGATGATCGAACTCGGCGGCACATTGAGGTTGACATGATCAAGCGCGTTCGTGTTGCCGAAGCGCTTCGACAGATCGTTCAGTTCGATGTGCATGTCCCGCCACTAGACCGAGACTGTACAGAAAGGTCAAGCAGTCACACTGGAAGGCGGCCTACTTCGCTGGAATCTCGTTCAGCGTGTAGTAGCCCACCTTGTGCAGCAGAGGAAGTTTCTCAGCGCTTCGAACCCCATCAAGATGCAGTTCGTGAATGTGCCCTTTGGTAACCGGTGAGATCGTCAGGCGCACAGATTTGCCGTCGGCTGCCACCGTGGCTGCGGTGATCTTGGGCAGGATCTCTGAGACTTCATCGCCGCCGTACTGCTCGCGATACGCATAGGTGAACTCACGCATGCTGTAACTCTTCAAATCACCTGCGGAAGCCGGATCAACAGGCTGCGTGAAGGTGACCTCAAAGCCGTCCGGCTTGGCATGCATTTCATGCACTTCAAAAGGTGTCTTGCCGGTCCATTCGCATTTCTCAAAGCAGAAGGGCTTCCCGCCGCGTGCGCCCCAGCCTCGGTCACTGCCGCCGACAAAGACGCGGCCTTCTTCATCCATGCGTCCGCCGATGATGCCGCTCGCAAAGCCGCTGCGGAAGGGGATGACGACACCCTGCTTGATGCCATTGACGGTTTCGAGATAGACACGGCTCAGATTGCTGTGGCTTTGATCCGCCACAAAGAGCTGCTTGCTGAAGGGGCCAAATTTGCCCTCGCTCAGGTCGCAGATGATGGCGCTGGCGGAGTTGCCGATCTTGCCGTGCACGAGATAGACGGCAGGCGGCAGGAGCTGTTTGATGCGTTCGCGCTCCGTCACCATGCGGTCAGGGTCTCCTCCCTCCCGTTTGTCTTTGCGGCCTTTGTCGCCTTGAAAAGCTTCCGGTATCGGATCAATCGGACGCGGCCCCATGTTTGGGGCGAGATCATACCACACATTGCCACCCGGATGGCCTTGGAAGGTGCCAGGAACGAGATGCTGCAGCGTGCAGGCACCGTGCCACGGGCCTTGATTGTCGCAGTAATAAACCTCGCCATCCGCATCAAAACCGATGCCACCGGGGCTGCGAATGCCTGAGCAGGTGGGAACCATGGTGCCGTTGGGTTTGATGCGGAGCGCCCAGCCGCGAAACGGCACGGCGCTGCTGAAGGAACCGGTCAGGCACAGCGTCACCCAAAGGTCGCCCGCTTTGTCAAAACGACTGCCAATGGCGTACTCGTGGTAGTCGCCGGAGACACCCCAGCTATCGTTCACGTTTTCAAAGACATCGGCACGACCATCGTGATCGGTGTCTATGAGGCGGGTGATCTCGTATCGAGTGGTGGCGTAGAGATTTTTGTCCTTCGGATTGTAGGCAATGCCGAGCACCTCGTGCATACCGGATGCAAAGAGCTTGTAGCTCACGTTTGAGGTATCATCGCTGCCCGCACCGCTTACGACCCAGATCTCGCCACGGCGGGTGCCGAGGGCTAGCTTGCCATCCGGCATCAAGTCGATGGAGCCGACCTCCAGCGCGGTCTCCTTAGGTGTTTCAAAGGTGGTGATCTTGTAAAAATCAGCCTCGACAGGATCAGCGGCAAAAAGCGGCGAGCAGAGCAGGGAAAGATAGAGAATGCGTTTCATGGCAGTGCGTGGCGAAAGATTACTGGGCCCACTGGTAGGTGATGGTCATCGTGCCCCGCTTTGCAGGAACAACGAGATTTTGTCCGGCGAGTTGGGCGTCGCTGACAGTGATGCGGTAGGGGATCTGCCCTTTGCTGAAAAAACTGCCGTCCTTGCTCTCAAATGACCCGCTGCCGATGCGATACCAAGCGTCGGCAGGCACTTTCCCGGCCACCTTGATTGTGCGGATCAGTTTCGCGTTGCCTTCAGGTTTGTTGCCGTCGCCTTCGACGGCAAAAGATTCTTCAATCTCGGCCCCCTGCCACGAGTAGCGGAAGGTGGGGCTGCGTTTGGCGTCCAGCGAGTAGCCCAGCCAGTGAAAGCCCTCATAGCGTTTGGCCTTGTCCCACTTCGGCCATTCGGCCTCAGGTTTGTCTGTGACAAAAAAGGCGGGTGTGACCTCTCCCGTGGGCATCAGCGCATCGTACCCGAGTGGCTTTTCGTGGCCACCGCCACGTGAGTTCCAGTGCTTCGAGGCATCCATGAAGGCGCCGCGCCAGATCAGCGCCAGATTCATGCTCTCAGCGCTCCAGGCAATGTTCACGCCACCGGGATAGCCGACGCCGATGCCACGATTGCCCGCACCTTGAATGAAGTTGCGATAGATCACCGCCTCGTCCTTCACCACCAGTGGGATGGGATCGAACTCCTTCTGCTTCTTGGTCCCGCCCTGCCATTTCGGGTGCAGCCATTTGGAAAGCGGTGTGATCTGGAAGTCGCTGCCTTTCCAGGCGGCATAGAGTTCAATCTGCCCGCCGCCTTGGAAATACTCGAGGCGAAATTCATGCTCACCTTTGTCCAGCGTGAGGCCTTGTTCCTTGATGTCGCCAGCGGGATGAATGCCGTCATAGAGGATGATTTCCTTGCCGTCGATCAGCAGGCGCGAGCCGTCATCACTGGAGAGAAAAAAACGATAGGGGCCTTTCTTGGGAGCAATGAGCTTGCCAGTAAAAACGACGCCGAACTCGTTCTTGTAATCATCGAGCTTCACCTGCAGAAGGTTGTCGTCGATCTTGCCTTCACGGTGCGGTTTGAGTTTGGAAAAATCCGGAAGCTGCTGCCAGTTGCCGAGATAGAGGGCGAACTGCAGGTCATGCAGCGTGTCTCCCACCGGGGCCACTTTCAGCACGCCGCGCATGGTGAGGGCATGGCCGGGAAAAGTGCAGACATAGGGGTAGTTGCCGGGCTTTTCAGGAGCAGAGAAGCTGAGCACCTCCTTTTCATGCGGATTTAGCATCTTGGAGTGGGCCCAGATGCGTGAGTCGTCGGGCAGCCAGTTGCGCTTCAGGGCCTCCTCCGGCTTTTCCATCTGCTTCATCGCCATGGCGGCGGTGTCGGTCCCCGGCTGGCAGAAGACTAGGTTGTGAGGCAGATCATCCCCGTTTTCAAAGGTGATTTTCACGGGCTGCCCCGGCTGCACCAGCATTTCGGCCGTGTCGTATTTCATCTGCGCAGTCATCGTTTTGAGCGAAAAGACGGCGGGCTCGGCGCC
The DNA here is from genome assembly GCA_021733925.1 of Prosthecobacter sp. Taxonomy (GTDB): domain Bacteria; phylum Verrucomicrobiota; class Verrucomicrobiia; order Verrucomicrobiales; family Verrucomicrobiaceae; genus Prosthecobacter. The sequence goes on along the minus strand of JAIPJY010000004.1, from coordinate 144,497 downwards.
CGGAGCAGAGGCGGCGGCGAGAAGAATGGCGAAAAGCAGTCGGGTCATAAGGAGCGCGTTTAAACGAGGGCAGCGGAGATTGCCTTGCGAAAATGCTCCGTCAATGCCCTGAGTTTATTTACCTCGCACTTTGCACTTTGGACTTGGCGCAGGCCGTGGAATTTGATTATCTCTCCCCATGCACACTTGGTATCTGCTGAAAGCCTCGGACAAGGAAGTTTATGAAGCCAAAGACCTCGAAACCCTGCGAGGCTGGGCGGCTGACGCCAAGATTTCACCGCTCGACAAGATCTCCAGCGACAACCGCATGAGCTGGCAGCGAGCGCCCATGATCGCGGAGCTCCAGATGGACCTCCTCGTGCAGATGCCGGACAATTATCTCTACGGACCTACAAACGTGGCGACGATCCAGGAGTTCATGGCCACGGGCGAGATCGATGAAAATGTGAGGATCATCAACTGCCTCGACAACAAGGAATCGCGGCTGGCAGATCTGTCGTGGTTCCAGGCCAGCCCGCATCATATCCGCAGCGCTGCCACGACTTTTATCGGCACCGGACGTTCGGATGATAAGAGCAACATGGGAGACGCCATGCAGCTGTCGCGCATCGCCACGCTGGAAAAGCAGGTGATGGAACTGCAGCGTGTGGTGGATGAATGGCAGCAGGCTTACCAAGGCCTGCGCCAGCAGTTTGTCGAATCTACCGGCCGCGAGCCGATGTGATTCCGGTCATGCTTCCTCAGTGGTTTCGTCACTGTTCAAGCCGGGGAGTTCCTTGGCTTTGTCGGCATAGCGGTCGAAACGGTTGGAGAGGATCAGCAGCGTGGGAGCCCACAGTCCGATGAAAATGCCCAGGCGCTCGGCGTGTGCCGCCTGTTCGGGGGTGTCGCCATTAAAAAACCACCAGCTCCAGATGGAGAGGACGACGGAGAGCATGCCCGCCTGGAAGCAGATCGTGCTGAAAGTGCGGCAGATGGAAGGATTCATGGCTCAAACTCTGCCATGCACCCGTGCCCTCCCGCAAGCAATCACCTCCTCCAGCGCAAATCCGGCGGACTAAAACGCAGCCGCAGGCGCGTGGTGTTGTGGGAGCTTGAGAGAAGGCTGGGCTATGGCATAGTGTGCACAATGATTCCCCCTGCTGACATCCGCTGCGCGACTGCTCCGGTGAGACCGCGCCAGCCCCGCGTGGCTCCGCACCAGCCGCGTGTACAGCCGCTGACAGCACCGCCCGCACTGGAGCCCCCATGGCATGTCATCCTGCTGGATGACGATATCCACACGTTTGAATATGTGATCGATATGCTGCATGCCATCTTTGGGCATTCGCTGGAGCTCGGAAAACGTATGGCCGATGAGGTGAACGACAAAGGGCGCGTGATCGTGGCAACCGTTCACAAGGAACTGGCTGAACTGCGGCAGCAGCAGATTGAGGAATACGGACCTGATCCAAAAGAAACCAATCCTCAAAGACAAGTCTCCATGCGGGCCTTGATCGAGTGCTCGGAGTAATCGCTGGGCTCAGCGTTGTCCACGCGGCTCGGGAATGCCGCATAGAATCAGGATGGAAAGGACCGACATCACCGCCGCGAGGCAGGCGACGAGGTAAAACGAACCGCTGAGCGAGTAAATCACTCCGCCCAGGCTCGTGGCGAGCATCAGCGACCACACATTGCAGAAACCGAGAATGGCCTGCAGCGTCGAGCGGCGTTCCGGCGGGCACAGTTCTGCGGTGAGCGTCAGATCGCCCACTCGATCAAGGAACAGGCCAAAGCCGAGGATGAAGTAAGCGGCGGTGAAGCCGCCAAATGAATGCGTCAGGCTGGCCCAGATGCACATGACGATGCAGATGAGGCGTGAGAGAATCAGCAGCACCCTGCCTCCTTGGTGATATCCCAGCCAGGCCGCGAGCATGCTGCCAAGAATGGTGCCGATATTCTGAAAGGTAACGAAATTGCCCTCATCCGCCTCCGGTCTGCCCGTGGTGTGCAGCGCATGCAGAGTGAGAAATGAGACCACCATCAAATAGCCCATGCCGGTGAAACGGGCGGCGATCAGCTTGAGCAGCTGCGGCTGTTTGCCCAGCAGGCCCGGCAGACTGCGCAGATAGCTCCAGTAGCTGCCGGAGTGCGGGTGATAATGATGAGCCGCAGGCAGTTCGCGCATGAACGACTGCGACAGCCAGGACAGTAACAAAAAGCCGAACGTGATCAGGTGCAGCACCGCGTAGCCTCGCTGTCCTGGAGCATGGGTCAGCACCTGATGGATCACCGCTCCGGCCACCATGCCGATGCACGCCTGGGTGATGTAGCGTGCGGCCCAGCCGGCGGCACGCACGCGCTCCGGCACCATCCGCGTGACCATTTCCATCCAGGCCACCACGCCCACGCCGCCAATAAGTCCGGAGACCACCGGCGTCAGCACCACCAGCGGCAGCAGCCACGGGCCGGCATCCTGCCAGAACCACAGCAGCAGCCCGGTGATGAGGTAAGGCAGCCGTTGCAGCAGACCAAAGCTCATCACCCATGGCTTGAACTTTGTAAGTCGTTCCACCAGCGGTGACACAAACAGTCCCGCCATCGCAAACGCCGCAGGCAGGATCGCCGGCATGATCGCGATGATCGCCGAGCGTCCGCCAAGCTGCTCCACCATTTTGGGCATCACCGTTTCCGGCTGGAGAAACGCCACTCCGCCCATGTACAACCCGCCTTCCAGGCAGTGGCAGATGAAATTCCGCCGCACGACCTGCGGGTGATGCTGTTGAGGTGAGTCTGCGGTGTCGGGGGGCATCGCGGGTGAGACCTCATCGTGGCGTGGACTGGCCCAAAGGAAAGCGAATCGTCCTTTACCTTTCACTGGTGCTTTTCAAGCCTGAAAAAAACACGGTGCAGTCTTGCGCTGGGCTCGCTCTGCTGGTTCAATCTCTGTACATTCAAACACAAAGCACACCATGACACTCAATCCCAAACTCACCAAGCTGCTCAACGAGCAGATCAACAACGAAATGTCCTCCAGCTATGTCTACCTCGCCATGGCGGCGTGGTTTGAACGGACGCCTTATGCTGGCTTTGCCCAGTGGATGTTTGCCCAGAGCCGCGAGGAGACCATGCATGCCCTGAAATTCTATCATTACCTCGTCGATCGTGATGCCAAAGTGGAACTGCAGCCGATTGACAAGCCGAAGATGGACTACAAATCGGTGATGGACGCCTTTCAATACAGCCTGAAGCAGGAAGAGAAAGTCACCCAGCAAATCAATGATTTGTATGAAGTTGCAGAGCAGGTCAAAGACCACGCTTCGAAAAATCTGCTTCTCTGGTTCCTCAATGAGCAGATGGAAGAGGAGAAGACCGTGCGCGACATGCTTGAACGCCTCAAACTTGCCGGCGATGACGCCGCCAGCCTTCTCGTCCTTGACCGTGAAGCGGGTAGCAGACGGAACACAGGCGGTGGTCCCCGCCCCAGCATGGTTGGCGGCGCCTGATCTGCCACGGCTTTACGGCAGCAGCCCCATATCCCACGGCCACAACGGCGTGTACGTGGCGGATTCAATCCAGCCGCGCACGTGTTCATCACTCGTGGGGATTTCGATGTAGCTCCAGGCTCCGCGTTTTTCCAGCAAACGCACCTGGCTGCCGGGCGGAATTCTGTCGATGACGCTGCCGGATGTGAGCGTTGCGGCTGTGTAAGCCAAGACCTCGCGTGCAGTGACGACCATCACATCCTTCACGCGGTCTCCTGGCACCGGCCGAATGGCGGCGAATGTGGCTGAATGAGTGAAAATCAGCGGGCCAATGATCTGTTATTCCTGATTTTTCTGGAACAAGGACGTCATCTTGGTGGCAGTCATCTTAAGTTTAGACTGATGGCATCGGTATTGCTTGCCAACTAAGGAAGTAGCGTTAAACGCTATAAAAGTCAGTCGGGTAGTGAGTGCTTTCATGTCGATGGACATGGGGCGCTTGTTTCCATTTCCTGTCGCAGGCTCAACCTTGCATCACGTAAATGACTTATTATAAGTTTATATCTAATTAAGGGAAACTTTATATAAAAAGTAAAAATCGTCTATATTATTAGCATTCACCTAGAAGATCATGAAGCACCCCGCCCCCTCTCACACTCCTCCCTTTAGTGAAAAAAAACCTGTTTCCCCATTGGCGCTTCTTCGGCGCTCCAAAGCCTGCCTGCAGGCCGTTTGGCTGGTCTCCCTGCTGTCTTTGGCTGGCACCAGCCAAGCCGCTGTGACCATTGATGGCATTCTGGAGGGCACCGATCCCACCCAGTCACCTCGGCTTTTTCGTTCTGGAACTCCAGTAAACTCCACGCTCGGCAGTCCAGCTGCGGCATCTGCCTTTAGCTCCGGAAACTTTGCCTATGACGCCTACAACTTTACCAATAACACCGGTGCCACACAGCTATACTCCGTGGTCTTGAATGACGGCTGGTCCGTCAGTGCATTCATCGCGGGTTATCTGGGTGTGTTCGATCCTGCTGCCATCACGGACAATCACTTGGGAAATCCTGGATCCTCGGCTGCAGGCGGCACTTTTAGCTTCGAAGTTGCCAATGGGAACACCTTTGTGGTGGTGGTCAGTTCCGTTCCAACCAGTAGCGGAGGCATGTCTATCGCTTATTCCTTCACCATCCCTGAGTACGTTGCAGGTCCTCCGCCTGCACAGCTCTCTGCAGAGATGTCCGGCCTGCCGATGGCCAATGCCGAAGGGCAGATGCTCATCAATGCGGGCAGCACCGTCACCAACGACATTAACAACCATCTTTTCAATCTACGCGCCGGTGGCGGCGAGGAAGCCGCCAGCGACAGCCTTGCCGCCTCCTTGGATGACGGCGTCGTTGTCGGTCAGGGAGACGGCCCAGACAGCCCCATCGCCAAGAAGGTCATGCGTTCCCGCCAGTGGGAGGTTTTTTCCTCGGTGAATTACGGCAACGTCAAGCTCAACGCCATCAGCGGCCAGGCTGGCGTGGAGGTGGATGCCTGGGCTCCCAGCATCGGCATCAGCCGCCATCTAAGCCGCGGCCTTGCAGTGGGTTTCGCGACCTCCTTTCTCACCAGTGACCAGAGCTACACCGGCGGTCTCGGCAGCCTGCACCTCGAAGGCCCCGCCCTCTCCGCCTACGTCTCTTTTGTGCGCAAAAATTTCTGGAGCAGCCTGCTCTACAGCTTTGGCACTTACCAGCTCGATTCCCGGCGCAATCCCGGCTTCGGCTTCCCCATGGCCTTTGGTACCACACGCACTTACACCAACTCCGTTCAATACAACACCGGCTGGAACTTCCGCTTTCAAAACAATACCCTGGTCACTGGTCCTTACGCCGGCATCGATTACCTGCATGGCAGCGTGGACGGATACAGTGAAACTGGCGGTGGTCTCGCCGCGCTACGCTACGGCGAGCAGAGTTACGAATCCCTCGTCACCCGTGTGGGCTGGAGCGCTTCGAAGAAGATTCAGACCGAATGGGCCTTTATTACGCCGCAGGTGCTGCTGGGCTATGAGCGGCAGAATCTCAAGAACAACGGCAGCAGCGTTTCCTTGATCAACGCCCCGTTCAGCGCCGCCGGCGGCAATCAAACCCCCGGCCAAGACTACTTGGTGGCCGGTGCCGGCGTGAACTTCCAGTTTAACGACCGGTTCAACCTGCTGCTCAACTACCAGGGCCAGTTCTTCCGTCAGGACATGCAGGCCCACTACGGTCAGGTGCGCTTTGGTTACAAGTTCTAGGTGGACTGAGTTCAGCTCTCCTCTTTTAAGGCGGTGTCGCAAGGCACCGTCTTTTTTGTGATGAAATTCTTGGCATCTGCACTCCGGGCAGTGACTGCTTGGAGCCATGCGGCACCGTAGTAGCAAGCTCGCACGCTCTTCTTTGGTTGCTTACGGCACCAGATCCATATTCCACGGCCACAGCGGTGTGTAGGTGGCGGATTCGATCCAGCCGCGCACGTGTTCATCACTAGTGGGGATTTCGATGTAGCTCCAGGCTCCGCGTTTTTCCAGCAAACGCACCTGGCTGCCGGGAGGAATTTTGTCGATGACGCTGCCGGATGTGAGCGTGGCGGCTGTGTAGGCCCTGACTTCGCGTGCAGTGACGACCATCACATTCTTCACGCGGTCTCCTGGCACCGGCCGAATGGCGGCGAAAGTGGCTGAAGGAATGAAAATCAGCAGGCCGATGATGCTGAAAATGAGTGCAAATGCTCCGCTGCTGCCTTTCTGTGAAGAGGCAGGAATCCAGCGCATGAGGGCCAGCAAAATGAGCCACACGCCTGCGGATGCGGCGATGACCCAGGTGTTTTTGTTCAGCAGCAGGCTCCACTCAGCCAGCGGAGAGTCCTCTCCAAAGCGGAAGAATCGCAGCTCTTTGTCCAGATGCCGCAGATTCTGCCGCACCTCAGGATTCAGGGGATCCAGCAGCTGTGCACGCTGGTACCATAGGGCTGCACGTCCCATGTCCTCCTGCCGGTAGCGCGCGTTGGCGATGAGGGTGAAGACCGCAGAGCTCAAGGCGGGCGGCTGCTGCTTGGTGAGTGATTCGCCGAGGTATTGCGCCTGGGTGAATTTGCCTTTTTCCAGAGCCTCGCGTGCCTGCTGATAAACTTCGTCGGGGGAAGCATCCGCGGCGCCGGCATGGAGTGAGAACATGGCCAGCGTGGCGATGAGAATGGCGGTGCGTTTCAGCAGCGGCGCCAATGCCGAAAGGATACGACTGCGCTCCTCGGTGCCGAGCTCTTGTCCCGAGCTTGGAGCTGCGGTGAAACTCTGGGTCTCGTAGCGGTGGATGATCTGCTTCAGTTCCTCGTCCTTCACTTCACCCGGCTGGCTGCGGTGGATGAAGTGAGCGGCGCGCTGGAGGAAATCACGATCCGCGAGATTGGTCTCTTCCAGACCATGCCACAACTGCTGCAGTTCTCCCCGCAGTCCGCTCGTTGCTTCTGCTTGATAGCGACGAAACCACGTGAACAATGCTGCCAGAATCACGAGTGCTGCTGGAATCGACTGAATGGCCCAAAAGCGTGCACTGGTGGTGAGTGGGGCGCTGACGGCGGTGGTGCTCAGCCACTTGGCTTTGACCGGGACATTCATGAGGATGTCGCTGATCTGTGGCTTGGGCTGCTGCACGGGCGGCGGCTTGGGGGCCTCCACACCGTCACTGCCTTCCACAGCCGTAACTGCGGCCACCACAGCACCGGGCTTGATCTTCAGCGCGATCGCCGGGGTGCGTGCGGAGACGTACTTCTTCTGCGTAGGGCTGAAGTAGCTCAGCTCAAACGGTGGCAGTTCCGTCAGCACTTTTTCCGGCACAAACACCATCGAATAGGCGATGCGGCGCTGCAAGGTGGGCGTGAGATTGGGGTCGATCGGACCGTCCACATTGTAGCGCCTCGGGGGGTATGCTTTCCAACCCTCGGGTGGCATGAGGCTGGGTGGGTTGAGCGCGTCGAAATTGCCCGACCCGTCGATGGTGATGTCCACGGCCAGAGGATCACCGACGCTGAGTTCACTGGGGGTGGCGGTCGCGCTGATGCTAAAATCACCGACGGCACCGCTGAAGTTGGCGGGTTTGCCCTCCGTGGGAAGCGGCAGCACCTTGATCTTCACCTCCTGGCTTTTGACCACCTGCTTGCGTGGCTCCGCGCTGCCCATGATCATGCCAAAAGGCAGGCCGCGACTCATCTGTCTCTGGGAGTTTTCGTCATAAACCTCGTACAACAGTTCACAAGTGGCGGGCCCCACTTTCAGATCGCCCGCGTGGAGTGCGGAGAGCGTGCTGCGATAGGTGATGACCACGTAGTCGATGTCGTTGATGCGTTGCGCATTTTGATCGGCCTGCTGCGGAAAACGGGCGATGGCAAAATCACTCTTGTTCACATCGATCAGACCGACTCGGCGCAGCATCACACTGCCGCGCGGTACAAACAGGCTGGCGCTGATGGGAACCACCTCGCCCTGATAAATCTCCGTCTTGCCGACTTCGATTTGAAACAGCGGTATGCTGGCATCTTCGGCTGCAGTGGGCACAGTGGTCGAAGATTCACTTACGATGAGACGAACCTCGTTGGTTTTGACAATCTCTCCGTTCACCAACACCTCCTGAGGCGGAATGACAAACTCGCCGGGTTCAGTGCCTGCAACACCCCAGGATAACTGCGTGGAAAAAACCCGCTGGGAGCCGCGGATTTCAATGTTCTGTGCAGTGGAGGGCCCGGCACTCATGCCGACCTGCACCGGCAGTCGCAGCTGCGGCACGTTTTGTACGGTGCCGTTTTGCACGGTGATGACATAGTTGACCACCTGGCCGGTGTGCGCGTTGTCAGGCTGGATATAAGCACGCACCGTGGCTGCGGAGGCGCTGGTAATAAAAAATGTCAGGAACAACAGCGCCTGCAGCAGGATGGATTGAGGACTGAACGTCCATGAACCGGCCATGACTGCAGACCGTGCCGGGCTTGAGGTGAGATGGAGGCTTTGAATCATTCGAGCTTGGGATTTCGTTCGTCATTGCCGATGGCGGCGGCTCACCAGTCTTTTTTGTTCGGCGGCGGGGTGTGGTAGCGGTTGGACAAAGGCGCAGTGATCTCATCCATGTATTGGCGGATGAAGCCTTCGGCCTCGCCGGGGGTGTAACCGGTACGTGGATTGCGTTGGTCGGAAGGAGTTCCGTTGGCCGTTTTTTTCTTGTCGTCCCCACCTGGTTTCTGGCCGTCTTTGCCCTGCTGGCTTTCTTTTTCGCCCGGCTTATCACCAGCAGCCTGGAGCTGCCCCTCGGGCAGTTCTTTGGCATCCTTGCCGCCAATGCCGTCATCCGCCTCCTTCTTTTCGCCTTTGACTTCTTTTTGCTCCTTGGGTTCACCCTGGCCGTCCGGGTCGCTGCCTTGATTGCCAGTTTCGCCTTCTTCACCTTCCTGGCCTTCGCCCTTGTCGCCTTTCTGCCCCTTCTTGCCTTTGTCACCTTTTTTGCCCTGCTTTTCCTCCAGTTCCTTCATCTTCTGGCGCAGTTGGTCCAGCATTGCGGCCACATGGTCGCGGTTCTCATGCAGGTCCTTGTTGTTGGGGTCGAGATCCAGCGCGGCATCCAGATGGCGCAGCGCGTCGGTCCAGCGCTGGATGGTGATCTTCGGCTGCTCCTGCAGGCCGCGCACGCCTTGATCATACAGCGTGTGGCCAAGGCCGCGATGTGCGCGTGCACGTAGCGACTTGTCCTCCGTGCGCAGGACATCGCTGAAGTGCTTCGCAGAAGCGTCGTAATTGGTCAGGTCGTGCTCGGCTGTGGCGAGTCCGTAGGTCAGCTCGTCCTCTAACTTTTGATTCTTGCTCATCGAGCGGCTGATGCTTTTAAAGATGCCGGTGATCCAGCTCACCTTGCTGCGGACATGGATTTTCGATCCAGTGGTGTCCTGTTCATCGGTGTATTCGTCCAGCAATTCGGCATAAAGATCGTGCGCCTCTTTATAATTGCCGCTTTCGAGCGCCTGGCGCGCGTCATCCGGTGTAGGGCCGTCTGACCTGGAAATGGCGGCCAGCATCCCCCCTGCGTCTGCGGCCTGTGCCGGAGGTGTAGGTGCAAATGCTGTCACTGCCAGTGCCAGCACGGCTGGGCGTACGGCGGCAGAACGGGGTAGGGCGCTGATGGTCCAGGCAAGCATGAGCAGGAATATACCCAGACCTAGGGGCCAGGCAAAGCGCTCAATCGGCCTTGAAGTTTGCCGGTTGGCGGACTCCTGCTCAGTCAGGCGGTCGAGGACGGGCTGGATGGACTTGCGGTTGAGCGGCTGCGTTCCCAGTTTAAGAAAGCGTCCTCCGGTGGCTGTGGCCAGTTGCTGCAGCACACCGCTTTGCAGCTTTGAGAGCACCACATTTCCAGCCTCGTCTCGAATGTAATCGCCCTCGATCTCAGGATTTGGAATGAGCATGCCGTCATCGGTGCCGACACCCACGGTGACGACAATCACACCCGCCGCAGTCAGGCGCTGGATGTAGGAGGTGAGTTTGGCGTCGGCATCGCCGCCGTCACTGAAAATGACCAGCGCGTAATTGCTCTTCGGCAGATTTTTGATGGCACGCAGGGTCACATCCAGCAGGTCTGCCAGATTGCTCCCACCCCACTCGATGATCGTGTGGTCAAAGGCCAGCAACGACTCGATGATGGCGTCATGATCAGTCGTCAGCGGTGCCTGGAGGTAGGCGCGGCCAGCAAAGGCCAGCAGGCCGATCCGCTCTCCGCTGAGCTCCATGACGAGGTCATGCGCAGCCAGCCTTGCGCGCGTGAGACGGTCGGGGGGCACGTCGCGCGCGAGCATGGAACGCGAGGTGTCGATGGCGATGAAAATGTTGCGCCCCTTGTCCGGAATCTCGAGTTTGTCTTCGCCCCAGCGCGGCTGGGCGACGGCGAAAATGAGGCACGCCATGGCCATGATGTACAAAACATACACGAACCATGAGCGCCACAGCGAGCGCCCAATCACGAGTGATGTCCTCAGACGCGCCGCCGTGAACAGACGTTCCGCCTTGGAACCATTCGCATCCACCAGCAGTTTCAGTCCCACCAGGGCGGGAATGATCAGCAGGAACCAGAGCAGGTGTGGGTGGGCAAAGCTCATGACAATCAGGTGGCGACTGGCTCAGGGGCCGAGTGCAGAACAGTCAATGACAGCAGCAGCGCGAGAAACAACGCGATGGCGGAAACGGCTAGCGGCCAGGGAAACAGCTCTTCGGTTTCGATGATCTTGTGATGTTCGATCTTGGTTTTTTCCAGTTTGTCGATGGTGGCAAACACACCGCTCAGCGAATTGAGGTTTTGCGCCATGTAGAACTGGCCGCTGCCGATGGCTGCGACTTCTTTGAGCGTGTCTTCATCAAACAACTGCTGTCCCACCGGCGTGAAGGTGCCGCGTCTGGGATCGGGGATGCTGTGCATGCCCGGCGTGCCGATCGCGATCGTGTAGATCTTGATGCCGAGCGTGGCGGCCAGCTTCGCCGCAAGCTGCGGGCTGAGGCGGCCGGAATTGTTCGCTCCATCCGTCAGCAGCACGATGACTTTGCTTGGCGATTTTTCACGACGCATGCGGTTGGCGGCGGACGCGATGCCCGACCCGATGGCGGTGCCGTCACCCACACGTTGAGTCTGCACACGGTCAAGGTTGTTGATCAGCCAGTCGCGGTCAAGCGTGAGCGGGCAGGGCAGGTAGGTTTCACCGGCAAAGGCCACGATGCCGATTTTGTCGCTGCGCCGGCCTTTGATGAAGTCCGCCATCACCCGCTTGGCCGCAGTGAGTCGGTTCACAGGCTGACCGCCGATGTAGAAGTCCTCGATCAGCATCGACAGCGAGACGTCCACCGTCAGCATGATGGCGATTCCCTCGGATTTCTCCTCTTCATAGGATAGGACTTTCTGCGGTCGTGACAGCGCCAGGATGCCGAAGGTCAGGCTGATCAGAATAAGTCCAAAGACAAAGCCCCCGAGGCTGCTGCGCGCCGGTCTGCCGAGATCACGCAGCAGGGAGGCGGTGGGAAATTTGATGGCCGCCCGTTTGCCACGTCCACCGCGCAGAATGGCCAGCAGCGGCACCAATGGCAGCAGCAGCAGCCAAAGCGGGTGCAAAATCTGAACTCCAGGAAAGCCCGGAATCGTCATGGTTTCTCCTCCTGCATGCGTGCAAGCGCCTGATCAATGAGCATGGTCGATTCCTCCTCCGTCCGCGGAGCTGGCATGAACGAGATGTCATCACACAGATGAGCCACAGGTTCAAACCGCTCGCGCCACATTCCCTGGGATCGCGGCACCGGCATTCCGGGTTTCCGCTCCAGTTGACCGTCGAACAATTCGCGTGTCGTGCGGGCTGGCGCGGGCACCGCGTAGCGCTCCTGCAGGTAGCGCCGCAGGATCTGCGAAATCCTATGGCTCATGTCCTGCGGCGGGATGGATTGAATGCGTGCTCGCAGGTCGCTCAAGGCACGAAAGGCCGAGCCCCACGGCTGCCGCAGCGGCGCTGAGGGCTCCACTTTTGGGCGGACCAGCAGCCAGATGATGAGAGCGATCAGGAGGCAAAGCAGCAGCAGCGTCGCCCACGGAATCCACCAAGCGGGTGGCAGTTCCACGCTGTCAGGCGGTGGCAGTTCAGGGTGCGGCAGCGGGCCCGGACCCTGGAACTGAGCCAGCAGGATATGCATGTGGTACAGCGTGGGCTTCATCCACGTTTCCTCCTTTTGCGCGAACGGAAATAGGCTTTCAAGGCAGGCGCGTAGTCCTCGTCGGTCCGCACCGTGATGCGCTCCACGCCACAGCGGCGCAGCAGGTGCTCCAGCGCGTCCTGTCGTTCTGCCAGTCGTTGTTCATACTGGTCACGCACCGCCGGATGGGAGGTGTTCACGAGAAATTGCTCCCCGGTTTCCGGGTCTTCGAGGCAGACGCGGCCTGCGTCTGGCAGGGTGATTTCACGCGGGTCCAGGATCTGCGCTGCAATCACATCATGTTTGGCCGCAACAGCCCGCATGCTTTTCTCCCAGCTTTGATCAGGCGTGATAAAATCCGAAACCACGATCACCAGCGCGTGATGGGCGATGCGTTCGAGCGCCAGGTCGAGCGCGGGCTTGAGGTCCGTGCCATGCCGCTTCGGCTCGTTGTTTAAAATATCTCGCAAAATCCGCAGGGCATGGGCTGCCCCTTTGCGTGCAGGCAGGTAATGTTCGATGCCGTCGGAAAAGAGCGTGAGCCCCACCTTGTCCTGGTTCTGCACGGCGCTGAAGGCGAACACCGCAGCAATCTCCGCCGCACGTTCGCGCTTCGAGTCTTCCTGGCTGCCGTAATCACCGGAACCGCTGACATCCACGCAGATCATCACCGTCAGTTCACGTTCCTCGACATACTTGCGTACAAACGGATCGTTCATGCGCGCAGTGACGTTCCAGTCGATGAAGCGCACGTCATCACCCGGCTGGTACTCGCGGAAATCATCAAACTCGATGCCTTGGCCCTTGAAGCGGGAGTGGTACTGGCCGCCGAGCATCTCCTTCACCATGCCGCGCGTGAGCAGTTCGATGCGCCGCACGCGCTTGAGGATGCGCGTGAGTCTGGCGTCGTTGTCGTTCTGCACAGTTTCCCGGTTCACGGTGTGGCAGTGTTAAGGAACTGGCAGCTTGTCCAGGAGTGTCTTGACCACATCATCCGTGGTCACACCTTCCGCCTCGGCTTCATAAGAAAGCAGAATACGGTGGCGCAGAATGTCTGGGGCGAGGTCTTTAATATCCTGCGGAATGACGTAGTTGCGCCCGTTGAGGAAGGCCAGCGCCTTGGCGGCCAGTGCTAGATTGATCGTGCCGCGCGGCGAGGCACCACAGCGGATCAGCAGCTTCAGGTGCGGGGCCAGCGCCTCAGGGTGACGCGTCGCATGAATCAGGGTGACGATGTAATCGCGGATCTTTTCATCCATGAACAAGTCATTCACCACCACACGGCTGGCGCTGATGGCCGTGACGTCAGTGACCTGGCTCACATCGAGTTTCGGCGCCGAAGTAGCCATCGCATCCAGCACCATGCGTTCCTCGACCGGTGTCGGGTAGGTGACGCGGACTTTTAGCAGGAAGCGGTCAAGCTGCGCTTCGGGCAGCGTGTACGTACCCTCTTGGTCGATCGGGTTCTGCGTGGCCAGCACCATGAAGGGATCCGGCAGCTTGTGCGTGTTTTCACCGATGGTGACCTGCCGCTCCTGCATCGCTTCGAGCAGGGCGCTCTGAACCTTGGCCGGAGCTCGGTTGATTTCATCTGCCAGCACCAGATTGGCAAAAATCGGTCCCAGACGGGGGGTGAACGTGCCGTCTTTCGGGTGGTACACCATCGTGCCGATGACATCCGCAGGCAGCAGGTCGGGGGTGAACTGAATGCGCTGAAACTTGGCCTTCAACGTTCCCGACAGCGTGCGCACCGCCAACGTCTTGGCGATACCCGGCACACCTTCGAGCAGCACGTGGCCGTTGGTTAGCAGCGCCACCAGCAGTCGGTCCACCAAGGCGGTCTGGCCAATCAGCACGCGGGCGATTTCGGTTCGGAGCGGAGCCACCCAGAGGGAGGCTTTGGCGATGGCTTCCTGATCAGGAACGGCAGGGGGGGCGGCGGAGACTGGCATGTGTGTTAGCGGTACAGGTCAACGGGGGCGTTCCCCACGTCAACCTTCAAGGATCAGTGTATTAACGCCCCGAGGGACGGTTTATGTTGCTGGAATTGTAAGACGTTTGGGCTTTCATGCCTTCAATGACCCTCCAAGACCTCCGCGAACAAGTCTGTGAAGCCAACCGTGCCCTGGAACCCAGCGGCCTCGTACGCCTGACCTGGGGCAACGTGAGTGGCATCGACCGCGCCTCTGGTCTGTGGGCTATCAAACCGAGTGGCGTGGATTATTTGGATCTCAAGCCCTCCGACATCGTCGTTCTCGACCTTGATGGCCGGGTGGTGGAGGGCAATCTGCGGCCCTCGTCCGACACCAAGACGCATCTCGTGCTCTACCGTGAATTTCCCGAAATCGGCGGCGTCACCCACACGCACAGCCTGCATGCCACCATGTTTGCGCAGGCTGGTCGTGAGATTCCCTGCTTCGGCACCACGCACGCGGATCACTTTCACGGTACCGTTCCACTGGTGCGTGCGCTCACACCTGAAGAAGTGGCTCAGGACTATGAACACTTCACCGGGGTCGCCATTGTCGAGCGCCTGCGCGAGTTGAAACTCAGCCCGCTCGAAATGCCCGCTGTGCTGCAGATCCATCACGCCCCGTTCACCTTCGGCAAAAACGCCATGGATTCGCTGAAGAACAGCATCGCCCTCGAAATGTGCGCTCACATGGCCCTCGGCTCAGCCACCCTGAATCCCGCCATCGCTTCCATCCCCGGCCACATCCTGGAAAAGCATCATTTGCGCAAACACGGACCGGGCGCGTATTACGGACAGAAATAACCCAAATCTCCTCCACTGATGAAAACCCGCAATCCACTCTCCCCCCTTGGTTCTCAGCGACTGCTTCTGCTGCCAGGGGTGCTGGTAGCAGTCCTCCTGGCAGGATGTTCCAGCGAAAGGAGGGACCGGCTCTGGCAGACGATCGATCCCGCCGGTTACAAGCATGCACACAGTGAAAGCTTCAACGGTGCCAGGGCTCTGCGCGCTCCGGAACCCAGCAGCCATGCGAAAAATGATGACATGGCATTGGAGCTCGATTGATAAAAACGACCATTCGAAAGTCTGCGCTACTAAGCGTTTCATTCGTGTTAAATAAAGCTTGGTTTATTTGGTTGGCTTTAGTACTGAATCTTATGTTTATGAGTGTTAACGTAATTTATAGTAAGTCCAACTCATTCGACACCATCACCTGACAAGGTAGCGGGGTTTGCTCGATTTGGCTCTGCCTCATTGAAAATCAGCACCATTGCCGTTTTCTGGCTTTTGGTGGTTCTCACGGGAAGCTTGCTGATGGCGCAGTATTCCCAGACCGCCGGTGCCACGGGCAACCCGCCAGCGCAATGGCCGGAAACCAGTCGGGTGCAGCGTGATCCAGGCCAGTCCCAGCTGATATTGTTTCTGCATCCACGCTGCCCCTGCTCCCGCGCGACCCTCGGAGAGCTGGAACAGCTCGTGGCACACTGCCGGGGATTGTTCAGTGCTCAGGTGTGGTTCATCCAGCCTGAGGGCATGGACGAGGATTGGTCGAAAACCGACCTGTGGCATGCTGCGGCGGCCATTCCTGGAGTGCAGGTGAATGTCGATTATCAGGGCGAAGAAGCCCTCCGTTTTCAGGCGGTCACCTCGGGCCAGACGCTGCTCTATGATGCCAGCGGCGGGCTGGTTTTCCAAGGCGGCATCACCCTTGCCCGCAGCCATTCTGGGGACAATCCCGGGCGTGATGCCATCGAGTTATTGTTGAAGCAAAAGACCACTCTCTCTGCCAGTGCCCCCGTTTTCGGTTGTGCCCTCGGATGAGAAAAAATTGAAAAATGCACCTTATGTCAGCCTTAACTGCAACCACTCTTCCACAAAACCATGCGCTGCAGCAGGCCACAGCGTTGCTGCGTATCGCGGCCGACGAACCTCGCCCGCAATCCAGCGCGACTAGCGTTGACCCATCGTCACTGCCGGACTTTGCGCTGCAACAACGTGCTGCTGCACTGTTCACTGCCGCCGAGAATGACCTGCACCGGCACACAGACCAGTTGTTTGCCCGGTTGATGATTGTCCAATGGCTGGCGGGCATCGTGGCTGCCTTGTGGATTTCTCCCCTGACCTGGATCGGGGATTCGAGCCAGATACACGTGCACGTCTGGGCCGCAGTGTTGCTCGGCGGTGCGATCAGCGGTTTTCCCGTATGGCTGGCCTGGCACCATCCCGGAAAGGCCGTGACCCGCCATGTCATTGCAGTTGCCCAGGTGCTGACCTCTGCGCTGCTGATCCACCTGACGGGTGGCCGCATCGAGACGCACTTCCACATTTTTGGCTCCCTCGCATTTCTCGCCTTTTACCGTGACTGGCGTGTGCTCGCGACGGCCACGGTGGTGGTGGCTGCAGATCACCTTTTCCGCGGTCTGTACTGGCCGCAGTCCGTCTTCGGTGTGCTGACCGCCAGTTCCTGGCGCTGGGTCGAGCATGCCGGCTGGGTGCTGTTTGAAGACGCCATTCTCATCGTCGCCATTCGCAGGATGCTGCAGGAAATGTCCGAGATCGCGCTGCGTCGCGCCACTCTTGAGGGCAGCAACGTTGAAATCGAACGTCAGGTGGTGGAGCGCACCGCAGAATTGACCAGGACGCAGGCCGAACTGCTCGAAACCTCACGTCTGGCTGGCATGGCGGAGGTGGCCACCAGCGTGCTGCACAATGTGGGCAACGTGCTTAACAGCGTTGGTGTCTCGGCTGAGCTTGCGACCAGCAAGGTGCGCGAGTTCAGAACCGGCAGTCTGAAAAACGTGGCGGAGCTCTTGCAGCAGAACTCGGCAGACCTGCCCGCCTTCCTCACCACCGACCCGCGAGGCAAGATGCTGCCGGACTACCTGCTCAAGCTGGCGGTGCATCTTGCGGAGCCGCAGGTGGCCATTCTGCAGGAAATGGAAATGCTGCAAAAAAACATCGATCACATTAAGGAGATCGTGGCCATGCAGCAGCGCTACGCACGTGGCACCGGGGTCGTCGAAGCGCTCTCAGTGGCAGACTTGGTCGAGGACAGCATCCGCATCAATACCGCCAGTTTCACGCGTCACGAGGTCAATGTGGCCTGTGAAATTGCTCCATTGCCGCCGCTGAAAACGGACAGGCACAAGGTGATGCAGATTCTGGTGAACCTCCTGAGCAATGCCAAGCACGCCCTGGATCACAGTGAGGGCGACCGGCTCATGACGGTGCGCGCAACACTCAATCAGGTGGGGCAGCTGGAGATTGCGGTGATAGACAATGGCACCGGCATTGCCCCGGAAAACATCGATCGCATCTTTTCCCATGGCTTCACCACCAAAAAGATGGGGCACGGTTTTGGACTGCACAGCGGCGCGCTGGCTGCCAAGGAGTTGGGCGGAACTTTAAAGGCTCACAGCGATGGCCCCGGACTGGGAGCCACCTTCACATTGACACTTCCATTGGAGAATTAATCCGACCATGACACATACAACCACGACAGCCGCCCACCGGCGCATTTTAGTCATCGATGACAACCGCTCCATTCATGATGACTTCCGCAAAATCCTGGCACCCATTAGCAATGTAGATGAATCGTTGGTGGCCGATGAAGTCGCGTTGTTTGGTTCACCTCTGCTGACACAGAGCGCCAGGCAGACTTTCACCATCGACACAGCATCTCAGGGAGAGGAAGGACTGCAGATGGTCAAAAATGCGCAGGCAGAGGGGCAGCCCTATGCCATGGCATTTGTCGATGTCCGCATGCCGCCGGGCTGGGACGGAATCGAGACGACCCGGCAGATATGGCAGGTCTGCCCAGACATGCAGATCGTGATCTGCACCGCCTATGCGGACTGCTGCTGGAGTGATGTGCAGGAACAGATCAAGCCGCGTGACCGCATGCTCATTTTGAAGAAGCCGTTCGACATCATCGAAGTGCTGCAGCTGGCCATTTCACTGACGGAAAAATCGCGGTTGCTGCTGGAGTCCAGATCCCATCTCCAGGAACTCGAACAACGGGTGAAGCAGCGCACACAGGAGTTGGAGGCATCCCAGCTTGCAGCCTACGAAAAAGCTTCCCTGCTCGAACTGGCCAGAGACGCCATCCTGGTATGCGGGCTCGATCACCGCGTCACCTACTGGAACAAGAGCGCTGAACGGTTCTATGGCTGGACAGCGGCTGAGGCGATCGGGCGTCTGGTGACCGACATCAAAGATCAAAACGCTGAAACTTTTCAGCAGGCGTTCGAAAAAGTCATGCAGACCGGGGAATGGGACGGAGAGCTGCACCAGGTGGGTAAAGATGGTCGCAAGCTGATCGTTGAAGGCCGGTGGACCCTGCTGCGTGATGCCGCAGGCCAGCCGCGCAGCATTCTGGTGATCAACACTGACATCACCGAGCGCAAGAAGGTCGAAGAACAGCTGCTGCGCGCCCAGCGCATGGAGAGCCTCGGCACACTCGCAGGCGGCATCGCTCATGATCTCAACAATGCGCTGACCCCCATCATGATGTCCATCGAACTGCTGAAACTCCACGAGCAGGATGCAATGCGGATGGGCGTGCTGGCCACCATCGAAAACAGCGCAAGGCGCGGGGCGGACATGGTCCGTCAGGTGCTCTCCTTTTCGCGGGGTGTCGAGGGGCAGCGCGTAGAGGTGCAGGCTGGTCATCTTCTCAATGGCATTGAAAAGATTGCCTTTGAAACCTTCCCCAAGAACATCCGCGTCAGCAGTGACATCCCGACAAATCTGTGGATCGTTCAAGGAGATCCCACGCAGATTCACCAGATGCTGCTCAATTTGTGTGTCAACGCACGTGATGCCATGCCCAACGGCGGCACTTTAAACCTCAGCGCCAGCAATCATCTCCTTGATGAGCAATGTGCGACGATGATTCCCGGGTCAAAGCCCGGACCGTATCTCCTCATCGAGCTGGAAGACACCGGCACAGGCATGCCGCCGGAGGTGATGGACCGCATTTTCGAACCGTTTTTCACCACCAAGGAGCTGGGCAAAGGTACCGGGCTGGGATTGTCTTCCGCACTTGCCATCATTAAAAGTCATCAAGGTTTTATTCGTGCTTCCAGTGAAATCGGCAAGGGTTCCAAGTTTCAGATGTATCTGCCTGCGCAGATATTGGAAAGCGTGGGTATGCCGGCCCCAGTGCAAACCGAGATGCCACGTGGCAATGGCGAACTCGTGCTCCTCATTGATGACGAGGAACCCGTCCGGCACATCACTGGTCAGACCCTGGAATCGTTTGGCTATCGTGTGCTGCCGGCAGCTGACGGTGTCGAGGCCTCCACCTTGTATGCCACCCACAAAGAGAAAATCGCGGTGGTGCTTACTGACATGATGATGCCGGTGATGGACGGCCCGGCGACCATCCAGGTGCTCATGCGCATAAATCCAAAGGTGCGCATCATCGCCGCCAGCGGCCTGAGCGTAAAAGACATGGTGGCCAAGGCCACGAGCGCGGGCGTCACAGACTTCATCCCCAAGCCTTACACGGTGGAAACTTTGCTGAGAATGCTTCACACAGTGCTGAACATGCAGCACGCCCCCTCCCATTAAGCAGATGAATCGAAATTCAATGCATGCCCAGCATGGCGGTGCCTCCACGTTCGAACACGGCTTGAAGCATGACTGAATATTCTGTCAACATTCCCGCTTGCACTATGACTCCGGGCACGGGGCTGGCTTCACTGCTTCGACGATTTATTTTTCCCCGTGCATCAGGGCCGGCTGAGGCTGGAAGCCGCCGCAGAAGTTTCATTCTCCTGCTTTTGTCTTTCCTTCTCGTCTCCCTGGATGTTTCGGGGCAGGAAACCGCCCCTCCCCATACCATCACCGTGGTGACGGATGACAATTTTCCTCCTTATGTTTTCAGGGACAATGAGGGCAGGCTTCAGGGGATCATCATCGATCAATGGCGTGTTTGGGAAAAACGAACGGGAGTCACCGCCGAAATCCATGGCATGGACTGGAACGATGCCGTGCGCCGGATGAAAGAAGGTGAGTTTGATGTCATCGACGCGATGTTTAAAACACCGGAGCGCACTGCTTAACTGGATTTTGGGAAGCAGTACACCACCATCGAAGTCTCCATCTTTTTCCGTTCCTCCATCTCTGGCATTAACAACCTGGCTTCTCTGCGGGGATTTCCAGTCGCGGCCAAGCTGGGAGACACAGTGGTCAAGCTGCTGCAGGAAAATGAAATCACCCCCATGTTGTTGTACAACAACTACGAGGCCATCATCACCGCGGCCAATGAGCGCAAGGTGAATGTCTTCGTCATGGACAAGCCGCCGGCTCAATACTTCCTGCAGAAACTCGGCATGGAGTCTGAGTTCAGAATGTCCGAACCCGTCAGCATCGGGGAGTTCCACCGTGCGGTTCGCAAAGGCAGCACGAAGCTCCTCCAACTGGTTGAAAAAGGCTTTGAAGATGTGGGCGTGAAGGAGCTTTCCTGGATCGAGAAAAAATGGTTCGGCCAGACTCTTGACGGACACCCCTATTTGCGCAGCCTGGGATACGCCGCCTTGGCCGCTGTCTCATTGGTGACGCTGCTTCTTGGATTGAATTGGATGCTGGCAGGCCAGGTCAGGATACGCACGCGCGCACTGCAGGAGAGGGAGGAGCAGCTGCGCCTCTGCGTTAAACACAGTCCGGCGGCTATCGCCATGCTGGATCGTGACATGAAATACC
The DNA here is from genome assembly GCA_021733925.1 of Prosthecobacter sp. Lineage (GTDB taxonomy): Bacteria > Verrucomicrobiota > Verrucomicrobiia > Verrucomicrobiales > Verrucomicrobiaceae > Prosthecobacter. Next base: position 123,634 of record JAIPJY010000004.1, on the reverse strand, counting down.
TCGTGGTCAGTCTGCGCTGGATGAATGACTACCGCTTGGGTGAACAGTCACTCATCGGGCGCAGCCATTATGACATCTTTCCCGAAGTGCCGTCTCATTGGATTGATATCCACCGGCGTTGCATGGCAGGTGCCGTCGAAAAAAATGAGGATGAAAAATTCGTTCGTGCGGATCATTCCATCGACTGGATCCGCTGGGAAATCCGGCCATGGCACCAGGCTGACGGCACGATCGGCGGCATCATCATCTTCTCCGAAGACATCACCACTCGGAAGCAGGCCGAACTGGCCCTGCGGGCGAGTGAGGCCGAATTCCGCACTCTCATTGAATCAGCCTCTGATGGCATCCTGGTTTCGAACACGGCTGGGCGTCTGCTCGAAGCCAACGCCGCAGTCTGCCAGATGCTGGGCTATACTCGTGAGGACCTGAGACAGATGGGTTTTGTCGATATCGTTGCATCCGGTGAAATGGTGCGAATTTTGCCTGAAATGGCACAGTTGAGTGAAGGCGAAGTGGCGCGGAGTGAATGGTTGTGCCGCCGGAAAGACGGATCCCAGTTTCCCGCTGAAGCGGGCTCAACCATTCTTCCCGATGGCCGTCTGCAGTGCATCATGCGTGACATCACCCGGCGCAAGATGGCCGAAGATAAAATTCGCGAGCAGGCCTCCCTTTTGGACAAGGCTCGCGACGCCATCATCGTGTGTGGGCCGGAAGACCACAGCATCCTTTATTGGAACCGCAGCGCAGAGCGTCTTTATGGCTGGCAGGCCGGCGAAGTGCTCGATCATTCCCTGAAGGATCTGCTCAACCGTGATCCGGTGCAGTTTCTTGCCGTGATGAAAGCCGTCATGACGCAGGGAGAGTGGGCTGGAGAAATGCAGCAGTATGACAATGCAGGGCGGTTGGTGATTGTAGAATCGCGATGGACCCTGATCAAAGATGCCCAGGGCCGCCCCCAGTCCATCCTCTCCATCAACACCGACATCACCGAGCGCAAAAAACTGGAGCAGCAGTTTTTACGTTCGCAGCGCATGGAAAGCATCGGCACATTGGCGGGCGGGATCGCGCACGATCTCAACAACGTGCTGGCCCCCATCATGATGTCCATTGAGCTCTTAAAGCTGCAGGAGCGGAGCGCGCAAAAGCACGACATTCTCACCACCATCGAATGCAGTGCCAAACGTGGGGCGGATCTGGTGAAGCAAGTCCTCTCGTTTGCCAGAGGCGTGGAAGGGCGGCAGCTGGCGGTGCAGGTCGGGCACCTGCTCAAAGAAGTCGAAAAGATCACCAACGAGACCTTTTTGAAAAGCATCCAGGTTCGCTGTCGAATTCCCGCCCCCTTGTGGGTCGTGCAGGGGGATCCCACCCAGATCCACCAGGTGCTGCTCAACCTGTGTGTGAATGCACGCGATGCCATGCCCAACGGCGGTCGGTTGAATCTGTCCGCCGTGAACCTCGTCATGGATGGACAATGCGCGTCAATGATTGCCGGTGCGAAACCCGGGCAGTACCTCCACATTCAAGTGGAAGACAATGGCACTGGCATGCCGCCAGAGGTGATTGACCGCATTTTCGAACCTTTTTTCACCACGAAAGAACTGGGGAAAGGCACCGGTCTTGGCCTGTCCTCGGTCCTGGCCATCGTCACAAGCCATCATGGCTTCCTGCGCGTGGAGAGTGAAGTGGGCAAAGGCACCACGTTCCACGTCTACTTACCGGCGCATAAGTCCGAACACGCAGAAATTGAAGCGCCTGTGCCAGGAGAACTGCCACGTGGCAGCGGTGAACTGGTTCTGGTGGTCGATGATGAAGCCGCCGTACAGCAGATCACCAAGCAGACCCTGGAAACATTCGGATACCGTGTTTTGCTGGCTGCGGATGGTGCCGAGGCAGTCTCCCTTTATTCCAAACATCGCTCTGAAGTCTCATTAGTTCTCACCGACATGATGATGCCGGTCATGGACGGGCCGGCGACGATTCAGGTGCTGATGCGGATGAATCCAGAAATCTGCATCGTTGCTGCCAGTGGAATGAATGCTGCTGGCATGGAGGAAAAAGCCGCCCATGCAGGCGTTAAAATTTTCATCCCCAAGCCCTACACGGCCGAAACCCTGCTCAAGACGCTGGATGCGGTGCTGCGTGTTCAACTCACCGCATGAAGGAACCTTTCGTTCATTTCAGTAAAAGAATGCCTGATATCTCCATCGCTTTGATGCTCAAAGCGTTAGACTCTATGGATTTGATGAGGTAATTTGTACATCATGAACTCTTACACGTCCTGACATAGGTGCAGCATGTTGGAACCGTCCTTAACTGCAGCCATTCCAGATGAGGCTTGTGCGATAGAACAAGCGAAGAGCCTGACCTCTGGACGCAATTTCTCTGAGACATCGAGTGGCTGGCGGTGGAGCTGTTTTGGTATCAAGAGAATCCTCTCTGCCAAAGACGCTTTGTTCCGTATGCGCGGACTCATCACCTGCTTTTTGCTCGCCTGCATTGGTTCGGCCGCCTCAGGGCAGCAGCCTGCGCCACCGCGCAAGATCAGCGTGGTGATGGATGACAACTATCCACCCTATGTTTTCAGAGACAGTGACGGGATCTTGCAGGGCATCATCATCGATCAATGGCAAGCCTGGGAAAAACAAACGGGGGTCACCGCCGAGGTTCACGGCATGGACTGGGGTGAGGCCGTGGAGCGGATGAAAGCTGGTGAATTTGATGTCATTGACACGCTTTTTGACACCGCAGAACGCGCTGCATATCTGGATTTTTCGCGGCCTTACGCCACTCTCCAAGTCCCCATCTTTTTTCGCACGACGATTTCAGGCATCACCGACGTGGCTTCGCTGAAGGGGTTCCCTGTAGCGGTCAAAGCGGGAGATGCCATTGTGCAGCATCTTCAGGCCAGTCGTATTGGGCCGTTGCTGTTGTTCAAAAACTATGAGGCCATCATCACCGCCGCCAATGAGCGTAAGGTGAATGTCTTTGTCGTGGACAAGCCCCCGGCTCTTTACTTCCTTCACAAGCAGGGCTTGGAGACAGAGTTCAGAATGACGGAGCCGATCAGCATCGGGGAGTTTCATCGTGCAGTTCGCAAAGGGAATGCCAGCCTGTTGCAGCTGATTGAGAAGGGGTTCGCCGATGTGGGAAAAGCGGAGTTTGCCCGGATCGAAAAGAAATGGTTTGGGCAGAAAGTGGGCAGCACCCGATATCTGCGTTATCTCGGCTACGGCGCCCTTGGGGGGGCGGCACTGCTGGCGCTGCTCGTCGGCTGGAATTGGGTTTTAGCCGGACAGATGAGAAAGCGCACCCGGACTTTACGGGAACGTGAGGAGCAGTTGCGGCTGTACACTCAGCACAGTCCGGCGGCCATCGCCATGCTGGATCGTGACATGAAGTATCTCGTGGTCAGTCAGCGCTGGATGACGGATTACCGCCTCGGCACTCAGTCCATTGTCGGGCGCAGCCACTACGAGATCTTTCCTGAATCTCCGCCACACTGGTTGGAAATCCATCAGCGATGTCTGACTGGCGAAGTAGCAAAATGCGATGAAGAAGCATTTCTGCGGAAGGATGGCAGGACGGACTGGATTCGCTGGGAGATCCAGCCATGGCGTCAGGCCGATGATTCGATTGGCGGCATCATCATGTTCACCGAAGACATCACGGCACGCAAGCAGGCCATGGAGTTGCTTCGTGAAGGGGAAACGCGTCTGATCAAGGCATTTCGCAGCAGTACTGTCGCGTTGACCATTGTTCGCATGCGTGATCAAAAAATCGTGGAGGTCAATGACGCATTCTCCAGCCTCCTGAGGTGGACGCGCGATGAAGCGGTGGATCGTTCCATGATTGATCTGGCTGTGGTTGATGAGGTCGTGGCCGCGTTGCTCCGCAAGACTCTGGATGAAAAACGTTCCATCCACGACATGGAACTCGCCTTGCGGGCCCGTGATGGCGAAATACTCCATGTCATTGCCAGCATGGAAACCATCGAATTCCAAGGTGAACCGCATGTGGTCACCACGCTCGTCGACATCACCGGTCGCAAACAGACGGCGGCTGCCCTGTCCCAGTTGAGTGCCGACCTTGGGCGTGCTCAAGCGATCAGCCACATTGGCAGCTGGGAATACACGGTGGCGGACGGCAGCATCAAATGGTCCGACGAACTCTACCGGATCTTTGGGCTCCAGCCGCAGTCCGTCGTTCTCACTTACGAACGGGTGCTGGAAATGGTTCACCCGGATGACCGTTCACGCCATGACGCCTATCTGGCGCAGCTGATCAACGCGCAGGCCGGTGCCACCATTGCGCCATTTGAATACCGTGCGCAGCGTGCTGACGGGCAGATCGCTCACGTCTTGGTGAAAGTGGAGATCCGCTTTGATGATCAGGGTAAATCCGCCTGCTGTTTTGGCACCGTGCAGGACATCACCGAACGCAAACGGTCAGAGGAGGCGCTTCGTGAAAGCGAAGCCACCTTCGCCGCAGCCTTCGAAAATGCCCCCATCGGCAAGGCGCTCGTCGCACCTGACGGACGCTTCCTGCGTGTCAACCGGCTGCTGTGTGACATCGTCGGCTACACCGAGTCTGAACTGCTTGCCCTCAACTTTCAGGACATCACCCACGCGGACGACCTCGATCTCGATCTCGCCTATGTGCAGAAAATGCTCCGGCACGAGATCAAAACATTTCAGATGGAAAAGCGCTATCTCCATCAGTCCGGCGCTGTGGTGTGGGTGCTTCTCACGGTTTCGATGGTGGATGACAAACAAGGGGAACCCGCGTTTTTTGTCTCCCAGATGCAGGACATCACCGACCGCAAAAAAGCGGATCAGCGCATCCAGCAGCTCAACCGGCTTTATGCCATGTTGAGCGGCATCAATGAGACCATCGTGCGCGAGAAGGGCGCAGAGGCCATGCTGACCTCTGCCTGCCGGATAGCGGTTGAAAAAGGACTGTTTGGAATGGCGTGGATCGGTCTGCTGGACGCCGCAACGGGCAGGCTGCAAACCGCCGCGCATGTGGGTGCCACGGAAGAAACTTTGCGCATGATCGAGGCCATCATCAGCGGGACACAGCCCGGCCTTGGCTGCGCCATGACTGCACGTGCTCTGGAGTCCGGCGAACACTCGATTTGCAATGACATTGAGCGTGATCCGGAAGCCGTCAGCTGGCGCGCCCAGGCCTTGTGCAGAAATTATCTCTCGATGGCTTCTCTGCCGTTGAAATCGGGAGGCAAAACCATCGGAGTCTTCAACCTGTATGCTGATGCCGCGGAGTTCTTTGATGCAGATGAGATGGCCTTGCTTGACGAACTCGCCATAGACATCGGTTTTGCCCTCGACATCAGCCAGCGTGAGGTGGAACTGCGCGAGGCGGACAAACGGTTAATCAAGCAGCGCAAGACCTTGATCGAACTGACGCGCCATTGGGCGGGGGAAGGTGAGGATGCCCTGCTGCTGCTGCGAAAAATCGCCGAGGGTGCCGCCCAGACCCTGAACGTCTCCCGCGTCAGCATCTGGCGCTACAACAGTGACCGCTCTACCATCAAATGTGTGGATTTGTTTGAGTGGGAAGAGGGGCGGCACACGTCGGGCATGGAGCTTTCAGCCACCACCCATCCGGCTTATTTTAACGCTCTCGTTGAACAGGAGATGATCATTGCAGATGACGCCTTCCAGAACCCCAGCACCCTTGAATTCGTGGAGGACTATCTGCGTCCTCATGGCATCCGGTCCATGCTCGACGTTCCCATCATAGTGGGTGGATTCCGCACCGGGGTGCTCTGTCTTGAGCACATCCGCACCTTGCGGGAGTGGACGGCGGATGAGAAGACCTTCGCCCTGGCAATGTCCAATCTCGTCTCGCTGGCGCTCGAAGGCGTGGAACGCAGGCAGGCCGAGACCTCCCTGCGCGAGAGCGAGAAGCGGTTCCGTCAGTTTGCAGAAACCATCGAGGAGGTGTTCTGGATGACGGACCCCAGCGGCAGCGAAATGATCTACGTCAGTCCGGCCTATGAGAAAATCTGGCACCGCACCTGCGCCAGCCTGTATGCCGATCCGCGCAGCTGGCTGAGCTTGGTGCATCCCGATGACCGGGAGCGCATTGAGCAGGCGACTGTCGCCAAGCGGACACGCGGTGAGTATGACGAACGGTACCGCATTCAGCGTGCTGACGGCACCCTGCGGTGGATCCATGACCGCGCCTTTCCCGTCCGCGATTCACACGGCACCGTGCTGCGCATCGTCGGCACGGCGGAGGACATCACCGAGAGCAAGCAGGTCGAGGCCCAGTTGCTGCGTTCGCAGCGCATGGAGAGCATCGGCACGCTGGCCGGCGGCATCGCGCACGATCTCAACAACGTGCTCACCCCCATCATGATGTCCATTGAACTCCTCAAACTGCAGGAAACCAATGAACGACGGCTGAACATTTTCTCCACGATCGAAAACAGTGCCAGACGCGGAGCAGACATGGTGCAGCAGGTGCTTTCGTTTGCTCGCGGTGTGGAAGGGCGGCAGCTGGCGGTGGATGTGGGCCGCTTGCTCAAGGAGATCGAAAAAATCGCCAACGAGACTTTTCTGAAAAACATCCAGGTGCGCAGCAAAATCCCGAAGGATTTGTGGGGCGTGCAGGGCGATCCAACGCAACTGCATCAGGTTTTGCTCAATCTCTGCGTCAATGCACGTGATGCCATGCCCGGCGGCGGTATGCTGAAGCTCTCTGCCAGCAACGTGGTCCTGGACGCACACTGCGGCGAGCTGAGCCCCGAGGCAAAGCCCGGACGACATGTGTTGATCGCGGTGGAGGACAGCGGCACCGGCATGCCTCCGGAAGTGTTGGAGCGCATATTCGAGCCGTTTTTTACGACGAAGGAACTCGGCAAAGGCACCGGCCTGGGGTTGTCCACCACGCTCGCCATCATCAAAGGTCATCACGGCTTCCTGCGGGTGCACAGCGAGATGGGGGAAGGTACGAAATTCCAGCTTTATCTGCCAGCGAATGATTCAGCAGACGTGCAACTCGCCACTCCTGTTGAGTCAGCGCTGCCACGTGGCAACGGCGAACTGGTGCTCGTCGTCGATGATGAAGACACCGTACGGCAGATCATCAGTCAGACGCTGGAAACCTTTGGCTACCGTGTACTGGAGGCGGCTGATGGTGTCGAGGCCTCGACCTTGTTTACCACCCATCAGGGAGAAATAGCCGTGGTGCTTACCGACATGATGATGCCCGTCATGGATGGTCTGGCAACCATCCAGGTGCTCATGCGCATGAATCCGCAGGTGCGCATCATCGCGGCCAGCGGGTTGGGCGTCAAAGACATGGTGGCCAAGGCGATGGCAGCCGGCGTGAAACACTTCATCTCGAAGCCATACTCCGCCGAAACCCTGTTGAAGACCCTGGCCCAGGTATTGCAGGCCTAGCTCAGCTACTTCTGTTTCGCTTCGTAGCCCGGCAGCGGTTTGCCCTCTGCGTCCAGCTTGCCGCAGGCCCAGAGCAGGCCACGCGCAACGAGGTCGAGGTAGACAGGGGACTGCATCGTTTCATTGCCATGGCCCAGCGTGGTGCCGAAGACCTTGGCTTTGCCGTATTCGTTCACCCAGATGACGTTGTGGTCCATCTTCGTGTCCTCGCCATAGGCTTTGGCCAGTGGGACGAAGTGCTCCCAGAGTTTTTCGTTTTTATACAGTTCATCCTTGGCGTCGAGCCATTCCGCCGGGAAGCCTTTCATGACCGGGTGGCCCTCGGCGATGTTCTTCACATTCAAATCGCGGTTCTTCTCGTGGCTCATCGAGGTCTGGCCCACGCACTTGCGCCATTCATCAGTCTTGGCTGCTCGGTAGCTGTGGGTGGAGCAGTGCAGCATCACTGCCGGAACGCCATCGTGGTGAGCCTTCGCGATGCGTTCCACAAAGGCCACGTCTTCAATCGCTCCAAAGCATTCGTTGTGCAGGACCACGTCATAGCCTTCGGCCCAGTTGTCCTTTTCATAGATCGAGATCTTGTGGCTTTTGTCCTTTTTACCTTCCGGCCCCTCTTCATGAACGATGGTGAACTCAACATTCGCCCGCGCGCTGAGACCCTCGCTGAGGATGAGTTTCTGATTTTCGTAGTCGTGGCAGCAGCCGCCGGTGATCATGAGAACCTTGAGCGGTTTCACCTCCTCTTTTGGAGCGGCGACGGCAAACAGGCAGGCGATGGAAAGCAGGGAGATGAGAAGGGGACGCATGACGGCAGATGAGGTTGGGAAGGTCGAGTATGCGCGGAATGCACGGCCTGTCTTGCATCAATCTCGACGGGTCGCGGTTCTGTCTTGTCGTTGGCGTAGGGAATTTGGTAAAAGGGGTGGTAAATTCCTTTTATGAAAATCCGGTTTATTTTCCTCGTCTCGGCCATGGCATGTTTCGGACAGACCGTGCCGCCGGGTGCCGAGGCGGATAAATACCACCAGATGCTTCTCAAGCGGCCTCAAGCCGGTCTTGTCTATGACAGGTTCTACTCGGCTTGGATGGAAACCGGCACGGCGGACTCACTCTCGGACTTTTTGAGCCAGCGCACCAGCACCACCGCCGATCTGCTCGTGCTGGCGATTTTTCACGACCAGCGTGGCAACGAGGCCGAAGCCTTGAAAGCCTACACAGCGGCCCTGGAGCGCGATGGGACAAACGCTCAGGCTTGGATGCAACGCGCCAAACTGGAGGCGCGGATGATGAATTTCGAGTCTGCCCTGAAATCGCTCACCGAAGCAGAAAAGGGCGGCGCGGATGCAGAACTGGGCCGTGAGATCGGCCAGATGCGCGGACGCTGGCTGCTGCGCACCGGCAAACCGGAAGCTGCCTTGCAGGCCTGGCGGGATCTGGTGAAGGCGAACGCGGATGACGAAGATCTGTTGGAGGAAGTGGTTGAACTGCAACTCGACGAAGGCCTGTTTGCCGAGGCTGAAACGCAGATGCTGGCGTTGATTGCCAGAACCAAAGACGCCTATGCCAGGACAGTGCGTCAGCTGCGTTTGGCAGAGATCCAGCTGCGCGCCACCAAAAAAGAAGCCGCTCTGGCCCTGCTGGCCTCAACCCTGGCGGACACCGGCCAGGGCACCTGGATCGAAGGCGAAGTCCTGGCGCAAATCGAAGCGATGTTTCGTCGTGACGAGAATCTGAGCGGGCTGGTGAAGGAGCTTGAAAAGCTGCAGTCCGCCCATCCTCAGCGCACGGCGCTGGAGCGGCAGCGCGCGCGTGTCCTCGCGGAGCTGGGTGAAAAAGACAAAGCTCTCGCCATCTACGCAACGCTGCTGCAAAAAACACCGGGCCAGCGGGAACTGCGTGAGAGCTATCTTGATCTGCTCGCCCGCTTTGAGCAGTTCAAAGAAGCCATCGCACAAACAAACGTCCTGCTGGAGCAGTCACCCGATGATCGCGAACTCCTGATCCGCTTGGCAACACTGCAAGAACGGGCAAAGGACAAAGCAGCCTCTAAGGCCACTTTGGAAAAGTATCTGGCGGCGAAAGACACCGCAGAGTTTGACCACCTCCGCGTGGCGCGGCTCTACGAAAGCTGGGAGCGTGGTGACGATGCCACCCTGGCCTACGAGCGCATGGTCGCTGCCTATCCTGAGAGCAATGCGGCAAAAGAAGCTCAGGCCCATTATCTCCATCGCAGTGGCAAGCGTGACGCAGCTCTGGTGATCTGGCGTGATCTGGCAAAAAACGGCGATCTGTCTCAGGTCATGGCCGTGGGCCAGGCACTGATGACTCGCCTTGAGTCGCAGACAGCTTTGGAAGTCTTGCAGGCGCGTCAGGCGGAGTTTGCAAAAGATGAGCGTTTCCTCGGCCTGCTGATCAATTCAGCCATCAGCTCCAAGAAACCCGGTGAGGCCATTCCTTGGGCTCTCGCACGGGTGCAGGCCACGTCAGACGTCAGTCATTTGGACGATGCCCTGAGGCAGGCCGTTGCATGTCTGAAGGCAGATGAGTCAAAGTTGGCTGAAACCTTGGCCTCTTTGCAAAAAAGCACCCCGACCGTGCAGGAGCGCATTCTGCTCGCCACACTGCTCGAAGAGAAACAGGACCACCTTGGCGCGGAGAAAGCTTTGCGCGAGATCCCGGCGGAGCATGCCTTGGCGGCTCAGACGCGGCTGATCAAGCTGATGGAATCCCGCCAGGACTGGCTGCGTGCCACGGAGGAGGCGGAAAAACTCATCGCCATGCCTCTGGGTAGAAATTCCACCAACATTCAGCGTCTCGTGGACCTGACAGAGCGTTCGGGAAAACCAGATCAGGCACTGAAGTGGGTGGCGGAATGGAAGACCCTTTCTCCCGGCTCAGCCTCTCCCTGGCTGCGCGAAGCCAGGCTGATGCAGCTCAATGGCAAAGGCCGCGAGGCTTTAAAGGTACTGCAGGCGGCCGTGCGCAAGTTTGAAGACGATGAGGCGGTGGCGGACTCACTGGCCTCCGCCTACATCGAACAAGGTCAGATGACTGACGCTGAACGGGTCTACCTCTCTCTGTTTGAGAAAGAGGACAAGCCAGATGCCAAAATGCGCTGGGTCGGCACCCTGGCTCGCTTGGCCAGCGATCGCGGGCAGTTGAAGGCGCTCACCGAAAAATTCCTCGAACGTCAGCGCACCAATCGTGCCGATGCCGCTCCGTGGCTGGCCCTTTCGGAGATCTATCGTGTGGCTGGCAGCACCACGGAGCAGGAGCGTGCGTTGCGTGAGGCCATGCGTCTGCGTCCCGATGATGCCAGTCTGGCCATGCAGATCGCTCGCATGGACCTGGACATGGGGCAGTGGAAGCGCGCCATCGAAGAGCTGCAGCGCCTCGCCGGCCGTTCCAAAGGCGGACGCGTGCAGCAGATGATCGCCTCGATTGAAATCGAATACGGCGATGCAAACACCGGCTACCGCATGCTCTACGAACTCGCTGGCGGCGCACAGATGGATGCCGATGACGCCCTCACTCTGGCGAAAAGCATGACTGCGCTGCAGGACTGGAAGCGGGTCATCAGTTTCCTGGAGCCGCTGCTTCGTCGCTTTCCTCAGGACTATCGGCTGGGATATCTCCAGGCGGTCGCACTTGAAGAGGAGGGCAGGACTGATGCCGCTATTTCCATGTTCATCCAGCTCATGGGACATTCCCAGGATCTGCCTTCCGTCACGGCTGCTGCAAAAATCGTCAGCACCAGGATCGATTACCTGGAAGAGATGAAGAAGCGCACGCCCGAGGGCTATGTTGACTTGGCTCGACTGATAGGAGGCGGCAGCTACCAGGCCTACAACTATCGTTCGAACTCGATGCGCTTCTCAGCGCAGAATGCCAGCAGGGCTGTGATGATTCCCTCCAGCCTGGAAGTCCTCCACTCGATGTCGGTGGCACATGCAGTCACCCTCATGAAAGGGGAGGTGGCGCAGAAAAAGGCAGCCTGGATTGCTGAGGCCACAAGCGCGGGAATCCCTGGAGCTCAATACCTCGATGCGCTCGACATTGACCAGTACTTTCGCATTCAAGAAAGCGCGGATGCTCTGGAAAAATATCCAAATGATGACGTGTTGCTGGCCTTGGCCATCGGCAATGGTCAAAACGTCTCTTTTGAAATCGCAGCACGTGCGTTTGATCATTTTAAATCCAAATACCCCGATCTTGCCTTTCAGGCCGCCAGACATGCAGTGAAGTCAGACAGTGAAAAAGGCGTGCCATTGCTCACCGAGGCGGTGGACGCGCTGGAAAAAATGTCGCCGGATGAGATGCGTAAGTCCTTCGCGGGGAGGTTCTATTTGGGATTCATGATCGGCGGTGGTCAGAGCATGCAGGAAAGAGATCCATCTTATTCGCTGCCTGAGCCGCTGAGCAGGCGCATGCTCACCCTTTTCTTGCGTCAACTCGACCAGACCGATCCGGACACGCAGGCCCAGGTTTACAGCACTGGCATGCCCAATGCGGCCAACGCCTGTCGCACCCAGAAGGCCTGGAAGGAATTTGTCGCCCTTCTGGAGCGCGAGGTGCGGCTCTGGTCGGAGCATGAGCCCACACGTCAATCGTGGTTGAAATTCACCACGCAGTTCAACAGCCGCTCTCAGGCCACCTCTGGCGAAATGATCACTCGCCTGCCGTTTCCCGGTGGCACCACGCTGCCCAGCACTCTGGTGCTCTACTTCGGGCGCAAGGACATCTACAATCCGAATGACAACGACAAGCTGGAGCCGGAGCTGGAGCAGTACGTCGGAGTAAAGCCCTTCATTGATAACGTGAAATCTCCGGCCTTGCGTGCCCTGCTGTATTACAAGGTCGGCTACCGTGAGCGCGTGGCGCGTGAAGTCACCCAGCTCATCTCTGCACCGAATCCTTCCATGGACGACCTGCTGCTCGCGGCCTCATGGTTCAGCATTGAGGACGAGTACGATCGTGCGGCGGAACTCCTCATTCGCGCCTCCAGCATGAACATTCCGTCCACTGTCCGCCCGGCTTTTGACGCCGCGTTGGCGCATGCCGTGATGAAGCTGAAGCCGCAGGCGGGCAGCCCGCTGCTGGAGCCCGCGCAGATGGCCCTGCGCCGCCTGCGCAGCACACGCGTGACTGTGGAGCAGAAGGACGAGCTCGTCGCCACCATGAAGACACTGCACATGAGTGAAGAGGCAGAACAGTGGGCGCGCATCGCCATGATGGCGCCCTCAGTGACTCGTCGCACTTCCAGCTATGTCAGCAGTTCCAGCATTGATACAAAAAAGCTGCAGACGCTGGTCGCAGGCAAAGATGAGGATGCCATCGTGAAGGAGGCTGTCACTCAGTTGCGTCGTGTTCTGACGATGGCCGGCAGCGGTAATCAAAGCTACGCAGCCAGCCGGGCCAGAGAGATCATGCGCCTTGCAGGCAGGTCGGGCATCCCAGAAAAAATCCAGGCAGTCTTTGACCCCGGAGAGAATCCCACGGTGACGAAATTATACGAGCAGGCGCAGTTGCTGATGCTCATCGACCAAAGAACCAAAGCCATCAAGGCTCTTGAAAAAGTGGTGGAAATGAACCCGAAGCATTTTGAGGCGCGTCTGCACTTGTGCTCGCTGACTGCTTCGGCTGATCCGGCGCGTGCGGTGAAGATGATGGCGGATGTGCCGCTCTCCGCCTACCAGCAGAGCAACGTGGGAAATCAGATCGCCGAACTGCTGCGCGAGGATGATGCGATGCCGTTTGAGGCACGGATGAGCATTTTCTCCGCGCTGGCAGGGATGCTGCAATCCGCACCTTCGGGATCAGGCGTGAGAGGCCTGGAATGGATGATCGATCTGCCCGCTGTGATCGCGAATCAAACGTATCGGTCGCAACCCAGGCTGGCAAATATGTATGTCCGGCCGGGTGCAGCTCAGAGGGATGGTGATGATCTCTACCTGCCTGCCACTTCTCCCGAGGCAAAAAGGCGCCGTGAAGTGCATGACCAGCTATGCCAGGCCCTGATGAGGCATCCCGTGCTGGCGGAGGAAGGCTTTCGCAGATTTGCTTGTCTGGTGATCCAGGACGGGCAAAAAAACGATGAGCTGGCCACCACTGCCCGCCAGTTGCTGGAGGCGGCCAAAGCTGCCGCACGCTCGCAGCGCGGGTCTGCTGCGACGCGTCGGTTTCATTATTCTCAAGAGGTGACCGGCCTCTGGGCGCCCTCACCGGCGGAGTTTCTCATCTGGAAGGCCTGGAAGGAGAATCAATTGGAGCGAGCCGAGCAGGAGATCATGCCATTGGCCGCCGCAGCTCAGGACAGCACGCAGCAGAGCATTCTGCGCGCGCAGTTGAACGTCTGGTCCTGCTCGCCCGATGCATTCGCTCAAAATGCCAAAACCTTCCTCACCGCGCTCAGCGGACGCAGCAGTGCGAGCTACGCAGGTGATCAAAATCTGGTGTGGCTCATCGACCGCTGGGTAGAGCGCGGGATCGAAGGCCTGCCATTGGATGAGATAATCGCTTCGAGCTTGAAGCTAAACAGCGGATTCAGTGAGGGGTATGCCGTGACCCACTATCTCGCCTTGCGCCAGCAGATGAGCCCTGAGTCTGGACTGGCAACCTTCCTGACACGTCTTATTGCCGGGACCCTCGGCAGCAATCAGACCACCTGGGATAAGGCCATGAAGAGCACGATCAATGCCTATTACGGCGGCGGCGGTTCCATGAGCAATCCCTCCGCTTACACCTTGCTGCGGGTCATCAACAATCTCATGCGCACGCCGGCGACTTTTGGCGCAGGTCTGCAAATGGCCTCTCTCGTCGGTGCCACGGAACATCCCAACTGGTCGCGCAGGACCACCTCCAGCATGGCCGCAGTCATGAAGTCATCCGAGCATGCCTTTGCCGCACTCGGGGCGCTCGGCTGGATGGAGACGGCGGAGAAGATGGTCCTGCCGGAAGATCCAAGCTGCCTGCAGGTGGAGTTCATCAAAAAGGTGCGTGAGAACCGTGACACCATGCTGGGACTGCGTTCCCGACTGGCGGCGCTGAAGCAGCGCACCTTCGGCATGGAGCTGTGTGAGGCACTGCTGCAGGATGCCCCCGGCGGTCCGCTTTCCGCGCTGCTGAAACGGCGCGCGGCTGATGTGGCCAAGCTTCCGGAAAAAAGTGGTCCCGCCATGATGGCGCTCATCAAAGTGCAGATCCCCGCCCTCAACCAGCCCGCCGGTGCTGATCCCGCCTTGGTGAAAGTGCTCGATCCGCTCCTCGGCGTCGAACGCAGGAAGGCAATGGACGAAGTTGACCGCTGGCTTGCCGCTGTGCGCACCGAGGATGTTCATGCAGACGCCAGCAGCTACTCAGACAAGCTCAAAGCGATGCTGAAATCCCTCATCCCAGGCGACCTCGAAAAGGCTGAAAAACTTTTTCTCCATGCCTGTGACATGATGGAGGCCAAAGCCCACAACACCTCATGGGATAACTACATGGGGGGCAATGGCTGGTTCCGCCGTTCCAATGTTCTGGATGAACTCAAGAAAGACTGGCCCAAGCCGGAAACGATGGCTTTTGTCATGCGCCTCTGCCATGAGGACACCACCGGCAACCTGTCTTCAGACGGCTGGGCGGCCAACAGCGGCTATGGCCAGGCATTGCTCGAAATCTGGCGCAACAACGGCGGCGGTGCAGCCATGGGCCGAGGCATCGACGCCATGCTCAAGCGCACGGCGGAGGTCATGCAGGACACTCCCCACACACTTCTGCCACTGGCCTTCTATGATTTCTATTTCAAGCTGCCTCAGAGCCTGCGCGTGCCCGCCATGAAGTATGCAGCCAGGATGCCCGCGACCCATCCGCAGGCGGCCTTGGGCCGGGAGTTCGATTTCGCAGGCCGGTTCTTCCTCGGCACGGACGCTCAGTCCCGGCAGAATGCCGCCACTCAGAAAGCCATCCAAGAACTGGGAGGCATGCAGCCCGTGTGGGAGCACCACCGCGTCTTGTTGCGTTCAGACAAGGCCAATGCGCGGGTTCGTCAGGCCCTCGTCCACTTTCTCTCCTACTGGGCGCATGACGACATCGACCCGGAATGCGCAAAACTCGGCGCTGCCGCCGCGCTTGAATCCATGAAGCAAAAGCACTGCATCCACGGTTTCCAATACGGCTGGATCATCCGTGCCTTCAACCACCTGCCGGTCGATGCCGCGTGGCAGGCCGCCGCTCAGGAACACTGGGATGCATGGCTGGCCCGTCTCGCCAATGGCGGACTCAGCAAATACGAGCCCTACGACTGGGCCATCAACAGCATGCTGCGCATGACCGCCCGTGCAGGCAACGATGACTGGATGCGCACGATGCTGCGTCAGCATCACAACACTCTTAGCAACGAGCAATCCGGCATCGTCAGTCTCATGCTCGGCGGTCAGCCGCAGCTCGCCGCAGAGCATTTCAAATCCAATTGGCGCACCTTCTTGAAGGATCCCCAAAGAGAACTGCTGTGGTGCAGGGAGATCATCGAAAACCTGCCCGCCTTCAAAGCTGCCTGTGACGACCCCGGCCTGGCTTTTCTGGGAGAGATCTACCTCTCCTACATCAAAGATCCCATCAAGCCCGATCAGGCCTCCATTCCAGGCTTCAAGAACCGCGAAGAACGCTTCAAAGACCTCGCGAAACGATTCAAGGAAACCAAATTCACCGATGCAGAGATGCGCAAAGACTGCGTCGAGATCATCAGCCAGTTCTATGACGCCGCAGACCTGATCCGCGATGCTGTCGATGAAGTCGCCGCCAAGACCGACATCGAAGCGCTCGCTGCCATCGACGAAACCTGGGAACACTGGCGTCGGCTCAAGCCGCTGCAGTTCTCACTCGGCTGGAAGGCCGCGCATGGTGACGTGCAGCCAAACATCGCCGCCTATGACCGCGCTCTCGCCGCCCGCTACAGCCAGAGCTACTACCAGCGCTCCGCCGTCAAGGAAACCGGCTGGGGGCCGACCTGGGTCGGTGGCTGGTACTGGTCCCGTGAGTCCGAGGCCGGACGCACCCCGGACGTCCGCCCCGTCTTGCCTTTCCTGGACTATGTCATTGCCAAAACACCCGCCGATCTGCGCGACATGCATGTCGCCGATTGCGTGACTCAGAAATGGCTGATCCATCTCATTCTCAACGAGCCTGCCGTCTTCGAATCATGGCGCAAAGGCTTGAAAGAGGAGGACCGTCGCGATCTCAAAAAGCACGTGCAGGAACGCTGGGAGATCTGGACCTGCATTCGCCAGTTCGCGGGCACTCAGAAAAAGATGCGCCTCACTCCGGAGCAGCGCGCCCAGCTTGTCGCCGCCGTGGCCAGGGATGAATGGTGTGCCGCAAAGTATCCCGCCACCGGTCCGGGCATTCCCAATCTCATCAACGAAATCGTCCAAAAGGGCACGGTCTTCAAACCTGACGAGTTCGCTCCCGTGGCGGCACAAATCGCCACCGCACTGCCCCGCATGGGCCGCACCGCCAGCGAGTCCGCCGATCTGCTGGCCGCGAACGGCAAAAACGACGCCGCCGCTCCCCTGTATGCGCTGGCCTTTGAGCAGGCCCGCAAAGAAAACGAGAAGGACTACGGTCTCGCCGCCGGGTATGCCGTGAAGCAGGCCGAAATCCTCGAACGCACCGGCAAAAAGCCCGAAGCTCTGCAAGTCCTTAAATCGCTCGACGAGAAGCGCTTGGGTCCCGGTGTTAAAAAAACTGTCGAGGCCGCCCTCACGCGTCTCTCCAAGTAACCCAAGCAATGTCTTGTCCCAAACGTCTCTCTCTGGTAAAAACTCAGCAATTCCGCACACCATGCCCGCTCACGATCGAATCCTCGCGTTTCTGTCAGCTGTGAAAGCACGTCTAGATCTCGCCTGGCTCGTCCGGGCATTCTGCGTCTCTCTCCTCATCATCGGCTCCGCACTTTGCATGTGGTGCCTGGTTTGGGTCCTGCGCGGGTACGCCGTGCCGGCGAGCGGTTACATCGCTGCGGGGGTCGCCTTGCCCGTCATGGCGCTCGCGGCTTGGCTGTTCGGCCGTGCCTCTCAGCGCAAAGCCGCGCGCATCGCCGATGACCACTTCGATTTGAAAGACGCCATCAGCTCGCACCTGGGTTTCAATGACGAGCATCGCGAGGGAGAGTTCATCGCCCTTCAGGCAGAGGCCACCGCCGTCCGCGTGCAGACGCTCTCACCTCGCAGCATTCCGGTGCAGTGGCCGCGGCGCATGCTCACCATCGCCGGCGTGCTGCTGATGGCCTGCTTCGTCATGGGTTTCAAAAAAGACTCCCCCATCGTCCTCGAACGCATCGCACTGGAAACAGAGACCCTGAACAAGAGCGACGAAATCAACAAGGAGCTCGAAAAGGAGGTCGAGGAACTGCTCAAAACCGCCACCGATGAGGAAAAGGAACTCCTGCATCCCGACGAATGGCGGCAATGGGTCAAAGAACTGCGCGAGACCAAAGACCGCAAAGAGGCGATGCGCCAGTACGCCGAACTTGAGCGCAAGATCACCGAGGCCGCACAAAAGCTCAGCCAGCGCGACACCGAGCAGCTTCTCGCCAAAGCCGCTCAGGAAATGAAGCAGACCGCCGAGCTCAAGCCCATCTCCAAATCTCTCGAAGAACAAAATTACCGCCAGGCCGCCGAGCAGCTGCGCCAGATGAAGCTCCAGGCCGACGTCCGCAAACCCGACGAAGCACAAAAAGAACTCGCCAAGCTCAAGTCCGCCTCCCAGCGCATGGCCGCCGCCGCGCGTAACTTCCAGCAGCGCACCGGCCAGCAGGGCAATCAAGGCAAAGGCAATCAGTCGCAGTCCAGCCAGAACCAGAACGCCCAGCAAAGCGGCCAAAACCAGCAGCAGTCCCAAGGCCAGCAGGGCAGTCAGGGACAGCAGAGCATGGATCAGCAGATGACCGCGCTGGAACAGTCCGTGCAAAATCTGGAACAGCAGCTCCAGCAACAGCAGCAGAATCCAAATCAAAATCCCAGTGAGTGTAAGGCCTGCCAAAACCAGGCCAATCAAGCTCTTCAAAAACTTTCTCAGAGCATGTGCCAGTCATCCGCCAAGCGCGACATGATGAAGAAACTGCAATCGCTCAGCCAGTGCGCGGGCAAGTGCCAGGGCTTCATGTGCAACAAGGAAGGCCAGAGCCTCAGCCAGTGCCTGGGCACCAAACCCGGCGGCAAAAAGGCCGGCTCCGGCACCGTCGAAAGCCGTCGTGCTGAAAGCGATGCCACGCAGGACAACGGCAACCGTGACCAGCTCACCGGCCAGAAAGGCAGCGGCCCCAGCAACACCAGCATCGAATCCGCCGACAGCGGCAGCGGCCGCGCCACCCGCACCGCCACCCTGCAGGAAAAAGCCTTCCAGCGTCAGGTTGAAAGTTTCATCCAGCGCGAAGACGTGCCCGCCGAAGTCAAAGAAGGCGTCAAAGAATACTTCAAAGGCATCCAGCAGGTTAAAAACGACCAATGACGAATGGTATGATCAGTGCGCCGTGGGAGGATGATGCGAGCAGCCAGAGGGTGGTTCGTGAAGGCGTCGCGTCGCCATATGCGGGTGTTTATGATTTGGAAGAACGGACAGCTAGATATGGAGAGGCAATCATCGACTTTTTGAAACAAGTGCCGATGAGCTCGCGGACGAATCGACTGGTTGATCAGCTCACGGGCTGTGGAACCAGCGTCGGTGCCAACTATGTTGAGGCTGACGATGCCGTTTCTAAAAAAGATTTTATCAACATCATCGGTACCTGCCGCAAAGAGGCGCGTGAATGTAAATTCTTCATTCGCATGTTGGTCAAAGCCTGCCCTGAACTGCGAGAGTCGGCCATTCTCCTCTGGCGTGAAGCCGACGAACTCCACCTCATCTTTTCCCGTATACGCCGTTCCGCCAAAGAAAATCTCAAAGCCACTCAAAAGTAAACGCCAGAAAGCATCTCTCCTCAGATCATTCGTCATTCTGCATTCGTCATTCGACATTTTCCCTCCACTCTCATGCCCGAAACTCCCGTTGCCGTTGTTCACTTCAAGGAAACGTTCGAAAAACTCAGAGCCGAAGTCTCCAAATTCATCGTCGGGCAGCAGGACATCATTGAGCAGGTGCTCAGCGCCGTCATCTGCGGCGGTCACGTCCTGCTCGAAGGCGTTCCCGGCCTCGGCAAAACCGCATTGGTAAACACGCTTGCCAAGGCTCTGCACCTCAAATTCCAGCGCATCCAGTTCACGCCCGACCTTCTCCCAGCCGACATCGTCGGCACGCAGATCCTCGTCGAACGTGGCGGCCAGAAAGTCTTCGAGTTCCAGCAGGGCCCCGTCTTCTGCAACGTGCTGCTCGCCGATGAAATCAACCGCGCCACTCCCAAAACGCAGTCCGCGCTCCTCGAAACCATGCAGGAAAAGCGCGTCACCGTCGCCGGCACCTCGCACAATCTCGGCTCGCCCTTCTTTGTCCTCGCCACGCAAAACCCCATCGAGCAGGACGGCACCTACCCGCTCCCCGAAGCCCAGCTCGACCGCTTCTTCTTCAAGCTCTACGTCCCCGTTCCCAGCCACGGTGACTTCATCGAAATCCTCAACCGCACCGGCGGCAAATCATCCCCAGAGATCAACGCCGTCGCCACCGGTGAAGACATCCTGCAAATGGGACAGGTCGTGCGCGAAGTCCCAGTGGAGGCCAGCGTGCAGGACTACCTCGTCAAGATTGTCCGCGCTACCCACCCCACCGATGTCAACGCCACGGAACGCGTCAAAAAATACGTCCGCCACGGCTCCTCTCCTCGCGGTGCACAGACCATCCTCGCCGCCGCTCGCGTGCGTGCTCTTCTCGATGGCCGCTACCACGTCGCTCGTGAGGACATCGCCAAAGCCGCCACTCCCGCTCTGCGTCATCGCATTCTGCTTTCGTTCGAAGGCGAAGCCGAAGGCGTGAAGACCGACGAAGTCATCGCCGATGTGATCGAAAAGGTGAAGGCATGACGCTCACCGATCCAGCCTTCATCCGCCGCCTCGAATCGCTCTACTTGCTCGCGCGCAAGATCCTGGGCGGCTCGTTGCAGTCGGATCGTCGCAGCACGAAAAAAGGCTCCGGCATCACCTTTGCCGATTATGCGCAGTACTCACTCGGCGACGACTACCGCAGCATCGACTGGCTCGTTTACGCCAAGTTCGAGTCGCTGCTCATCAAGCTCTTCGAACTGGAGGAAGACGCCACCATCTACCTCCTCATCGATTGCAGCCCCTCCATGGCTTCCAAGCACGAGTATGCAAAGCAACTCGCCGCAGCCCTGGGATACATCGCCCTCAACACCCTCGACCGCCTCGCCGTTTACGGTCTGGCAGATCGCTTGCAGCCGCTGATCGAGCCCTCACGCGGCCGCAATCAGGTCATCCCATTTCTGCGCTCATTGGAGGCCGCAACCACCTTTGGCGGCAACACCGATCTCAGCGCCTGCGCCCGCGAGTTTGAGGCACGCCACCGCCGCAAAGGCCTCATCTGCGTCATCTCCGATTTCCTCCTCCCCGGCGGCTTCGAAGAAGGACTCAGCCGTCTGCAATGGCACAAGCACGAAGTCTTCTGCCTGCAAACCCTCGACGACAACGACCTCCGCTGTGAGTGGAAAGGGGACGTCACCCTCGAATGCGTCGAGACCGGAAAAAGCGAACGCGTGACCATCTCCCCCCGCGAAGCAAAACTCTACGAAGACGCCATGGCCGAATGGAATCTCGGCCTGAAGCAGACCTGCGCCAAACGCGGCCTCGGCTTCCTCTCCACCAACACCGACGTGTCGTTTGAGTCCGTCATCACAGATCTGCTGCGTCGCGGAGGCCTCGTCACATGAGTTTCCTCGCCCCCGCATTCCTCTGGACCTTGGCGGCTCTGGCACCGCTCGCGGCCATCTATTTCCTCAAAGTCCGCCCGCGTAAAAAGCCCGTCACCGCCTTCTTCCTCTGGCAGAAAATATTCACCGAGAAGAAAGCCTCCGCCCTGTTCAAGCGCCTGCGCGATGTCTTCTCCCTCCTCCTCATGGCCCTCGCCTTCGCCGCCATCGCCTTTGCGTTGGCAGAGCCGGACGTCGCCGGGGACGAGCGCAAAGACCTCCTCATCGTCGTCGATCACTCCGCCTCCATGTCCGCCAAGGACGGCACCACCACCCGCCTCGAAAAAGCCAAACAGCGTGCGCGTGATCTCATCGCCGGCATGAACGGCACCCAGCGCGCAGCCGTCGCCTCCTTTGCGGAAGTCACCCGCATGCTTGAGCATCCAACGCGTCATCGCAAAGCCCTGTTGGAAGCTGTAAACTCCATCCAGCCCACGGAACTTCCATCCCGCGTCGAAGCCCTGCGTGCTCTCCAACCCGGCGACGAATGGATGAAGGACACCCGCGTCCTGCTCATCACAGACGGCTGCCTCGATGCCCCTGACCGCCTTCCGAACGTCGAAGTGCTGCGCATCACCGATGCCGCAAAAAACATCGGCATCGCCCGTGCCGATCTGCGCAGCGTGCCCGGTGGCCCAGCACGTCTCGGCCTCTTCATCCTGCCCGTCTCCTCCTTCACCGAACCCGTGAAAACCGACATCACTCTCATGCATGTCGATTCCAACAAGCTGGTGAAGATCATCCCCGTGACTTTGCTTCCCGGAGAAAATCCGGTCGTCACCCTCACCCTGGACGATGCGCCCTCAGGATCCTGGACAGCCACTCTGGGTCTGGAAGACGCCCTTGAAAGCGACAACACCGCCTTCCTCTACGTCCCACCCCGCCAGCCCGTCCCCGTCGGCGTTCTCGCAGACGATCCCTTCTTCTTCCAAAATGCCGTCAGCGCCTTTGAGCGTAGCGATCAGATGCTAGCTCTCGCTGAAGACACCAAGTCCGCCCAACTCATGCTCAGCAAAGGCAAAGTGCCTGCCGACATCAGCACCGTCGTGTTTCAACCCACCGGCGAATCATCCGTGTGGTCAAAAGTCGGCGATGAAATCGCCGCTCCAGTCCCCAAGGTCCTCGCAAAAGACCATCCCCTCCTGCGCTACCTGGATGCCGAAACGATGACCTTCGCTGGTGCCCGCCAGTTCACCGCCCCCACCGGCGCTGTCGTGCTCGTCGCTGACGAATCCGGCCCTCCCTTGATCTACCTCATGCGTCAGGGTGCCCAAACCGTCTGCGTCGTAAATCTCGATCCCCTCGCTGCACAGTTCTATCTCAGCGCCTGGTTTCCCGTGCTTATCCACAACGCCGCCGCGCATCTCACCAATCGCGAGGACATGCCCCCCGCCACCTTGCCAACGGGATCAAGCGCCCGCGTGCCCGGTCGCGCCGACCCAACGCCCTACGGCCCTCTGTTAACCACCGGATTTCACCAAACCGGCGAATGGACCTTCGCCGCCTCTCTCGTTTCGCCGGAAGAGAGCCTCCTGAAAAACGACACCCTCAAAGAAAGCGTCAAACCCATCGCCAGCGGCGAAGCCCCCAGCTACTGGCTCCTAGTCCTCGCCCTCGGTGTTCTCGTCGGCGAATCTATCCTTTACGACAGGAGGAAGGTGGGATGAGCAGCGAGTTTGACATACAACCCGGAACAGGGCACAATCCACCTCATGGTCACTGGTCCGGACGCTCTCCGCAAAGTGCGCTTGAATCAGCGCAAGCTTACCTATCTGGAATTTCTCTCCCAGATGGAGCGGAACCATCCAGAGAACGCGAAACTCTACGCCGAGTTCAGAAGCAGGCACTCATTGAATCCTCACGACAAGCCGGGCACCATTTCCCTTTCGGCTCACCTAGTGAGTGGCGTGACCGGCTAGCCCGAAGGCAATGTAGCTCGGTATTCCGATACCGAGTCAGCACCGCCGCAGAATCGGAATTCCGCACGACATCCCCGCCTGCACCGCGCTATCCGAAGATAGCTATCGGTCCAACCTCGATCCATCATTTTGCCTCGGGTCATCTCTACATGATGGGGGTGCGCAAGCCATGAGCTTCACCACCTTCACCCCTCTCCTCTGGCTCCTCCTTCTCCTCGGCGCAGGCTATGGCTACTGGCGTTCCTTGGTAGACCGCCCCTCAGGCCTGAAGATCATCTCATTCGCTCTCCGCGTCCTCGGTGTCATACTCCTCGCTCTCGCCCTATGCCAGCCATACGCAGGCGAGGAGACGGACGAAGCACACGTCGTCTTCCTTGTGGACGTCTCGCAATCCATCGATCTTGAATCCGCCAAGGACGCGCTCAAACAAATCGAGGCAGGTGTGAAAGCACTCCGCCCACAAGACACCCATTCCCTGTTCGCCATGGCCAATGGCCTGCGCGACAAGAACCTCCCGGACTTCACCAAGATGCTCGACGACTGGACCAAAGGCGTCGCAGACGATGCCTTCCGTTCCCACACCCGCCTCAGCGATTCCTTGCTCGCCGCCCGTCTCGCTTTCCCGGCTGGCAAAGCAAAACGCCTCATCGTTTTCAGCGATGGCATCGACACAGAAAGCGGCGTGGAAACATCTCTGGAACAACTAAAGCACGAAGGCGTGGATGTCCGCTTCGCCTCCCTCAAAACCCTGAGCGAACCCGAAGCCGCACTAGTCACTCTGGAAAGCACCTCCCCCTTCGCCTTCCATGGCGAAGTCCTGCGCCTCACCGCCCGCGTGATCGCAAATCAGCCCATGAATTCCCGGGTGCGACTCCTGAACAAAGGCGTCGCCGTGCAGGAAAAAACCGTGGCACTCAAACCCGGCGAAGATGCCAGAGTCTGGTTCGACACCGAAATGACCACTCCCGGCCCAAGCGTCTGGAGCGCCGAGATCATCCCCGAGCGCGATCACTTCCCAATCAACAACCAAGCGACGACGACGATCACAGTACGCGGAAAGCCGCGCATCCTCGTCATTCATCAGGACGAGAAAAAAATGCGTCCCTTCATTCGCGCACTGAAAGAGCAGGACTTCGATGTCGATCTGCGCGGCAAACGCGGCCTGCCGGAGGGCATGGAGGACATGCTGTCCTTTGACGCCATCGTGCTGGCAAACATGTCCGCCACCGACATGACCCCGCGCCAGATGAACCTGCTGCGCAGTTACGTATCCGACTTCGGCGGCGGTCTGGTCATGACCGGCAGCGAGAACAGCTTCGGCCTCGGTGGCTACTACAAATCCCCCGTCGAGGAGGTGCTGCCGCTCGTCTCACGCTTCGAAAAAGAAAAAGAAAAACCCTCTCTCGCCATGGCATTGGTCATCGACAAAAGCGGCTCCATGTCCGGCCTGCCGATACAAATGGCGCGTCAGGCGGCGAAGAGCGCTGCCGAACTCCTCGGCCCTCAGGATCAGATCGCCGTAGTAGCCTTCGATGGCGATGCCCAAATCATTTGTGAGATGACTCCGGCTTCTCAGCAGGGCACCATCCAGGCTGCCATCGATTCCATCGCCGACGGCGGCGGCACCTTCATGTACACCGGCATGGTGGCGGCCAAGGACATGCTGGAACGCACCACCGCCAAAGTAAAACACATGATCTGCCTCACCGATGGCCAGACGCAGGATGCCGACCACATGGGCCTCGTTCAGCAGATGGTGGACAGCGGCATGACCGTTTCCACCGTCGGTCTTGGTGATGGCGCCGCACGTGAACTCCTCCAGCAAATTGCCGAAGCAGGGAAGGGGCGTTACTACGAGAGCAACGATCCCGCGACGCTGCCGCAAATTTTCACCAAAGAAACAACACAAGCCTCGAAGAGCGCCGTGCAGGAAGGCGTCTTCACCCACATCGGCATCACCGAGCATCCCATGCTCGCAGGCTACGAAGCCGAAGGCCTCCCCGTCGTGCTCGGCTACGTCATGACCGAGGCCAAACCCGCCGCTCAAGTTCTCCTCGGCGCAGAGAATGGCGATCCCCTCCTCGCCGTCGGCCGCTTCGGCCTCGGTATCGGCCTCGCCTACACCGGCGATCTCACCGAAATCTGGGGCGGCGAATGGCTGGCTTGGGACGGTTGCGGTCGCTTCTGGGCCCAAGTCCTGCGCGGAGCACTTCGCAAGGCAGATGTCGAAGGCATGGAGTCTCGCGGCGAAATCCGTGATGGCGCTTGGATCATGAAAATCGAGCGCCGTGGTGACGATGGCGCTCCCGTCTCCGGCATTCATTGGAATGCCCAATCACTCGATGAAAACGGCAACACCCAGGACGTCACAATTCGCGAAACAGGTCTCGGCCGCTACGAGGCCCGCATCCCCATCGGCACCCGCAAACACCTCAGTCTGCGCATGCATGATCGCGATCACGACAAGCTGGAAGTAAAACACTACCACTCACCCTATCCCGCCGAATACCGCCTCAATGGCAAGACGCCGGAAAGCCTCGCCTCCCTCGCCAAATACGACACCGCCACGATCACCGCCGGCTTGCTTCCAGCCAAGCAGTTGCAGCCCGTCGGCCACTGGTTCGCGTGGACTGCTCTGGGCATGCTGCTGGGCGGAGTCCTCCTGCGGCGAATTTGAGTGGAGCACCGCCAAATCGTCGGCATAGGATCAAGCTCACATGAAAATCGTTCTCCTCGACGCCCACACCGCCAATCCTGGCGACCTCTCCTGGCAGCCCCTCGAAGCCATCGCCGCCTGTGAGGTGCATGCGCGCACGCCGCTCGATCAAACCGTCGCCCGTTGCTCTGGAGCGGAGATCGTCATCACCAACAAAGCCCCTCTCACACGCGAAATCATCGCGGCATTGCCAGATCTAAAATACATAGGCGTCACCGCCACCGGCTTCAATATCGTCGATGTCGTCGCAGCCAAAGAACGCTGCATCGTGGTCACCAATGTCCCCGGCTACAGCACCCCCGCCGTCGCGCAGCATGTGATCGCCCTCATGCTGGAGATGACGAACCACGTCGGCCATGCAGCAAAAAGCGTGGAAGAAGGCGGCTGGGTAAAATGCCCCGACTTCTGCTACTACGATCACCCCATCATCGAACTCTCCGGCCGCACCCTCGGCATCATCGGCTACGGGGAAATCGGCAGCGCCGTCGCGCGCATCGCCGTCGCCTTCGGCATGAAAGTCCTCGCCTCCAAGCGCACTTGGAAAGAGCCACCACCCGCCGGTGTCGAAGCCGCCGAGATCGATGACATCTTCCGCCAATGCGACGTCATCAGCCTCCACTGCCCCCTGACCGATGCCACCAAGCACCTCGTCGGCGAACGCACCCTCGACCTCATGAAACCCGAGGCCATGATCATCAACACCGGCCGCGGCCCCCTCGTCGATGAACCCGCCCTCGCCAAAGCCCTCAACGAAGGCCGCATCGCCGGCGCCGCACTCGACGTCCTCTCCGTCGAACCCGCCAAAGCCGACAACCCGCTCCTCACCGCCAAAAACTGCCTCATCACCCCCCACGTCGCCTGGGCCAGCCGCGAATCCCGCGCCCGTCTCATCGACATCACCGCCGCCAACCTCCAAGCCTTCCTCGCAGGCAAGCCGGTGAATGTGGTCAACGGGTAAATCACCCAATCAAATGACTTCGTCCCAGTCATCCACTTCGCTCCTTCCTCAACACGAGCTTGATTGCATCAAGCTCGATTCTCTGCGCAAAGAGATCCGACTGGGGCTTGATCAGATCGAACGAGGCGAATTCGTGGCAGATTTTGACGTGAATGAATTCTTGGTGCGAATGAAGTCCCGGCGGCGGCATTCCTCAAGCGCCGCTGCCTAAGTCATAAGTACGATGGACACTCCTGTCCGTCGATCAGCGCTCGCGCATTACCCCAGAAGAGCGAAAATCCCACATTCGACAAAACAGCGAAGCCACTCCGGCGCGGCATGCCCACATACCAATGTTGGGAGGATAAATCCTATTGTATCAGCCTGACGAGCCGCTTCACTCACTCACAGGCTCTCGCGGCAGCAAAGGCTGCCCAAACATCAGTCGAAACCGATTCCCCGGATGCAACTGATCAAGCTTTTTCCTGTCAGCCTTCCGCTCCTCAAAGGTCATTGGCAGCGCAAGCTCCTCATTCTCCATCCTCGAACACCGCACCGACAAAAGTGGTTCCTCTGTCAGCACGGTGTTCGATTTTGGAATCATAATCAAATCACAACGCCGCAATAATCGCCTCGCTAATCTCCTTCGTGTTCACCTTCTTCGTGCCAGGTGCTCCACTGAAGATGTCCCCGGTGCGCAACCCGCTGTCGATGACCTTCTTCACCGCCGACTCGATGCTCGCAGCCTCAGCTTCCAGCCCAAGCGAAAAGCGCAGCAGCAGCGCCACGGAAAGGATCTGCGCGATCGGATTCGCGATGCCCATGCCCGCGATGTCCGGGGCCGTGCCACCGGAGGGCTCAAACATGCCGAAGTACAAGCCATCGCCCTTCGGTTTACCAAGGCTCGCACTGGCCAGCATCCCGAGGGAGCCGGCGATCATCGCCATCTCATCACTCAGGATGTCGCCGAACAGGTTCTCCGTCACCAACACGTCAAAGCTGCGCGGAGCCTTGATCAGCTGCATCGCAGCATTGTCCACATAGAGGTGGGCCAGCGTTACATCGGGATATTCCTTCGCCACTTCCACCATCGTCTCGCGCCAGAGCACGGAGTTAGTCAGCACATTGGCCTTGTCCACGCTCGTGACATGCTTGCTGCGCAGTTGCGCGGCTTTGAAGGCCACATGGCCAATGCGAACGATCTCGCTCTTCTTATAGACCATCGTGTCGATGACTTCGATGTCGCCATCCGGCAGCGTGGTGCGGCTCTTCGGCTGGCCAAAATACATCCCACCCGTGAGTTCACGGACGCAAAGCACATCAAAACCACCTTCCACGAGGTCCGCGCGGATTGGGGAGGAAGACGTCAGGGCAGGGTAGCAAATCCCAGGGCGCAGATTGGCGAAAAGTCCAAAGTGCTTGCGCAAAGGCAGCAACGCACCGCGCTCAGGCTGCTCATTGGGGGGAAGTTTTTCCCACTTCGGACCGCCGACAGAGCCAAAAAGAATGGCGTCGCTGGCTTCACACGCGGCGATGGTTTCGGCTGGAAGCGCCTTGCCCACGGCGTCAATCGCAGCACCACCGACAAGCTGGTGATTGTAGTTGAACTGGAGGCTGGAACGGGCGGCGACGGCGTCGAGGACTTTGAGCGCCTCGGCCATGACTTCTGGGCCGATGCCGTCTCCGGGGAGGACTGCGAGTTTATACGTGCGTGACATGGTTGGTGGGGAAGGGGGGCTTTCAGTGGATGAGAATGCGATCGATGGCAAGTAGGACAGGAAATGACGAACGACGAATTCTGGGCTGGCAAATGGCCGCAAACTGCCTGCTGAGCGCCAAAAAGGCCCAAAACTTGTTCACAAGCTATGAAACTTCCTCTTGCCAAAAAGGGTCTTTATGGTTCCTTCGCGGCCCCACATCCTAGAACACACACCGCCTGACAAGTTGTCCGGCCATTCAAACGAACCATGAGCGAAGCAACCACCACCGATTTCACCTCCTTCAAGATCCACGAAAAAGACACCGGCAGCTCCGATGTTCAGGTGGCCCTCTTGACGAAGCGAATCAATGACCTGACGCAGCACCTCGCCACGCATCAGAAAGATCACTCCAC
Source organism: Prosthecobacter sp. (assembly GCA_021733925.1). Lineage (GTDB taxonomy): Bacteria > Verrucomicrobiota > Verrucomicrobiia > Verrucomicrobiales > Verrucomicrobiaceae > Prosthecobacter. The sequence goes on along the minus strand of JAIPJY010000004.1, from coordinate 94,631 downwards.
ACGTCGCGGCCTGCTTCAGATGGTCGCACGTCGTCGCAAGCTTCTTGACTACCTCAAGCTGACCGCCAACGAGCGCTACTTGAATCTCCTCAAGAGCCTCGGTCTCCGCCGCTAGCAGAATTTTACGAGGGGTGATGCCACGTGCATCGCCCCTTTTCTGTTTCAGGCCTTATCACGCATGTCGGCACAGCCGATGTTCATGCTGCATGCTGCGCCCTGGCGCAGCGCTGCCGGGCTGAAGCCTGGAATCTTTTTCACCCAAACCAAACAAACAACACAAGCCAACCTATGGCCATTCATACACAAAAAATCCAGCTCGGTGCTGGTACCCTCGAAATCGAAACCGGCAAATTTGCCAAGCTTGCTGACGGCGCTGTTACCGTGCGTCTCGGCGACACCATCATCCTTGTCACCGCTGTCTCCGCGACGAAAGTCAAAGAAGGCCAGGACTTCTTCCCCCTCTCCGTTGAGTACAAGGAAAAAGCCTCCGCTGCAGGCCGCTTCCCTGGCGGTTACTTCAAGCGCGAAGGCCGCCCTACGGAAAAGGAAATCCTCACCTGCCGCATGACGGACCGCCCTCTGCGTCCGTTGTTCCCGAAAGGCTACTACTACGACACCCAGGTCGTCGCCATCCTGCTCAGCGCTGACGGCGAGAACGATCCGGACATCTGCGCCATGAACGGTGCCTCCGCCGCTCTTTGCGTCTCGGACATCCCGTTCGCAGGCCCCGTCGGTGCCGTCCGTATTGGCCGCATCAATGGTGAGTTCGTCGTGAACCCGACCCAGAGCCAGCGCCTCGAAAGCGACCTCGACCTCGTGTACGTCGGTAACAAGACCGAAGTCGTCATGATCGAAGGCGCAGCCAACGAAATCCCAGAAGCGGAATTCGTCAAAGCCCTCTACTTCGCACAAACCGAAGTCGCCAAAATCGTCGTTGCTCAGGAAGAACTCACCAAGCTCGCCGGTAAGGCCAAGCGCGAAGTTCCTCTCATGCTAGTGAAAGACGAACTCCTCGAAATCGCCTACGCAGTTGCTGGCGATCGCATCGAAGGCGCTCTCTACACCCCATCCAAGGTTGCCCGTGGCAAAGCCGTCGGCGCTCTCAAGGACGAAGTCGCTGAAGCCATCAAGGCCAAGTTCCCAGAAGCCACCGGCTTCGAAGTCAGCCAGGCCTTCGACTACCTCCAGAAGAAAGCCTTCCGCATCTCCATCCTCGACAAGAAGAGCCGTTGCGATGGCCGTGGCATCGACCAGCTCCGCCAGCTTTCCGGCGAAGCCTCCGTGCTTCCCCGCACGCATGGTTCCGCCAGCTTCACCCGTGGCGAAACGATGGCTCTCTCCATCGCCACCCTCGCTCCAGCTGACGAAGCTCAGGAAATGGACACCTACGCAGGTGGCCCGGAATCCAAGCGCTTCATCCTTCATTACAACTTCCCTCCGTTCTCCGTCGGTGAAACCGGCCGCTTCGGTGGTCAGAACCGTCGTGAAATCGGCCACGGTGCCCTCGCAGAGCGCTCCATCGAGCCAGTCATTCCAGCCAAGGAAGTCTTCCCTTACGCCATCCGCGTGAGCAGCGAAGTCATGGAGTCCAACGGCTCCACCTCCATGGCCTCCGTTTGCTCCGGCGTCATGGCCCTCCTTGATGCAGGCGTTCCTCTCACGCGCCCCGTCGGTGGTATCAGCGTCGGTCTCGTCTCTGAGTTCGAAGGCGACACCATGACACGCTACCTCACGATGCTCGACATCATCGGCAGCGAAGACCACTTCGGCGACATGGACTTCAAACTCTGCGGTACCTCCGAAGGCGTCACCGGCTACCAGCTTGACCTCAAGCTTGCCGGTCTCCCTCTGAGCATCCTCGAAGAAGCCATCGTCAAGGCCAAGGAAGGCCGCACCCAGGTCCTCTTCGCCATGGCTCAGGCCATTGCTGAAGTGAAGCCCCTCAGCCCATATGCTCCTCGCATCGAGATCGTCAAGATCAACCCAGACAAGATCGGTGAGCTCATCGGTCCTGGCGGCAAGAACATCAAGGCCATCCAGGCCGAGTCCGGCGCTGAAATCAGCATCGAAGACGACGGCACCGTCTACATCTATGCTTCCCGCAAGGAAAGCCTCGAGCGCGCAGTCGAAATGATCAGCGGCACCTCCCAGGAAATCGAAGTCGGCAAGATCTACACAGGTAAAGTCGTCAGCACCACAAACTTCGGTGCCTTCATGAACCTCGGTGGCAAGAAAGACGGCCTCATCCACATCAGCGAACTCGCCGACTTCCGCGTCAACCGCACCGAAGACGTCGTCAAGACCGGCGACATCGTCTCCGCCAAGTGCATTGGCATCGACGACAAGGGCCGCATCAAGATGAGCCGCAAGGCCGCCATGAAAGACAAGGACGCTGCTGCCGCCGCCGGCGACGCCGCACCTGCCGAAGACCTGGGCTAAGCCCCACCTTCAACACTCAAAACCACGAAGAGGCCGCTGCAAAGCGGCCTCTTTTTTTGTGGCCAGGCGCTGCGATTTGGCTCAGCGTCGCGGGGATCCAAAAATAATTCCATGAAACTCCTTCTCAAAGTTTTTGTCGCAGTTGCTCTGCTGGTGCTCGGTTACTGGCTTTATGGCACCGAGTTTCAAAAGTATAAGATCCGCAGCAAATTTTTTGCGGCACGCGAGATGATCGTTACCGGGAAGTTTGACGAGAGGAAGCTTTATCAATACACCGATGAGCTTGCCAGCAGCAGTCTGGCCATTACGCCGTCGATACGGAAGGACTTGGTAAGTTATGCAGGATCATTTGCCAAATCCGGCGACCCAGAACTCTTTGCTGCAGGCGTTCTGTTGGACCAGCCCCACACGAAATGGGCCAATGGCATCGGTCGGAGATACACGCTGCCTGCCTGCATGTCTCTGCTTGAAAACCTCGACCGCTATCCGCCTGCATCACGGACGGTGCTTGAAGGCATCATCTGCCAAATTCTTCCCAAAGCTGCAAAGCAGTCGTTTGGAATATCGGAAGAAAAACTCACGCAAGACCCTGAGCAGCGGCGTGTGGCCATTGCGCAATGGCAGGAATGGTACAAGCAGAACAAGGAACGTATCTTTATCGAAGATGACCAGCACATGCAGGCCGTCGAAGATAGGATTCTCGAAATGAAACGCGACATGCTGCGCACGAAAGCCGCTTCGGACGAGTTCGACATTGAAATAAAGCCCAAGGCAAAAAAATGAGCAGCGGCTCAAGATGCACCCGCATCGCCTCTTCGTCTAGGTGCTGACCGGCGCAGCAGACTGACTCGCCAGCGTCGCTTCCTCTTCCGCCGCAGCCGTACCCACCGGATTGCTGTTCATCCCATTCGCAGAAACCAGCGCCGCCACACCCGTGCCAAACCCCTTCATCTCATTGTACCATCGCTCGTTTCCCGTCGCCGCATCCAGCCCATACATATACCCGTTCACCGAGGCGATCAGCATGTCACCATCCAGCAGCAGACTCACATAAGACAAGCCATTGGGCGCTTTCCATTCCCACACCAGCTCCCCTGTCTGGCGCTCCAGTGCAGCCACACGACGATTGAAACCCACAAAGACAAGATCAGCGGTGTTCATAGTAAATCGAGCTTAGCCGCCCCATCCTCCGTTTGTCCAGCCTTCAGCCACCGATTGCGAAAACGGCCAAAACTTGGAATCGCACGATACTCACAACGCATGATGATACACACGGCTATGAACAACATCCCTCTTCCTTCCACTCACAATAAACTGGTCGGCTACCTTCTTTGGATCTTCGGCTTCACCGGCGCCCATCGCTTTTACTTCGGCAAACCGAAGACCGGCATCCTCTGGTTCTTCACCGGCGGCCTCTTCCTCATCGGCTGGATCGTGGACCTCTTCCTCATCCCCGGCATGGATCGCGATGCCGATCGCCGCTTCGCTCAAGGCCATCTCGAATACTCCATCACCTGGATACTGCTCACCTTTCTCGGCGTCTTCGGCATCCATCGTTTCTACATGGGCAAATGGCTCAGCGGCCTCATCTACCTCTGCACCGGCGGCCTCTTTCTCGTCGGCGTCATCTACGACTTCTGTACCCTCAACACCCAGATCAGCGAGACCAACGCCGCCGAACGCGATGGCACCAACGCTTGAGCCAGGTCAAAGCCGGGTACGGTAGGACGAAAGAGCTTATGCGACTACTCGCAAAGAGCATCTCAAACGTGCCAACATTCTATCATCACCAAAGCAACTTTACCCCGTAGGCTGAAAACTCTCCATCACAGGAAACCAGCGTGAGATCCTCCGTCAAAGCTTGGGAAATGATCAGGCGATCAAAGGGATCGTGATGATGGAATGGTAAACTACGATGCGCATGCAGATGAGGCATTAAAATAGGAAGAATTAAAATGCCAGAAGCATCCAAACTGGCAGGAAAAAGCTGGGCGAAGGGTTGAGGCAGAGTGAGCTTGCCCAGTGAGTCCTTGATGCTGATTTCCCAAAGGCTGGCAGGACTGACAAACAACGTATTCGCAGGATTTTGGATAACCCCCAGTGCGGCCGTCCCCAGCTTGTTGGAACCTGCTAGAAACCAAAGCAACGCGTGGGTGTCGAGAAGAGCCTTCATGGGCGATATTCTGCAAAGTCAGCCAGCGGCGCGTCAAAGTCATCGGCGATCTTGATACCAGGCACTGAGCCGAAGCCTGGACGCGTGCTTGGCAGAGATTGATCCTCCGCAACCGCCTTGGATTTGAGGAAGGTGAGGTAATGCCATACCTCACGCAGCAAAGGCTCGGGCTGTTGCGACAGCTCAGAGATGAGAAGTTGCTGAATAGACATGCCAAAAACATAGCTCAAAATGCCATCCATGCCAAGAGCCGCCTCCTCGGCGTGATACGAAGCAAAAAGAAGGACTTGCCTTCAAAACCGTGTTTTGAGACAACAGACACCTTCCAACCCCAATCCAGCCATGACTTCACGCCGTTCCTTCATCTCCCAGTCCGCCCTCGCCTTCACCGCTCTGTCAGCCAGTCGCGTGCTCGGCGCGAATGACACCATCCGCATCGCCTCCATCGGCCTCGGCGGCCAGGGCATGGGCAATGCAAGCCGCATGGCCAAAGTCCCCGGAGTTGAGATCGCCTATCTCTGTGATCCCGACACGGCTGCCTTGGACCGGGCCAAGAAAGTTTACCCAAACGCCAAGACCACTCAGGACCTGCGCAAGGTCATGGAGGACAAGACCATCGACGCCGTCGTCGTCTCCACCGGCAATCACTGGCATGTCCTCGCCTCCATCTGGGCCATGCAGGCAGGCAAGGACGTGTATGTGGAGAAACCCGTCTCTCACAACATCTGGGAAGGCCGCAAACTCGTCGAAGCCGCGCGCAAGTACAATCGCATCGTGCAGGGTGGCACGCAGCAGCGCAGCGATCCGCTGCAGGATGAAATCAAAACCTTCCTTGATGAAGGATCCATGGGAAAAATCAAATACGTGCGCTGCAATCACTACAGCATGCGTGCCTCCATCGGCAAACTCGCGCAGCCCCTCACTCCGCCCACAACGGTGGACTACGATCTCTGGCTCGGCCCTGCGAAGGATGAACCCATCTACCGCGAAAAATTCCACTACGACTGGCATTGGAACTGGAACACCGGCAACGGCGAGATGGGCAACTGGGGCCCTCACATCCTCGATGACCTGCGCAACGTCGTCTTCCGCGACAAGGTGCCGCTGCCCAAGCGTGTCATCGCTGGCGGTGGCCGTTTCGCCTGGGATGACGCCGGCGAATCGCCAAACACCCACTTCGCCTACATGGACACCGGCACCATTCCCGTCATCGTCGATTTCCACAACCTGCCTCGGCAGAAGGGCATCAAGGCCCCGGATGTGTATCTGCGCCGCCGCACCGGTGCTTTCCTCATCATTGAATGCGAAGGCGGCTACTACACCGGCAGCCGTGGCGGCGGCACCGCCTTCGATGCCAAAGGCAAGAAACTCCACATCTTCAAAGGCGATGGCGGCAAATCTCATGCGGCCAACTTCATCGCCTCCATTCGCAGCCGTAAGCAGGAAGACCTCAAAGCCGAAGTGGAGAAAATTCACTTCTCCAGCGCCTGGTGCCATCTTGCCAACAACTCCTTCCGCCTCGGCCAAAAATACAACCGTGAGCAGGCCGAAGCCGCCGTAAAAGACTTCCAGCCGTGGAACGACGTGATCGCCGACTTCCATGAGCACCTCATCAAAAACGAACTCGATGCCTCCAAGCTCGACATAAAGATGGGGCCCATGCTGGAAATCGACAGCACCAAAGAAACCTTCATCGGCGACACCGCGACCCCCGAAGCCCTTGCCTTGCTCACACGTGAGTATCGCTCAGGCTTTGAAGTCCCGCAGGCCGTGTGATCTTGGGCGGTATCGAAAATCAGTGCCACAGGCTTTGAAGCGCGGAGCGCTGGCACAATCGTAGCCGTGGGTGCCAACCCACGGAATCCGGTCCCCGCTCGGAAAGCAAAGCCAGCAATCTCTCCACACCCCACGCCCACCAGCAGCGTCTTCAATAAGCCTCGCCACACGCTTCCAGCGCCTCCTAAGCCGCGATCACGGCTCTGAACTCCCCCCCCCCCCCCCCCCCCAATCCCGACACAAAAAAGAGCGTCAGGGGAAATCCCCTGACGCTCTCGCGTGATTCACAATGAAGTGAGATCAGTTAATCATTTCGGCACCGCAGGCGCTTCCGGCGGAGCTGCAGGAGCAGGAGTCAGCGCTGCCTTCGCCTTTGCGGCAGCTTCTTCGATGGCCTTGGCCGCTTCAGCAGCTTTCTTTTCTGCAGCTTCCTTGAGTTCAGCGGCTTTCTTCTCAGCAGCTTCCTTCATCTCAGTTGCCTTCTTTGCAGCAGCCTCTTTTTCAGCTTCCAATGCCTTGGCGGCAGCGTCGGCATTGGAATCGATGGCTTCTTTGACCGCTTCTGTGGCCTTTTTCGTGTCCTCGGCGGCCTTGGTGCTCTCCGGGGTTTTCTCGCAGGAGGTGATGCTGCCAGCAAGCAGCCCGATCAGAATAAGTGGGGTGAGTTTCATAGTTTGGGACTAAAGCGTCTATGCTATGAAGCTTTTTACAAGCCGTAATAAGCAATAGAGGGTAATAAGATTATTATTTAGCATCAAGATTAAGCTCACTCAGGACATTCGCTTTGATTTCAACTTCCTTTTCGGCCTTTTTGTCGCCCTCGCTGCGCACCACCAGCACTGTGCCTGCAGGGATGAAGAACTTGGAATCCGCATCATACGAGTAGGTCAGTTTTTTTCGATTCCCTTCGCCATCCTTCGGGCCAAAAATCTCCCAACTGCCAGGCGTGCTGGAACTGACTTTCAAGGTTCCGGCATTCAAAGTCAGAGCCTTGGTGGCCATCTTGCCCGCCTGCACTTCCACTTCCATCTGAGCCGCAGCCGCACCACGTGTCGCCACGATGAGGTATTTGCCTGCGGTAAGGTGAAATTTTGGCTGCGCATCGTAGCTGTAGCTGGCCTTGGGGCGTTCTCCTTCCGCATTGGCTTCGCCAAACACATCCCAATTGAGGCCTTCAGGCGCAGCGTCGGCACCTTCTGCCATGATGGCGCTTAGGGCCAGTGAGCCAGCATTGATGATGATCGGGATTTCTGTGAGCTTGCCAGCGGTGACTTCGATTTCCTTTTTCCCCTTGGCACTGCCCCATTCGAGCTGCACCAGGTATTTCCCCGCAGGCAGGCTGAGTGTGGGCACGGCATCATAGCTGTAACCAGCCTTTTCCCGGTTGCCTTCGGCATCGGCGGCACCAAAAACCTCCCACGTCACATCTTTGGAAATCGCTTCCGCTCCTTCCGTGGCGAGGGCAGAGAGTTTGATCTTGCCGGCCCCAAGCGACACCACCTTTTCCAGGGTGGCTCCGGCCTTGATCTCCACCATCACCTTGCCCTTCGCATTGCCCACCACCACTTCCACCGCGTACTTGCCTGCCGGCAGTGCCAGCGTGGGCTGCGCATCGTAGCTGTAGGCGGCTTTCGGCCGGTTCCCCTCCGCATCGGCTTCGCCAAAGACATCCCAGGACACGCCATCCGCCACCGGTTTGCCACCTTCTTCCATGATGACAGAAAGCTTCAATTTGCCGCTGCCAAGCAGAACAACAACATCCTGCGTCTCACCCGCTTTGACCTCCACTTCCTTTTGTCCCTTGGCATTGCCGTAAGTGGCCACCACAAGACACGGGCCGGAGGGCAGGGTCAGCTTGGGCTGGGCATCGTAGCTGAAGCCCAGCTTCTTGCGCTGTCCCTCGGCATCGGGTGGGGAGAAAATGTCCCAGCTGATGTCTTTGGTGATGGCGGCCTGTCCCTCCGCGCTGATGGCGCTGAGTTTGAGGTTGCCGCTGCCGAGGACGACCTTCACTTCCAGCGGTGCTCCTTCCTTCACGGTCACTTCCACGCTCGCGCTGGCTTCGCCGCGTGTGGCCTTCAGCAGGTACTTGCCAGCCGCCACCTTGAGGAAAGGTTGGGCCTCATAGCTGGTGGCGATGGTTTCGCGATGCCCTTCCGCATCCGCAGGGCCGAAAAGATCCCACGTCACATTTCTTTCGAACGCCTCGCCGCCTTCCTTGGCGTAAGCGATGGCCTTGATGCCGGTTTCTGCGAACACCACTTCCTTCGTCACCGTGTCGCCTTCTTTCACCGTCGCTTCGACTTCGACGACTTTGCCGTTCAACTTGGCGCTGATGGTGAATTTGCCCGCTTTGGGCAGCTCGGTGCTCCAGCGTCCGCCGTTGCCCGTCGCGATGGCGTTTTCACCGCCACCTTCCGCAAACACCTGAAACGTAGCCCCTTCGATCAGAGCGCCACCGGAAGATTTTTTGGCTTCGATGACCAGCGTAGTCACCGGCTTCGCCACCTGTTTCATGGCGGCTTCCAGCGAAGACTTCAGCGATGCGGCGTCCTTGGCCGCGAGGTACATGCCCCCGGTTTTTTTGGCCAGACACTCGAGACCGGAAGACTCGCCCGGTTTGAGATCGAAACCGATCACATGGCAGGTGAAATCAATGCCCAGCCTCTCCAGTTCCTCTGCGGCCATGCAGGGATCATTGTGACAGGTCTCCACACCATCGCTGACCAGGATCACGGACACCTTCGCCTCCTCAAATTTCAAATACTTGGCCGCCTGAATCACCGCCGCCGTGAGCGGCGTCTTGCCTTTCGGTTCCAAAGCAGACACCGCTTTCAAGATGGCTGCCGAACTGCCCGGCTGCGGCGGCACCAGCAGTTCGATGTCCTCTCAGTCACCTTTCTTCCGGTGCCCATAGGCCATCAGGCCCAGCTCCATCGCCGGATCAATCGAGCCGACAATGTCACTCACCACCTTCTTCGCGATGTCGATCTTCACCCCGCCCGGCACCTCGCCGTACATGCTGCCAGAGGCATCAAAGACGATGATCGCGCGCGAGCCCGCAGCAGCAGGTTTTTGTGCCAGCACTTCCGAGGATCCGATGAGCAATGCCCATCCCGTCAACACACTTGCAAGGCAACGATTCATAAAGTGTTCTGCTAAATTTGATGTGAGTAACTGAAAGTATTCGCAACTCCGACACCGATTGCCGTCTAAAACGCCAAAAAAAGTGCAGTACAGTAGCCATCTCGCTCCGCCGAGATGAGCCCAGCGCAACCACCCTCGCACAAAGCTCACAAATCCCCCCCCCACGTGAGAGGGGGCATCCTGCCCGGTGCTGCTGTCTCACCTCCTGAGCTCTGCCATCCTCAAATCAAAACCCGCAGCCGCTCCAGCGCTTCCGCTGTCGCCGCGACTGCCCCATGCTCCGTCACCAGCGCTGTGACAAGGCCTCCAGGCGTCACATCAAATCCATCGTTTCGTGCCTGAGTTCCCTCCGGGGTGATCAGCACTTCTTCACGCACCCCCGCTTCATTCAAGCCAGGCATGTGCGTCACCTCGCGCGCACTGCGCTGCTCGATGGGGATGTCTCGAATGCCGTCCGCAATCGTCCAGTCGATGGTGCTCACCGGCGTGGCCACGTAAAAGGGCACGTCATGCGCCTTGGCCGCCAGCGCCTTGAGATACGTGCCGATCTTGTTCGCCACATCGCCATGCGCTGTGACGCGGTCCGTGCCCACGATCACCACATCCACCATCCCGCGCTGCAGCAGATGCCCGGCATTGTTATCGACAATCAAAGTGTACGGCACGCCATGCTCCTTGAGTTCAAAAGCCGTCAGCGATGCCCCCTGGCCGCGCGGCCGCGTCTCACTCACCCACACATGCACCTTCATGCCTGCATCATGCGCCTGATAGATCGGCGAGATGGCCGTGCCCCAGTCCACCGTCGCCAGCCAGCCCGCATTGCAGTGCGTCATCACATTCAGCGTCGCTGCAGGATCTGCCTTCTTCGCCTGAATGGCCCTGAACAATTCCAGCCCATGCCGCCCAATGGCATGATTCGTCTCCACATCCTGCTCGCAAATCGCCAGTGCTTCTTCCCACGCGGCGGCAGCACGCTGTTCCACCTCAAGCGGCGCCACCACACGCCTCACCCGGTCCAGCGCCCAGCGCAGATTGATCGCCGTGGGGCGCGTCGCATGCAGAACTTCATAGGCCCGCTGCAGCGCTGCATCAGAGGCATCCTCCCGCAGCGCAAAGAACAAGCCAAACGCAGCCGTCGCACCAATCAGCGGCGCACCACGCACACGCATGACTTGGATGGCCTCAGCCGCATCTTCCATCGTCCGTAGCTCACGCCACTCCACATGATGCGGCAAAAAAGTTTGATCAATGATGCGGGCACTTTGCCTGCTGTGATCAGCTTCAATGGAGCGGTGCGGCTGTCCGTGAATGTTCATAGGAGGGCAATTTCGGAGAAAGAGGTGATGGCAGGATGATCGTGTGGCGGGGCCGGTTTGTTTCCAGGCCGGACCGCCAGTGCCGTGAACATGCCTGCATTTCGCGCCGCATTCAATTCCTCCACGAGATCACTCACAAAGAGAATCTGATCTGCTGGCAGGCCGCAATCCGCCGCGATGGCCGTGTAGCTGGCGCTTTCGCGTTTGGAACCGGTCGTGGTGTCGTAGTAGCCCGAGAAGTGCGGAGTGAGATCACCTCGCTTCGTGTGCGCAAAGAACAGCTTCTGTGCGTGTACGCTGCCGGAGGAATAAATTCGAATTTCGATCCCCTGGCGGCACCAGCTCGCCAGCGCAATCGGCACATCATCAAAGATTCGGCTGCGCAGCTCACCATTCCGAAATCCCTCTTCCCAGATCATGCCCTGAAGCTGCTTCAATCCAGTCACTTTGGCGTCTTCGTCCATCAGCCGATGCACCACAGCCTCGGCTTCCGCCGGAGAGGCAAACGATGGCACACCTGCATCGCGGGCGAGTTGGGCTATCACCGCCGTCCCCCAATGCTTGGCAAGGTGTACACCCGCATGCTGTCGCGCATACGGAAACATCACGTCATGCACAAACGCCAGTGGCGAGACGGTGCCCTCGATGTCCAGCAGGATCACTTTGCCTCCAAACGTGATCATGCGGCGATGGAAACAGCCTGCTCGATCTTGATGCCTTTCGCGGCCATGGGATTCGGCCCAAAGCACAGCGGCTGATACCCGCTGGCAATCGCATCTCCAGTGTAGAGCGGCGTCCAGCCGGCCTTTTCGCGGAAAAGGCGGATCGCACGAATGGTGCGGTCAGCACACAAGTCGAACCAGTGCTTCGTCCCCGCTGGCACATTGATGAAGTCGCCCTCCTCAAGCTCAATGGAAAACACCGGATCCCCGTTTTCCGGGTGGATGAAAAAGATGCCATGCCCTTTGACGATGAAGCGCACCTCATCCTCCGCATGGCGGTGCTCCTGATTGAACTTGTTCAGCATCTCCTGCAGGTTGGGCGCTGTGGGTGTCACATTCACCACATCCGCAGTGATGTAGCCGCCGCTTTGCATCAGCTCCTCAACTTCAGGGGCATACGCTGCCAGGATCTCCTCCTGCGAGGCATCGCGGTCGATTCTCCCCGCCACCTGCCAGCGGTCGTAATGAATGCCGTGCGGCAGGAGAAAGCTGCGGATGCTGTCCGCATCGTCGATGACGCGGTCTGCGGCTGGAATGCGTAGGTAGGCCATAAGAGGAGTGCTCCTCAAAACGAACCAAAGAGCAAACGCTTCTGCGTGACGACTTCGAAAAGAAACTCCAGCACTTCGACCTGCCGACATGCAGCGGCAATGCTCTCCCCCCAGGTGTAAAGACCGTGGCCCGCCATCAGGAAACCATGCTGCAGCGGACTCACAGGGGCCTTCAGCCGTGCATCGATCACCGTTGCCAGCGATGCAATGTCCTGCGTGTTGGGGTAAATCTCGATCCAGGCTTCAGACTCGTGCGTCGTAATTCCAGCAAGCCCTTTCAGCATTTCATATCCGGCAATCCGCAGCCCCCCGTCCTTCAAGAAGTGTTCGCTCAAGACCGTGGCCGCCACCGAATGGGTGTGCAGCACCGCACCCGCCCCATGTTTTGCCAGCACCGTATGCAGCAGCGCCTCGGCGGACGGCTTGGGAAAAGCCTCGTCCAACGACTGCGCGTATTCATCCACCATGACAAACTGGTCCGGCTGCAGCCTCCCTTTGTCGAAACCACTCCCAGTCATCAGCAGCGTCAGCGGCTCGCGCTCAATCACCACGCTGTAATTGCTGCTCGTTCCCAGCGACCAGCCGCGATGGTGAAAATCCCGCCCGCACTCGATGAGTTCACGGATCAAAAAATCGATCTGGCCGGTGGCTGGCGGTGGGGCGTCTTCAAGAGGCATGGCTCGGGATGATTCGGCCCATGCCAGGGAAGTCAATCGTGGCGATGTGGCAGAATCTCCACATCAGGCCCGTATTGACTCCATGCTGGACTTCACAAATGCCGTTGCTTACTTTTCCCCATGAGCACTCCTCCGAATGGCGACCACGATCTGGACATAGCCAAGGTCAACCAGCGCGCCCAGGAGATTGAGAACAAGCTTCCCAAGCTGAAGAAGGTATTCGAGCAGGCGAAAATCATGCTCAGCATGGTGAAGGACTACTGGAAGGGAAGCTACCGCGAAATCCCCTATTGGGCCATCAGTGCAGTGTCACTGGCTCTGCTCTACGTCCTCAACCCCGCAGATGTCATCCCCGACGTCATCGTCGGCGTCGGCTTCCTCGACGATGCCACCATAGTCGCCTTCTGTTTGAAGCTCGTGGAACGCGAACTGGAGCGTTACAAGGAGTGGCAGGCCGCCCAGGCCAAGGCCGGCAAGGTCGTGGACGTCTGATACCCAGCGTCCGTATTGTAGTCCCGGCTTTAGCCGGTTCTGGAATAAGCTCCGCACCTCCAGCCAGCCCCGCGAATACAAAAAACCGCCGTGCAGGAGTCCTGCACGGCGGTTCTAATTCAATCAACTCTCTCAGTCCTTACTTGGCAGGCGTGCCATAGACCTGAACTTCACAGTAGTGGTTCATGTCGTTGCTGGTGTTGCCATTGCTCCACAGGCGCACATAGCGGGCCTTGATGCCCTTGGCGTCAATGACGCGGCCATGGTTGGTTTCCACGTAGGCTGGATCGCCGCCCTTGCCCATCTCGGAGGAGTCGTCGTGGTCGGAGTTGAACAGGGTGGTGACATCTTTCTTGAACTCAGGATCGTTGGAAACCTGCACTTCCACGTCGATGTAGGCCTGCGCCTGCTTGTGGTAGTGCCACATGGCGATCTTGTACACGTTCGCCTCGGCACCGAGGTCGATCTGCACCCACTGCTTGCCGGGCATGAGCTCGACAAAAGAGCCGTCAGCACCATCGGCGTCGCCGTCGGTCACCAGGCTGAGTTCACCAATGATCGGCGCAGTGTCAGAACTGGTGACCGTCTTGCCTTTGGCAAGGTTGGTGGTGCCTTTCGGGACCATGATGGACTTGATCACCTTGCTAGGGTCGGCCTTCTCAAGGTTCGGCAGCTCAGCAGGCACCGGCGTACCGATGAACATGGGCTTCGGGAACTCGAGTGCGATCTCGACAAGGTCACCAGCAGGCACTGCGGGGGCGGCGTCTGCTGCCGCGCCGGCTTTCGTTTCTTCTTTCTTGCCGCAGGAGGCAAGCGTGAGGACGAGCGCAAGGCCCGTGAGGATGTGGAGGGTGTTTTTCATGGGGAATTTGGCTGGATGTTATGTGAGTGTTCTGTTTCCTCGGCAGATCAGGCCTGGAAGTCTTCGGGCTTGAAGATGTATTTGCCACCTGCCGCCTTGGCCTCATAAGCCTTGAGCACAGTCACGCAGGATCTGAATGCGGCTTCGACATTGCAGGTAAGGTGCGCAGGATTCTTCGTCTGCACCGCTTCGATGAAGTTCGCGATATGCGGCGTATGCGGTTTGACCTTGAGTTTTCTGGCCAGTTCCCATTGGGAAAGCGCCTTGCTCTCGCGCACGTCTGCCACGCTGACTGCCCCGTAGGACGGCGGCTTCGGCTTTTCCCAGTCGCGCGGATGCTCCCAGAACTTGGTCTTGGCCTTGTCCGCCGCCTTCATGATCGGAGGATTCTCCCCCCGCGCAAAAGCTTCCCAGTCCTGACCGGGTTCGGCGTAGAGCTGGTTGCCATTCGTGTCGAGTTCGGAGATGATCGCTGTGCCGCCAATGCCCATGTGCTTTTCATATGCTCCTTGGGAGCCTGTCGTGGTCAGCACCTGATAGTAGGCCCGCAGGGCTCCAGCAGCCGTGTTGAACTCATAAATGCACATCATGTTGTCCGGCAGTTCGAACTTCGGCCGGTCTGGCGCGGAGCCGTCGAAGTAGTCCACTCCGCCGGAGGCGATCACCGAGACCGGCGTGGACTCATACATCCAGTTGAACATGTCGATCTGATGCGCCCCGAGATCGGAGAGCGGGCCGCCGCCATACTTCGCGAAGAAGCGCCAGTTGCGGAACTCCTCAAGGTTGCCGTACCCGTTCTTCGTCAGCACTTCCTGAGAAATCTCATAGCCCTTCACCGCTCCCTGTGGGGCGCTGCCGGACACACCACGATTCCACTGCGCGTAGGCGTGGGTGATGCGGCCCAGCATCTTGCCGGGCTTGATCACGTTGTCGCGCAGGTTGAGATAGCGCGGGTTCGAATGGCGCTGATGCCCGATCTGGAAGATCCCAGGGTTCGCCTTGCCGGCGCGCACCATGTCGCGTGCTCCCTCGATCGTGTTGCTCATCATCTTTTCGCAATACACGTTCTTCCCCTTTTCCAGGCAGAGGCGCGAATACGGCGCATGCATGAAGTCAGGCGTGGCGATGAAGACCGCCTCAATCGACGGCTCCTTGTCGAGCATCTCGTTGATGTCTTCGTAGATCTTGATGTCGCCTTCGACCTGAAACTTGTTTTCACCCAGGAATCCGCCACGGGTCTTGGCGATGGAGTATTTCCAGATGTCGCACATCGCCACCCACTGGATGCCGGGCACGTCTTTGGAGGCCACGCGCAGGGCATTGCCCTGAGCACCGCAGCCGACGAGCGCGCACTTGATCGTGCGGCCTTTTTCAGTTGCCTGCGCGACTGCGTTCTTGCTGGTGGCGAGGTAGATTCCGCTGCTCGTCAGAGCACTGGTGCGGAGGAAGCCGCGGCGGTCCATGAAACGGGACAGCGGCGCTGGAGAGGAGGGGAGAGGCTGGGAATTCATAGGTGCATTCGGGCGAGTGGGTTCACTGCCAAAGCCGACGTGATGTCGTGGTTATGCCTTCTTGCGGGCAAGGAAACCGTCGATGGAGAAGGTTTTCGCCTTCGAGGTCACGAGGGCGGCTGCCACGATCAGAATGGAAAGACCAATGTTGCTGACGACTTCCGTGTCATCCGGCAGCGCGGCAAGTCCCAGACCCAGGGAAAGGAACACCAGGCCGGCGGCCAGCAGACCAAACTCAGTGCAGATGCCAATCGCAACCCAGATGCCCACCGGGACAAGAATGTAGCCAATGCTGGCGGCAAATGCATCGCATGCCCAGGCAGGCATGAAGCTGTTGTCCGTCATCAGCTTGGCCAGTGGGCCGGTTTTCTTCGGATAATTGTCGAGGCCGAAGCTCACTGTCGGGCCGTTGCCCCAGCGAAACTTGTCGAGGCCCGCCATGAAAAGACGCATGCCAACCCAAAGGCGGAGCAGAAGATGTGCGAAATCGTAACTGAGGCTGCCGCAGCATTTGGAGGAGGAGGAGTCAGACATGGATAGGGTCGGGTTAGCTGGTGGGAGGTTGGCTCGTTGAAGCGAGGGTGGCGATTTTGAACCGGTGCCCTCGGAAATCCAGCAAAATTTAGAACGTACATACTACGCAGATACAAATAACTGGCTATCGACAAAAAATGCCTAAGCACGGCAAATGCTGCATCAACTCGCGGTTTTTTTGAGTCAGTCAGGAGTTTCGCTGCCTTCTTGTTCGCCGGGCTTGCCATTCCGGGCTTCTCCGCTTAAAAAAGACTGCTTAATTCACCCTAACTGATCCTCATGAGCTCCCTCTCGTCTCCCAAACTCCCGGCCCAAGGCATCCTCGAACCTCTGGGCGACGAAGATCGCGACATTCTCAGCGGCTACGGCGAATTCCTCCCCGTGCAGCCAGGCCAGCATTTGATCGAAGAAGGTCAGCAGCAGAACAGCCTGTTTTTCGTCGTCTCCGGCAAGTTCCACGCCACCGCCATGCGCGGCGGCCACAAAGTACTCCTCGGTTCCATTCAGAAAGGCGAAACCATCGGGGAAATCAACCTGCTCGACCCCAATGTCGCCAGCGCCAGCGTCACCGCTGTCGAATTTTCCCAGGTCTGGCGCATCGACGGGGAGACCCTCGAAAGCTACATCAACGAATACCCGCGTGCCGCCGCCTGGCTGCTCATCGGTGTCGGCCGCACCATTTCCCATCGTCTCCGCGCGGTGAATGAGAAGATTGCCGCCTTCTACAGCGCCTAAGTCATGACAGTGAGGCGGGATTGTTTGGCGCATGAATGATTCGTGCGTTGCAGTCCTCTCTTCACGATGGAAAACTTCCGCATGTCTGGCCTGCTGCCATTTCCTCCGCACACTTGGCTGGATGCCATCCAGGTCATTTTCCTCCTGCTCGCCGGCCATGCGCTGATGGATTACCCGCTCCAGGGGGAGTTCCTTTCAAGCTGCAAAAACCGGCATCTCCTGATCCTCAGGAATGATCCCACCCGCCCGGTGCAGATCTGGCCTTGGTGCATGTCCGCCCATTGCCTGCTCCATGCGGCCGCAGTCTGGGCCATCACCGGCTGCTTCATCCTCTGCATCATCGAGTTCGTCCTGCACTGGCTCATCGATCTGGCCAAGTGCGAAAACAAAACCACCTTCGTTCAGGACCAGTCCCTCCACTGCATCTGCAAAATCGCCTACGTCGTCGCGGCGATGATCCACGGAAGTTAAAAGTTTAAAGTTAAAGGTTCCAAGTTATCCCTGCGCGGCGATACAACTTGAAACTTGAAACCTTAAACTTGTAACTGCGACCCTCATGCAGCGCACCGCCATCCTCAACGTCGTCGGCCTCACCACCCGGCTCATCGGCGAGCACACCCCGGCCATCCGTGCCTTCATCGAGCGCAATCGCTCCACCCTCATCGAGCCCGTCCTGCCCGCCGTCACCTGCACGGCTCAGGCCACCTACCTCACCGGCAGACTCGCCCGCGATCACGGCGTCGTCGCCAATGGCTGGTACGACCGCGACTACGCCGAGCACCGCTTTTGGAAACAGCCCGAGCAGCTCATGCAGGGCGAAAAACTCTGGGAAGCCCTTCGCCGCGTCGATCCCCAGTTCACCTGCGCCAAGCTCTTCTGGTGGTTCAACATGTACTCCACCGCGGACATCTCTATCACCCCGCGCCCACTTTACCCTGCCGATGGCCGCAAGGTCTTCGACATCCACACGCACCCGATGCCCCTGCGGGACCGCATCAAAAAAGACCTCGGCCCCTTTCCCTTCCGCCACTTCTGGGGCCCCGGCTCCGACATCAAATCCTCCATCTGGATCGCCGAAAGCGCCAAGTGGATCGAAGAAAAGCACTGGCCCGGCCTCTCCCTCGTTTACCTCCCCCATCTCGACTACAACCTCCAGCGCGTCGGCATCGACATGGACAAAATCCGTTTCGACCTCCGCCAGATCGACAACGTCGTCGGTGATCTCATCCGCTTCTACGAAACGCGAAACATCAAGGTCGTCCTCCTCTCCGAATACGGCATCACCAACGTCGAACAGCCCGTCCACTTAAACCGCGTCTTCCGCGAGAAAGGCTGGCTCAACATCAAAGACGAACTCGGCCGCGAAACCCTCGACCTCGGCGGCTCCAAAGCCTTCGCCATCGCCGACCACCAGATCGCCCACATCTACCTCAACGATCCCAGCCTCCTCGCCACCGTGCGCGCCACCCTCGAAGCCACCCCCGGAGTCGCCCAGGTCCTCGGCAAAATGGAAAAACATCTCTTCGGCCTCGACCACGAACGCAGCGGCGACCTCATCGCCGTCGCCGACGCCAAAAGCTGGTTCACCTACTACTACTGGCAGGACGACCGCAAAGCCCCCGACTTCGCCCGCTGCGTGGACATCCACCGCAAATGCGGCTACGACCCCGCCGAACTCTTCCTCGATCCCACCATCAAGTGGCCCAAGCTCAAGATCGCCGGCAAGCTCGCCAAGAAAGCCCTCGGCCAGCGCATGCTCATGGATGTCATCCCCCTCGACGCCTCCCTCGTCAAAGGCTCCCACGGCCGCATCCCCGAAGACCGCGCCGACTGGCCCGTCCTCATCGGCGACTTCGACTCACTCCCCCGCACCGGCATCCTCTCCGCCCACGAAGTCTGCAACCACCTCTTCCGCCTCTGCTCCAGCGGCCACGGTTATTCCGGCGTCTCCCGCTAGTTCAAAATCGTTCTCGTCCACCTACTCGAACTCGTCCTCGATCCCAGCGCTCCGCCACACCCCAGTGCTCCAAGAGTTCCACGTTCGCCCTTCACTGCCACTGTTGAATCAAGCGCGAAGCCTGCCCCGACTCTCTCAATAGACCTGACACGCTGGCCACGTTTTCACACTTCCTGATATTCATCACTACGAACTTCGATCCAGACGGACTTGAAGGCCAACGGCCTTTCGTCTTTCAGCCCAGGGATGCCTAGCTTTAGCGAGTGCTTCCCTGGGTTTATCACCACAAAAACGGGAAGCAAACCCAGCACTCCGCCGCACCCCGTGCTCACCAGCAGCGTCTGCAAGGAGTCCCGCCGCGCATCTGCCAAGCGCACGAATGACCACCGAATGCCAGCCCTCCGCCATTCGGCATTCCGGCTTCGAGATTAGTCATTCTGCCTCCACCTAGCCCCCCGCCGTGATCTGCACCACCTCGATCACATCCCCCTCACTCACCTCCGCCCCATCAATCTCCCTCGGCAGCAGCGCGATCTGATTCTGCTCCACCACCACCGGCTTGCCACCAAGTCCAATAATCTCCAGCAGCTCCCGCACCGTCAGCGGCCCTGCCATCTCACGCTTCTCTCCGTTCAAAGTAATCTTCATGACAAAATTCGGGGTTCACGCAGCCAGGATCGAAGCATCCCAGTCCTTCCACACCGGGTCAAGCCCCTGCAGCCGCAGCATCTCCGCCACGCTTTGCGGTGACCTCTGATCCGCGATGCCAAACTGCCCCTCGGCACGATTCGTCTCCGCCTTCTCAGCCACCTCCACACGCTTCCCACGCACCGTCAGGTGCAGGTCATCATTCCCAGCCCCCGTATAGCCGCCCGGCTCTGTGTGGCTCCCCGCGCTCATCACCGTGATGCCCAGCGGTGCCAGCGCATCCCGCAGCGGCGCAGATTCACGCGTGCTTAAAATAATCCCCACCTCAGGAAACGTGATTCGGAAAGCACAAATCGTCTGCACCAGCGCCCAGTCCGGGAAATCCGTCATCGGGGTAAATCCACCCGCCGCCGGCCGCAGCCTCGGAAACGCCACCGTGAAACTCGACTTCCAGCAGTGCTTGTACAGATGCTCCAGATGCGCCGCCAGTCGCAGCGCCTCCAGCCGCCAGTCGCTCAGACCAAACAACGCCCCAATGCCGATGCGGCGAAACCCACCCGCATACCCACGCTCTGGGCACGCCAGCCGCCAGTCAAAATCCTTCTTCGGCCCCGCCGTGTGCATGTCCTTGTAAATCTCACGGTCATACGTCTCCTGATACACCACCAGCCCCTCCGCCCCCGCTTTGACCATGCGTTCATACTCCGGGTCTTCCATCGGCCCGACCTCGATGCCAATCGTCGGCACAAACTCACGAATCGCCCGGATGCACTCCTCCAGGTAGCCATCGCTCACGAATTTGGGATGCTCCCCCGCCACCAGCAGGATGTTCCGAAACCCCTGCGCCACCAGATGCTTCGCCTCCGTCACCACCTGCTCCACCGTCAGCGTCACCCGCAGGATCGCATTGTTATCACGCGAAAATCCGCAGTAGCTGCAGTTGTTCACGCACTCATTGGAAACATACAGCGGCGCAAACAGCCGCATCGTCCTCCCAAAATTTCGCCGCGTGATCATCCGCGACTCCCTCGCCATCGCCTCGATCTGCGCCGGCCCCTTCGCCTCCAGCAACCCCGCAAACCTCTCCATCAGCGGCGATTTACGCGCCGGGAGGGCATCAAGCGTGGGAATGAAAGGGGTGTGCATCTGGACGTTGATATAATACGCCAGACGCCGGGTGCAACGCTGGGAACAAAGATGAATGCCCGAAACTCTTCCCAGACACCTCATATCATTCGACATTCGTCATTCGTCATTCGTCATTTTCTAACCCACATACTGCGTCATAAACACCTCGTTCCCCTCCGCATCCCTGAAGACCCCCAGCAAAATCGGCTCCCCCTCCCGCTGCTGCGGCGACTGCAATATCTTCGCCCCCGCTCCCGCGATCTTCTCCGCCATCACCAGCACATCCTCATACTGAAAGCTCAATCCCGTCGGATTCCGCGAGCCGTCATGCCCGCCATGCAGCGCGATGATCGCATCCCCAAACCGCAGCTCCGTCCAGAAATCACTCACAAAGATCTCCTCCAGGCCGATCACATCTCGGTAAAACGCCACCGCCCGCTTCATGTCGGCCGCCATCAGCATGAACTTCACTTTTTCAGGTTTCATCGGTTGGAAGAATCGTTGTCGGGTTTCGCTGGATCTGCGGCCGCCACTTGGCTGTAAAACCGCGCCTTGTCTTGGGCAAAGCCCACCTCAAATCGTTTGTTTAACATCATCATGCCACCCACAGCGAGCATCCAGATCAGTCCGCTGCCCAGAATCACCCCCGGGGAAAACCACAGCATCCACGTGTTTTCGATGAACATCTGTGCGGGATCTTGGGCATCGTAATAAACGCCAACCTCATCACCACGCTTAAAATGATCGGACCGCGCCGCCCGCGATGATTGGGACTTGTGCAAGCTTCCCCGCGCATCACGAAACTCCACCACCGGGTAATAGCTGATCACCTGCTTCGCCTGCGGCGATTCACTCGGGCTCCGCGTGCTCAGAATGCCGACCACATCCACAATCACGCCCGTGGTTTTTTCAGAGCTGTAAAGAAACCAGGCCGTGCTCGCGGTCCATATCAGCCCGGCGCCTGCAATCAGCCCTCCAAAAACAAAAAACCCCCACAGGATTCCCTGCATCGTCCATTTTTCAGGGGCCAGTTCAAACATGGCGGCCAAGTTAGTCACCTCAAATGATCCGGCAAGTGAAGAACAGGCTCGAAACAAACCGCCGCCTTTCTCCGGCTCCATTTCTTAGCACCTCGCTTGGACCCGGCCCGTTTCAGGCTACACTCGACCATGCTGAAAAACACCGTCATTCTCCTCATGGCCTCGGCCTTGGCCGCTTTGCTGTGGATTCGCTACGGCACTCCAGTCCCTCCCGAAGTCAAGCCGCCCCCGCCTGATGCGATCACCACGATCCTGCATCAAGCCCACGAGAATCCCTCACTCGCAGGCGCCTCCATCGGCCTCTGTATCCTCAACAGCAAAGGCGAAGTCGTGAAGGATGTCAGCGCCACCACCGCTTTCATTCCCGCCTCCAGCCTCAAAACCCTCACCACCGCCACCGCGCTGGAAATCCTTGGCCCGGACTTTCATTTCACCACCGAACTCAAATCGACCTCACCGCTCAAGGACGGCATCATTCAGGGCGATCTCATCATCATCGGCGGTGGTGATCCCATGCTCAAACTCGACGATCTCAAAGCCTGGGCCGCCGATTTGAAACAGCGCGGCCTCACCCGCATCACCGGGGGCATTCGCGCTGACTCCAGCTTTTTCAGCGGCAGTCTCTACAACGACTTCTGGAACTGGGGAGACATCGGCAACGGCTACGGCAGCGGCATCTCAGGACTGAACCTCAATCACAACCGCTACATCGTCGTCTTCCGCGCCGGCCCTGAGGTGGGCTCTGCTGCCGAGCTCCTCGGCATCAATCTCGAAGTCCCCGACGCCGCCTGGAAAAACGACGTCACCACCGGCCCCGCCGATTCCGGCGATGGCGTCGTCATTCACGGCGGCGAGAGCACCACCGCGATCCACCTTCGCGGCACCGTCCCGCTGGGCGCCGCAAAATTTCAGGCCAAAGGCGCCGTCCCAGACCCCGCACGTTTTGCCGCACATCATTTCCGTGCCATTCTCATGGCCTCAGGCATTCAGGTAGGAGACAAAACCAGCACCACTCCCGCCACCCACTCGTTGCTCAAACACGACTCCCCACCGCTGCTCGACATTATCACCAGTATCCACGCCACCTCCGACAATCACGAAACCGAATGCGTCTTCCGCATGCTCGGCGTGAAGGCAGGCAAGCCCCCCGCAGACGTCATCCGCGAACACTGGAAGTCCCGCGGACTCGAATTCATCGGCCTTCGCATGGAAGACGGCTGCGGCCTCGCCCGCGCCGATTTCATCCGCCCGCTCGATCTCGCCCGCCTGCAATACTTCGCCGCCAAAGGCCCCCAAGGCACCGCCTACAAAGCCTCCCTCCTCTCCAAAGACGGCCTCACCTGGAAAGGCGGCGCCATGTCCGGCATCCGCACCTTCACCGGCTACGCCAAAACCAAATCCGGCGAAGAATTCTGCTACGCCCTCATGCTCAATCACTACACCGACGGCAAAGCCGTCTCCGAACTCAGCCAGCAAATCATGGATGCGATTCTGGGCTTGTAGCACGTCTCTCAGCGCATCGTCCACTGTCCTTCAACCTCCTTGTTCAAGTGACGTATCACTCCAACATTTCGCTCCTCCTTAGATAGCGATTTCCAAAACTCCTTTCCGAATCGAGCCAACGACGCCCCCATATGGACTGCGGTTGCGTAGCGAGGAACGAGCGCAGCTACCGCTTTCGCAGGCCGGTCAGCCTACGCATTCCTGGAATATGCGAACGCAGGAGCTGGTGCTCCTTCGCCAGCCAGTCACCGCACGCACACACCGAGATACTCGAAAGCTGCGCATGACGACGTTCGACGGCGCTTGGCGGAACAAGCGCCCTGACTCGCACCGGGCATGCCGGCGTTAGGTAGGGAGGCTTGTCCTCAAGCCTCCGTCGAGTGTCGCCCCGCAGGCTTTTCAGAAATCAGTTTTGAAATCGCTCTGGCTCCGCCACCCACCAGCCCCAAAGGGGCTGCGCATCAAAGCGAAGGGTTGCCGAGCCTTGGCGAGGCTACCCTGGTACCCGGCATCAAATCCGGAAAGCAAACCCAAGACTTCGCCGCACCCAATGCCCACCAGCAGCGCCTGCAAAAAGCCCCGCCGCATGCCCGGAGCGAGGTAGGGAGGCTTGTCCTCAAGCCTCCGCCGAGTGTCGCCCCGCATGCTTTTCAGAAATCAGTTTGAAATCACTATAGCTCCGCCACCCACCAGCCCCAAAGGGGCTGCGCATCAAAGAAGGGTTGCCGAGCCTTGGCGAGGCTACCCTGGTACCCGGCATCAAATCCGGAAAGCAAATCCAGCACGCCGCCATCTCCCTGCGCCCACCAGCAGCGCCTGCAAAGAGCCCCGCCGCGCATGGCCTCCATAATCAGACAGCGCTCCTAAACTCACGCTCAAATCCCACCCCGCCAGCCGCCCACATCAGGCCGACTTCAGCGATGCCATATCAATGGAGAACCGATACTTCACATCACTCTTCAGCAGCCGCTCATACGCTTCATTGACCTGCTGAATCGGGATCACCTCCACCTCGGAAGTGATGTCATGCGTGCCGCAGAAATCGAGCATCTCCTGCGTTTCTGCAATACCGCCGATCAATGAACCCGCCAGTCTCTTCCGGCCAAAGATGAGACCAAAAGCAGAAACTGGCAGCGGCTTGTCCGGCGCACCCACCAGCGTCAGCGTGCCATCGATTTTCAGCAGGTTGAGATACGCATTGATGTCATGCTCCGCCGAGACCGTGTCGAGGATGAAGTCAAAGCTGCCCGCGTGCTTCTGCATCTCATTGGCATCACTGGAGACAATCACTTCATCAGCGCCAAGGCTGAGAGCCGACTCCGTCTTATTCGGCGAGGTGGTGAGCACCGCCGTGTGCGCACCGAAGGCATGGGAAAACTTCACTCCCATGTGACCAAGACCACCAAGCCCGATGACGCCGACCTTCTTGCCCTTCAGATCACCCCAGCGGCGCATGGGTGAATATGTCGTGATGCCAGCGCAGAGCAGGGGAGCCACGCCCGCGAGACTGAGATTCCCAGGAACACTCAGCACAAAGTGCTCATCCACCACGATGCTGGTGGAGTAACCGCCATAAGTCACCGGCGCGGTGCCGTGTTTGTCAGGCGAGTTGTACGTGAAGGCGGCGTGCGGGCAGAATTGCTCCAAATTCGCCTCACACTGCGGGCAGGTTTGATCCGAGTCCACCAGACAGCCCACACCCACAATGTCGCCCCGTTTGTGCTTCTTCACCGCCGCGCCCACATGGGTCACACGCCCGACAATCTCATGGCCCGGCACGCAAGGATAGACTGTTGGAATGGCGCTCCATTCATTGCGCACCTGATGCAAGTCCGAGTGGCAGATGCCGCAGTAGAGAATTTCGATTTCCACATCACGCTCCGTGGGCTCGCGGCGCGGAATGCTGGTGAAGGCGAGCGGGGAAGTCGCGCTGGAGGCGGAGTAAGCTTTGGCGTTGGGCATATAATGGGGATTTATGAGGTAGGTTGAGAGGATTGATATTGCTCGTCGGTGACCTGCTCCAGCCAGTCCACGACCTTGCCATCGAGACTTTCCTGGATGGCGATGTGAGTCATCGCAGTGGTGGGTGAGGCCCCGTGCCAGTGCTTTTCTCCGGGCGGAAACCACACGACATCCCCCGGAAAAATTTCTGCCATGGGCCCGCCCAGACGCTGTACTCGACCACAACCCGCAGTAACGATCAAGGTCTGTCCCAGCGGATGCGTGTGCCAGGCGGTTCGGGCCCCGGGCTCAAAGGTGACACTGGCACCAGCGACGCGTGTGGGTGAACCTGCCTGAAAAAGCGGGTCGATGCGCACTGTGCCAGTAAACCAGTCGGCAGGGCCTTTGCCGGAGGGTTGGGTGCCGTTTCGTTGGATGTCCATGGTGATGTCGCGGGTGATACGTTTGGGCGGGACTCGGTGTCCGTTTTTTATTCGGGATTGTCAGTGAAACGGCATGATCCTTCCTCCCGAATAACATCTCAGCAGCTCCTCTGAGTACGTATTTCGGGATCGTGGCCCGTTCCAGAAGCCCCGCATCACCCCAGGTCTGAAATCAGCCAGCGCACGTATTGTAGTACCGGCTTTAGCCGGAATCTGGGAAGCTCACTTCGCGCAAACGGCTCTCAAATACTCCCAACACTCACTCCCCGTTCCACAATCTGGCCGCCTTGAGTTCAGGTGCTTCCACAACACCGACATTGGATTCAAAGAGCGAGTCTGTGTAGAGTGCGGCATGGCACGCCCTTCGTTGAACGACATCGCCCTCAGGCTTGGCATTTCCAAAATGACGGTCTCTCGCGCCCTGCGCGGCGGGAAGCATGTGGAGGCTTCCCTCAGAGCGAAAATCGTCCAAACCGCCAACGAGCTCGGTTACCAGCCCGATCCCGAAATCGCAAAGCTCATGACGCACATGCGCCGCACTCGCCGTGTCGCCGCTCCTCTCACGCTGGCCTTTGTCTGGGCCGAACGCAGTTCCCAGGAAATCGAGCGCTCCTCGTGGTCGCAGCAGCTCGTGCTGGGCGCGCATCAGCAGGCCGCGAAACTCGGCTTTCAGCTCGAGGAATTTCATCTCGCCGCCCGGGGAATGACGGCACGTCGGCTGTCAGACATCCTCGAAGCACGCGGCATCCCCGGTTTCATCCTCTCGCCTCTGGTCTCACGCAGCCGCGGTCATGTCTCCATGGCGTGGGAAAAGTTCAGCAGCGTGGTCATCGGCCTGGGCTATGCGCGGCCCCAGCTGCACCGCGTCCATCACCACCACTTCCTCGGCATGATGACCGCACTGCGCATGCTGAAGAAGCAGCGCTATAAGCGCATCGGCTTTTACTGCGGCAGCACCATCAATGAGCGCATGTTCCGCGCGTGGTCCGCCAGTTTTCTGGCCCATCACCCGCTGGCCAGACCGGGTGAGCTGCTGGCGCTCCGCAAGTCACTCAGCCGCAATGATTTCCTGCAATGGCTGCGCACGGCCAAACCCGACGTCGTCATCGACGCTGGCCATGTCGTGAAAGACTGGCTCGCCTCCCTGCCACCATCCCGCAGGCCGGACCACGTCTCGCTCGGCTGGCGCGCGGACATGCCCGAAGTGCCCGGCATCGACCAGCAGGCAATTGTCCTCGGCGCTGCGGCGGTGGATCTGCTCGTCACACAGTACCAGCAGAATGAGCGCGGCATCCCCGAATCGCCCAGGATTGTGATGACTGAGGGCTTGTGGAGGACGGCTCGAACAGAGGCTAATTCCCCTGCATAGAGCGCAAAAAACAAGCCATGATCTTGATGGTGAACACGCCCTGACCGGAATGTCCGCTCCAGCCACAACTGGACCAAAAGTATCCTGCGTTGAGAAGCTGCCGCTTTTGAAGTTTTTGCACGACCGTCCCTCGCTAAACGGATTTTACGCAGCAAATATCTTAATTTAAAAGCACTGAGAATAGGGTGGAATTTACACTCCCATGTGGCGCTCGACCTTTCAAATTAACCCCGGCACTGGTGTCGGGGGTGGGGGTAAAAACCCCCTGTAGAGGGTATATGAATAGGCCGAAGTCTATGGCTTCGTATGGGCAAGAATGGAATTACTGCATAACGCTTCTCGAAAATCCCTCATTTACGCCGGCTTGGCGGCCAGCCTGCTTTTTAGCGCCTGCCACCATGAGGAGGCTGAGCACGAAGAGCACGAAGAGAAGGCTCAGATGATTCTGACCAACCCCATCAAGCGGGATACGCTCGTCACGCGCGAATATGTGTGTCAGATTCGTTCCTGCCGTAACATTGAGCTCCGTGCGGTGGAGCGTGGCTATCTGCAATCCGTCTTTGTGAAGGAAGGCCAGCTCGTCAAGGAAGGCGATCCGATGTTCAAGATCCTGCCCCTGGTTTACCAGGCAGAGCTGACCAGCGCAGAGGCCGAGGCCCAGGTTGCCAAGGTCGAATACGAAAACACCAAGAGATTGACGGACAGCAAGGTGGTGTCTGACAAAGAGCTGGCCATTTCCAAGGCCAAATGGGAACAAAAAGTGGCTGTGGTGAACCTCGCGCAGGCGCACCTCGGCTTCACCAACATCAATGCGCCTTTTCCAGGGCTGATGGACCGCCTGCACCTGCGGAATGGCAGCCTGGTGGATGAGGGTGATTTGCTGACGACCCTGTCTGACAACAGCGAGATGTGGGTCTATTTCAACGTCCCTGAGGCAGAGTATCTGGATTACATGTCCGAAGAGCAGCCGGATGAGAGAAAGAAGGTCGAATTGGTGATGGCCAACGGCAAGATTTTCAGCCAGCCAGGCAGAGTCAACGTCATCGAGGCGGAGTTTAACAACCAAACCGGCACCATCCCCTTCCGTGCGGATTTTCAGAATCCGGACCGCCTGCTGAGACATGGCGAGACTGGCAACATTCGCATGAACAAAATGATCAAGGATGCGCTGCTGGTTCCACAGAAGGCGACGTTTGAGATCCTGGACCATCACTATGTGTTTATCGTGGGAAAGGATGACATCCTGGTTCAACAGCGCATCCATATCAGCGAGGAATTGGAGGATGTTTTCATCGTCAGCGACGGTTTGACTGACAAGGATAGGATCGTTCTCGAAGGTATGCGCCAGGCCAAAAGCGGCGAGAAAGCAGTGTATGTTTTCAAGAAGCCCGAAGAGGCTTTCAAGGATATGAAACTGCACGCTGAATAATTAAACGATTTGACCAATGTTTACGAAGATTCTGCGTCGGCCGGCCCTGGCCATTGTTATTTCTCTGATCATCCTGTTCCTCGGGGGGCTCTCGATGATCACCCTGCCAATCTCCCAGTTCCCTGATGTGGCGCCGGTCACGGTCATGGTCACCCTGGACTACCCGGGGGCGAGCGCGAAAGTTCTGGAAGAGTCCTGTTTGATTCCCTTGGAACGTTCGATCCTCGGGGTGCCCAACATGAAGTACATGACCTCCGACGCCACGAGCGCAGGGGAGGCAACCATTCAGGTGGTCTTCCACATGGGCACCGATCCGAACCAGTCGACGGTGAACGTGATGAACCGCGTCAATCAGGTGATGAGCCGTCTCCCCCCGCTGGTGCAGCGCGAGGGCGTCATCGTGAACAACCTGACGCCAAACATGCTCATGTACGTGAACCTGTTCAGCACGGACAAAAATGCGGACATGCAGTTCCTGTTCAACTACGGCTACATCTATCTCATTCCCGAGCTGAGCCGTATTCGCGGTGTGGGTTCCGCCAAGATCCTGGGCACCCGACAGTACGCAATGCGCATCTGGCTGAAGCCGGACCGCATGCGAGCCTACAACGTCTCGACCGAGTCGGTGATGCATTCACTTTCGGAGCAGAGCCTGATCGGGTCTCCAGGGCGAA
The DNA here is from genome assembly GCA_021733925.1 of Prosthecobacter sp. Classification (GTDB taxonomy): domain Bacteria; phylum Verrucomicrobiota; class Verrucomicrobiia; order Verrucomicrobiales; family Verrucomicrobiaceae; genus Prosthecobacter. The sequence continues at coordinate 65,564 of JAIPJY010000004.1, read as the reverse complement.
TCGGGCGGGCGGACAGCAAAACTTCTCAGGCGCTGGAGTACGTGCTCACTTACGTGGGACGATATAACGAGGTCGAACAGTATGAGAACGTCATCCTGCGAGCCACGGAAGACGGTGAACTGCTGCGCCTCAAGGACGTCGCCTCCGTGGAGCTGGGCAGTGAATTCTACGATCTCTATTCAGACCTCGACGGGCTGCCCTCCGCAGCCATCGTGATCAAGCAGAGCTATGGCAGCAATGCGAACGAAGTGATCAAGGAGATCAAGGAGAAGCTGGTGGAGATCAAGGAGAAGACCTTTCCGTCAGGGATGGACTACAAGATCAGCTACGATGTGGCCAACTTCCTTGATGCCTCGATTGAGAAGGTGCTGCATACGCTGATAGAGGCCTTCATTCTGGTGGCGCTCGTGGTGTTTGTTTTCCTCGGTGATTGGCGCTCCACGCTCATCCCGACGCTGGCGGTGCCGGTCTCGCTGATCGGCGCCTTCTTCCTCATGCAGATGTTTGGAGTGACGATCAACCTCATCACGCTCTTCGCGCTGGTGCTGGCCATCGGCATCGTGGTGGACAACGCCATCGTGGTGGTGGAGGCCGTGCATGCCAAAATGCATGGCACAAACATCTCTCCCTACAAGGCCACCCAGATGGTGCTGCATGAAATCGCCGGTGCCGTTATCGCCATCACGCTGGTGATGACTGCGGTGTTCGTGCCGGTGACGTTCATGACCGGCCCCGTCGGGGTCTTTTACCGGCAGTTCTCCATCACCATGGCGGTGGCCATCGTGCTCTCCGGCGTCATGGCCCTCACACTGACGCCCGTGCTTTGCGCGATGATTTTGAAAAAGTCCGAGCACGGCCACGACCACGAAGACGGTCACAAAAAGCGCAAATGGCGCGGGCCGATCGCGTTGCTGCTCGCCGCATTCAATCATGTCTTTGAAAAGGTGACGGATTTTTATGTCGCCATTCTCAGGCGGATCGTCCACCGGCGGCTCGTGACGTTCGGAGTGCTGGCTGCGGCGGGCGCGGCGATCTACTTCATCAACGAAAAGCTGCCGGCTGGCTTCATTCCGGCGGAAGATCAGGGAATGATCTACGCGATTCTGCAGACGCCCCCGGGATCGACCTTGGAACGCACCTCGGCCAAGTCCACCGAACTGCAGCAGCTCGCCAAGACCATTGAAGGTGTCGAATCCGTGTCATCGCTGGCGGGCTACGAAGTGCTGACCGAGGGTCGCGGCTCGAACGCCGGCACCTGTCTGATCAATCTTCATAACTGGGAGGAGCGCAAACTGACAGCCCCTCAGATCATCGCCGAACTGGAAGAAAAATGCAAAGCCATCTCAGGTGTCACAATCGAGTTCTACGAGCCTCCCGCGGTTCCCGGTTACGGTGCTGCAGGTGGTTTCTCACTCCGCTTGCTGGACAAGACCAACACGGGTGACTATGACAAACTGCAGGTGGTGAATGATGAGTTCATGAAGGCTCTGGGGGAGCGCAAAGAGCTCCGTGGCCTCTTCACGTTCTTCAGCGCCAACTATCCCCAGATCGAGCTCGTCATCGACAACAAGGTGGCCATGCAAAAGGGCGTCTCCATTGGCAAGGCGATGGACAACCTTTCCGTCATGATCGGGAGTACCTATGAACAGGGCTTCATTAAGTTTGGCCAGTTCTTCAAACTCTATGTGCAGGCTCATCCGGACTACCGCAGGCTGCCCAAGGATCTCAAGGACATGTATGTCGCCAATGAAAAGGGCGAGATGGTGCCGTATTCAGCCTTCATGAGCCTGAAGCCGAAGCTGGGCTTGAATGAAATCACCCGTTACAACGCCTACCCCGCTCCATCCATCCAGGGCGCGCCAGCCGCAGGTTTCAGCAGCGGCGATGCCATCAAGGCGATCCAGGACGTGGCAAAGAAAACCCTGCCGCGTGGCTTTGACATCGGCTGGGCCGGTCTCTCGTTTGATGAAGTGGGGCGCGGCAATGAGGCCATGTATATTTTCATCGTGGTGCTCCTGTTCGTTTACATGGTGCTCGTCGGTCAGTACGAAAGCTTCACTCTCCCTCTGGCCGTGATCCTCTCTCTGCCGGTGGGTGTCATGGGTTCCTTTGCGATGCTGAAAGCGATGGGGTTGGACAATGACATTTATGCGCAGGTGGGCATCATCATGCTCGTGGGCTTGCTGGGCAAAAACGCCATTCTGATTGTGGAGTTCGCCTCACAGCGCCACGGCGAGGGACTCTCCATTCTTGAAGCGGCCATTGAAGGTGCCAAAGTACGTTTCCGTCCGATTTTGATGACCTCTTTCGCTTTCATCGCCGGGATGATCCCCTTGCTGCGTGCCTCTGGCGCAGGTGCCATTGCCAACAAAACCATCGGTGCATCCGCAGCCGGCGGGATGTTCCTCGGCACGGTGATCGGTCTTCTGGTTGTCCCTGGACTATACTACATTTTCGGTACGATCTCTGCTCGTGGGAAACTTCTTCCAGATGAAGATGATATGCCATTGAGTGAACTTGGAGAGTACGGCCACGGCCATCATGAATATGAAAAAACTGAAGAACAAGCTCCTGGCATTTAATTTCGTCTGTCTGATCGTCACGGTGCAGGGCTGCTCGTCCGTGCTCCGCCGTGACCCTCTGCCATCAAGCGATCCGCCCCTGCCTGCCAACTTTCCGGATACGGCAGGCACCAAGAACTCCGCCGTAATCGGATGGCAGGAGTATTTCAAGGATCCAAATCTGAAATCACTCATCAGCACCGCGCTGAGCAACAATCAGGAATTGAACATCCTGCTGCAGGAGATTGAGGCGTCCAAAAGCGAGGTGCGTGCGCGCAAGGGGGCCATTTTCCCATTCATCACCGCAGGCACCACGGCTGGGATTGATAAAGTCGGACGCCACACCGCCGCCGGAGCTGCGGAAGACAACGTCGCCAACGAAATCGCGACGGGAGTCCCCATTCCCACCAACATGCCCAACTTCGGCTTCTCTGCCGACTTTGACTGGGAAGTGGACATCTGGAGAAAGCTGCGCAACGAGCGTGATGCCGCGGTCCTCCGCTACCTGGGCACCCAGGAAGGGCGGAACTTCATGATCACGAACATCGTCTCTGAAATCGCCGAGACCTACTACGACCTGGTCGCGTTTGACAATCAGTTGTCCACCCTGAAGCGCATGATCGAGATTCAAAAGAATGCACTCGAGGCGGTCAAGCTCCAGAAAGCCAACGCCCGTGTGACAGAACTCGCCGTTCGCCGCTTTGAGGCTGAAGTTTTCAAGAACCAAAGCCATCTCTACCAAATTCAGCAGCAGATCACCGTGACTGAGAACAAGCTCAACTACCTGGCCGGTCGTTACCCCCAGCACGTGAAGCGCAAGTCTGACGGCTTCGATCACATGATGCTTTCCCACATCTACACCGGACTGCCGGCCGAATTGCTCCGCAACCGTCCCGACGTGCGTCGGGCCGAGCTGGAACTGGCGGCCACCGGACTGGATGTGAAAGCTGCAGCGGCCAGATTCTACCCTTCACTCAGCATCTCCAGCGCCCTGGGATTGCAGTCCTTCTCCCTCGCGTCCGCGTTCACCACCCCGGCTTCGCTGGTTTATGGCGTTGCTGGCAACGTGATGGCACCCTTGATCAACCGCAGTGCCATCAAGGCCGCCTTCCTCGGCGCGAGCGCCCGCCAGATCGGGGCGATCTACAGCTACCAGCAGACGGTGCTTAAAGCCTACATCGAGACCGTGAACCAGCTCGCGCAGATCAAAAACTACGGTCGAAGCTACGACCTCAAGGCCCAGCAGGTGGCCGCTCTGAACGACTCCATCAGCATCGCAGGTCAGCTCTTCTTCAATGCCCGCGCAGAATACACCGAAGTGCTCTTCACCCAGCGCGATGCACTCGAATCCAAGATCGATTTGATCGAGCTCAAGCAGGAGCAGCTGACGGCATTTGTGAAAGCCTACAAGGCCCTGGGCGGCGGCTACAACCACGCAGCCGGCGGCTCAGGAAACTCCACCAAAATGGCCGTCCCCAAATCTGCCGGCCAGCTTCGCGGCGGCTCCTAGTCCTTTGCAGTCTGCGTAAACCTCGCCCGACACGGCAAAGGTTCTTGTGTTGCTAGGCAGGATGGCTTTGATCGCATCCCCACCATGAATCCACGCCTCCTCCTCGCCGCACTCGCCCTGGCCATTTCCATCCCCGTTTTCGCCGACGACTTTGTCCCGCTCTTCGATGGCAAAACACTCACCGGCTGGAAGAACCCCTATGACTGGGGCCAGATCGACATTGTGGACGGCGAAATCCATCTCACCGGCGAGAAAAAATTCTTCGTCGTGACCGAAAAGCCCTACGGCGACTTCATCTTTGAAGGCGACATCCTCCTGCCCGCAGGCCAGGCCAACAGCGGCTTCATGTTCCGCGCCCATGTCGAAAAGAACAAAGTCTTCGGTTATCAGGCCGAGGTCGATGGCGATGCCAACCGCAAGTGGAGCGGTGGCTTGTACGATGAAGGCCGCCGCATGTGGTTCATCAGCCCGATCAAGGGCGACAAGGAAAGCGAAGCCGCCTTCCGCGCCCGTGCAGGCGATGCCTTCAAGCGCAACGACTGGAACACCTACCGCATCGAATGCCGTGGCAAGAGCCTCAAAATCTTCATCAACGGCGTCCTCACCACCGATGTGCAAGACGACAAAGATGCCACCGGCGTCATCGCCATTCAGCACCACGGCGAAAAAGGCCAGACCTACAAGTTCCGCAATCTCCGCATCCAGGAACTGAAGTAGAGAATGCTTGCCAGAGGGGCAAGGTGCAGGCACGCAGCGATACTTGACGACATCTAAAACCGACGGGCATGAGTGGCGCTCGGATCGTGGCGGTCTTGGACGCTCCAAGCGCGCACCACCGTTTTGGAGTGCGGTCGCGAAGATGCAAGGCGCAAGCCTGCATCGCAGCTACCGCTTTCGCGAGGTGAAGCGCGACCTTCCTCCTCGCACCGCCCCGCGCACAAATCGCTCAACTTCCCTCCCACAATGGGATGGGACCATGCTTCCCTAGGGTGGTCAGCCTCATCCCAATCTGTTACCGTAACAAACAACCCATGATTGCTTTCCCCCCCCGTCCTCGTTTAAAACTTCCCCCAATCATGAAATCCGTCCTCCTCGCCACCCTCCTCACCCTCGGCTCCGCCAGCGCCCAGCCGCTCTGGATCGAAGCCGAATCCTTCTCCAACCCCGGTGGCTGGGTCCTGGACACGCAGTTCATCGATGCCATGGGCTCCCCCTACCTCATGGCCCACGGCATGGGCAAGCCCGTCAAAGACGCCTCCACCGAAATCGAACTCCCCGCCGGCACCTACACCCTCTGGGCACGCACCAAAAACTGGGTCGGCCCCTGGGACGCCAAAGGCACCCCCGGCCGTTTCGAGATCACCGTCAACGGCACCAAGCTCGACCACGAATTCGGCACCACCGGCAAAGACTGGCAGTGGGAAAAAGCCGGCCCCGTCAAACTCTCCGGCAAAACCACCCTCGCCCTCCACGACCTCACCGGCTTCGACGGCCGCGTCGATGCCATCATCCTCAGCAAAGACGACACCTTCACACCTCCCGCCGACTTCGCCTCCACCAACAAGCTCCGCCGCCAGCTCCTCGGCCTCCCAGACAAAGCCCCCGAAACCACCGAATATGACCTCGTCGTCATCGGCGGCGGCTACTCCGGCATGGGCGCCGCCATTTCCGGCGCACGCCAGGGCCTCAAAGTCGCCTTCATTCAAAACCGCCCCGTCCTCGGCGGCAACGGCTCCAGCGAGATCCAAGTCTGGGCCATGGGCGGCACCCGTCGCGGCCTCTATCCCCACCTCGGCGAGATCGTCGAAGAATTCGCCGACCGCGCCAGCAACAGCCCCGCCGCCAATCCCCAGGAGTTCAACGACAAGCTCAAAGAAGACACCGTCGATGCCGAAAAAACCATCGACCTCCACCTCAACACCCACGTTTACGGCGTCGAGATGGAAAGTGGCTCCGGCAGTAGCGCGACCGTCCCGGTTGCTCCGGGTAGCGCGACCGTCCCGGTTGCCTCCGGTTCCGGCAAATACACCGGCAACATCCGCTCCGTCATCGGCCTCGACACCAAGACCGGCAAAGAAACCCGCTTCGTCGGCAAATTCTTCGTCGACTGCACCGGCCACGGCAGCGTCGGCGCACTCGCCGGAGCCGAGTTCATGATGGAAGAAAAAGGCCGCATGGGCATGAGCAACATGTGGGTCATGCAAAACCTCAAGCACCCCGTCACCTGGCCCGCCCCCCCCTGGGCCCTCCCCCTCACACTCGAAGACTTCCCCGAGCCCCGCGCCCTCGCACCCGTCGGCAAAAAGAACGCCGCCAACATGACCGGCTACGACCTCGGCTACACCCCCGTCCCCGACCCCGAAGACTACGTCCATGGCGAGTGGTTCTGGGAAAGCGGCTTCGACAAGCACCCCATCAACGACCTCGAACTCATCCGCGACCACAACTTCCGCGCCGTCTATGGTGCCGTCTCCGCATTGAAGACCCTCAAGGCCGACAAATACGCCGACTTCGACCTCACCTGGCTCGCCTACATCGGCGGCCCCCGCGAATCCCGCCGCATCGTCGGCGACATGATCCTCAATGGCGGAGACATGGTCAAAGGCATCATCCATCCCGACGGCTGCGTCCCCACCACCTGGGATCAGGACCTCCATTATCCCAAAGAGCAGTACGCCAAAAACTTCCCCGACAATCCCTTCATCAGCCGCGCCGAATTCGGCAAGCACACCGACCGCACCAACGGCTACCCCGTTCCCTACCGCTGCTTCTACAGCAAAGACATCGGCAATCTCTTCATGGCCGGCCGCACCATCAGTGTCGAGCGCCACGCCCTCGGCTCCACCCGCGTCATGCGCACCTGCGGCATGATGGGCGAAGTCGTCGGCAAAGCCGCCTGGATCTGCGTCCGCCACCACACCTCCCCCCGTGGCGTCTATGACCAGTACCTCGACATCCTCAAAGACCTCATGAACCAGCCCGGAGCCATGCGCCGCGACACCCTCGAAGGCGCCCTCTACCTCCCCGCCAACGCCAAAAAACTCCCCGATCTCCCCCCACCCGGCACCTCCGAAGGCAGCATCGACCCCAAAAAACTCGAAGGCATCGTCATCGACGACGCCGAAGCCGAGCTCACCGGCAAATGGGCCCACGGCGAAGGCCTCAAGCCCTTCATCGGCAAGCACTACAGCTACACCAGCGAAAAAGACGCCAGCGCCCGCTTCGCCTTCAGCGTCAAACAAACCGGCAGCTACGAAGTCCGCATCTACTTCCAGCCCCACGAAAACCGCGCCAAGACCGCCCCCATCACCCTCCTCACCGCCGACGGCGAAAAAACCGTCACCGTCGATCAAACCAAAGCCCCCAAAGACCCCCAGGGCGCTTTTAGTTTGGGTGCTTACAAGTTCAACGCAGGTGAAGAGGCAGCCGTCATCTTCCGCACAGCAAACGCAGGCGGAAACGTGCATCTAGATGCCGTGCAGATCCTTCCCGCCAAATGATCCGCGCTCGGGAACTTTAAACTTTGAACCTTAAACTTTAAACTCTCCCCGGAAATTCACCGTCGGCGAAGAATCCGCCGTCATCTTCCGCACCGCCCACGCCGGCGGCAACGTACACCTCGACGCCGTACAGATCCTTCCCGCCAAATGATCCGCGCTCGGGAACTTTAAACTTTGAACCTTAAACTTTAAACTCTCCCCGGAAATTCACCGCCGGCGAAGAATCCGCCGTCATCTTCCGCACCGCCAACGCCAGCGGCAACGTCCACCTCGACGCCGTGCAGGTGCTGCCAGCCAAGTAAGGTGTGAAAATTTCAAAGCGCATCGCGCAAGCACCAGCGCGGAGTGGTCCGCACACTCCGTGTGCGGCGCTCCGCTACTCTCATCCACACCGCGTCACCAATGACGCTGTCCAAGTGATGTGGGCACTCTTGCCCGCATTTGCGCAGCAACTAGATCAGGACCCCGGAGGGGTCCAAGAAGGTAGCCAGGGGTAAGCTCGCGCAGCGAGCGCCACCCCTGGAAAGCCCATGCAATCCGGGAAGCAAAGCCAGCGCTTCCTCACCATACCGCGGCCCACCAGCAGCGTCTTCCCGCCCCACCGCCAAAGCGCCCGCGTCCGTTACTTGTTCTCGCCCTCTTTCCGCTCCTTCGCATCCCAGTAGTCTCTGGCGATGTCTCTCTGATCGCTGTTGCAAATGCGAATGTAGTCACCCAGGCTTAGGGCGATCGGAATGAACATTTCCCGCAGCCTGGTCGCTCCACGACTAGCTGCAACATTTTCATATTGAGTATTTTATTCTGACCGGTGTGAAGTGGGTATCGCTTGCGGGTTCATTTTTTCATTTCAGCTGAGACTCATACGAGTCCATAAGTCCTGTTACGGCCGCAGCGATACCTTCGTCCGTTCGGTCATCGCATGAAAGGGCAAGACGGCTGAGAGAAGGAGGAGCAGAAAACCGCTCTGCTGGCGCTAACGCCATCTGCTCAGAGAGGTAAATCATGCCTCGTTGAAGTTCGTCAGCACATGAGCGGTAACCACCACCCAGAAAAGAGAGTATCTCAAGTCGTCTGTACGATGACGTCATCTCGGGGTAGGCGAAGTAGTTGCGAAGCTTTGAAGTGTTGGCGAAACTTGCCGTGCTAACCGTCGATAACCCCATTTTGAGAGTGTGGCCATAGTTGCTGGCGGACTTGTAGGCGATGACACGGCCAGCGATGGCGGTCACGACCAGTAGAACTGCTACGAAAATCAGATTTTTGTTCTTCATCATTGGAATTGGGTCGCTGCACAGTGCTTTTCAGCAAGTTTAGACTGATCTTGACGAGACCTTCAAACATCGAGCTCAATAAGATCATCCATTGCCTGCTTCAGCCAGGCATAGAACGTCCTGAATTTTGCCCGCTGTTCCCATCAAGTAGAAGAAAAATCTTGAATAACAAAGACCTCTTCACATTTGGAGTGGTCGTGCCAGCAGCTCGCGGGCACCGCTCATGACCTCCTCATGCGGGATGCCTGGAGATGTGCCGTCGCGCATTTTCTCAACGCGCCGGTTGAGTTCATCCCGCCACTCTTGGCTGACTTCGCTGTCTTCGTCATCATCGAGGCTGCCGATGAGCTTGGTGACGAGGTAGGAACGCTTCGCTCGCGACATGGCGAGCGCATATTCAACAAGGTCGGTGATACTGGGTGCGGAGGCGTTCATGGGGTGAATCTAAAAAAAGATGGCGGCCTTGGTTTCAACCTAGAATGCAGCTGACCCGTCGGGGGGCAGGTGCGCATGTCCTGCATCGCCTAAATTGACACCAGCGTGTCAATTCACAGTGCACCCCTACGCCACCCCACGCCTTCTGCTAAACAGCCCATACTTCGGACTGAAAACATACGCGATCACAAAGAACACCCCCAGCACCACAATGATCGTCGCGCTCACGCTCCACCCCAGCGGATACGACAAAAAGAACGCCGTCACCGACCCAATCGCCCCAATAATCCCACCACCCCAAAACAGCGTGCGCGCATTGTTCGTCAGCAGATAAACCGTCGCCGCAGGTGCCACCATCAGCCCGACACTCAGAATGCACCCCACCGCCTGCAGCGATGAAATCAGAACCAGAATCGTCACCGCAAACGTCGCATAATTTAAGAGCCGCACCGGAACACCCAGGCTCGCCGCAATGTTCGGCTCAAACAGATAGATGAGGAGTGGCCGTTGCAGCGCCGTCAGCGTGATCACCGCAATCGCGCTGATCCCAAACGCGATCCACAAATCCGAGTCCGCCATACCCACAATGCTGCCAAACAACCACTCATCCAGCTTCTGCCGCATGTCCAGATTCTTCAAAATCAGCACCCCACCCGCAAACGCCGTCGTGTACAGCACGCCCATCGCCGTGTCCTGATCCAGCCGCGAAGTCCGCGACAAAAAGATCGACCCCAGCCCCACAATCAGCGCCGCAAAAATCGCTCCAGCCAAAGCACTCCACTGCGTCAGTCCGCCGATCAACACCGCCAGCGCAATCCCCGGCAGCAGCGAATGCGACAACGTCCCAATCTTGAGCGCGTCCTTCCGCAGCACCACAAACGCACTGACAAACCCATTGGCAAAACCAATCATCAAACACGCCATCAGCGTGCGCTTGGCGATCGGTTCGGCGAGAAAATCAGTGAAGGTGGCCATAAGAAAATGTTGAGGAGGAAACAGAGATTGGCATTCAAGATCCGTTTCATAACTCTGTGTTCATCGTGTCTCTGTGGTGATATTCATTCCGAGATGCAGACCTGTTTTTAACCACTAATGGCCACTAACAGGACACTAATTTTGAGATAGTATTCAGGCATAGGATTTCAGGAGGATCGGATTAGTGTGCCATTAGCGTCCGATTAGTGGTTCAAAATTCTGGACTTGGCTGCGCCCCTCCGTGCTTTCATACGCATTCGCAATGTTCCCAGGCGTGAACACCTCACCCACCGGTCCAAACGCCACCTGATGCCGGCGAATGATCAGCACATCATCAAAATTGCTCGTCACCGTCTGCAAATCATGGTGACTCGCAATCAAGAGCCGCCCCTCAGCCGTCAGTTCTTTAAACAACCGGCTCAAATTTTCCTGCGCAGGCTTGTCCAGCCCCGTAAACGGCTCATCCAGCAGCAGCACATGCGCTTCTTGCGCCAGAGCCCGGGCGATGAACGCCCGCTGCTGCTGCCCGCCCGAAAGCGCGCTGATCTGCCGATCCTCCAAATCGCCCAGCTCCATGCTCTTCAACGCACGCTCCACGATCTCTCCATCATGCCGCGAATACTGCCGCCACCACCCAAGGTTCGGATAGCGCCCCATTTCAACCAGTCCGCGCACCGTGATCGGAAAATTCCAGTCAATATCCCCACGCTGCGGTAGATAAGCGATCTCATGGCTGCTGCGCGTGAGCGGTTTGCCACGCCAGAGGATCTTGCCACTCCCCCCGGGAATCAGTCCCGCAAGGGATTTGAGCAGCGTGCTTTTACCCGCTCCATTCGGGCCGATGAGCGCCATGCTGCGTCCGCATTCTGTGGCAAAACGGATGTTCTCCAACGCCCGCACCTCCTGGTACTGCACACTGAGATCAATGACCTCAAGCCGGTGATGCTGCGTATGCTCGCAGCCTCCGCCCCAGCAGACGTGCTCCTTGGTATGGGCATGGGGGGCAGCGGTGCTCATTTCCATTCAAAGGTGATGACTTCATCCAGGCTTTCAGAAGAAGACCAGCGCGTCGCACTGCGTGTAGCCAGACCATCGGGCTCAAGCTCAAGCGTGATCGATGTATCCGGGGTGCCCTCAGCCCAGCTGGCTTTGACAAAAACATCCACTCCGTCATTGGGAGAGGGCAGGGTGGTCTGCAACTCAATGGGCGAGCCACCAATCTCAGCGATCAATTCCTTGTCCGCAATCTTCACGCTCAACGTCACCGGCTTGTGCGCATACCGCAGCCTCACCAAGCTCTTCACACTCGGCGATTCCTCAACCTTCACCGGCGCAGCCTTCGCATGACTCACCGTGCCAGTCAGATGGCTCAGCGGCACCGCCAGCACCACGAACGTGAGGCAGAGCAAAAAAATCTGAATGGGCGGAAAACCTCTCATGATATCACCAACTGTAAAAAAAGCTCCGGTTGGAAATCTCTGCGTTCATCGTGCGCTCTCGAACACCTTCCACATTTCGTCGGCTCTTCTGAGTACGTAGTTCGGGGTTCGCTTCGCGGCTACGCAGTAGCCCGTTCTGGAAGCCCCCCATCACCCCAGATCTGAAACCAGCCAGCGCATGTTTTGTAGTACCGGCTTTAGCCGGAATCTGGAAGTACGTAGTTCGGGCTTCAGCCCGTTTTGGAAGCCCCCCCATCACCCCAGATCTGAAACCAGCCAGCGCATGTTTTGTAGTACCGGCTTTAGCCGGAATCTGGGAACTTAGTTCGCGCATACCGCTCACAAATAACTCTCTGTTACCCAATGTTCCAGAATTCAGCCGCCTTGAGTTCAAGTGCTCTGTGGTGAAATTCATAGCTTAGATACAGACCTGTTTCCAATGGATCATGGCATGACTTATTTCACAGGAGCAGCAGGCGCCAGTGCAGCCACAATGGAGCGAACATTGTGTGCCAGCATCGTCTCAAACGTATGCGCCACCTTGGCCGTACCATCCGCAATCAACGGCTCACCCACCTTCACCCCCGTGCTGCGCGCAATCTCCGCCAGCACCTTCGGATTCGCCTGATCCTCAGGGAAGATCGCCTTGATCCCATGCTCCCGAATCTCCTCAATCGTCTCCGCAATGTGCTTCGACGAAGCATCATCACTCCGCCCAATGCTCAGCACTGAGATCGGCTCAAACCCGAACTCCTTGCAGAAATACCCAAACGCCCCGTGCGCAGTCACAAGCAGACGATCCTTGCGATCAATCTTCGAAATCTCCTTCTGCGCCCAGCTCTTCAGTTCACCAAAACGCTTGCTCGCCGCCTTCGCACCCGCCGCATACGCAGCCGCATTCGCAGGATCCACCGCGCTGAGTTCATCCGCCACGATGCGTGACGCGCGCTTCATGTTCTCCGCGCTGTGCCACCAATGCGGATCTTCCGCTCCATGATGGTGATCGTGCTCCTCATGATCCTTGTCCTTCTCCGCAGGCTCTTTGTCAGCATGCCCCTCATGATGATGCTCCTCAAAAGGGATCGAAGGAATCTTCGCCCCCACTTCCACCAGCTTCACCCCCGCTCCAAGACTGTCCCGCAGCTTATCAAGAAAGCTCTCCAGTCCTTTACCAGAAGCCAGCAGCAGTTTCGCACCCCTCATCTCCGCCAAGTCTTTCGGTGCCGGCTCAAAATGATGCACATCCGCCCCGGGCTTCAGAATCTCGACCACTTCCACATTCGCGCCACCAACCTGCCGCGCGAGATCAGCCAGGATGGGATGCAGCGTGGCCACTTTGGTGGCGGCAAAGGTCGGAAGAGCAGCGGCCAGAAAGCAGAGGGATCGGATGAAATGCTTCATGCAAGAAACTAGGCCATGGAAAATTGAAAATACAAATGATTTGCAAGTGCAATCCGTTTGCATATATCTCGCCCAATCATGCAAACCACTTGCACTTACCCGAGCCGTCTCTGCCTTCCCTTTCTCCTCGCCCTCGCTTCATGCGGCGCTCTTTTTGCTGAATCCGACACACCTATTCAGCAAGCTGTCCGCAAACCCGTCAGCTTTGAGGAGGAAATCTCTATGGATGAAATGGTAATCACAGCTCCTCTAGACCGTCCGCTCTTCCAGCAAGCCCAATCAGCCTCCGTCCTCAGCGGTCAAAATCTGTCACTCGCCCTTGAACCCAGCCTCGGCCAAACCCTCGCCCGCCTGCCCGGCGTCAGCAGCTCCTACTTCGGCCCCGCCTCCAGCCGCCCCATCATCCGCGGTCTGGATGGTGATCGGGTCCGCATCCTGCAAAACGGCCTCAACACCATCGACGCCTCCGCCACCAGCGTGGATCACGCCGTGAGTTTCGACACCTCCAACCTGAAGTCAGTGGAGGTGGTGCGCGGTCCTGCAACTCTGCTCTACGGTTCGAACGCCATCGGCGGTGTCGTCAACTCCATCGACGGCCGAATCGTGGATGAGAAAATCGACGGCACCATCCGAGGCGCCCTGAACGGCCGCTACAGCTCCGTGGACAACGGCTACCTCTCCAGCGTCATGATCGAAGGCGGATACAAAGGATTAGCCTTTCATGTTGAGTCCTTTACGCGTGCCGCCGAAGACTTCCGCATCCCCGGCAATGCCCGCACAACTGCTGAGCAGACGACCAATCCGCTCCCCCCCGGCGATACCGAAACCCGCAAGATCATGCCCAACAGCAACCTGCGCTCCGAAGGCGTGACCAGCGGCCTGAGCTACATCTGGGACAAAGGCTTCGTCGGCTTCGCCTGGACCGAATTCCACACCAACTACGGCTCTCCTGCCGAGCAGAATGTCGTCATCGACATGCACCAGCAGCGCCTGGATGTGCGCGGTGCCTTCTACAAGCCGCTGCCACGCATCAAGGAGATCAACTACAAGATCGCCACCTCCCGCTACCAGCACACTGAGTATGACGGCGGCATACCGGGCACCCTCTTCAAGAACAATGGCTATGATGCGCGTGTGGAGGTGAAGCATGAAAAAATCGTCGGGATGGAAGGCGTGGTTGGCTATCAGTCAGATCGCAGCGAATTCAGCACCTCGGGTGATGAGGCCTTTTTGCCACCGACCATCACGCAGGCGGATGCCGTTTTTCTCTATGAAGACATCAGCCGGGGGCCGCTGAGTTTCCAGTTCGGCGGACGCTACGACCACATCTCAGTGGAGTCGCTGAACAGCGCCGCCTTTGGCCCGGCACTGGCACGCAGGTTTGACAACCTGAGCAGTTCAGTGGGCATTGTCTTCACCCCGAACGATGAGTATGCCATCGCATTCACCATCAACCGTGCAGAGCGTGCACCCACCTATCAAGAGCTGTTTGCCAACGGCACCCATGCCGCCACCGGTGCCTTCGAAATCGGCAATCCCAACCTCCAGCAGGAAAAATCTCTGGGCTTTGATCTGAACGTGCGGAAGCGCATCGGCTGGGTCACCGGCAGCGTTGGCGGCTATTACAATCGCTACAGCAACTTCATCGGCCAGTTTCCGACCGGCGTCGTGCATGTGGTCGGGGGGGAGAACTACAACGAGCTGATTTATCAGGCCACGAACGCCGAATTTATCGGCTCCGAAATGGAAGCCACCTTCCACCTCCTGCATCCCATCACCTCCGAGCCACCCGAGCACCAGAACAACCTGCACCTTCAATTGCGTGCCGATGTGGTGCGTGCGCGTGACACCAAAACGGGCCTGTCTCTGCCCCGTATCCCGCCGTTCCACTTGTCCAGCACCTTGAGCATGGAGCACGGACCCTTCGGCGCTCGTCTCGAAGGAATCTACGCCGCACCCCAAAGCCAGTTGGCGATGAATGAGTCCAGAACCAACAGCTACTTTCTGGTCAATCTGACCCTGACCTACCGCATTGTGCAGGGACCAACCACCCTCGATCTTTATGTCAAAGGCATGAACCTGACCAATGAAGATGCGCGTGAGCACACTTCGGTCCTTAAGGATCGGGTGCCTCTGCCCGGGCGCGGCATTGTGGCAGGTCTTAAGCTGACATTCTGACGAGATTAAGGTTACCAGTGTTTTCGAAATATCAAAAATGACACGCTAAAATGACCGATTTTCCAAATGTAAGATAATTTTCATAGTATTTGGTTGCCGCTAAATCTATATTGAGTATAGCTTATATTATTCAGTATACTACGAAGCCATGGAAGCAGCCAATTCGAATTCCAAGATACTAAGCGCGGGTGTTGTGTTCCAAGCACTTGAAGCTCGGCGTGCATGGCGGGAAAACGAGCAGTTGTCCCCCCACTTTTGGGTGCTCGTCAGTGTGTTGGGAGATCTGGTGATGGCCATCCTGGCGGCCTATCTGGCTTTCTGGCTTCGATTCCACACGTTCATGCGTGAAATTGGCAACTTCGACTTCATGTCGTTTCGTCAGTATGGCGGCCATATGGCGCTGGGGAGTCTGTCGCTCATTCTGGTGCTTGGCTGGCAGGACATCTATCACAAGAATGTGCTGTTGCGCACCCGCTGGGTGTCTTCCAAGATTGCCAAAGGGGTGCTCGTCTGGACGGCCGGATTCCTTGCCATCACACTCGCGCTGAAGCTGGAACCCAGCATCTCCCGTGTCTATGTGATGCTCAATGGAGCCACCGCGCTGCTTCTTCTTTTGGGCTGGCGTATGTTCTTCGTATCGCGCCTTCGCGCTCCCGGCCGCATTGAGGCTTTGCAGCAGCGTACATTGTTTGTCGGCTGGAATTCCGAGGCGGTGGCCCTGTGGAAGACCATGAAGCGGGACCATACCGGTTCCTTCGACATCATGGGCTGGGTCAGGACGGGAAATACTGAGGATGGCTGCCCTGCGGACGAAGTCGTACCCTGCCTGGGGGATGTTTACGAAGTGGAGCATTTGGTCAGCACCCATGCCGTGGACATGGTCGTCGTCGCGGACTTGCATGGCCCACGCGAACAGATGATCACCCTCGCCAATCTGTGTGAGCGTGAAATGATTCAGTTCAAGGTCATACCCTCGTATTTCAGAGTCTTCGTTTCCGGTCTCACACTTGAAACGATTGCAGGGACGCCTGTGCTGGGGGTCACGCGTCTGCCTTTGGATGACACTCTCAATGTCATGTCCAAGCGCATTGTGGATGTCGTGGGTGCCACGATCGGGCTCGTGCTGAGCGCTCCAATCATTGCATTCTTTAGCACGGTGGTCTGGTTGGAATCACGGGGGGCGGTGTTCTACCGCCAGCGCCGCTGGGGTTTCAATGGCGTCCCTTTCGACATCATCAAAATTCGTTCCATGAAGGTGAATGCTGAGTCCACCAAGGGCGCTCAATGGTGCGTCAAAGACGATCCTCGTCGTCTCAAGGTGGGGGCCTTCATGCGCAAGTGGAACATCGACGAACTGCCGCAGTTCTGGAATGTGCTGAAGGGGCAGATGAGCCTCGTCGGCCCGCGTCCGGAGCGTCCAGAACTTATTGCCAGCTTCAAACATCAAGTCCCACACTACAATGCGCGTCACCACTCCAAACCCGGCATGACCGGCTGGGCGCAAGTCAACGGCCTGCGTGGTGACACTGATCTCGGCGAACGCATCCAGTGCGATCTCTGGTACCTTGAGAACTGGAGTCTCTGGCTCGATTTCCAGATCATGCTTCTGACCTTCTTCAAGAGAGACAACGCCTATTGAGGATTGAGCGGCAATTGCGTGAAACTGTGCAGCACTAGGTTTCGGCTTGTTCCTCAGTCTTAAGGCTTTACGGTTTGGCTCAGTCATCGTCCCATGCCGCTCTTCACGGTTTTTACGCCCACCTTCAACCGCGCACACACGCTGCACCGCGTGTTTGAAAGCCTGCAGGCTCAGACCTGCCGCGATTTCGAATGGCTGGTGATCGATGACGGCTCCACCGACGACACCCCCTCTTTGATGGCGCGGTACCAAAGCGAAGCCGGCTTTTCCATCCGCTACCTACGGGAGCCGCATCGCGGTGCGCATTATGTGCACAATCTCGCCCTGCGGGAAGCCCGGGGTCAGCTCAGCATCAAACTCGATTCCGACGACGGTTGTGTGCCTGAGGCACTCGCTCGTCTGCAGTATCACTGGGAAAATATTCCGGCAGACAGCCGCGAATCCTTTTCCGGCGTCACCGGCCTATGCCGAGACCAAAACGGCCAGCTCGTCGGCTCACGTTTTCCATCCGACCCGCTCGACTGTTCGGCTGCTGAACTCGAGTACCGGCATAAGGTGCGCGGAGAGAAGTGGGGTTTCGTGCGTGTGGATGTTCTCCGCCAATTTCCTTATCCCGATGATGTGCCAGGCAACTTCATCCCCGAGTCCTACATCTGGTGCCAAGTGTCAAAGCTATATCTGACCCGCCATATCAATGAGGAGCTGCGCATCTACTGGACGGATGCGCCCTCGTTGGTGCATGGTCCTGCCAATCCAAGCACGAATGCCGAAGGGCATCGACTCATGTTCAAGATGGTGCTCGATCTTGAAAGCGGCTGGTTTTTCACCGCCCCGCTACGGCTGCTGCGCGCCGCAGCTCAATACAGCCGATTTGCCTTTCTGCGAGGCATAGGCTGTGTGGCGCAGTTCCGTGGCTTGAAATCCTTCGGTGGCCGACTGCTCTGGCTGGCGGCGCTGCCGGTGGGCTACTTCCTCTGGCGGCGTGATTGTGTGCGGTTTCCGCAGGCTTGAGAAAATTAATCACAGCACCGCTTCCGGTTCTGGCGCTGCGAAGACAAATGCTTGGCTGGCGGACGGCCTGTACGATGAGGGATTTGGGAGCTTCTGCCGTAGGTGGCTGTGCCGTGGGATTCATCAAGAGGAAAGACGATTTTGCCACTGACTGGGACTTTCGCTCAAGATTCCACAGTCCATTGTCCGTTTCTGTTTGCAGCACGGACGGTCAATCACCCGTTAAAGCGGGGGCCGGATGTCCTCTCAATTTTAGCTTCATGAATCTTCACTCATTCATTCACAGCCAGTCGCGGCTGCTACTGGTCACTTCCTTCATGGCCGGAGTCCTGTTCCCGGCAGAGGGTGCGGACGATGCTGTGGCGATCGGGTCTCGACGTGAACTGTTTGTGGACCGTCTGCTGGTGGGGGAGCTGAAAAACACGTTGCTCAAACTGCATGAGCCGCAGCTCATGCCGCCGGTGCAGCAGCCACGCCCGCATGGCCATTATGCCACCGTGTTGCGGACGCCGGACAAGTTTCAATTTTACTACCGTGGTGACAAGGATCCCAAGGTGACGTGGAAAACGCAGGGCATCGAGGCTTATCACGATGGCGAGGTGACCCTCTATGCGGAGAGTATGGACGGCATCCACTGGACGCTGCCGAAGCTGGGCCTCCATGAGCATCCTGCCTTCCCCGAAGGGAATATCATTCTGATGAACGAGTTCATGGTGAATCACAATTTCACGCCGTTTATTGACACCCGGCCCGGGGTGCCCGCAGAGCAGAAGTACAAGGCGCTGGGCGGTCTGGCCTATCAGTCGCATCAGCAGGCGGTGCGTGAGAAGCGTGGCCCCGGTGGGCTGAAAGCCTTTGTGTCACCCGATGGCATCCACTGGAAAAAACTGCGCGACGAGCCCGTGATTCCAGAGGCCTGGGGCAAGTACTTTGACTCGCAGAACTACGCGTTCTGGAGCGAAGCTGAGCAACTCTACGTTTGCTACTTTCGCCGCTTCATTGGCGGATTGCGTGGCATCGCGCGCACGACGTCGCAGGATTTCATCCACTGGACACCCTTCGTCGAGATGAAAGCGAATCTGCCAGGCGAGCATCTCTACACGGCATGCACACAGCCTTATTTCAGGGCGCCGCATCTTTATATGGCACTGCCCACACGCTTCATGGAGAAACGTGGAGCGGCGACGGATATCCTCTTCATGAGCACTCGCGGCGGAGAGACTTATGACCGCCTCTTTACGCAGAGCCTGATCCGCCCCGGGCTGAGCAAAGAGGGCTGGGCGAACCGCGCGAACTACGCAGCGATCGGGATTCATCAGACGGGGGACACGGAGCTGTCGATGTTCCTCACCAACGGCAGGCGCTATACCCTGCGGCTGGATGGTTTTGCCTCTGTGAACGCCCCGCTGGATGGCGGCGAGTTCATCACCCGGCCGCTGACCTTCGACGGCAATGAGCTGACGATCAACTATGCGACGAGTGCGGCAGGACAGATGCAGGTGGAAATTCAGGATGCGCTGGGCAAGCCTGTTCCTGGCTTCTCTCTCGATGCGTGTGATCCCATCTACGGTGACCACATCGGCCGGGTCGTGACTTGGAAGAAGGAGAGCGATGTGGGCAGACTGAAAGGTACGGTGATCAAGCTGAGGTTTGTGATGTCCGACGCTGATCTCTTCGCGGTGAAATTTCAAGACACCGCAGGCTCCTCAAATACCGCTCCCAAAGATGGCGGTTAGCGGGGAGGGGGAATGAGGCCGTGGTTTTCCTTGGGCAGCCACCATCGCTTGGGCCTGAGTTAACGCGACAGCGTCTTGGAGTGCGTGCGGCAAGCCTAGATCATTTTAAATTATTTTATAGCCATATTGGCTCATCACATCGTGCGGATACAAAGCTAATCCCCTCACCCCGACCCTTTGACTCACTGCGTTCGCCCTTCGGGCTGCCTGCGGCAGTCTACCTTCGCTTCGCTGCGGTTCCCCGAAGAAGAGGATTAAGTGTCGTTGTACGTCAGGGGCGGGGAGAGGGAGAACCGCTTTAGCCGAACTGGATTTATCGGACACGAAATTATTTAAACCGCTCTAAGTGCGACGCCTCTTTCGCAGGCCGGGAGGCAGGCTACGACCGAAGAGTACGCTTCACCCCGCGAAAGCGGTAGCTACGATGCAGGCTTGCGCCTTGCATCTTCGTGACCGCACTCCAAAAACGCTGTCGCGTGGCAAGCGGCGATTGCCTTGAAATCCTTCGGAGGTTCGGTGGCTATGCCAGTCGGATATCTTCTCAGACATGAGGAACTCTATCGCCGCACCAGCGCCGGCTCGGGATACTCAAACGTCTTGCCTTCGTAATTGCGGATGACCACGCGCTGTTCGTCACGGACCAGCACGTAGTCGGGATTGAGGGGGACCTTGCCGCCGCCGCCGGGGGCGTCGATGACGAACTGGGGGATGGCGTAACCGGTGGTGTGGCCGCGCAGTTGTTCGATGATGTCGATGCCGTCGGCCACGCTGGTGCGCAGGTGGGAACTGCCCTGGATCAAGTCGCACTGATAGAGGTAGTAAGGGCGGACGCGGCACATGAGCAGCTTCTGCACGAGGCTCTTCATCACTTCGGCGTTGTCGTTCACTCCGCGCAGCAGCACGCTTTGATTGCCCAGAGGAACGCCGTGATTGGCCAGCAGTGCCAGGCCGTCACGCACTTC
This sequence comes from Prosthecobacter sp., assembly GCA_021733925.1. GTDB lineage: Bacteria > Verrucomicrobiota > Verrucomicrobiia > Verrucomicrobiales > Verrucomicrobiaceae > Prosthecobacter. The sequence goes on along the minus strand of JAIPJY010000004.1, from coordinate 44,946 downwards.
GGTGGTGAGTTCGCGCGGGTGGTTGGTGTGAATGCTCAGCCACAGGGGATGGTGCTTTTGCAGCATCTTGCAGAGTTCGGGCGTGATGCGCTGCGGCACAAAGATCGGTACGCGGCTGCCGATGCGGATGAATTCGATGTGTTTGATGGCGCGCAGGCGTGTGAGCAGCGCGTCCAGCTTGGAGTCCGAGAAGAGCAGGGGGTCTCCGCCAGAGAGCAGCACGTCACGGACTTCTGTATGCTTCTCCAGATAGCGGAATGCCGCCTCAAATTCAGTATGCAGTTCCTGCTCGCCCACGCCGGAAACGACGCGGCTGCGGGTGCAGTAGCGGCAGTAGCTGGCGCAGCGGTCGGTGACCAAAAAGAGCACACGGTCGGGGTAGCGGTGGACCAGCCCCGGCACCGGCATGTGGCTGTCTTCGCCGCAGGGGTCGCTCATTTCATCGGGGTCTTCCCAGGTCTCTTCGATGCGCGGGATCACCTGACGGCGGATCGGGCAGCCCGGATCCTCGGGATCAATCAGATTGAAATAATGCGGCGTGATGGCCATCGCCAGCTTGTTGCCGGAGAGCAGCACGCCTGCGCGTTCTTCCTCCGTGAGCGTGAGATGCTCCTCGAGTTGTTTGAGGGTCGTGATCCGATTCTTGAGCTGCCAGGTGGCGCTGTTCCAGTCGGAGGGGGAGATGTTTTTGGCGGACCAATAACCTGGGGCGTAGGAGCGGAACTCCTTCTCAGGCAGCGGTGGGGTGTCGTGCATGTACTGCGGGATCGGTGGGCGCGGAGGTTAGGCGCGGGAGGGTTGGAATGTCAAACGTCCCCTGCGGGAGTTTGGGTGCATTCTTGCATCGGCTGGCAGTCCTGTGCCGAAAGCTGGCCTCCCGGCGCCCCTGCGCTTGCTGCAAAGGCGTTTGCCGCCCGCCCACAACGCAGCCACACTCTGGGTGATGCCAGACATCGTCCTCGCTACGCTCAACGCCAAATACATCCACAGCTCATTCGGGCTGCGCTATCTGCTGGCGAACCTGGGTGATTTGCGGGAGCGGGCATGCATTGCGGAATTTCAGATCAACCAGGCACCGCTCGAAATCGTGGAGGCGGTGCTGGCGCTGGAGCCGTGCATTGTGGGTTTCGGGATTTACATCTGGAATGTCGTGGAGACGACGGAGGTGCTGGGGATGCTGCGGCGGTTGCGGCCGGAAATTCGCATCGTGCTCGGCGGGCCGGAGGTGTCGTATGAGTGGGATGGGCAGGCCATCGTGGCGCTGGCGGACCATGTAATCACTGGAGAGGCGGACCTGAAGTTTGCCGAGGTCTGCCGGGTTCTGCTGGGGGAAGATGCGGCTGCACAGGCGGCGCTGCCCAAGGTGATGCCTGCCGGGCTGCCGACGCTGGAGCGTGTGGTCATGCCCTATGACCTGTATACGGAGTCGGATCTGGCGCATCGCATCCTCTATGTGGAGGCTTCGCGCGGGTGCCCTTTCACCTGTGAGTTTTGCCTGTCCTCGCTCGATGTGCCGGTGCGTGCCTTTGCCATCGAGGCGTTTTTGCAGGCGATGCAGGGGCTGCTGGACCGGGGGGCGCTGACGTTCAAGTTTGTGGACCGCACTTTCAATCTGCATCTGCCGACGAGCATGGCTATCCTGCGCTTTTTCCTGGATCGCTGGCGTGATGGGATGTTCCTGCACTTTGAGATGGTGCCGGACCGCCTGCCGGACCAGCTGCGCGATATCATCCGCGAGTTTCCTGCGGGTGCGGTGCAGTTTGAGGTGGGCATCCAGACCTTTGATGAGGCGACGTCTAAGAACATCAGCCGGCGGCAGAATCTGACGCGGCTGGAAGACAATCTGCGCTTCCTGCGCGAACAAACCGGCATCCATGTGCATGCGGACCTTATCGTGGGGCTGCCAGGTGAGGACGTGGCGAGTTTTGGGCGTGGCTTTGACCGTCTGGTGAAGATGGGGCCGCAGGAGATTCAGGTGGGCATCCTCAAGAGGCTGCGTGGCACGCCGATCGTGCGGCATGACGCGGAGTTTCAGATGAAATATTCGCCAGTGCCACCTTACGAGATGCTGGAGAACAGGGACATTCCTTTTGTGGAGATGCAGCGCATGCGGCGCTTCGCCCGCTACTGGGATCTGGTGGCGAACAGCGGGAATTTTACCGCCACGCTGGATCTGCTGTGGCAGCAGGGCGATTCAGCCTTCGAGGCCTTCATGGCTTTTGCCGACAGCCTTTATGCGAAGCTGCGCCGCACGCATCAGATCGCACTGCCGGTGCTGGCGCAGGCACTGTTTGATTACCTGACGGGTGCCTGCGGAGTGCCGCCAGAAACCGCAGCGGCAGCCATGATGCAGGACTGGAACCGTGTGCCAGGCCGCGAGTCCCTGCGGCTGAGCGGGACGAAGACGGAGGAGCGTGAGTCGTCGAAACGCAGCACCGCAGGAAGTCGGCAGGCACGGCATGTGGTGGCGTAAGGGGATGCAGATTTACGAATAAGATGACTCAGGCTGCTTCCATGCTCACCCCACGCATCAAAGTCGTGGGCAGTTTTGAGGAGTTGGTCATGACGCCGATGCGCGACGGCATCAATGCGCTGTGCTGGCAGCGAACGCTGGAGGGAGATTTTGGCGAGATCGTCGAGAAGCTGGGCGTGGAGAAGGGGATCACGAGCCTGGATGAGGAGCGGCTGCTGGCGCTGGAACTGAGCGGCGCGGGCCAGGTGGCGCGCGAGGTGCTGCTGCAAGACCAGGAACTGCTGCGCAGCCGTGAGTTGCAGCCAAGCCTCGACTGCATCAACGGCTACGTGAACGAGATCGAGAGCGAACTGCTGCGGACTGATGTGCAGTCATGGCATGTGGACAGTGCCACGGTGGAGGCGGACACTTATCTGTGTACTTACTTCGGAGCGGCTTCCGAGGGACTGCGCAATGAGGAGGCGATGCGGCGGGTGGACGTGCCTGAATTGCGGGGGGAACTGCTGCAGCTTTATGGAGGAGAGGATGACGAGGGCTTTCGCGAATTCCTGAACGAAAATTACCTGGATCTGCATTACAAGCCGCTGCCTGATGCCCTGCCGTTTTCTTTCGGCCTGGGCCACCTCTGGCGCATCGCCACCCTGTATCCGGAAAGTCCGGTGCCCCCGTGCATTCACCGTGCCCCGGCAACGCTGCCCGGACAGCCGCCGCGCCTGCTGCTGATCAGCTGAAGGCTGGACACAGCATTGCGCCTGGCGGGCATAGGCGCTAGTCTGCGGAGTCACCAAGCCATGCTATCCCTGCTCCGAGAAATGCTGCACTCGCCGGTGCTGGACATTGTCCAGCGCCTGAAGCATTCCACGGGCATGACGGTGACAGAGCTCTGCACGGCAATGAAGATGAGCTACATGGGGGTGAAGCAGCACTGTGTGGAACTGGAAAAAGCAGGGTTTCTCGACACCTGGCGCCGGCCCAAGGCGGCAGGGCGGCCCGAAAAGCTGTATCGGCTCACGTCAAAAGCAGACGCACTTTTCCTTGGCAGCGGGCCAGCCTTGACGCTGGATCTGCTGACGACGGCGGAGAAGGTCTTTGGCGAAAGTGCTCCGCCGAAGCTGCTGTTCACCTATTTCCAGTCCAAGGGGGAGGCATGGGGCGCCAAGCTGGCGAAAGCCACGACTTTGGAGGAGCGTGCCCGGCTGCTGGCCCGGCTGCGCAGCGCGGATGGCTGCTTGTGCGCCTGCGAGACCGATGCGCAGGGCCGTCTCCTGCTGGTGGAGCATCACCGGCCTCTGCGGGAACTGGCGGCTCGCTACGGCATTGTGGACGAACTCGAATGCGAAATGATCGAGCGTCTCATAGGCTGCGAGGTGCGTCGTTCGGTGGAAGAAGTGTCTGGTCTGGTGCGTGTTACTTTTCAAATCAAGACAACAGCGCATTCAGAATGACTTCAGGTAACGCAGGCAGGACAACGGCATGGATCAAAGCAGTGGCAGCAGCAGGCACAGGTCTGCTGGCATCGTGTGGCAGCAGCATCGCTCCGCTGCGGCCCGCCTGGCAGCAGGACCCGAACCTTTTTCATCAGGGCTTTCCGGCCCGAGCTTCACAAACAACGACGACGCCCCACATGGTGGCTCGCGTGGTGTATGCCACGCCGGAGCAGATCAGAAGCCTGATTGAACGTCAGGGCGATGTGCCGGAAACCCAGCGCGGGCTTGCACGCATGGGGGATGGAACGGTGGATCTCGGCGTGCAGGACGTGGCGTCGGGCAAGTGGCTGGAATCGCACCTCTGCGGTGGCATTCTGTTTGTGGCCGGACTGCCCAATCAGGCCTATCGCATCGTGCTGAAAAACCGTACACCAATGCCGTTGGAACTTGGCGTGGGTATCGATGGCAAAGATGCCCAGACTGGGCGCACAGCCTCACTCGGGCGTGGCAGTTTGCGCGTGGAGCCAAAAAGCACACTCGTGCTGGATCATGCGGCACAGGGTCCCTTGATGTTTAAGAAGGTGGACGGTGATGCGGTGCTATTTGACACCAGCCCTCAGGGGCGGACGGGTTTGATTCAACTGGCGGTGTTTCTCGCCTCTGATGCGCCGAGCATCGGGCCGGAAAAACTGCGAGCCAGCCAGATCGCGCCATTTGGACTTTTTCCCATCGGCAGGCCGGAGCAGTATAGGTAGGGGAAGTTGACGGTCGTTTACAGTTGTTGACGATGGTTGACGGTTGTTTATCCAGAGCTTGTGAAGTTCGGAGAGCTTGGGTAACTTTGAAAGTTCATGCTCCGCTTCCTGCGCCGTCTTCTGCTGTTTCTTGTCGCCAGTTTTCTGCTGGCGGGCGGCATGTATTTGAACACGACGGCCTTTCATGAGCGCTGGCATGGGTTTGTCACCGGCGAACTGGCGCAGCATGGGGTGCATCTGAATTTCGAGCATCTGACGGTGAATCCGTTTGGGGGGCTGGTTGCACGTGGAGTGAAGGTGTTCAATGACGCAAGCAAGGAGACCATCGTGGCGTCGGTTGACCGGTTGAATCTGGACGTTGACTTTGGCAGCCTGATCGAGGGCAGGGTCAAAATTGACGGGCTGGAGCTGCTGCATGCCAGCATGGCGCTGCCAGTGGACCCGGAACGGCCCGAACTGACGGTGATCGAGCTGAAGGATCTGAGTGCGCGGGCCTTGCTGGAAGGGCGGCGGCTGGACATCCGGCATGCGGAGGGGCTGCTGTCCGACGGGCTGCGCATTTTGATCAGCGGCGTGCTGGAACTGCCGCAGTCGAAGTCAGACGAGCCGGGCCCGAGTGCGCAGGAGCGGCTGAGCGCGATACGCGAGCATCGTGCGCAGATTCAACATGGACTGGACTGGCTGGCGCGGTTTCGTGCGCCACACGTGCCTACGCTGAGTGTGAAGGTCTCTGGAGCTCTGGACAGGCCTCAGGATCTCAAGGCGGAGCTGCTGTTCCAGGCGGACGGCCTGGTGTTTGAAGATTATGTCTGGAAGGAACTTGTAGCAGAGGCGGAGTACGATGGCGGGTTCGTTGATTTGAAGCGGCTGCATTTGCTGGACCATCTAGGGACGTTGGAGGCCACCGCCACCTGGCGCATCGGTGCGGAGCACCTGCGTTTCCGGCTGACGTCGAGCGCTGACCTGCCGGGCCTGGCCCGGGCGTTTTTCAGCAGTGAACAGCTGCGCGAGGTGGTGTTTTATGAAGCACCGCAGCTGGCATTGGAAGGCAGCATCTTTTTGAACAAGCCCAAGCCTGAGGACTTTCTGCCCGCCGAAGTGACCGGGCGGCTGGACTGCGGGCGGTTTGGCAGCCGCGGGGAGGTTTTCAATTCACTCAGCCTGACTCTTGGAGCCACCCCTGAGGGCATCTTTGTACGTGATGCGCTGCTGAAGCACAAGACTGGCACGCTGGGGTTGGATGTGATGCATCACCGAACGCTGGGCTTTAAATACAATCTGGCGCTGCGCATGGACCCGAATGTGTTTCTGCCTTTCGTGCTGCTGCCGAAGACGCGTGAGATCATTCAACGCTTTGCCTTCGATGACACCTCGCAGATTGATGTTCAACTGGCCTGTGCCGGACCGACACCCAAGCTGCACGACTGTCCCAGTTCCGGCCACGGTGTGCTGCGCAACTTTCGCTACAAGGATGTGCTGTTTGATTCCGCTGAGATGGATCTGGCGCTGTTTGGGGACATTCAAAATTATGCCAATGTGCGGGTGCAGCGTCCGGACGGTCCGGCGGAGGCGGAACTGGTGTTTGTGAACGATGATGATAACGCGAAGTGGCTGAGACTTGTTAATGTGCATACGGTCGCGGATGCGGCGGGCATCGTGCGCGCGTTTGCCCCGAAGGTGGCGGATCAGATCGCGCTCTACCGCTTTTCCCCCGGCACGGATGTGACCGCCAACGGCACGATCGGCTACAAGAACAATCCACAGTTCAACAATTACAAAGTTGATTTCAAAAATCCGGTGGGTGGCGCGCATTACGTGCTCTGGAACGAGGACTATCCGATCAATGCGCCCAATGGAGAGGTTCAAATCATCGGCAGCATGTTGAACTTCAATATCAACGGCCGCCTGTTTGGCGATACACTGCATGCGAAAGGGGCGGTGAATCTCGCGCCCGGAGTCAAAGCCTATGACGTGGAGGTGCGGGCCGGACGCTTCCCGTATGATGTGTTTGGCCGCAAGCTGCCGTTTGAGGAGGTGCGGGCGGATGTGCACAACCGGGAGGGAATAGCGCGGATCGACATCGCGGCGGATGTGCTAGGCGGGGGCATGACTTTGAAGGGAAACCTGAATGAAAACCGCGAGCCGACCGCCTATGACGGCGAACTGCGCATGAACGCCCTCAGTTTCCAGCGTTTTGCGCAGGTGTACTCTCCAGGGAATGAAAGTGTGGGGGACATCAGCGGACATTTCAAATTTACCGGCCGCATGAACGACTGGAAGGTGCTGAAGGGCGGCGGTGCTCTGATGATCCTCAATGGCAACCTCCTCGCCCTGCCTGTGCTCGGGCCGCTGACACCGATCATTGGCGCGTTTCTCCCTTCGCCGATCAAGGGCTACAACGTGGCCAAGAAAGCGGACTGCACTTTTGAGGTGTCGGATGGTTTTATCGTCACGGAAAACATCGAGGCCGAGTCCAGCGCCTTTCGCATTTTCAGCCTTGGAAATGTGGACTTCATCCGTGACGACATCGACTTCAACGCTGAGGTGCGCATGCGCGGTCTCGGCATCCTGCTGTTTCCGGTGACTCAGCTGCTGGCCTACAAGGGCTCCGGTACCATTGGCGACACCAAGTGGCATCCGCGCATCTTTGGTGGTGGCAACAAAGATGAGCGCAAACCGCCCACGAAGAAGGAACTGCAGGAAGCACAGAGCATCGGCGGCAATCCGGCGAAGGCGAAGGAAACCCCGCCTCCGCCGAAGCCGCGGGCGTTGTTTGGAAACTGAATGCGGCTGCCTTGCAGGATTTGCTGTCTTCAGGGTGAGGAGTGTGGCAGGGAGGGTGTATGAAAGTAGAACGACTCAAATAAGTGTGCCGTTGTAGGGGGGCAGTTCTGCCAGTGAGTGGTGCAGTCCCTGAGAGCGGTAGGCCTCTGATAATCTGCCATTTTCCAAAGGGTAGGCGGCTGAACCCAGCGCTGATCCGCTGACAATCACGCGCCAAATACGGACGGCGTTAGGAGAGTTGTTATTGATTGATTGTCAGCGACTTGCTTTGCTGATATGCGCCCATCATGCCCGGTATCTTTTTTTCACAGATAATCCAGCGGGCTGGTGATCTCCCCGCGCATCGCTTTGGCGAGTGCGGTGTAAATCTCCGTCGTGCGCACGTCGGAGTGGCCGAGGAGCTGCTGCACGCTGCGGATGTCGATCCCCCGAAGCACGAGATGGGTCGCGAACAAATGCCGCAGCACATGAGCGGTGACACGCTTGCTCAGTCCTGCTAGCTTCACCGCACGTTCCAGCTCCCGTGTGACCGCGATCTCATGTAGGTGATGCCGCCCACGCCCGTAAGCACGTGCGCCAGAGCGCGGGCTGCCATCCCGCTCCAGGTCATCCCATACTTTGGCGGAGGGGAGAAACCAAAACCATGGCCAGCTCTCTGCGGCTTTTGGGTTCTTCACATCATAGGCCTTCGGCATCGCCACGCCCGGCACCCCGTCTCGGCGGTCGGCATCAAAGACGGCCCGCACCTGCTTCAAATGCTCTTCGATTGAGTGTAGCAGGCTTTTCGGCAGCGTGATCACCCGGTCTTTATCCCCTTTGCCACCCCGCACCTCAATCTTGCCGCCGCTGACATCCACATCCTTGACCCGCAGTGCCAGCACCTCCGCTACCCGTAATCCACAGCCATAGAGCAGTTTCACCGCCAGCCCAGCCGAACCCTTCACGCCCGCCAGCAGCAGCTTCACCTCATCCTGGGTCAACACCACTGGCAGATACTTCGACCGTTTTGCCCGCACCGCATCAAGCCCCTCCAGTTCCATTTTGAGGACCTCCCGGTATAAAAAAACCAGCGCGTTCAGAGCCTGATTTTGGGATGATGCCGTCAGGTTCTTGTTCACTGCCAGATTCGTCAAAAAGGCCGCCACCTCTTCCGTCCCCATCTCCGCTGGGTGCCGCATTCTTCCCGTCGCCTGCGCTTGGAAGAGCACAAAGCGTTTGTACCACTGGATATACGTCTCCTCTGTCCGTGGCGAGTATTGCTTGAGGCGGAGCACGCCACGCAGCTTGTCCTCCAATTTGGGTTCCGGGTTGTTGCTCATAGAACAGTTCCACCATCCAGTATTCGAGTGATATTCTACTTTTTTGTAGCGCGAGTACGCCCTAGGCGGCTAAAACGACACCATGAAGACAAAAACACGTGATATTCCCGTCAAAGTGTCGGCTACAAAGCTGCTGACAAACCTCACGATCTGTTAATGATCTGCAATGTTCTGCAAAATATGCTCCCGATGCCGAAGTTCCGAGTTCTATTCATCGCGTTTGCAGGCATAGCTCTTTGCTCAGCCGTGTTGTGGTTTGCAACCCGCCCTCCGAGAGATCCAGTCTGCAAAGGAGTGAAGTTGTCCGAGTGGATTGCGAAGGCGAATAGGGATTCGAGCGAGAATAGACTTACGCCGGAGGACCTTCGTGGTCTCGGACCGGAGGCTGTTGAGTTCCTCGAACACTCTATCAGAAGTCATGTGCCAGGTGAGACAAAAGGGCTTGGCGAGCGGCTTCCTAACGCGCTTCGCAAGTATCTACCGGAGAGCTTATACCGGCGAGACTCCTATGGTTCCCATGAACAATGCCTCTTCGCGCTTGAACAGCTTTCGAACCTCGGTCCAGAAGCCCAGGCTGCGATCCCGTTGCTTGTCGAGTTGCTTGACCACTCGAACAACTCGTTGCGCGATGCCGCTGCATACGGCCTGAACAGAATAGGACCGGCATCATGGGACGAGATAGAAAGGACACTCGGTCACACAGCATCAAAGGGCAGAAGATCAATCTTGTTTACTCTCACAAGTCGGCTTTCAAGCCCAGCGCCAGATCCTACGCAGGCGGAAGTGGAGCGCATATTGGAGATCTTCTTGGATGCCTGTGCCGACCCAGATCCCGAGATTAAGCTCTTGGGCGTGGGCGGGTTGCTCAATTGCCAAGGCTTCTATTCCTACCACTTTGGAGGTCTAGATCTACCGGGCCGAGCTGGCCCCGTGGTCGCAAGCTGTCTCAATCGAGGGGAAGGCATCTTGAAGGTTGTTTCAGCCCGGGCACTGTATTATTACCCTGAGAGCATCCATCTCGCGGTTCCCGAATTGGAACTGATGGAGGGAGATTCAAGTTCATTCTACAGCGATCCGGCTCGCGCAACGCTCCAAGTCTATCAGAAGACACATGGTCACCCAGAATAACAAGATGCAGAACAAGACGCTGCATCCAACGGCGGTTAACGCTCTTGTTTGAATTCGGGCTTTCCTCCCCGCCGTGGATGAGCTAGACGTTCTGCCAAAATGGAGCGCTGGATATGCCTGACCTGAAAGAATTCCTACAAGAGCGAATATCGGCGTATCTTGCGAGTGCCCCTGAAGCAATCGTTTGCGATACCTACCAAGATTCGCTGTCTTCAGGGTTCGGACTGTGGCAGTGAGGCTGCATGAAAGTAGAACGACTTAAATACGTGATCTGGGCGGCGGACATGAACCGCGCGGTGAATTTCTATGCCACCGTCTTCGGCGGTGCCATCCTGAAGCAGAATGATATCATTAGTGAGGTGTCGATCTGTGATGGCATCATTGGTATTCATGGCGGTGGTGAAGGGGACCGCTCCTGGACTGGGCTCAGCTTTCAGGTGCCCGATGTGATCGAAGGCGCGCATGAAATCGTGGCGGCAGGTGGTCAGCTCACGCGGGAGCCTCTGCCAGAAAACGGTGAGCCTCCGCACCTCGCCATGTGCGTGGACACCGAGGGCAATGAGATCATGCTCACGCGCAAGCGGGCGCATTGATCATTAGGCAGGGCGAAGACCAGCGCCAACTGGCAAGAAGCTGCGCTCGTCGTCGGCGCAGCTGGTGCAGACCAGCGCACCCAGGAGAGTCAGATGGCGAAAAAGGGCGGGCGGCATGATCCCGACTCTATCGCGGTGCGTATGGATGTCCAAACGCGTTGCAATCGCCCCCATTTGGGCCATTCATCCCCCCCGCCCATGACCCCCAAGATCGACCCCGCCCTGCATCGCGACAAAAAACCGGAATGGATCCGCGTGACGCTGCCGCGTGACCCGAAGTTCTGGAGCACGAAGGGGCTGATCACGGATTTGAAGCTGCACACGGTCTGCGAAGAGGCGCAATGCCCGAACCGCTGGGAGTGCTGGAGCCAGGGCTCGGCGACGTTCATGATCGCCGGAGACCGCTGCACGCGTGCCTGCGGGTTCTGCGCGGTCAAAACGGCCAAACCCTTTGCTCTGGAAGCCGATGAACCGCAGCGCGTGGCTGAGGCGACGAAGCGCATGGGCCTGAACCACGTCGTCATCACCGCTGTGGCGCGTGATGACATGAAGGACGGCGGTGCAGATCACTTTGCCCGCACGATTGAAGCCGTGCGCGCAGCTGTGCCGACGATCACGATTGAGATTCTTGTGCCGGATTTCAATGGCAAGGACGACGCGCTGGAAGTCGTCATGAGGGCGAAGCCTCATATTTTCAATCACAACCTCGAAACCGTGGAGCGCCTGACACCGCTGGTGCGCAGCCGTGCGATGTATCACCGCAGCCTGCATGTGCTGAAGCGTGCGAAGGCAATGGCTGAAGAGCTTGGCACCAAGTGCGCCACGAAGAGCGGTCTCATGCTCGGACTCGGCGAGACGGAGACGGAACTGTTTCAGGCCATGGATGATCTGCGCGAGCATGACGTCACTGTGCTGACTCTGGGCCAGTATCTGCGGCCCTCCCCTCAGCATTTGCCAGTGATCGAGTATGTCCACCCGGACACGTTTGAGAACTACAAGCAGATCGCCTTGAAGAAGGGCTTCCGCCATGTGGCGAGTGCGCCGCTGGTGCGCAGTTCGTACCATGCTTCGGATTTCAAACCCGAGCTGGATTTGGAGTAAGGTTCGATGAGCTGACATGGCTTTCGCCATGCCAAATGCGTTCATTAGTCTGCACCTAACGGATGGCGCGTGACGTGAAAGCAAGTTGCGTGAGCGGCAATCTTCGGTCTCTTCGGGTACCCCAACCCAATACCATGTCCATTCGTCCTCCCGCCGAAGTCTACGAGAAAGTTCCGACTGTCATTTTCCCAGATTCCGCCAAGGCGGCAAAAACGCTGGCGCAGGAAGTGAAATTGTTGATCGAGACCAAGAACAAGGCGGGCAAGCCTGCGGTGCTGGGCATGGCGACGGGATCGACACCGGTGCCGTTTTATCGTGAACTGATCCGCCTGCACAAAGAAGAGGGGCTGAGCTTCAAAAACGTCATCACTTTCAACCTCGACGAGTACTACGGTCTCAGCGCCGACCATCCTGAGAGTTACTCGATGTTCATGGCGGAGCAGCTGTTTGACCACATCGACATCCCGAAGACGAACATCAATCTCCCCAGCGGCACGGTGCCGGGCGATCAGGTCTTCAACCACTGCCGCCAGTATGAAGAGAAGATCGAAGCGGCCGGGGGCATTGATCTGCAGATTCTCGGCATTGGCCGGACGGGTCACATTGGCTTCAATGAGCCAGGTTCCAGCCGTGACTCGCTTACGCGTCGAATCACACTGGACCGCGTGACGCGTCAGGATGCGGCGAGCGACTTCCGAGGGGAGCAGAATGTACCGCATTTCGCGATCACCATGGGGGTGGGTTCGATCCTGCGGGCGAAAAAGCTGGTGCTGATGGCCTGGGGCGAGAACAAAGCCGTCATGGTGGCCAAGGCTGTCGAAGGGCCGATGACGGAGGTGATTTCAGCCTCCTTCCTGCAGGATCACCCAGATGCTCGGTTCTTCATCGACCATGGTGCCTCCCGCGAACTCACCCGCATCAAGCTGCCGTGGCTCGTCGGTCCGGCATCCTGGACGCCGCGTGAGACCCGACGTGCGATGGTGTGGCAGGCCTTCAAGATCAAGCGCCCGATTTTGAAGCTGATAGACGAGCATTACAATGAGAACGGCCTCTCCGATCTGCTTTCTGAACAAGGTCCGGCTTATCAGCTCAACATCCGCATCTTCAACCAGCTGCAGCACACCATCACTGGCTGGCCGGGCGGCAAGCCCGATGAGGACGACACCTACCGTCCTGAGCGTGCACGGCCCTATCCGAAGCGTTGTCTCGTTTTCAGTCCGGAGCCGCAGGATGCCATCACTGGAATGGGGGGGACGATTGATCGTATGGTCGAGCAGGGGCATGACGTGCGCTTGATTGCGCTGACTTCCGGCAGTCTGCGCGTGCCGGACAGCGAGGCGGATAAATTTGCCGAGACACTGCTGGAACTGGCCTCCAATGCGGCCAATCCGGCCACGTGGGCGGCGCAGGTGGCCTATGCGCGGGAGGCACTGGGCCTGCTGGAAGCAAAGGGTGAGTTCGGCGAGGACCCGCCGCTGCTGCGGCAGCTCAAGGGCCTGATTTTGCGCGGGGAACTGCGCGATGCGGCGCACACGGTGGGACTGGCCAACGACCGGGTCACCTTTTTGGATCTGCCCTTTTATGAGCACGGTCGTTACCGCCGATTCAAGAGCACGGATGAAGATCACAAGGCGCTGGTGCGCCTGCTCCAGGAGCACAAACCGCATCAAATCTACATCACGGGTGACGCCGCCGATCCGTCGAGCGTGGCGGGCATTTGCTTCCGGCTGCTGGTGGCTGCCTTGCAGTCGTGTGCGGGTGAGGAGTTCGCGGGGGCCTGCAGCGTGTGGCTGTATCGTGGCAAAGAGCGTCCGCTGGAGCCGCATGAAATCGACATGGCGATTCCGATGAGTCCGCTGCAGATCGAGCGCAAGGCCAACGCCATCTCACGCTACGGCGCTCTGTCCTCCCTGGAAAAAGAAGCGCCGGAGACCAATCGCGAAAATGCGCGGCTTTATGATGCGCTCGGTTTGGCCGAGTACGAGGCCATTGAGACATTCCAGCGCTGGCGCCGGGTGTAATCCAGCTCTTAACCAGCTACTGCGAGCTTGGCATCGCGGTAGCTGCATTTTCCCAGCCGGCGAAGCTCGTCGCAGTGGGCTTCGATGCGCATGCTCTTCATGCTGGGCTGAAACCCAAGCCGACGTGTGATGCAGTCATGCAGCAGCGCGGTGTGATCATCCTCAAACTCCACCACTCGGTCGCAGTCGAGGCAGATCAGGTGGTTGTGCTGGGGCTTGTCGAGGAAATTGGGGTCGTAGTAGGTCTGGTCACGGCCCAGATCGACTTCGCGCAGCAGGCCGCATTCGACCAGCAGGGTCAGGGTACGGTAAACGGTGGCCCGGGAAACGGTGCTGTCGAGTTTGCGCGCCTTCTCCAGCAGTTCCTCTGCTTTGAAGTGGTCATCGGTGGCAAAGGCAGCCTCCACAATGACATCCCGCTGCTTGGTGCGGCGCAGTCCCTGGCTGGCCAGATGAGCTTCCAAGCGTTGAGTGATACGTTCGTCCATGTGACATGGAGGTTAGCCATGGCTTTGGATCGCGCAAGGCAGGGCTTTTTTTGAAGAAGAAGACTGCGATTCGAACCCATTAGGGGGAAAACGTGAAAGAATGTCGCATTAACCGCTAGTTGAGTATTACCCAATTCGTTATGAATGAGCGATCTAAGACAAAATTAAGGGCCTTTGAGGAGCCTTAGAAGCGAACGGAAATTTGGAAGATTAGAAGAGACGGCGCTCAAATTAATTTAAAATAATTATGGATTTTATTGTTAATATTGTTAAAATTACTCATACTGCCTGATTCCAAGCATGCCTTTACCATTTTCATTCTCAACACAACGCCAAAGCTCTGCGGCCGAAAGTCCTGCGGAAGCCATTGCTCTGGTTATTGCAGAGAAGGTGATGAACCATGCGCCTGGTCTTGTCAGCACCGAGCCTTTGCAGGGAACAGTGGGAAGCATCTTTACCGTTCCTGCAATGGAAGCCGTGCCACGCGCAGTCCCCGAATTCACACGTCACAGAGCTGTAAACTCAGCCAACCAGTCTTTCGCACGAGAACAGGAAGCAGTTCCTTCATTTGAACTGCAACTAACAGCAGCTGTTCCGCCGCCCACATCCCAGCGGGCATCCACGCAGGAAACTACTTCAGGCCAAGACTTGCCGGCTCAAATCGATCAGTTACGCAACGACATATTCGGCATCGCCATGAATGCGAGCGCCTTGAATGACCGGTTAGATCGTATGGAGCAGCGGCTTCCTCAAGCCGGGCAGTCGGTGCAGGCTGGTATCGCCACATTGCGTGGTGAGATCGAAACCTGGCTGGAAAACCACCTCAATGCGGCCGTCGAGCACTGCATGAGTCAGATCATCAGCCGCACCCAATCTTCTGCCAACCGCTCCGTCAGCTGACCGCCATATCCGTATCATTCGAACTTACCCTTTATGAACTCCCTGAGACTCCGTATCCTGTTTCCCCTCTGGCTTTTCGGCTTTTTGCCTGCCATGGGAGCCACCCGCATGATGGGTCAGCCACTCGATTGGTTCTTCGGGATCACAGGCGTCCTTCTCGGCGGCGGTGTGTTCCTGGCCGCCTTTCTGATCTCCGGCTGGCTGCTCAAACCAACGACGGCTGTCATGAAAGGCACCACGGCGGTGCTGCGGGGTGTGCCTCCAGACGCTCAGTCCGCTGAATGGCTGCCGGCCGATTTTTGGAAGCTGCGTTGTGACATCAACATGATCTTCGCCAAGCAGCGCCAGGCACTTAATGCCGCCGAGCAGCACGCCTGCCAGACAGCACAGCGCCTGCTCAATGCCGAGCGCCTGCTGCGCGAAGCATTCACAGCTCTTCAGGGCTTGTTTGCCGCCAGTGATGAAGGAGTACTCGTGGTGGATGCCCAGGGCTCCATCATCGCCTCAAACGCCAAGCTGGATGATTTCCTTGGCAAGGCGGTCGAAGAAGTCGCCGGACGTGATTCCTCCCGCATTCTTACTGCGCTGATCGAGCGCTTTGAAGAAAAAGCTGTGATCACCGCCTGGATCGAAAAGACCTCCTCCAACCTCGAAGGCCAGGATGAAACGCCACCGCTCGTCTCCACTGACAACCGTGTTTTCTCCCTGCGCTCCAGTCCGATGCGCACCGACGCCGGTGAAGTGATCGGACGCATCTGGATCGTCAAAGACCGCTCCGAAATGCGGGTGCTGGAAAATCAGCTCCGCGAGTCGCAGAAAATGGGCACCATCGGCCAGCTCGCAGGCGGCATCGCCCATGACTTCAACAACCTCCTCACGGCCATTCGCGGCAATCTCACGCTCGCCGAACTTACCCCGGCTTCCAATCAGGCCGGAGTCCGTGACAAGCTGCAGAATGCCAACCACGCCACCACGCGTGCGGCGGAGCTCGTCAAATCCCTCCTCGGCTATTCACGCCGCAGCACCGGAGTCGCTGTGCGCAAAGCCACCAATCTCAAGCGCCTCCTGGCCGATGTGCAGAACCTCCTCAAGCACAGCGTCGACCCGCGTGTCACCATTCAAATGCGCGGCGGCATGGACGCCTCCTATGCGACCGGGGACGCTACGCAGATCGAGCAGGTCATGCTCAATCTCTGCCTCAACGCCCGCGATGCGCTGCCAGCAGACAAAGGCGTGATCGAAATCGCCGTTGAGAACGTCACCCACAAGATGCCGTCGAAATCAGCCAAGAGCAATGATGCGGCCGACTTCGTCATGCTCGTCGTGCGTGACAACGGCCACGGCATCTCCGAAGAGCACCGTCAGCGGATCTTTGAGCCCTTCTTTACGACGAAGGCAGGCAGCAAGGGGACAGGTCTCGGCCTCTCCACCGCGCAGGACATTGTGCGTGAGCACGGCGGCTGGGTGGAGTTCGACAGCGAAGTGGGACGCGGCACCGAATTCCGTGTGTTCCTCCCACGGTTGCTCAATCCGGAACAGACCGAAGAGGAGACTCCGATCGACAATGGGCCGGCCATCAATGCCCCCGTTGGAGGTCAGACCACCATTCTGGTCGTGGATGACGAAGCTCCGGTGCGCTCCATTGCCATGAACATGCTCGGTTTCCTGGGCTACCGCGTCCTGGAAGCCTGCGATGGCCAGCAGGCGCTCGACATCCTCCTGCGCAGTCAGGAGAAGGTGGACGCCGTCCTGCTCGACATCTACATGCCCAAGCTTTCCGGTCGTGACACCTTCAAGGAACTGCGTGCTGTCGGTAACGATGTGCCAGTGGTGGTTTGCAGCGGTTTTGTCATCGATCCTGATGAGTTTACCATCCTCAGCCAGGGCCGGACACCGCCAGTGGACATCATGCTCAAGCCCTACTCGCTGGACGGTTTGAGCAAGGCACTCGCCAAAGCCGTGCAGAAACCACAGGAGGAAACGCCTGCTTTTGAGCTCACCGCCAGCCGCGCATCGCAGCAGGCACCGGTGCTTGTTTCCTGACTACAAGCGGAATCTGATCCGGAGAACTGCCTGCGGGCGGTCATCTTTCCCCTTTTCGATTGCCGCAAAGGCGCTACCATCCGCGCCCCATGATCAAAGTCGGCCTCGTCTCTCTCGGTTGCGCGAAAAACCTCATCGACTCGGAAATCATGATCGGTCACCTCCAGCAGGCGGGCATGGTCATGACACCCGAGCCCGATCTCGCGGATGTGCTCATTGTGAACACCTGTTCGTTCATCGACATGGCCAAGAAGGAGAGCGTCGGTGCGGTGCATGACGCCGTGGATCAGCGGGCGGGCTCGAAAAAGCGTGCGCGGCAGAAAATCATCGTCGCCGGTTGCCTCTCGCAGCGCTTTTCACAGGAGCTTCCCGGGCTTATGCCGGAGGTGGACGCCTTCATTGGGCTCGATCAGATCACGCAGGTCGCCCCCATTATCCAGAAGATCATGGGCACCAAGGAGCACGAGCAGGAAAATCTGGTCACCCGCCAGCCGCAGTACATCCCGGATTACGACACGCCACGCTTCCGCCTCACGCCGCAGCACATGGCCTACATCAAGATTGCTGAAGGCTGCAATCATCCCTGCTCCTTCTGCATCATCCCCCGCATTCGTGGCCGCCACCGCAGCCGCACGCAGGAAAGCATTGTCAAAGAGGCGCAGCAGCTGGTCGCCAGCGGGGTGAAGGAGATCAATCTCATCTCCCAGGACACCACCTACTTCGGCATGGACAAATGGACGGAGGAACGCCCCAAGCCGCGCAGTGGCGTCGATTCCACCAAAGGTGAATCCCTGTCTTCGCTCATTCGTGAGCTCAACAAGATCGAAGGCGACTTCTGGATCCGCCTTCTCTACACGCATCCTGCACATTGGAGCGACGACCTCATCCAAGCCATCGCCGAGAGCCCCAAAGTGGCACGCTACATCGACATGCCGCTTCAGCACATCAGTGATCGCATGCTGGGCCTCATGAAGCGCGAGACCGATGGCGCCTACATTCGCGATCTCATCAAGCGCATCCGTACTGGCATCCCCGGCATCGCGATCCGCACGACCTTCATCGTGGGCTTCCCCGGTGAAACCGAGGCCGATTTCAACGAACTGCTGCAGTTCATCCAGGACACAAAGTTTGAGCGCGCCGGCGTCTTCAACTACTCCCGCGAGGAGGACACCCGTGCTGCCAAGATGGAGGATCAGATCCACCACATGACCCGCAAGGCCCGCTGGAACGAGGCCATGCGCGCCATTCAGCGCAGCATTGAAGGCTTCAACACCACCCAGGTGGGCCGCAAAATGCGTGTTCTCGTTGAAGAACCCGGCGTTGCCCGCAGTGAAATGGACGCTCCTGACATCGACACCACGGTTTTCGTGAGCAAGAAGCTCCCGGTTGGCAGCTTTGCTGACATCACGGTCAAGGAGTGGCGCGGCTACGACCTCGTGGCTGCTTAAGCGGCAAGGAAGGTCACTCAGCGGCCTTGGGGCGGAAGCGTTCAGCGACGCGCTCCACACCGCCGCGTGGTCCGCTGACTGGCTTGAATCCGCCGGTGGCATCCCAGCTCGTTTTTTCTGGGTAGGGATACAGAGGCATTTCCAGTTCGGTTTTGCCATCGACGACGCGCTGCGCGCTGAGGGTGTGCGGGGCTTCGCCTTTTTCGCGCCAGTTCATGACGAGGCCAAGCATGTCGGGCAGTTTGTTGATGCCGGGGCCGGGGCCGTGGCTCATGCCGGGAACGATGTAAAATTTACAAAACGAGGCCGCTTTTTCCAGAGAGCCAAAGTGCTCGATGACGCGCTCGTAGTAGTCGAGTGAGGCATGGTAGGGTACGCATGAATCGGCCGAGCCGGAGATCATGATGAGTTTGCCACCGCGTTTTTCGAAGGGGCTGAGATCAGGATTTTCAGCGTTGAGATAGGGGCCCAGCGCAGCGGTGTAGGTGTCGATGTCCTTGCCAAAATCGAGGCTCTGCAGGTCTTTGTCCTTCCCGAAGACCCACTGGAAAAGATAGAGATGCCCGTGTGCGATCTTGAAGGAGCTGCCGAAGGGAATGCCATCGAAGATGCGTTCACCGGTGATCGCGTGTTTCGGGCCGCCGAACAGCTTTTTGAGGGCTTCGGTGTGTTTGTCGGTCAGCGTCGGATCTTTCCTTCGTGCCAAGGCAATCACCGCCTCGATGTCTTTCTCGGTGCAGCGCGGGTCGGAAACCAACTTTCCTGCGGTTTGCGGGATTTCGCGTGAGGCCATGTATTCGTTGCCAGCGGCAATCACATTTTCTTCCTGCGAACTGGAGAAAGGGCATTGATGGAAGATCTGCTCATTCCACAGGAAATAAGCATGCAGTGGAGTGCGGCAGTGAGCGGGGACATTGGCCACGATGCCATCGTAATCCTCGGGATACCTCTGGGCTTCCTGAAGCGCCTGCTGGCCTCCCGTGGAGCCGCCGCTAAAGTAGCAGTATTCGGGTGAGCGGCCATAACAGGCCTGGATGACCTGCTTGGCGCAGACGGTCATGAGATGGGTGGCGCGGTAGCCGAAATCCTTCCAGACATCCGGTTTGCCAATGCCGGAATCGGAGTTTGGTGAGGTCCCCATGTCTGTGGTGGCCACGGCGTAGCCACGCGCCATGAGGCCAGCCAGGCTCCCTGAATTGATGCGGCCGGCAGAACCGCCGTTGCCCAGGCCGATGAAGCGGTTGTTCCATTTGCCTGCTTCTGGCAGCCAGATTTCCACATTGATGTTGGAATTCTTGCCAGGATTGAGAACGATCTTCACCACCGTATGCGGTGGCGAATTCTTGTCCGCAGTGGCGCTGATTTCATCTGCGAGCACGATTTTCCCGGCGTCGATTTGAAGCTGCTTGAGTGTCGCGAGCCGGGCTGTGTTCTCCGGGGGCGCTGCCAGTGCCGTCATGGCGGCGAATGCCCCGAGGAAAAAGTGTCTGCAAAGCTGCGAGGAAATCCCTGCGGTGTGATGTTTCATAGCTCAGTCACGAACGGTCTTTTCGGGTTGGAGTGGGATACACTCTGGTCACGAGCGCCCATATGAGGGTGCTGAAGGGCGCCGTTGCGTGCAACCGATGAATGAGTTTTTCCCGCCGCCGCCCCGGCTTCGTCAGCCGCCACTCTGAAGACTCACCGTCTTCTGGAGTTTTGTTTCAGTGCCTTGGTCTGTGCACGGAGGGTCTCGTTGATTTCTTCGGGGGTAAGGACGATCGCGTGGCGGATGGTGACTTCCTGCAATTCAGCAACCTCCTTCGGAGGGGGGGGGACTGCTGCTGGCGGAGTGGAAGGAATCACCGGCTGTTCAGTGACTGCGACGACCGGCTCAGGTGCTGGCGGCTCTGCCGGGGCAGGAAGCGGAGCTGGGAGATTGGTGGCAATCTCTTTTGGCGGAAGGTCGGCCGGTGTGGGCTTAGCGTCTTCCTGTGTTGTGAGAATGGCCCGGCGGATCACGGGTTCAATCTCGGGTGCTGGAATGCTGCTCGCCGTATTGCCCGAGGCAACGATCTGAGGCTCTGGCAGGCTGGCCGCGACCATTTTTTCAGCGGGTTGATTCTCCTCGGGAGTGGCATTTGCATGCGTGGACGGTGGTGAGTCTTCAGGCTTGGGAGCCACGGGTATTGGACTTGTGAGGGTCTCCTCGTGCACAGCTGGCATTGTAACATCTGCCACCACAGGGATTTTGTGAATGATGGGCTGGGGCAGCGACTGAGTGGGCGGAGTGGCTGCGGGTTTTGGATTGCTCTCTTCGACATCCTCCAGCAAGTGGACGGTTTCTTGTGGCTGTGAATTCGGAGCCGCAGCGAGGAACCCAGAACTGAATTCAGGCAAGTCGCCAAAGATCATCCAGGCCACAGCTCCCAGCAGCATGGCCGTCGCGGCCAAGGCCAGCCATGGGAATCTGAACTGGGGAGGTGATGGACGATGGAAATCGAGGGACTCGAGGTCGTCGCTGACCGGAGCAAGGAGGAGGGTTTGCCTCGTTAGATCCACAGGGTCGTCGACCGGGGCCTGGTCTTCCTCAAAATCTGAGACGAAACCTGCGCTTTCCATTTCTTGCGAAGCAAGCGGGTCCTCTGCCGAGTCCATTTCAGCGCAGGATGCGGTCAGGAGGTGGGAGAGCCTTTCCGTGAATTCTGGCGGATTTGGGACGGTGCTGCCACTCAGCACCCGTTGCAGGGTTTCATGGAGGTAGCCAACCATCTGTTCAGGTAGACTGGTTGGAAACTCGGCAATCTCCCGCATTTGACCTTTTCCCGTGAGAAGATAGGCCGCCAGGCAGATGAAGGAGCGATGACGCTCCTCACGGGCGGCGATCCCGGCTGAAACATCATTCGAGTTGTACTCCCAAGGGCTCAGGTCGATCAGCCGGGGCTTGCACAAGCTGCGCATCGTCTTGTGCAGACGGAGTTTCAGCACAAATTTTGGCCAGGCGTCCAGCCGCTTCTGATGCAGACGCTCGAGATCACGGGGCAAGACGGGTCCGTCATAGCCGACGCAGAGCTGAATATTGGCCGGGTCCAGATCCACGCGATGGACGCCGGTTTCCAAGGCCTGTTCCAAACCCGCATGGGTCTGTTTCAGCAGGGTGATGACTTCTCCGGGATTGAGAGCGCCGCGTTTCGCCATCAGGGCGCTGAGGGACATGCCCGGCTCATGCACCTCGGAGAGAAACGCCCAGTCAGGGCCTTTCCAGAGTCCCATCATGTGCAGGAGGTTGATCTGCTTGGCAGGATCCTGCCGCCACACCTGTGGAGGAAGGGTTATGAAGTCAGACTGATGGACGATCCGTTCTGGGGGCAGCAGGTGCAGGGTGACCGGCTGTTCAGCGGTCACATTGACCGCCGAAATCGTGAACGGATGGGAGCCTGAGAGCTCGGGGTTTTGGATCCGGAAACTTGCGCCAAACAGGGTTTTCAACGGAATTTCTCCCAGCAGCAAAGTCTGCAGTTGGGAGATGGGCAGCGTGGTAGGTTCTGCCACCAGCAGCAGCTTGGGATTGCGCGCCTGAACCAGGTTCACGTAAGAACACATCGCTTCGCGGACCTCTTCACGCAGGGTCTTGATTGAGATCGAAAGATTTGCCGGGCGGCTGGTCAGGACCGACTTGATGACGAAGCGGAGACTTGCTGGAAGTTCGGCGATGACGCCGAAGTCTTCCGGATTCCCGCCAGGGTAGGTCTGCCCGGTCATCAGCAGAAAAAGCAAACGGCAGGATTCATCCACGAGACGGGAACTGTTCTGGCTGGAAGTGTCGGATCTTGGCTGTGACAGCCCGTAGTCAAACAGCCGGAGCTGCAAGTATTCCTCCTCCTGGGAAGAGACCAGCACCCGGTCCAGGCTTAGGGTGGCATGCAGGTGCATCTGTTCCTCGGCTTTTCCCAGGTCCAGGAGAAGCTGATGCACCAGAGCCAGCGATGTCACGGTGGGCACGGCGCCGCGCCTTTGCACATATTCCTGGACGAACTCACCGTCATTGAGGTTGGTGACGTAATAGGCCATACCGTCATCCATGCCGACTTCGAGAATCGTCATGAAGGAATGGCCGCGCACGCCTGCCGCCTCGCGCAGCAGCCCGCAAATGCGGAGTTGCAGATCTGCATCGACGATTTCAGGTCTTACCTCTCCTTGGTCCAAGTTTGTTTTGGTCTCGTAAAACCTGTGGAGGCATTTGGCGTGAATCCGTGAGGTTGAAACCTGTCGGCGTCCACCTGGCTTGAACTTGCGCCCGCCAAGCCTTGAGGTGGTCCACTTGCGGCGTGACTGCCAGCTCGATGGCTTGACCCAGCGTCTTAAGGTGGGCTGACTCGGGCTAAGAACTGGAGCGGTTTTCCCGGTGAAAATGTGAAGTTCCACCAAACGGCTGTTCCTCTGATCGAAGGCCAGCATGACCACTTCGTCTTGTGCACGCGGCAGCTTGATTGGTGAGCCATTGCGATGACTTGCCAAAGCGAGGGATCCAAAAAGTTGTGGCCCTTCAATCATAACTCAAACCGCTGTGTATGGAAAATTCAATGAATGTGTTTCTGTTGTGATAGATACTATTGAGTATGATCTTTGCGTCTCATTTATGCAATGGAAAATATGTATTATAGATGTAAATTTGAAAAACATAGTGCGGCGTTCCTAATGTTGGATTCGAATTAACCTATAACGGCACGTCGGGACATGATGACTGCCTTGCCATGAAAATCGCTGTGACGCTTGCTCTTGAGGGGACCTGTGGCCATGCTGTTCCATGACACGCAGTATCCTTGCCATCGGCGCACATTATGATGACTGTCCCTTCGGTATCCCAGGCACGCTGCTGCGGGCCGTGCAGAAACATCAACGTGTGGTCATTCTCAGTCTGATCGGTGACTACACGAACTGGCCGCCGGTCAAAGGTCGTGAGCAGGGCCTGCTGGAACTCTCGAAACAGCTTGCCGCCGAGCGCGGAATTGAGATGCGCTTTCTCAATTACAAGAGTCTGGGTTTCGAGGCGACGCTCGAAACCAAGCGTGCCGTGGCCGAAGTGGTGGCTGACGTGAAACCCGATACCGCCTTCATGCTGTGGCCGCGTGACCGCCATCCTGACCACGAGGCCGCAAGCGCCATCTGTCATGCGGCCTTGTATCAACCGGCGCGTCTGCTGGGGCGTGACGCAGTGAAATCACCCTCGCGGGTCTATTGGTATGACAACGGCCCGGGGCATACGATCGGCTTCGAGCCGGACACCTATGTCGATGTTTCCACGGAATGGCCCGCTGCGAGTGAGTGGCTGGGACGTCTGATGGCCTACGTGCGCAAGGAGGACTTTGACCCGGCCAAAACGGATGCCGCCATGGAGACCAAGAGCGTGCTCTCCCGCTATCGGGGTCTGGCCTGCGGGGCCAGGTATGCCGAAGCGTTCAAGAGCGTTCGGCCTGTGGTGAATGCTGAATTTTGAAACCCAGCCAACCATCCAAAGGATGGTGCCCCCGGTAGGATTCGAACCTACGACAAATTGATTAAGAGTCAACTGCTCTACCAACTGAGCTACGGAGGCATGTTTGAAACCAAACAGCGTTGGAAGGGAGGGAGTTTTAATCGTGTCTGCGCTCAGTGCAAGTGAGTTTTCCCCCGGGTGGAAACTTTCAGGGAGGAAAGGTCAATCAGGGCAGCGGTGAAATGCGGATTTTGTGGAACTCGGTCCTGCCTTTGGAGGACCAGTCGCCCCCGCGAAACTGCAACGTGCCCACCTCACCTTCGATTTTCGGCCCGTCGAAGATGGAAACGCCGTCGATGATCAGTTCGATTTTCGGCCCGTCGAAGATGGAAACGCCGTCGATGATCAGTTCGGTTTTTTCCGCCATGGCTTTGAGGGTGATGTGGTAGGGCTTGTTGTGTTCGTAGTTGAACAGTTTGGTCCCTCTGGGCTGCGGGTAGAGGCCGAACGTTGTCTTGCCGGATTCATTGGCGAACTTCACATTGCGTAGAATCAGCCGGGGCCGGTTGCCCTCAAGCACGTTGATGTCAAAGTCGATCTGGAAGGGCGGTTTGCGGTTGAGCTCATACAGCATGGTGCTGTCGCCACTGCCGGTGAGCACCTCGGCGGTGCGGGTCCATTCACCGTCCACTTGCATCCATTTGAACGCGTTGACGGCAGCCAGTGGTTCTTCACGTTCAGTGACAGGGCGTGGTTCCAGTTCAGCATGGATAAATGTCTCCACCTCATTCTGCTCAGCCGTGTTGCTCAAATTGAGAGCTTTCGATTTCCACTCACTCTGAGCCGTCGCCAGTCGTGCTTTCTGACTCGCGTAGTAGCCGCGCAGCAGCGTGGCCAGCGCGGTTTCGTCAGCAGCAGGTACAGGCATGTCAGCCGCTTTTACTCCTGCGTCTTGCTTTAGCAGTCCTGCGAACACCATGATCTTGTCGGCTTCGGCGGTCTTTTTGTCCCGGCGCCGTTCGCCAGCCAGTTGTTCGGCCTCCAGCAGTGTGGCTGCATTGAGGTCGCTCACCGAACGGCGGCAGTGCTTGGCGAAACCCGCACGGAGTGACTCCAGGTTGCCAGCATCGCTCTCTGCTTTGATTGCCACGGGAGGATCGAGCTTGCGAATGCCCATGAGGCGGATGTGAGTTTCGGATTCATCCCGAAACATGTGGGAGCAGAAGCCGATGAGCGAGTCCTCCCGCATTTCAAAGGCAGTGCCGGATTTGTCAGTGACCCGGTAATCGATGACGATGTCCCTGTGGTTCAGCCGGTAAGTGATGGCACCATCCCGGCAGATGATGTGAAACCGATGAATTTGACCGTTCGCAGGGAGCCTGACCTCGGGGGTGCCTGTCAGAAACATTCGCCGCAGGATGGTGGCGGAGTCTTCGCTGTTGGAACGTCCCATTTCAGCGCAATTCACCCAGTCCTCATAGCTGGGGGTGCTGTGGTAGCCAAGCATGATGCAAAGTCCCTGCGAACTGGGTGCGTTCTTAAACTGATACAAGCCGGAGAGTTCGAAATTTGCGCCGACCCGCCCGTTGTGAATCAAGAAGGCAGCCGCGTCATGTCCGGTATTGACCAGTGTGCCGGAAGGCAGGCCTTTCCAGAAGCCACTGCGGTGGTACCAGTCGCTCATATCAGGAAAGGCACGGAGGGGCACCCACTTGCCAGTGGCAAAAGACTTTTCAAATTTGCAGGCGGCGATGCGTTGCAGCAGCATCGCGGGGGGCTCACCTTGGAAACGTGCGGCGATGTCCTGAAAACTTTGCAGCGCCTGGTCCACTTTGCCCAGCAGGTAGGTTTCTTCAGCGGCCTCCCATTCCGTGCTCAATCCGAATGCGAAGATCGCTGACTGGCCGCGCACGTCGGTTTCATTGGACAGCAGGTTCATCCGCCGCCGGGTCTGCCGGGGGAAGGGGGCGGGCACCTGCTGAAAGATATCATAGGCTGTTTCATATTCCGAGGCCTTCCACGCCATGATTCCCATGTCTGCCAGCCGCCAGGGATGTTCCCAGCGGCGATAGACTTGCTGGGAGTCCGCGAGGCTGCGGAGAGAAGCCATCATGACCTCTCGCATGGGTGGCTGTGACAGCAGGGATCGTCCGTCATCGGCGTCCTCTTCGAGGTAGTCGAGGGCTCGACGCAACGCCTTTGTCACAGCGGTGTCGTGGCGTTCTGTCAGGGCACAGGCGCAGTAGAGCGCCTTCATCTTGTTCAGGCTGCCGCCCCAGCGCGGGCGCAACGCCCAAAGATAGTTGTAATAGGCCGTATAGTTGTCGAACTCAGCAGTGATCGCGTGATCAAACCACCGCCGCAAGGTGTCCTCCGGACGGCCATGACCACATTTCACAATGTCAATCATGCTTGCCGCCGCGGCGGCGCGGTCAGGGCGAAGTTCCCAGGCCTTGAGGAAATGCGCACGCGCTTTGATCTGGTATTCCTCAAACTTGCTTCCGTTATCCTCAGTCACTGTGTTGGCATAACCTTCGCCACGATAGATCCAGGCAATGTGATTTTGCATTTTTCCCAGCAGCATCTCACGCAGCCAAGGACTGAAGTGGGGAGTGGCGCTGAGTTGTTCCAGCTCTGCTGAACACTCTTTGGCTGGAATGCTGCCAATGATGGAATCCAGATCCTCATACAGCAGTCCGTCGTCTTGCGGACTATACACGGAAGAGTCCGGTGCGCTTTTCATGAGAGCCTTGTAGCGATCGAGATTGATCTTGGCGATCGAGTCCCTGGATCTGTAGCGAATGTTGCCGATGACCTTGTCATCTGCTTTGATGCAGGCAAGCAGCACGGAAGGATACTCTTTGACCAGTTTATGACGGGCGGCCTTGGACAGGTAGTTTCGCGCTTCGGTTTGGCCTTCGCGGAACTCCCAGACCGCTGCAGCCGTGAGCCATAACACCAGCGGCTCATCCACGTGTTCTTTGACGAGCGCGGCTCCCTCTTTTGCCAACGCCTCCCAGTGGCGTTTGGGGTCCACATCGGGATGACCGATTTTGGCCATCAGCGCCTGCTGGACGAAGCTGCGTGCTGCCTCGGTCTGCGCCGGCCATTTTACCAGATGCTTTTCAAACGGTGGCAGGAGTACACGCTGCATCCAGGCCCAGCGCTCGCGCGCCAGATCCGACTCGAAGCGAGTGCCGGGTTTGATTTCGATGGGGGCGAAATCCTGCTCTGCCATGAATTCACGTGCTGCTTGGCGCCAGTCTGTGTCTGCGGCGCCGGCGTGTGAGAGAGCTGCCATCGTCCACAGCAGTGGAAAAAACTTCTTCATGATCTGAAATGACATCAAGAATTAACACGGGTGTCTAGCTTCATTTTTTTGCTGTTGCTGCGAGTGCTTGGTTTTAAGTCAGAACTCAGCACATGCGTTATTTCCACATCTTACTTTTGGCTGCATCGAGTTCTGCACTGATGGTGCATCTGCAGCTAAGCATCCTCTTGGCGGTGCAGCCCTGAGTGAAAAGCGGGAGGCGGCGGAGTTGAGGGAAAGGCTGAGAACCTCATAGGTCGGGACGGCCTTCACAGGAATTTAGAATACAAAGGAGTAAACCTGCGCATCGCCTACCCCCTAGGTCAATCGCTAATCCTAGCTCTGTCTAAAGTGCAGACCTATTCCACCGCCCCGAGCCGCCAAGTACGCTGTGGCAGGCTGGAGATCGCGAGCTGGCCACGGTGAAATGCAACTGCTGCATTTCGCCGATCATGTGCGCCTGACTTTACCACTCAGGTGTCGAGCCCCCCTTTTTTCGGTCCGCCGGAGAAACAACCACCGATAACATGAAGATGACACAAAACCGTACCTGGTTTCGGCAATGCCACAGGCTGCTCCGGACTTTGCCAGCCCTCCTTGCCATGGCGACCTGCATTTGTGCGACAGATCTGAACGCTCAAAGTGCGGGACAGAATGGCATCTGGAACGTCAATGCGAACGGCAGTTGGAGCACGAACTCCAACTGGACGTCCTTGTCACCCGGATCAGATTATCCGAGCGGCGTGGGTGCCACGGCGCAAATCATCAGGAACATCACTGGCACACGCACAATCACACTCGATGTGCCGGTGACACTAGGGACGCTGTTTCTGGGAGACACGAACAACACCAATGCCTTTGTCATTGGTTCAGCCCCCGGAGACGGTATGATCATCTTTGACAACGGCGGACTGGGCAACCTGAACAATGGTGCCGTCGCAGGCGCCTATTTCAATCATAACTCAGGGACCACCGGACTCAGCCCCAGCTCCTCCGACCGCATTGATGCAGCCGTCAGCCTGAATGATGCGCTTACCATCGACTCAGACCGAAACATCGAATTCCGCGGTGCGTGGACCGGCAACAACTTTGATCTGACTCTCATCAATTCGAACACCTCCGGGCTGCTCAACAACGAGCGTTATTACTGGAATGCCTCCGGCACGAATTTGGGCGTCCTCTCCGGAGTCAACACGTTCAACATCATCAACGGCGAGGCGCGGTTTGACGGCATCGCAGGCACGGCCGACTCCCAATTAATCGGGGCCGCCACGATCAATCTGGGCAATGGCACCCTGCAGACGGACGGCAAGGTCTTTCCCCGTCTCTTTCTGGTCAACACCGAGACCGCGCAGACCGCCAATCTCAACATGAATGGCGGCTGGCTGGTCAGCGATCTGGGCAGCATTGATGATATGATCATCTGGAGCGGCAACATCAATATCACCGGAGCAGCGACCACCAATATCATTGATGTGAATGATGCAGGCACGGCAGACACCCATATCATCACCGGTGTCATCAGCGGCACCGGGGGCTTCAGCAAGGTCAACACCGGAACTCTACAACTGACAGCGGACAACACGATCGAGGGAGAGATCTACATTCAGCGCGGCGGAGTTGGTGGCGCAAACCTCGCATCGGAAGGAAGCGTGCGATTGACGAGTGCCACCGGCGCTTTTTCAGCCGTCAGCTCAATCGTGATCAGCCGGGACGGCAGTCTGTATCTGGACAATGCGACCGATATCAAAAATGACCGCTTCAATGACACGGCGGGGCTTGTGCTGCGCGGCCAGGGCCGTCTGCGCTTGGTCAGCAACAGCGGCGCTGCAACCACCGAGACGCTCGGTGTGCTGCTGCAGGATACTGGTTCGGGCAAGATCAATTTTGATCTCGATGACACCACGCCGCAGGACATGGCTCTCACCTTTGCCTCCTACACGCGTAACGCGGGTTCCATCACGCAGTTTCAGGTGCTGGACAATGTGGCTGGAGCCTTTGGCTCCTACACCGCTGGCAATGCGCTGTTGATCATCGCTGATGGTGGGGCGACCGCGCTGATCAAAGGCGGCGGGGGTGGCAATGGCTCAACGAACAAGTCCATTGTCATCGGTGCTTTTGCGGGAGTGAACAATGTGTCGAACCATTTCATGACCTTTGACGAGCTTTCGCCCACGGAACTGCGTCCGCTGAAGTGGGATGGCACTCAGGCCGGTTCCGAATACTTCCTCACGCGTGACAGCCTCACGGTTGCGCATTCCATCACCGCTGCTGATCTGGGCACGCTGGATCAAAATGTGCTGATCAACTACAATGTGAACACCAGCGACGGCGATGTGGACTGGTATGGCATCAGGCCGGTCAATATCCAGGAAAACGTGGCGATGAACTCGCTGCGCTTCGGCACCGAAACCTCGACCTCGACAACGAACGCGTTCAACACCAACGAAATCGGTTCGGCCTTAGTTCTTGCCCCCGGTGTGCATGTGTATCTTGGGGATTCGCTTGCGGTGAACACCGGACTCTCAGGCGACACGGATGGTTCGGGGATGATACTTTTTGGTCGTGCCGTGGACGGCAGCACGCCTGGCAGCAATCAATACATCGCTGGTGGCGTCCTCGATTTTGGCAGCCGGGAGGCCATTATCGTCAATGAAAGCGGCAACAGCGCCTTAATCCGCTCCAACATCGTCGGCAGCGGTGGTCTCACCAAGGCGGGCTCGACCGCTGTTTATCTGGACAACTCCAACAGCTACACAGGAGACACCCATATCGCGGAGGGCGTTCTCGATGTGCGTGATCAAAATGCGCTGGGGGATTCCACGTTGGTCAAGATCGAAGGCTCCGGCCAGCTTTATCTGGAGCTCGGCACCAACGTCATCAATTCCGCGACGACTTCTACACCGCCGGATTTGTTTATTGGTTCGCAGGACGCCAGCCGTGTCGTTTTGTACAGCAACAACAGCAACAACACCTGGGGTGGGAACATCATCATCGACGACGTGGACAATCTGGGGAACTGGGTTTTCAAGGCGGAGATTACCGTGAATGCGCTCGCGACGCTCAACCTCAACGGCAATATTTACGGCAACGAGCTGGCCAACCCCATCAGCACCGACATCTCGCTGAACGATGCACGGCTGGTCTCCACCGCAGGCGGCAGTTCTTCGGGAGGCGTCATCAACATCAACGGCCAGTTTCGTGACAATGCGTCCGGGGCGGTCAGCTCCGTCGTGACGTCTGACAATGAAAATCAGCTCCTGCGTTTTCAAATCGCCGGCAGCAACGAGCTGGTGGTGAATGTGAGGCAGGCATGGAATGCAGCGGGCATCATCCTGCTGGAGCAGGGCATCCTGCGCTACGAAGGCGACGGCAATTTCTGGACGACAACGGCGGCTTCCGTGATCACGGCGTCTAATTCCCAGAGCGGCCTGCGCATGAGCGGTACAGCGGGAGGCACCAACAACGGTACTGCGAACAATGCCATCATCCTGACCAAGGCTGGGCAGGCGCTCAACATCAGCCGCATCGACATCGGCGGTGATGGCACCAACAATTTCAACGCCAAGGGCAACGTCATGCTGGCCGGCACCAACACTTCGGGAACGGTGACCTTCGGCGACGGCACTGGCACGGTGAACTACACGGGTTCCAGCGCCGCCAATGCCTTCGTGCGTGATCTCACGCTGTATGCCTCCGGGGGCGGCACGGTGAATTTGGACTTCCGGCTGGATGACACGGACGGCGATTCACACACCTCTTTCACGAAGATTGGACGGGGCGTGGTCAACTACAACAGTGCCGGTACAACCAACGGGGATGTGGAGCAGTTGAACATGTCCGGCGGCCTGCTGCGCCTGACCAATTACGGCACTGCCACCGGAACCCGTTTTGACACAGGGGCCATGATCATTCTGGCCGGTGGTGGCATTGAAATGGATGGCGTTGGCTCCATTGCAAATGAAACCGCCAATTACACAGGTTTGGCGGTGGCGGTGAATGCTGCCTTCCCCACGGCTGAGACCATCATCGCGCCAGGCGGCACAGATGTGATCGTCACGTCCGATGCAGGGCGAACCACCACGATGAACATCGGCTCCGGCACCATTCCGCTAACCCGATACTCCGGCGGCACGGTGAACTTTGTGGAGAACTCCAACGGCGGCACTTCGGTCATCACCCTGCAGGGCACTGGCGCGCCTGCAGATGGCACGGCGATTTCCTGGGCCACGTATGGAGACACTTACAGCTACAACGCCGCTGCGGCGACCTACACGCTCAATGCCCTCGACTTTGCCATGATAACGTCTGGAGACATTGAAGCCTTCGCAGGTGCGACACGCGAGAACACGGATGACGTGTCCCTTTGGACGATCGGCAACGACGTCAGCGAGTCCGCCGGCTTCACTGGAACGACAGCAGTGGGTGCGAGTATCAACACCCTCCGGTTCAGCGCGGACGCCCTTGGCACGATCACGGTGGATGGTGGCGGTCTGGAGATCACCAGCGGCGGCATCATGGTCAGCTCACTTGTAGCTACCGACACCTCCGCGAAGACCATCTCCGGCGGTCCCATCACCGCAGGTGCGGATGCG
This sequence comes from Prosthecobacter sp., assembly GCA_021733925.1. GTDB lineage: Bacteria > Verrucomicrobiota > Verrucomicrobiia > Verrucomicrobiales > Verrucomicrobiaceae > Prosthecobacter. The sequence goes on along the minus strand of JAIPJY010000004.1, from coordinate 13,106 downwards.
GATCTCATCATCCATCAGTATGGTGCTGCTGCACTGACCATCGGCTCGGAGATCGCGGACAATGCAGGAAGCGCGGCAGGCAATGCACTGGTCAAAACCGGGGCTGGCACCTTGATCCTGACTGGAAGCAATACTTACACAGGCAAAACCTTCCTCAATGGTGGTGTGCTGAGCATCTCCAGTGATGACAATCTGGGCACCGCGCCTGGAGCAACCGTGACCGACGGTATCTACATCAATGGTGGAATCCTCAACACGACGGCGGACATGACGCTCGATGCCAACCGTGGTATCACCCTCGGCGGCAATGGTGGTGAAGTGAATGTCGCAGGCTCGACCACGCTGACTTACGGCGGTGTGATTGCCTCGGAGCCAAATTTGACCGCCGGTTACAGGGCAAATCCTGCCGTGGGGCGCATTGACAAGACTGGGGCTGGAACACTGATCATCACCGGCTTCGACAACACCTACAGCGGACTGACGGACATCAAGGAGGGCACGTTGGTGTGGGCGCCTGCCACCATTGCCACCAGCACGCGGACGCCGTTTGGCTCCAACAGCGCCTTTCTGGATGGCACTATAGTACGCAGTGGAGCGACCCTTGCCCTTTATCCCAGCAGCTTAACCAACACAGGATCTTCGCAGACCCAGATCCTGCAGGAATGGTTCACTTTTGAAGGCGGCAGCACGCTCGACATGGCCTCGACGAATTCCGCCGCAGATCCGCACAATGTTGGGATCGCATTCCGTGGTGTTCTCCAGTTTGACAGCCTTGGCCACGCGGGGACGCCGGACGGCTTTCAAACAGCCGACACGCTGGCCGGTGCGGCGGTCGTCAATGTCAGTCATGGCACCAATTACTTCAACGACGCCGGGGGTTACATCACGGGCGATGGCGGCATCACCAAGGTCGGCTCCGGGTATCTTGGTTTCCGGGAGAACAACCCGGAGTGGACCGGCCAGTTGATCGTGAGCGAAGGCCAGGTCGAGCTTTTCAGCGCGGGTGACGTGGCCGGTGTGGGCACGCTGCCGATCATCCTCGGGCACAACCTCTATGCTGAGCAGGCGGGGGAATTTGTCACCGGCAACGGCACGGTGACGCTCACCTACCGCGATGAAGGTGGGTATCGTGATGTGGGCAACATCAACCAGGACATCATCGTCCGCGCAGATGATGGCGCTGGGGCCCAGACCAAGCGCATCGGCGCGCGCTACATGGCCGAGGCTGACGTGGTCAACTACAACGGCTCGCTCACGCTGCGGGACGACGTGCAGTTTTTCTATCAGGATGACGCGCGCGACTCCACGAATCAGACATCCACGTCCAACACGCGCAACGACACACGCGCCACCGGGGCGCTGACCAATTCCGAGACGGTGTACATCAACTTCAATGGGAACATCATTGGCGCGGCGGGAAATAACATCACTTTGAGCATCGTCGAGGGAGGCAACGGCAACGTCCTCAATGGCAGCATCACCGGGGCGGGGGACGATCTGGTGCTGCGTCCCATCTTTGGCCTGAACGGTGACAACTCAGGCTGGGCCGGCAATCTCATTCTGGGCAACACCACCAGTGATGTGGACACCCAGAACATCGTGAGCATAGGCAGCGATCTTGGCATCGGCGCGCAAAACAATGTCACGATGAAAAACAACGCCACTCTGCAAACCTCGGGCCACAATGTCATCATCGGCAGTCTCACGGACACCGGCGTCACGTTGGACAACTACATTGAGAATGCCAGTACCACCTCCGGCTCAATCACCCTCACCCAGAGCGTGGACGCGACGGTGGACCTGGTCATTCGTGACGGTGTGAATTTCTTCGAACTGCAGCCCGGCGAAGTGGATGCGGCGCTGTCGTTTGTGAAGGCAGGGACCGCCAGACTGACGCTGACCCAAGGCAACACTTTCACTGGTACCACGACCCTGGCCGGCGGCACCTTGCAGCTGGCGTATGACGCGGATAACTCGATGCTTTCTGACACGGCGGCTCTCATCATGAACAACGGCATTCTCGATCTTTCGGGCACCGTGGCCCACAGCGAGGTGGTGCTGAGCACGACCATCAACGGTATCGTGGCGATCGAACGCAGCTCAGGCAGCTCGATCATTAATTTGAACACCATCACGCGCAACGCCGGCTCCCTGCGCATCGCGGCGGACAACATCGCCACCACGGACAACACCAACGTGAACGGAATCCTCGGCGGCTGGGCCACGGCAGGGGGGAGCTGGGCGACGAACTCCACCAACGGTGCCGATGGTCTGATCGTGGGATTGACGACCTTCGAGCAAAACATCGACAGGCTCGGCGGCGGTGCGGGAGTTCAGACCATCAGCGATGGCAGCAATGATAATGTGCGCATCATTGAGGATGGCAGCACTGTTTCTCCGATCACTTTGGCCGCCAGCGGCACGACCACGATTTACACGCTGCTGCAAGGGGCCAGTGGCGGCGAGGCGGTGGTGGATATTGGTGCCGGCAACACCCTGCGCATTGCCACCGGCGGCGTGTTGCTGTCTGATGGCAGCACATCGCTTACCTTCGCCGCGACCGGGACGTTGACTGGAGGTAGTGCGGACAATACAGCGGCCACGATGTTTCTGCAAAATCAGGACAGCACAGGTGCGCAGTATCTCACCGTGGGTGCCGTTCTTGCAGACAATGGCTCGGGTGTGGTGGATGTTCGAACGACCGGTCCTGGCACCACGGTTTTCACCGCTGCCAACACCTACACCGGTAACACCCTCGTGGGATCGGGAGTCCTGGCCATTGGTGACGGTGGCACCACCGGAACGCTCGGCAGTGGCGATGTGACGGTGGAGGCCTCCGGGGTGCTGGCTTTCAATCGCTCCGATACAGGGCTGGTTGTATCGAGCGAAATCTCCGGTGAGGGCACCGTGGCGCAGAATGGCTCCGGCATGACGACCTTGGATGCCACAGCTACGGCTAACAAACTCAACTTTGTCGCTGTATCCGGCACGCTGGCCACTGGCATAGACAACGCCATCAACACCACCGGCAGTCTGATTTTTGGCGACACCAATGGGGCAGTCAATACGGCGGCGGTGACGCTGGGCGGGGACGCCAGCGTCGGCAGCCTGCTGGTGCAGACCAATTCGTCTGTGGCGAATCAGCTTGTCATCGCCACTGGCAAGACTCTGACAATCAATGGTGGAGTGACCATCGGTGACAACAGTGCTGCAGGAACCGCCACCAAACTGAGCGCATCTGGCGGCGGAAACCTGATGGTGAACAGCAGCGGCGCGGACTTTCAGGTGGGCGGTGCCACGGGTTCAACCAACCGAAACTCCGCCACAGTGGACTTCAGCGGTCTGACCAACTTCACCGCCGATCTGGGAGCCGGAATTTTTCGAGTCGGTGACAACGCGACCACAAGTTCGGGGGCCAATGCGTCTTCGCTGACTTTGGCCGTGAACAACACAATCACCGCAGGCTCGATCTTGGTCGGCGACGGCTCCGGCCCAGCCTCTGTCCACACACTGACGCTGGGAAGCGGGACAAACACGCTCAATGCGGACATCCTCAACATCGGCTCGGCAGTGAGCCGGGTGCGCTCCAGTGGTGTGATCAAATTTGACGCAGCGGACACCACCGGCAGCGTGACCATCCGTGGAGCGGACGGCACCAGCCGCGCTTTGATCAACATGATCAACACCACCGGCAGCACCGGCTCACACATGACCGCAAACATGGATCTCTCCGGTCACACGGCGGACATCCTGGCCAGTGCGGTCACCATGGCCTACCGCTCCGCCAACACCGGCAATGCCACTGCGACACTTACCTTTGATCAGGGGACGCTCGACTTCCTCTCGCTCACCCTCGCCAGTCGCGCGGGTAGTGGTTCGGGCAATGCCACAGCAACACTCGATCTCCGTGATAGCGTGGCTCTAGGCACACCCACGACCACCATTGGCAGCATCGACATGGGCGTTAACACAAGCACCAACGCCGGTTCCTTGGTCACCGCCGACATCAATGTCACCGGCGGCAATGTGAACATAGGCACCGGTTCCGGCACTGCCATCAACATGGCCTTTGCCGATACGGGTCGCACCGTGAATTCGACCATCGACCTGACGGGTGGCACCACGACCGTCACTGGCGGCATCATCCGCACCGGTGGCCCAGGCAGTGAAAACGCAACGCTCACCCTCGATGGCGGCACGCTCGACATGTCCGGCAACAGCATCGGCAGCGCTGCTGCGGAAATCACTTTCATCGCAGCCTCCGGTACCCTGAAAAATATCGCGGGACTCAACGAGGGCGGCGGTTTGACCAAAACCACCAATGGCCTGCTGATCATGGACGGTGTGAACAGCTACACCGGCGTGACGACCGTCGCGGCGGGCACGCTGCAGTTCGCCAAAGAAACGGCGTTTTACAACAACACACAGGCAAGCTGGACGGATACAAATCTGGTTGTGCAATCGGGTGCCACTGCCGCCTTCAATGTGGGCGGTGCAGGTGAGTTCACCACGGCTGACATCGATGTGATCAAGGATCTGGGCAGTGCCAGCGGCGGTTTCCTCGGCGGCTCCACCCTCGGGATCGACACCACCAACGCACCGGGCACCGTCACGTATGGCACCGCCATTGCCGACACCAACTCAGGTGGCAACAGCATTGGCCTCGATAAGCTGGGAACTGGCACGCTCGAACTTACGGCCGTCAGCACCTACACAGGAGCCACCACGGTCAGCGGTGGGACGTTGCTGGTGAACAACAACAACGGCTCCGGCACTGGTATAGTGAGCGGTGATCTAAACGTGGAAAGCGGCACCGTGGCTCTGGGCGCATCGACAGGGGGTATGCTCACCGTGGCAGGAAATCTCAACGTCGGTGCCGGTGGCACCCTGCAGATGCAGCTTGGTGGGGCGACCTTGAACGACAGCGCCTCTATCAGTGGGTTTGAGAGCAACCTTTCCGGCATCAGTCCTTCCACCATCAGCAGTTGGGAAAACGCCAACACGCAGTCGCTGCATGATCACATTCTCTCCAATGATGCGGTGTCGCCAGTGATCGACGGGGTCGTACAGATCAATCTCAATGGCTACTCTGCGGTCTATGGAGATGTCTTTGACCTGCTGGACTGGACGACCATGGCGAACAGCATCACTGGTGCCACCTCCTTTGATTTCTCCGGTGCCGCACTTGATTCCGGGTTGTCCTTCAACACCCAGTTGTTCGCCAGCAACGGCATCATCGTCGTCGTGCCTGAGCCTTCCCGAGTTCTGCTGTTCTTTCTTGGGCTTTTCGGCCTGCTGCTGCGCAGGAGGAGGTGAAATTAACTTCGTGAAGGCGGCCTGGGCCTGCGTTTATTCAACTGATGCAGTTTCTCCGTCCCTTCATGTTCTTTTGGATGTTCGTTGCCACCGCCAGCGCGGCGGAGTTGCCGCTCAACATCTCACTGGCGGGCGGAGCGGGGCCTTACACCCTCAAGCGTTGGAAAAACGACTGGCCGGGCTGTAAATTTGAAGGCGGCATCGCGCAAGGACGCGTTGCCCTCGTCGAAAGCGATGCATTGAAATGGCTGCGCGTGAACTTTGCCGTCGGGAAGATCGGTCCTGAGCAGGGTGGTGCAGGCTGGCGCATGCCGTTTGGGAAACACGAGCTGGCGGAGCTGAGCTACACGATGCGCTTCAGCAAAGATTTCGATTTCGTCAAAGGCGGCAAGCTGCCGGGACTGTGTGGCGGCCCGGACAATGTCAGCGGTGGTCGCAGGGCCACGGGAACGAATGGATTCTCAGCGCGTCTGATGTGGCGCAGAGATGGGCGTGGCGAGGCCTACGTGTATCACAAGAATCAAAAGGGTGACTATGGCGACAGCTTTGCTTTTCCTGAAAAGTTCCGTTTTCCCACCGAGACTCCGGTCAAAGTTCGAATCGTCGTGACGATGAACACGGTGGGTAAACGCGATGGCACATTGCGTGTGTGGATCGATGAAAAGCGCATGGTGGAGCGGACTGACATGGAATGGCGCACGGCAGACAGCTTTGGCGTGGATGGTCTTTACTTTGAAACCTTTCACGGCGGTGGTGATGCCTCGTGGGCACCGACACGGGATTGCTGGGTGGAGTTCGCGGAGATGAAGATCGGCAGGTAGCGATCTTTCAAACGCCGCCGAAATGGGCATTGACGTCGTTCTTGCAAATCAGGACACTCTGCCCAATCCCAACCAGGAGGTCATCATGAATGAACTGCAATCCCGCCGTGCGTTCCTTGCCGATGTGAGCAAGGGAACGCTGCTAGCCACCCTCGGTCCCGCGCTCGCAGCTGAGTTCGGCATCAGCTCCGCCGGTGCGGAGGAAGCATCCGCTGCCTTAAACTTTGGCAACATGGAGGCGCTGGTCTGCTTCATGCAGGAGACGCCCGTGTCGAAACTGCAGCCTGCGCTTGCCGCGAAACTCAAGGCCGGCGTATCATTGAAACAGCTCGTGGCGGCTGGCGTGCTGGCAAACGCACGAACCTTCGGTGGAGAGGATTACATCGGCTTTCACACGCTGATGGCCCTGAGCCCGGCGCTGAAAATGTCCGGCTCCATGCCGGAGCCGCAGCAGGCGCTGCCGGTCTTTAAGGTGCTCTATCGCAACACGAACCGCATGCAGGAAAACGGTGGTCGCAGTGACGAGGTGCTGCATCCGGTGGCCGCCGGCACGGACAAGCCGGCTGCCGCACAGTTGCACGAAACAGTGAGACGCAAGGACACGGCGGGCGCGGAAAAAATCTTTGCCACGATGATGCAAAACAGTGCGGACGAGGGATTCAATGCACTGCTCGAATGTGTGCAGGATAATACGGAGGTGCATCGCACCGTGCTGCCGTATCGCGCTTGGGATCTTCTCGATGTCGTGGGGCGCGAGCATGCGACGACGCTGCTGCGCATGTCGTTACGCTACTGTTTGAACTCGGAAAATTATCGCAGGCCGGAGTGGGATGAACACAGCAAGGCGCTGACGAAGCTCATTGATGAACATAAGCTCATGGGGCGCGATCCCGGTACGCGGTCCATGGAGGATGGAGTCGTGGAAAAACTCAGCATGACCATTTTCGGCGGCACGCCGGAAGACGCCGCAGGCGCGGTGGCTGCGGCGCTGGCAGAAGGATTTGATCCGCATGAAATTGGCGAGGCAATCTCTCTGGCTGCGAATCAAATCGTGCTGCGGGACCATGGCCGTCCGCCGGAATGGGAAGCGCCGGGCAAACCGACCGGCAGCGTGCATGGCGACTCTGTGGGCGTGCATGCGAGCGACTCGGTGCATGCGTGGCGCAATCTTTCGCAGGTCAGCAAGGGGAGGAATGTTTTTGCATGCCTCATTCTCGGCGCGTGGCAGGTGGCACGTGATCGTGGTGCGGCAAGCGGCCAGCAATTCCTTGAATGGGAGCCCGTGCCGCATAAGCGCTACATCAGCCAGAGCACGGATCAGTCGAAGCTGCTCGCGGAGCTGGATGGACACATTCGTCAGAATCTCCAAGCCCATGTGGCAGGAGTGGTGCATCGCTGCGGCATGCGGGGAATGGATCCGGAGGCCGTGTTCAAGACCTTGCTGCGCTACGCCGTCAGTGAAGATGGCGCGCTCCATGCAGAAAAGTATTTCCAGACAACCTGGGACGAATTTCACCGCACCCGCCCCGCCTTCCGCTGGCGTCAACTCACGGCGCTTGCGCGTGTGACGGCCAGCGAGTTTGGGCGTCCGGCGCCTGGACAGGCGGAAGCACGCGAATTGCTGGGTGTGTGAAGAGAAAATTTTTGCTCCGATAACAGTTCACGTGGCGGATGAATTTGTGTCATCACGCCACGTGATTCCTGCGGCCAGGGAATTCAGAAGATGCCGAGACGTGTGGAGTTAGAGACATTGAGCGGCAAGACACGGGCATTCACCCGGGCGTCGACACCGGATGGCCGCAGTGCGGGCCTGGACTGGTTATAGGTCGGGTGGTTGTGACCGTAGGACCGGTTGTTGTAGTACCCATCGTTGTAGTTGTTGTGGTAATGCCTTGAGTGGTCATATCCCGGGCGAGCGCCCATGTAGGCACCACCACCAACGTCGCAACTGGACAACGTTGAAATTAACAAACCAAAGCCTAGGATTTGCAGAGTGAGTTTCATATAAGTATGGAGTTATTCTGACCGTGGGTTGGAAAGACCAACACTTCAGGGTGTTGAAAAATAGGCGCATTAAAAACCAAGAATGAGCGCGAAAAAAAGAAGTCCGGGGTTGTTCGTCGAACGTTATTGGACCGGCTCAGCCGGTCTTATTTCACCTCGTTCAACTGTACTGCATCAGCTCCGACAATACCGTCCGTGTCCTTGTTGCTGATTGTGATGACGGCAGGCTTGTCTGCCGAGAAGGTGTAGGTGCCAAGGCTGACGAAGAGTTTGTCGATGGGCGGTGTTTTGCGTTGATTCACGAGCACCGTCTGCGTGCCCTCCGCATCCTCAATGCTCACCGGCACATTGCTGGCACGGTTTGGCGCAGCGGCATAGGACACGAGCACTTCGTATTTGCCCGAAGCCGGGATTTTCAGCCGGTAGAGGACGCTCTTGGTGCCTTTCTCAGTGTTGGCGTCATGGATGCTTGAGCCATCGACGGGGTTGCCATAGGCGCTACCGGTCCAGTGCCCGGTTTTTTCGGCATCCTGTTCGCTCATGACAATGCCGGGCAGCATGGCGGAACGGATCATGTTTTTGAGTGAGGCGAGTTCGAGCACGGCTTTTTGTTCGAGCAGTTTTTTCCGCAAGGCGGCCACGTCGATGTTTTGCACCGGGGTCTTCGCCTTGATCGCCATCACGGCGGCAAGCCCGGAGGCATGACCCAGCGCCATGTACACCGGCTCCATGCGCAGCGAACAGCAGGCAATGTGGCTGGCGGAAAGGCAGACGGGTACAAGCAGGTTTTCGCATTCGGCGCGCTTGGGCGTCAGACTGCGAAACGGGATCTGGTAGGGCAGCGCCGGGGTGTCTAGAAAACTGCCTTCATCACGCACGGTGCCGTCCTCAGCGAGGATGCGCTGCACAATGTGGCAGTCGATCAAGAACGAGCCCATGCCAACGGAGTCGTCTTTGAAGATGTCGGTTTGCAGGTCCTTCTGCACCATGACGTATTCACCGATCATGCGGCGGCCTTCGCGCACATACAGCGCATAGGGCCAGTGGGCATTGTCGGCAAACTCGTCTTTGCACAAGCCCCAGGAGTTGGTCTGCTCACGCAGACTTTGTGGTACGCGCTCGTCATGGCCGAGGAACCAAAGCATGCCCTGGATGAAGTCGGTGTGGTCCTGCCAGATGCGCGCGCGTGTGGCGGCGTCGCCATCGGGGTAGTCGAAGTTTGCGCCGGGATAGTCTGTGGAAAACAGGCCCTGTGCATTGAGGTCGTACTTGCCATTGGCGACGTTGCCGAGGTGAAACAGGCGGCCAAAGCGGATGCCTGGGAAGGCCTGGATCAGCCGCCGCAGCAGTTCATAGCGTGCGGGGTCATATGCCGCTGGCTTCGGAAAGGGAACCAGGATGTCTGCGCGCTGTGTGACGCAGATGCGGAAGTTGTAGCTCTGGGTGCGCTTGTCCGCGCTGCCAGGGGCAAGCTTCGGATCAGGGAAGACGCCGAAGATGGGTTTGCCTTGCGCATCCACTCCGGAAATGCTCGTGGGTGTGCCGTGAATGTAGCTCGGACCTTTGCCGCCGATGCTCGGGCAATCGCTCTCCATCACTTCGAGAGTGCGCGGACGGATGGGCATCGGGTGATAACCTGCGAGAGGCTCGCCATACTGGGCCGTGCTTTCACGTCCGACGATGTAGCTGACCTTGGCCGCCGCCATGAGATCGCCTTCATAGGTGGCATCGATGAATTCTTTGCCGTGGTAGATCGTGCCGTCGCTCGTGGTCAGGCTGGTGATGCGTGCGCCTTCTTGGGTGATCGACTTGAGTGACTGCGCCGTGACCACCTTCACTCCTGCCTCCTGCAGCATCGTTTGAAACGTGCTCAGGTTCACATTGGGCTCCGCATACCACATGGGGGTGTCCGGCTTCGCGGCTGCGGCCCGGGCGAAGAACTCGCGTGCAAAGCCACCAATCGTCTCCTCCTTGCCCACGTCCGAGCGGCAAAGGCCGCCTGTGACCATGCCGCCGATCCATTTCGTTGGCTCGATGACCACCACCGATGCACCTTCACGCGCAGCGACGATGCCAGCGCTCAATCCCGCGGGTGTACCACCGTAAACGACGAGATCATATTCTGCTGCGGCAAGTGGAGTGACAAGGCAGAGAATCAGGAGGAAACGTGACAAAGACATGCGGCGAAGAAAGGCCAACCGACCTCGCCATGCACCTGCTTTTTTGCCACGTTTCCCTCTAAAATGCGTAGCTTACTTCTTCGCAAAAGCCTCGTAGGCTTCAGCGACCTTGCCTTCTTTCTCATCGCCCATGTGGAAAAAGAAGAGGTGGCGCAGGAAGGTGTATTCACCTTTCTTGAGTTCATAGGCTCCGTCAGGAGCGTTCTTGTCGAGCGACTTGGTGCCGAAGGGATTGGCGGTGAAGAGGCCGTAGGTGCGGACGTGCCACGGTGTGGGGAAGCGGAAGCTGGAAGGATGATTCAGCATGGCGACGCCGACGTGCTCGCCACCGACGATGCCGTAGTAGTCGCACCACTTTGCGCGTTTGGCCCAAGCATCTGCATCGGTGTGGCCTTCACTGTTGATGATGTGACCGCTGCCTTTTTGATTTTTGCCCATCTCGACAGCCATCTCAGTGGGAACGCGGATGCTGAGCCCGGCGTCTTTTTTGTCCTCAAAATTGACGGGGCCTTCGGTGGCCGTGAGGATCTGCTTCATCTCGATGCTGCGGGTGCCTTCTCCAACGCTGAAGATCATGGTGCGCTCTTCTTCGAGGTATTTTTTACCGTCGTGGTCGAGGTAGTCGATGATGGAGACAAGGATGGCGGAGTCGGGTTTGGCTTCGAGGGTCTTGAACTCACGGTGTTTTTCGCTGCCAAGGTGGATGGTGCGCTCCTCACTCTTGGGCGAAGTGCCGAACGAGGCGCGCTCAGCCCAGGATTCCACACCGTTGATGCCCTCGCTGCCAAAGCAGATGCCGCGATGATGCGGGTGGTCATGCTGCTCGCCTTCGATGGTCTTCATCGGGTAGTTGCGCGTCATCTGTTTGCCTGTGGGGCCGAAGACGGGTGCGAGATACGGCTTGTTGGCCTGATCGACGATGTATTCGGCGAAGACCTGCCCATCGACTTTCACGATGGCACCGCCGGAGGCGGTCTTTTCGACGGTGAACTGGGCGGCGCTGGCAAGGGATGCGAGCAGGAGGGATGCGGCTAGGAGCAGTTTCATGGTTGTGGCAGTGAACGTGGGAAAGATTGAAATGCTTTCGGCTGAGTTCAATCCCAGCCGTGGAAGAAATGGAGGGCCGTGTGGCTCGTGTCAGCGGCGATTTTCTCGACGGCCTCGTCACGAAGGGCGGCGATGGCGCGTGCGGTGTCCGCCACGTAGGCGGGTTCGCAGCGTTTGCCTCGGTGCGGCACCGGTGAGAGGTAGGGCGCATCGGTTTCGATCATGAAGCCGCCCGCAGGCACCCGGCGCGCCGTTTCGGCAATGAGGCCGGCATTTTTGAAGCTGACGATGCCGGTGAAGGAAATGAGGTGGCCGCGCTCCAGCAGCGGCTGTGCCTGCTCCAGAGTGCCGGTGAAGCAGTGAAACACGCCACGCAGCCGGTCACTGAATGGCAGGACGAGCGCGGTGAGATCGTCCCAGCTTTCGCGGTTGTGCAGGATCACATTCAGCTTCAACTCGGAGGCGAGTTCGAGCTGGGCGGTGAGCACTCTGGCCTGATGCGCCTTCCAATCAGCGAGGGTGAAGCCCTCGGGGGGCGCATGGAAGTAATCGAAACCGATTTCGCCGATGGCGCAGACTTTGGGATGACTGGCGAGTTCACGCAGCTCGTTGATCCAACTTTCTCCGATGACCGAATCCGCATCGCACGGATGTATGCCCACCGCCACACGTACATCCGATTCGTTCTCGGCGATTGCGAGGAGTTTGCGGGCGTTTTCGAGATGTGTGGCAGGCGCCACCATGCGTGTCACGCCGGCAGCGCGTGCGCGTTCCAGCACGGCGGGCAGATCGCCGTCGAATTGTTTGCTGCCGAGGTGGGTGTGCGTGTCGAAAAACATGCCTGGCGACTTCGCATCTGTGAACCGGGTGTCAAGCGTCGCGAATTAGTCCTTTCCTGATGCGGCACATCCATGGTAAACCATGCGCATGGTTTTCCGCCGGTTGCTTCTGGTTTTGTCATGCCTGCCAGTGCTTCTAGGTGCTGCGCCGGAAGAGTATTTTGGCATCCATGTGATCGATGAAAGCACGGGGCGCGGTGTGCCGCTGGTTACGTTGAAAACAACCAATTACATCGCGCTGACGACGGACAGCGCGGGGTGGATCGCCTTCAACGAGCCGGGATTGATGAACCGTGCGGTGTACTTCAGTGTCGAATGCCCGGGGTATTCGCTGCCGAAGGATGGGTTTGGCTTTGTGGGTGTGCGGCTGACGCCAGTGGCGGGAAAATCCGTGGAGGTGAAGGTGTTGCGCACCAACATTGCGGAGCGTCTGTGCCGGCTGACAGGGCAGGGGATTTACCGAGACAGCACCTTGCTGGGGCATGAGCCGCCCTTGCCGAGCCCAAACTTGTTTGCCGATGTCATGGGTCAGGACTCGGTGCAAGTCGTGCCATGGAAGGGGCGCTACTTCTGGATTTTTGGCGACACGAATCGACCCAACTATCCTCTTGGCAATTTCCATTCCACGGCAGCATGGAGCGATGCGCCAGACAAAGGCGGGCTCGATCCAGAGCATGGCATTCACTTTGAATACATCACCGATGAAAACGGGGCCGTGGCGAAGATGATGCCGGTGGAGGAGCCTGGCGCCGTGTGGCTCTTTGGCATGCATACGGTGATGGATGCGGCGAACAAGGAGCATCTCATGGCGCATTACTCACGCTGGCGTGATCTGGGCAAACGGCTTGAGCATGGACTGGCGGAGTTGAACGAATCAAGCGGTCGTTTTCAGCGTACCA
>JAIPJY010000003.1 GCA_021733925.1 Prosthecobacter sp. | reverse complement strand
TCCTGTGGTCGAGAGTTTGCCTTGGACTTCTTTCAGCCACGGCCTCGCGGCCGCTGCCTTGTCCTTTGGCTACGGTTAACTCCCATCGTTTCCGATCAGTTCCTTTCATCTGATTAGTTCATGTTCATGCCAAGCACACGAGCGCCGACGTTCCGTCGGCTCTGGGCGAGTGGCCCTGCAGCATCGACATGGAATGAGGCTGGCGGGAAAAGTGGCGCTTGTTCCTGCTGCGAAGCTTCCCAGAGCCGGTTATAAACCAGCGCTCCCAGTAAAGAGCTCTCAGCTCCCTCACCTCGCCGCCTTCACCTGGTCCCACACCTTGGTGTACTTCGCGAGATCCGGGCCGAGGTCTTCGATGACTTCGCACTTGGCCTGTAGCTCGGCGGGAACGATGATGGCGGGGTTCTTGAGGAACTCGGGGCTGACTTGGCTCAGTGCGGGTTTGTTGGGGCAGTAGTAGCCCATCCATTCCATGTTTTCGGCGGCGATGGTGGGATCGAGGACGAAATTGATGAATGCATGGGCGAGGGCGGGTTGCTTGGCGGTTTTGGGGATGACCATGGCATCGCAGCCGAGGGTGACGCCTTCGCGGGGGATCAGGATCTCGACCTTGGGATTTTCCATCTGCACCTGAAACAGGTCGCCACTGTAGCCGTGGACGAGGAGAAACTCGGCGGAGTCGATGCCGGATTTGTAGCCTTCGTTGTCAAAGCGGGCGATGTTCTTCTTCCAGCGGATGAGGACGTCGCGTGCAGCGGCGAGCTGCGCGTCGTCGCGGGTGTTGATGCTGTAGCCGAGAGACTTCAAAGCGGCGCCGATGCTCTCGCGCATGTCGTCCAGCAGGGTCATGCGTCCGGCCAGGGCGGCGCGGTCAAACATGGCCCAGGAGGCTTCGGCGGGCGGGCCTTTCATTTTGTCCGCACGCACGGCGATGCAGGCATAGGCCAGGGTGTAGGGCACGCTGTGCGCCATGGCCTGGTCCTTCACCTTCGCCAGCACGGCGGGATCGATGTTCGGGAGATTGGGGATCAACTGGTGATCCAGCTCTGCCAGCATGCCCTGCCCGTGCATGACCTGGATCATGTAGGAGGTGGGAAAGACGAGGTCGTAGCCTGTGGCTCCAGCCTTGAACTTGGCGAACATGCTCTCGTTCGAGTCAAAGGTGTCGATGACGACTTTGCAGCCGTGCTGCTTCTCGAATTTCTGCACCACCTCCGGGCTGATGTAGTCCGCCCAGGTGTAAAGGTGCAGCGTCTCCGCCTGCGCGGAGAGCGTGGCGCAGGCAAACACCAGCGTGAAGAGCCCTGCGATGCGCTTCATGGCCGTGGGAGTGCGGGGGCTCAGGCTGCCAGTGGCTGGCGCAGCGGGATGCGCTGCTGCTGACGGAAGGCGGCTTCGGTGTTGTAGGCGGCGAGGAGCAGGAGGCTGAAGCCGAGGTCACTCATGAGGGAATTGCGCAGGAAAAACCAGGAAGGCAGATGCCCCGGTTCACCCGTCGTGACGGCCTGCAGCCAACCCGCGAGATCCCGAGAGTAGGCCGAGACAGGATTGCTGAGCCAGGAAACGGTGTTGGTGAAGAAGTAAAAGACCAGCGAGCAAGCGGCCACTCCCAGCAAGCTGCCGAGCAGGCCCATCTGCCCACGCTTGCGGCTGGCCAGCAGCGCAGCGATGGCAAAGCAGGGATAAACGGCCAGCATTTCCCAGTGCAGCACGGAGTGCAGGCCGGTGGCTGCGGCATCGATCAACACCAGCAGCAGCGGGATCAGCATAAAAGGAACGCGCTTGGAGAAGACCAGCGTGCCGGTGAAAGCCAGCGCCATCCACGGGGTGAAGTTTTCGAACACCTCGAGGGTGACGTAGCCTTTCAGCTTGGCCCAGCGAAACGCGGCGGCGGCGATGATCAAGGCAAGCGGCAGCAAAAACGCACGGGAGGCGGGGCGGGAATCAGGTGAAGACATGGGGAAAGAGGGGCGTGGGGCTGGGGGATATGTGGCAGGTATTGGGGCGCAAGGCAAGAAGGGCGTCGCTTCAAAATGACGAATGAGTAAGCCCGAATGACGAAATAAATCCGAATGTCGAAGCCCGAAGCCAAGGCGAAGAGATGATAAGGGTCTGGGTTTGATTCTGTATTCGCTTGTTCGCGGTCATTCCTTTACATTCGCGTTAAAGGACAAGCGCCTTCTCTGCGCATCAAACTTCGGCATTTAGGCTTCGACATTATTTAGACATTGATTCGCTTCGCTCACCCTTTGGGCTCCCTTCAGTCGTCTGTCTCGCTTTGCTCGGCTCGGGCTTACTCATTCGTCATTGGTCTGCCCAGACACCGCAGCATCCCAGCGCCCCCTTCCCTACTACACCGCTCCTTTTTTCCGCAAAAACGGCACCAACTCATCCACGCCGAAGTCGGCGAGCACTTCGCCATCCCAGTCCATGGTGGGGGCTTTGCTCTGGCCGCTGAGGTCGATCATGGCCTGCATGGCGTCGCGATTGCCGGAAACGGTGACGGCTTCGTAGGCAATGCGTTTGGCATCAAGGTATTCCGTGACCTCTTCACACCACGGGCAGCCAGTTTTGAGGTAAAGGACAGGTTTGATCATGGGCCACGATGCCGTGAAAGACGCCTTAGGGCAAGCAATGCGTACATGATTCTCGGTTGACCACCCCCGTGGCCTGATTACTGTCCGCCCGCTGTTTTCAGAGCCTCATTCAGTGCTCCGAAGCCCGTCCCTTTGAACGTCAACTCCCCATGCGCCATCTTCGACCCCCGACAGCGCAGCAGGAACCGTTCCAGCGGATGGAACGCCCGAAAGGAATCTCCAGCGTGCTGCAAGTGTGCGCGGAAATGACTTTAGGGCAGGCAGGGCCAGTGCGGCCCAGCTTTGAAAACCGCAGCAGCCCGTGGTGGTGCTGTGGCAGGCCGCGTGTGCGGTCCGCCGCGTGCCGCGGACCCGTGGAAGAGGCAAGCCGCCCGTTCCCGCCCGCCGCCCTCTCCAGCACCCCGGCCCTGCCAGTACACGCAACCCACCCCTACCTAAACTCAACTCATGTCCGATTATCCAAACCGCAACGGCGGAGGCAGCTCCTCCGGCAACGGCAATGGCCCCCGCCGCAATCGCAATCGCAACCGCCCACGTGGTCCCCGTCCTGAAGGCCCCCGCCCCACCCGTGAAGGTGGCCGCGAAAGCCGCAACGCCGCCCCTTCTGGCTTTCAGAAGTTTCTGAGCATCATCAGTTTTGGCCTGCTCGGCAAGTCCAAGCCCAAAAGCCGCCCGCAGGCGGATCGCGGCCCCAGCGCCGGCCCACGCTCCACCAATGACAACCCACGCCCGCAGCGCGAGCCCCGCGTGCGTCGTGAAGCACCTCCCTCGGTGAACCCATCGGACATCACCACGGACCGCCTCTACGTCGGCAACCTGTCCTATGACGCGACCGAGAGCGATCTCTTTGAACTCTTCAACGGCGTCGGCGCTGTGAAGAATGCCGAAGTCGTCGTCAACAGCCGCACCCAGCGCTCCAAGGGCTTTGCCTTTGTCACGATGGGCAGCGTCGAAGAAGCACGCCGCGCTGTGCAGGAACTCAGTTCCAAGGATTTCATGGGCCGCCCGCTGCAGCTCAGCGGTGCCAAGCCGAACACCCGGGGTGAAGACTCCGACGCCCCTTCCCACGAAGAGGAAGCGCACGCAGCCTGATAGGCCGCATCCATTGTTTCATCGCGCCCGCAGGTTCTCGAACGGAGCCTGCGGGCTTTTTCTTGGCAGTCACTCAGAGTGAGAAATCCAAGATCAAGGTGAACAAATTCAACACGTTTGCCTTCCAAGATCACACAACCAACCATGCCTGCCCCAATCCTCCTCGACCAGGAACCCGATCCCGACACTGCGAAGTCCAGCGCCCCCGCAACTCAAGTCTCTCCTGAGGAGATCCAAGCTGATGAGCAGTTCTGCAGCAAGCTGGAAGACCGGGCGCTGCTCAGCGGCCCGAACCGCCGTCTGCGCGATCTCCAGCTTCTCTTCAGCGTGGCCAAGGATTTCATCGTCGGCTTTCGTTCGCTGCATTTTGTCGGCCCGTGCATCACCGTGTTTGGCTCGGCCCGCTTCGCGGAAGATCATCCCTATTACAAACTGGCGCGAGACATGGGTGCGGCGATTGCGAAGATGGGCTTCACCGTTCTGACGGGCGGCGGCCCTGGCATCATGGAAGCTGCCAATCGTGGCGCAAAAGATGCTGGTGGACGCAGTGTCGGCTGCAACATCCGGCTGCCATTTGAACAAAGCCACAACCCCTATCTCGACCGCTGGGTGACCATGGAGCATTTCTTCGTGCGCAAGACGCTGCTCATCAAGTACAGCTACGGCTTCATCATCATGCCCGGAGGCTTTGGCACCATGGACGAAATGTTTGAGGCGCTGACGCTCATCCAGACGCGCAAGCTCAAGAGCTTCCCCATCGTCATCATGGGCAGCGATTTTTGGCCGGAGATGCGCCATTTCATGGAGCACATGCTCAAAGGTGCGACCATCAGTTCGGAAGATCTCGATTTGATCAAGTGGACCGATTCGGTGGATGAGGCGGTGGCGCACCTGCAGGAGAAGGCGGTGACACAGTTTGGCCTGCGCCGCTACCGCGTGCCGCAGAGCAGTCCGTTGCTGGGAGAAAAGGCGCTTGAAGGAGTGCATTGAAACACCACACTCCCCCGCATGTCAGACCACACCTTCACCCTCTCCAACGGCCTCAAGCTGGGCTATTGTGAGTACGGTGATCCGCGTGGCGAGGTGGCGTTCTACTTCCACGGCTGGCCGTCTTCGCGCGTGCAAGGCTCCCTGTTTCATGAGCACGCCAAAAAGCACGGCATGCGCCTCATCTGCCCTGACCGCCCCGGCATCGGGCTGTCTGATTTTCAACCAGGCCGCACCCTGCTCGACTGGCCTGACACCCTGGAACAACTGGCCGCGCATGTGGGTGCGGACAACTACCACGTCCTCGGCTGGTCAGGAGGCGGCCCGTATGTGCTCGTCACCGCGCTGAAGCTGCACAAGCGCCTTCTGTCCGCCTCCATCATCTGCGGCGCACCTCCGCTGAAGTTTTTGGGACACCGGCAGATGTTCTGGCTCTACCGCTTCATGATCCATCTGCGGCATTATTTCCCAACGGTTCTCGGGCTGGTGCTGCGCCTGGGCGGCATGGCTGCGAAGGGAAATCCACACAAGGCCCCCATGCGCTGGCTCATGAAACTGCTGGGCGTGGAAGACCGCCGTGCCCTGCTGCTGCCAGGCATCTATGACGTGGTGCGCGAGGCGACGCTCGGCGCGTTGGATCGCGGACCGCGCAGCGTCATCGCCGACGCGGACATCTATCTCAGCGAATGGGGCTTCGAAGTGAGCAAGATCAATTTCCCCATCCGCTTCTGGCACGGCAAACAGGACCGAAACATCGCCTGGACCTACACCCAGCAGATCGCCGAACTCATCCCGCAGGCGAAAACTCACTGGTCCGAGATCGACGGCCACTACTCCCTGCCCATCACGCATGCGGAGCAGATCATCACGGCGGCGCTGCAGAAGAAGGAAGTGGCTGAGGTGAATCGCGTTTAGGTGAGGGTGTGGAGAAACGCGCCAGCGTCGTGGAGTGCGGTGGCAGAGATGCACGGCGCAAGCCTGCATCGGCGACACCGCTTTCGCGCGGGTGAAGCATGTTCTTCGGCCTCAGCACGTCGTCCGGCCTGCAAAAGCGGTGTCGCGCTAAAGCTTGCCACCGCACTCCAAGACGCTTCGCGTACGCCTTAGCGCTGACCGTGGACGCTACCAGCAGACTAAAAACGAACGCTCCCCGCATTATCGAGCCCCTGAATCACTGCCTCGGCAGCAGGATGGGAATCCCGTCATCGATCACAAACACGCGGGTACCATCCGCCGTCGCCAGCGCAGTGTCCACCTTGTTCGCGGCACACTCTTCCGCCGTCGCGCGCCGCAGCGGCTGGTGCGTGTCCGGGCAGCGCATCATCGGCAGAAAGTCATCGAGCCATTCGGTTTCGTTTTGCATCAGTATTCAGCCATTTTCGGGTCAATTTCACGCGCCCAGGCGATGATGCCGCCGGAGATGTTCCAAACATCCTCGAAGCCCTCATCGCGCAGCAGGCTGACGGCACGCGCACTGCGGCCGCCGCTTTTGCAGTGAACGAGGATGCGCTTGTCCCGGGGGAGTTCGGCGGTGCGCAGCCCGAGTTCGCCCAGGGGAATGAGCACCGCGCCTTCGATGCGCGAGATGCTTTGCTCATGCGGCTCACGCACATCGAGAAGGAAATGATTGTCTCCACTTTCGCGGAGCTGTTTGAGTTCGTGGACGGTCATGGTGGGAACAGTGGGAAGGGTGCTGGCGGTGATGCCGCAGAAGCCCTGGTAGTCGATGGGTTCGGTGATGGTTGGTTGGTCGCCGCAGACAGGGCAGGTCGGATCTCTGCGCAGGGTCAGCGTGCGGAAGCGCATGCTCAGCGTGTCCACATGCATCAGCTTGCCCAGCAGCGGCTGACCGATGCCGGTGATGAGCTTGATCGCCTCCAGCGCCTGCATCGTGCCGATGAGACCCGGCAGCACGCCCAGCACGCCGCCTTCCGCACAGGAGGGCACCATGCCCGGTGGTGGTGGCTGCGGGCACATGCAGCGGTAGCAGGGTGCGCCAAGATGCGGTGCAAACACACCCACCTGACCGTCGAAGCGTAAGATGCTGCCATACACATTCGGCTTTCGCAGCCACACGGCCACATCGTTACTAAGGTAGCGCGTGGGGAAATTGTCCGTGCCATCAATGATGACATCGTAGTCCGCCGCGATCTTCATCGCATTTGCCGCCGTGAAGAGCTCCGGATAAACCTGGATATCCACGTGCGGATTGATGTCGGCCAACCGGTCGCGTGCGGCCTCCAGCTTTTTGCGGCCGAGGTCCTTCTGGCCAAAGAGAATCTGGCGCTGCAAGTTGGTGATCTCCACCACATCCGGGTCCACCAGACCGAGCCCGCCAATGCCTGCCGCCGCCAGATACATGCTGATGGGCGATCCCAGCCCCCCTGCCCCGATGCACAGCACGCGTACCGCCTTCAGCTTGCGCTGGCCCTCGATTCCAAATTCAGGAATCGCCAGGTGCCGCGCGTAGCGGCTCAGTTCGTCGGTGGTGAGGTCGGACATGA
This sequence comes from Prosthecobacter sp., assembly GCA_021733925.1. Classification (GTDB taxonomy): domain Bacteria; phylum Verrucomicrobiota; class Verrucomicrobiia; order Verrucomicrobiales; family Verrucomicrobiaceae; genus Prosthecobacter. Next base: position 208,434 of record JAIPJY010000003.1, on the reverse strand, counting down.
GCCTCCCACCATGGCATGCAGAATCGCCAGCGCAACGATCCTGCTGTTGCGATGATGGATCGCGTGCCTACATTCTAGTCATGCCTGATTGGACCCCCCCAACCGAAGTCAATCTGGTCGAGCTGGGCTTCATGGACTCGCGTTCGAAGCTCATCGACCTCGCCGCCTTTCTCGACCGCGTGCAGCGCGCAGGCCAGGAGGGCGACTTCCGCGTCCAGGCCCTGAAAAACGCCATCGTCCTCCTCTCCCAGGACCAGCCCCAGCGTGCAAAGGACGTCCTGCTCAGTTTCAGCGACCCCAGCACCGCGCCGGTGGAGAAAGCGGCAATGCAGGGCGCGATTGGAGCGTATAAGAAGTGAGGTTTGTCGTTGCTGGCAGTCGTTTGTGATTGCCGCCAGACAACCGGAAACCATCGCCAACCACCGCCCCATGAATTACATCGAGCCCCACGGCCACATGGTCAGCCGCACCACGGATGACTATGAGCGCATGGCCATCGCCGGCTGCCAGGCGATCTGCGAGCCCGCATTCTGGGCCGGCTACGACCGCGCCAGCGCCGAAGGCTTCTACGACTACTTCCGCCAGATCACCGAGTATGAGCCGAAGCGCGCCGCGAAGTTTGGCATCCAGCACTACTCCTGGCTGTGCATCAACCCGAAAGAGGCGGAAGATCTCGCACTGGCAGACGACGTCATCGCCCTCATCCCGCAGTTCATCGACAAACCCGGTGTTCTCGGCATTGGCGAAATCGGCCTGAACAAGAACAGCCGCAACGAGCTGAAAATCTTCGAGCAGCACGTGCAGGTGGCGCAGGATTATGATGCGCTGGTGCTCATCCACACGCCCCATTTGGAAGACAAGCTCAAGGGCACGCGCCTGATCGTCGAGGCACTGAAAAACTTCCCCAAGATCAAACCCGAGCGGGTCATCATCGACCACGTGGAGGAGCACACGATTGATCATGTGCTTGATCACGGCTTCTGGGCCGGCATCACGCTCTACCCCGAGAGCAAATGCACCCCGAACCGCGCCATCGACATGCTCGAGCAGCGCCACGCCGAGCGCATCTGGATGAACAGCGCCTGCGACTGGGGCATCTCCGATCCGCTGGCTGTGCCCAAGACCATGCAGGCCATGCGCCAGCGCGGGTGGACGACTGAGATGATTCAGAAAGTGGCGTGGGATAATCCGCGCAAGTTCATGGGGCAGTGTGAGAAGTTTAAGCTGTGAGGGCGGGCCGGCTGTTGCGATTATTGGTTCAGCGTTTATTCTATCATGTCCGCCGATGCTCCAGACGACCGCCAGCCAGCCTCCCTTGAAACCACTGCTCACTCCAGAGCAGATGGAGAAGATCTTATCCTCGCGGCGCTCGATCACCTCCGAGGAATTCGACCGACAGATGGTGGCGTTTCTGGGTCGCCCTCCCTTACCCGCCAGAAAGAAGGTCTGCGTGAATGGGCAGGAAATCTGGGTCTGCTGTTAGACGCCGCACTTGTCATCCCCCGCTTTCAAAGAGGAGGACAAGAACATGATTTTTACCGTGACGGGCAGCGCATCATCAAGATGACTCGCGATGGCATTTTCGGCCTCTCTCCCGGCATTGACCTTGCCCTCGTATCCTCCGACATGGATGCCCGGCGCTTCCATCTGTGGGAAGCGTCCCCAATGGAATACCTCGAGCGCCTGCACCTGCAAAACGAACTTGTGCCGGCCTTGAACCGTCTGGAGGGAGTGGTCATTCAAGGAAACGATATGGCAATTGTCTCCTCACAGCCACGGTTTGAACTGAAACCCGTGTCCCAGACTGAAATCGACGACTGGTTTGCAGCCCATGGCTTTGAAAAGGTCACCCGCTGCGGTTACTACCGCGCAGAGGACAACCTTGGAGTATTCGATGCCCACACCAAAAACCTGGTGCGTTTCGAAAACACCCTGATCCCCTGCCGCCCAGGAGGTGGCTTTTTGCAGTTCATTGCAGACACCTTGGCGGCAGGCCACCACGTGAAGGAAGTTCGCACGGTCTCCACCTCACCTCGGGGCTCATAACCGTTGATCATCCGCTCGCCTGCGTCCAAGGTCGGCGCACTGACTGATGACCACGCCCAGCCTCGACACCATCGCCCTCATTGCTGGAAACGGCATTTATCCGGAAACCTTTGTGGCTGCGGCGCGGAAGGCCGGGGTGAAGAAGCTGGTGGCGGCGGCCTTCACGAATGAGACGAAGCCGGAACTGGCGGGGATGGTGGATGCCATCGAGTGGTTTCGTGTGGGGCAGCTTGGGAAGATGATCTCTTTTTTCAAGAAGCAGGGCGTGACGCAGACGGTGATGGTGGGGCAGATCGCGCCGAAGAACCTCTTCGATCTGCGCCCGGACTTCCGCACGCTGATCATGATGGCGAAGCTGAAGCAGCGGAACGCGGAGACGCTGTTTGGCGGCATCGCCAACGAGTTGGCGAAGGATGGCATCACGCTGCTGCCAGCGACGACTTTTCTCGAAGACCTCATGCCCGGCCCAGGTCATGTGGCGGGGCCGCAGATCAAGAAGCGGCGGCAGGAAGATGCGGAATACGGTTTTAAAATTGCCAAGGAAAGCAGCCGCCTCGACATCGGCCAGACCGTGGTGGTGAAGAATGGCACGGTGCTGGCGGTGGAGGCCTTTGAAGGCACGAACGAGGCGGTGAAGCGCGGAGGTGCACTCGGACGAGGCGGCGCGACGATGGTGAAAGTTTCGAAGCCTAATCAGGACATGCGCTTTGATGTGCCGGTGGTGGGCCCGGAGACGATCCGCACGGCAGCGGCTGCCGGGGTGGACTTGATCGCAGTGGAGGCAGGCATGACCCTGCTCCTTGCGCGGGAGGAAGTTTTCAGCCTCTGTCAGGAGCTCAAAGTGACTCTTTTGGCACTGGCCTGAGTTTTCCCTACGCCTGCCGCCACGTCGCGGACGGCGAAATTTTAGTATCGTATTTCAGCCCGCGTTTGGGTCTAATGGCGGTGGATAGCGGATTATTCCGTTATTCACATAACATAATAAAACAAACGATAGATAAACATACGCATACAATGAAAACGAAACGAAACCAAGCCTTCACTCTGATCGAGTTGTTGGTGGTGATCACCATCATCGCGATTCTCGCGGCGCTGGCGGTGCCCACTTACAACGCCGTGCAGACGCTGGCCAATCAGACACGAGGCGTCAACAACGCCAGACAGATCATCCTCTCGATGAAACTGTTCTCAAAGGACCACAGCAGCCAGTATCCCGACTCAGTGGTCAATCCGCTGACCGGGAGCTTTGCCCAGAACGCCAATGACGCCTTCCGGCTCATGATCCAGGAAAAGATCGTGACGGATGAGCGCATCTTTGGCTGCCCCGCCGGCTTCAATCCGGACAACAACATCGGTCAGGGCCCCAACTATGGCAGTGCTCTGATGCCCGGTGAAAACCACTGGGCCATGACAGGCAACCAGACGGACACTGCGGTGGGCAACATGCCCCTCGTATTTGAAAACCCCGTCTCACCCAACTGGCCTCCGGTCTGGAATGCGGATGTGGCAGGCCAGATCTCCCCCGGCCGTACCTGGTCAGGTGGCAGGATCATCATTGGCCGCAATGATGGCAGCGTCGCTGTCGAAATTCTGGCCGGCTCAAGTGGCCTGGTCGGCCCCAGAGTCATGGCCGGAGGCGAAAACCTGTTCACCCAAGCCTCCCAAGGCATCCCGCAGCGCATTCTGCAGGTGGTTTATGGCAATACGGGCTTTGTACCTACTCCCCCCCGCCCCCCACTTGGTGACCCACTCCCAGGTGGAATGCCCGGTGCAGCTCCTGCTCCCAATGGCCTGCCACCTTCGGGGCCCTGAAGCAGTGCCTTAGCCTGAGATAGTCCACGCCGCCGGATGCACTCCATCCGGCGGTTTTTTGTGCTTTGGAATGAAGGCAGCCAGCCACCCTTTTATGGCATTTTCAATGACTTCATCGCCCTGTCACGGATGGCGACATTTTTTTCTCGCATTTCAGCCCCCAGTTGGGTCTAATCAGTGGGTACCGGATTAATTCGGAGCCCGCATAACATCATAACCAACCCATAAAAAAAAGTACCTATGAAAACGAAAAGAAACCAAGCCTTCACTCTGATCGAGCTGTTGGTGGTGATCACGATCATCGCGATTCTCGCGAGCTTGGCCGTGCCCGCCTTCACCATGGTCCAGACCCAAGGCAATCAGATGAAAGGGGTGAACAATGCCAAGCAGATCATCCTCTCGCTCAAGCAGTTCTCCAAGGACAACAACAGCCAGTATCCTGACTCAGTGCAAAACCCAATGACAGGAAGCCTGGCCCAGACCGCCAATGACGCCTTCCGTTACATGATCCAGGAGCAGATCGTAACCGACGAGCGTATCTTCGGCTGCCCTGCCGGCTTCAACCCGGACAACAACATCGGCCAGGCCCCCAACTACGGCCAGGCGCTGATGCCCGGCGAAAACCACTGGGCGATGACCGGAAATCAGACGGACACCACGGTGGGCAACATGCCCATTGTGTATGAAAACCCGGTCTCCATCAGCTGGCCTCCGCTCTGGAACGCCGATGTGGCAGGTCAGATCGCCCCCGGCCGCACCTGGCCTGGTGGCAAAATCATCATCGGTCGCAATGACGGCAGCGTCGCGGTTGAACCTCTTCAGGGTAAAAAAGGCATGATCGGCCCAAAAATCATGGCTGGTGGCCTCAACCTGTTTACTCAGGCCTCCCAAGGCGTCCCGCAGCGCATCTTGCCTGTGGTTTACGGAAACAACAGCATGGCTCGTGGCAGTGGCACGGGTGGACCGACTGATGTGAATGGATTGAATCCCAATGGCCCACCTTCCGGCCTTGGTGCACCCCTCAATGGTGGAATGCCCCCCGCAGCTCCGTATGGCGGTGGTGCACCTGGTGCTCCTCCTCCTGGCGGCCTGCCTCCTTCGGGACTTTAATCAGTGATTTAGCCTAAAGACAATCCACGCCGCCGGATGTGCCCCATCCGGCGGCTTTTTTCTGCCTTGTTCCAAAGGTTTGCAGGCAAACCACTTGACCCTTTCCCCGCATCTTCGATTACTGTACCTCCGATGAGCATGCAGGCTGTTCATGCGAATCCTGCCCTGCCCTCACCTCCCGAATCACATGCCGACTCTCACCTTCCCTCGCCATGCATTGAAACGCCTTCTCACGGGCTCTTGCTGGGTTGCGATGACGATGTTGATGCTGATGAGCAAGGCTCACGCATTCGACACCGTCATTCTCGATCCTGGCCATGGCGCCCACGACCGGGGCGCGGCCATCGGTTACGTCTATGAAAAGCATCTGGCGCTGGACACGGCACGCCGGGTGGAACAACTGCTCAGAAAAGAAGGCCTCAAGGTCATCATGTCCCGCAGCCGGGATGTCTTCATCCCGCTGCAAGACCGCTCCGCTCTGGGCAACAGCAGAGGCAACGCCATCTTCGTCAGCATCCATTACAACTACAACCGCGGTGGCAGCGGTGCCGGCGCTGAGACCTACTACCACTTTTCTTCGAGCTACATGCTCGCGGCCTACATTCAGGCCTATCTCGTGCAGCGCACCAGCATGATCAACCGTGGCGTGAAGAGCGCCGGGTTTCACGTCATCCGTGCCACCACGAAAAACCCAGCGGTCCTCGTCGAATGCGGTTTCGTCAGCAACTCCACCGAACGCGCCCACATGCTGACGGGCGAGTACCGCGCCAAGATCGCCGAAGGCATCGCCCAAGGCATCATCGCTTTCAGAAAGGCGAAGTGAGCAACGCGTCCCATTAGGACGGCGTCAGATATTAGAAATGCAGCCCGCCAAGGCAGCAGCCCATAACTGGGAGCGCTGATGTTCCATCGGCTCTGGGCGAGCGGCATCAAGGCTCACTGATACCGATCATGCCTTCGACGCGCGATCAGCGTCACACCTTGGCACATGCCAGAAAGGACGAAGCATGCAGAAGTTTCGCCTGTGCCGCTCGGTCTCCCATTTAGAGAGAGGGGGACTTTTCCAAGCCAGCCTCCTCGACACTCTCCACCTTGAGCGTCTTGACTCTGCGTTCGTTCAAGGCCAGAAACACTCCATAGCCGAGCAGCACCAACTGGCTGAACCAGTAGCCGTAAATCTTCGGCCAGATGCCGAGGGTGAAGCCATAGGCATGCAGGCCAACACCGAGCTGGTTCACGCCAAACCAAGAGAAGATCACGATGCAGCCGAGAATGAGATTGCAGCAGTGCAGGCCGATCTCACGGATGTATCCGCCGAGGCGCGCATGCAGGATCACGAGGCACATCAGCACGATCATGAGTGCGCCATTTTCCTTCGGATCCCAGCCCCAGAAGCGGCCCCAGCTGTAGTTGGCCCAGATGCCGCCCAGCACCGTGCCCACAAGTGAAAGGAACAGACCGGCGGCGATAAACCCATAAGCGACGCGGGTCATCAGACGTGCATCCCCTTCGCCCGTCTGAAACGCACCACAGATGCGATGCACGAAATAGATCATCGAAATCACGGCGGCCACCATGCAGGCGGCGTAGCCGAGATTGATCATCGGCACATGGGTCGAGAGCCAGAAGTTCGTGATCAGCACGGCCTGCAGTTGTTGAAACGTATCGACGGCTTCGGAGGCCTCGAACTGGATGGCCAGGAACATGCACGCCGTGCCGCCAATGGCCGTCACGAGCAGACCCAGTCCGCGTTTCGTGATCGCCTCGGCGATCAAGCCAAGCAGCGCGCAGGCGGAACCGATGAAGAGAATGGTCTCAAACAACGTCGTGATCGGCGGACGCTGCATGATGATGCAGCGAACCACCACCCCGATCACAGCAAGAGCTGTAGCGCTTCCCAGCAGCAGCCACGAGACCAGTCTGGCACCCTTTTCAAAGCGTGAACCCGGTGAAACCCACGTCAGTGCCACAGCGAGGAACCCTGTGAGGAAAATCCACTGCGCATAAAAGAAGTACGCTGCATGGTTGTATTGCAGTTCCAGCCCAATGGACTTCCCTTCCCCACGCGCATTGGCGGCGTCCTGAATTTTGCTCAGCAGAGTCTTGGAAGCCGCCTTGAACTTGGCCGCATCAGGCAGGGCCAGGTAAATGTCTTCGTAGAGTGCCAGCCAGGCGAGTTGATCAGCCGTCACATCTTTGCCGCTGTTGATCGCAGTGAAAATCATCACACCGGGACCGTCCCAGACTTTGCCATCACCGGGAGCCGGTGGGAAGATGCGATACTGCTGCTCCGGGTTGCCGCTCATCATGGCACCGAGTGCTCCTTTGGCGAATTCTCGGAACCATGGGATTTGCATCGGAGGACCGTTGTGGGCTCGAACGGCTGCAATGAGTGTGTTGAGGCTTTTTGAGAGGCGCACCGGCAGGGTCACCCCCTCTGGAAGATCTTCCGGTTTTTTCCCCAGAGGCTCACGGATGAAATCGAAATGCCCCATGATCATTTCGTAGTCGAGGAAGTTGGCCGCGAGCTGCACGATCATGCGCTGCTCGGGCGTCTGTTTCGCGGAGGGAATCCCGCGATACTCGTCCATTTTCTCCATCAAAATCTGCCGGGCAGGCGCGATCTCGACAAACGTGTACTGGTCGCGCTTGGCCTTGGCCTCCAAGCCCAGTTCAGTGATGGCGGAGGAGTTGTCCACTTTGAAAAGAGGCACCATTTTGCCGATGTCCGGGCGGAACCAGCTCATCAGCATCCACTCCACAGCATTAAGTTTCACGGGTTTGTCGCCCTCTTTCGTGATCGGCTTCTGAGTCGCTGGATCGATGAGAGGCTTGCCTGACATTTCACCGGTGTCAGTGAGCCAGATGCTCTCCCTGGCACGCATGGCTTTGAGACGATAATTCGCCATCGTTTCGAGCGGCTTGATGCGTCCGGCTTCCTGAAGCGGGATGGCTGCAAAGGTCTCAACGACCTCCTTGTCACGGAAGAGATCAAGCGGCGGCAGTTCAGCTGCGGCGGCAAAGCCGCTGAGCGTGAACAGCGCGAGAAGGACAGAACGAAGGGTTTTCATGCAGAGAAATACGTTGGCCGGAGGGCGGTTAGAGCAGCTTCCACATCGCGAGAGCGAAGGCCGCATTGAAGGCGGCGATGAGGCCGAGGGCGAACTTCCAAGGGTTCACCTTGATGAAGCGGGCGAGCATCATGAGGAAGTGCAGGAGCAGGCCTTCCGCCACGATGATGCAGGAGATGAGCGGCCAATGGTCGGCGGGGTTTTCGACGATCATGAAGCCGGAGCTTTTCACCCCGGTGCCTTCTTTTTCGCCTGAACTGAAGGTGCTCTGAAACACGGCGTAGCCTTCGCTGCGCACCGGTTCGTTCATGGTGATGAAACGCTTTTCCTCATGGTCGCCGGTGATTTTAGTGACCTTGCTGCTGAAGAGCCGCGCACGCTCGGTGCCTGGATGTTTTTCCTCTTTGGTCTCGTCCAGACGCACGGCGAAGGGCAGCTTGTAGGTGCGATGCACCAGCGAGATGAGGTATTTGTCCGCACCAACCGTGACCGTCCAAGGTGCGGCGGCGAACTCCCACAGGATGCCCGTCTGCTTTTCGTCGCTGTTTTTGATCTTCGCGATGGCTACGCAGGCGCTGGCAAGCTGTTCATCAGCCAGCGCGGCACCGGCTTCATCCAGTTGCGGCAGCTCCTGAATGAAGTAGCCGTCCACAGCATCCGTGCGGCTGCCATCCTTATCGCGCTTTGGTTGGGCGTTCTTTTTCCAGCCCGCAATGATGAGATCAAACGGCAGACTGTCGCTGGTGAAGGTGCGCCCATTGCCGGCCGCAGTGACATCACGGAACTTCGATTCGTCGATTACCAGGACACTGCGTTTGGCCTTGGGATCCTTCTGCAATTTTTCGATCTCAATCACGCGGTCATGGAAGCTCAGGAACTCGTCGTTGGTCTGACCTTCGCTCAAGTTCAAGTTGCCCTCTATGGCGTAGTGATGCGTCACCGCACCGGCGGCGATCATGAAAAGGATGGCGAAGTGCGAAATGATGACACCGATGGTCTTGGGAGACTTACGGATGCGCACGATGCCGCCGCATAGCAGGTTCACGAAGAGAAGCGCCATGAGGGTGTAACCACCGGGCACGATGTAGAGCGGCAAAGACACATTGCCGATGTCCCGGTACGCATGGAAGCCCAGCGCACGCCAGCAGGCGCCGATGTCGATACGGTCAATGAAGGCCGACTCAAAGTAGCGCGCCTGACTGGCGACGAGGCCGTGCTCCGCCTGCTCCAGCGTGCCTAAAAAAGTGAGCACCAGCAGCATGACCAGCACCGAGGTGGCGAGGCCAAAGCTGGAGAAGAAGGCGAAGATCTTCGCGGGAAGAGATTTGGATGGGGCGGACACGACGGAGGTGGCAGGGGCTGGAAATGACGAAATCAGAACAATGTACGACGAGCGCAGACGCTTCAGCCGTTGTTATTCTTCCTTGGGCAGGTTCGGTTTGATCGACTGACAGAAGGCATCAAAGGCAGCGGCATTTTGCTCCACGAGCACCTTGGGACCGGTGAGTTTGACAAAGATGGTGGCCTGATCGGCGGAATGAATGAGGCCGAGCATGCGGTAACCCGTTTTAGCTGCCTCGGCACCGAAGCTTTTGAAATCGCCATCGAAGGCCACAAAGGTCGCATCGCGGTTGAAGAAGGGCTTCGTCGGCAGCTTGGCGATTTCTTCCGCCGTGTAGGGTGTCTGCCCCATCTGCGTGCGCCAGCGATTCACGTTGGCCTCCAGTCCACCCGCAGAGCCGGGTATGAGCGAGATGTAGCACTCGCCTTCCTGATTCGGGCCGAATCTCAGGTCGAGCAAACGCATGCCCATGGGATCAGGAGTGGTGGATTCACTCCAGCCTTCAGGGACAGTCCAAGTGAGCAGTTCACGGAAGTTCGGCCTCTTCTGAGGTTCCTCTTTCGCGTCATCGTAGAAGCGCGTGGAACTGGGGATGTCCGCATGCGGCTTCGGGGCATAGCTGGAAATCTCACGCGACTCGGTGATGGCTTCAATCTTCTGAGGAGGCTTGCAGGAGGTCAGCAGAAGGCTGCACACGAGCAAAGCGCAGCATGGTTGGAAATGAGTCATCGTGAAGGAACGCATGAGAGGGAGGGATGATTAGCAGCATCCTCCGTGAATGCCACGAAGATACGCAACGGCGCGGAGATAAGATGGCAGGAAAACTTGGGCTCAGTTCACGCGCCCTTGTGATCGGTGTGGCAGGCTTTGCAGTTCACCGCAGCCTTGTAGGCAGCGGCACCGGCGGGGTCTTTCGCCTGCACCTTTTTCACCGCGCCGATGAGCGCCTGACATTTGGTGACCCATGCGGCCTTGTCACCCTTCGGCGGCATGGCGGCGCACATGTCCTGGTAGGCTTTGAGCAGTGAGGCCAGCTCCGCATCCGTGGCGGTGGTGCCCACTTTTTTGCAGAGGGCGGCATCGCCTTTGTGGTACTGCTTCATGACGGTCTTGATGACGTCGCTGCCTGCCGCAGGAGCAGCGGCGGGTTTTGCAGGAGTGGCCGGAGGTGTCGCAGGAGTGGCAGCGGGCTTTGCGGGTGCGGCGGCAGGCTTCGCAGGAACGGCGGCGGGTTTCGCTGGAGCCACAGCAGGCTTCGCAGGAACAACGGCGGGCTTCGCTGGAGCCACAGCAGGCTTCGCAGGAACAACGGCGGGCTTCGCTGGAGCAGGCGGTGCAGGAGGTGGGGCGGTGAGTTTGGCGATCTCAGCCGCCGTGAGGCCGACATTCACTTTGAGACCGGGAACCTTGCCTTCGAGCGCCTTGGCTCCGGCCTGCGTCACTCCGGTTTCCCAGACATACAACTTTTTCAAACCCTTGGCCGAAGCGAGCTTGGCGATGCCGCCGTCCGTCACCTTGGTATCGTAGAGATTGAGGTATTCGAGGTTTGGCAGCGCGCCGAGTTTGGCGAGGCCAGCATCGGTGATCTTGGTGTTCTCGAGATGCAGGCGTTCCAGATAGGTCATCTTCGCGAGGATGTCAGCAGCAGCGTCGGTGACCTGGCTGCGGGAGAGATCAACCCAGAGAATCTGCGTGGCGATGGGAGCCAGCAGCGCGAGCTCCTTGTCACCAAATTTGTCAGCGGCATTGATCACGCCAAGGCGGAGCTGCTCCGTGTCCTGCGCCAATGGCATCAGCGAGGCATTGAGTGCCTGCATCTTGGCAGAGATTTCCGCGACCAGCTTTTTCTCTGCATCCGTAAGCGGCTTGGCCTTCGGCTTGGTCACCTTGGCGACGGCTTCTGCCTTGGGCAGACCTTTGGCGAGCAGCACGGCGAGCGCGCTTTCGACATTGGCCGGAGCTTTGACGGAGGCCACGGTAGCGGTTTCGGAGGCACCGTTTTCAATCCACCACGTCAGGACGGCGATCTCTTCCTTGGTGAGCTGCGGCTCATCGCTCGGAGGCATATGGTCGTCGTCATCCTTCGGCAGGTTGGCACGAACGAGCATGAGGCTGTCCTTTGTGTTCTTCGCGATGACGGTCGTCGCGCCATCACCGCCGCCTTTCAAAATGGCGGCGTAGTCGTGGAGCTGGAGCTTGCCTTTTTTCTTCTCCAGGCCGTGGCAGGCGGTGCACTTCGCGCTCATGATTGAAGCGATGACATCTTTGTAAATGACCGCCTTCGCAGCGATGGCGGGGTCCAGTTTGCCACCGGCAGCGGGTGCTGGTGCAGCGGCTGGAGTTGCTGGCTTGGCGGCGGCAGGCGCCGGAGTGGCAGCGGGTTTTGCAGGGGCAGCCGCTGGTGCGGCAGCCACCACGGCGGTGGGTTTGGCATCGTCCTCGGCGCTCCAGCCGGTGTTGATGTGCGCCTTGGGGAGCTTGGCCCTCAAAGCAGCCACGCCGGCCTTCGTCACGCCGCTCTGCCAGAGATAGATCGCGTCAAGCTTGCTGAGTCCGGCGAGCTTGATGATGCCCGCGTCGGTGACCTTGGTGTTGTAGAGGTTCAGGTACTCAAGTTCAGCGAGGCCTTTGAGCTGATCGAGCCCCGCATCGGTGATGCCCGTGCCTTCGAGGTGGAGTTCCTTGAGGTGCTTCATGCCTGCGAGGGCCTTGAGGCCGCCATCTGTCACCTTGCTGCGCGCGATGTCGAGCGAGGCGATTTTGTCGGCGATGGGCACGAGGGGTGCGAGCCCTGCGTCCCCGAACTCCTTGGCGACGTTCAGCGCGGTGAAACGGAAGGTCTTCGCGTCTGCGGCGATGGGCATCAACGAAGCGCCAGTGGCGTTCACTTTCTGCATCGCAGTGGCGACGGCGGGATCAGCGGCGGCTTTATCATCGGCGGCATGCGCGGTGAAGGCGAGTGCCAGGGCGAAGAGGAGGGAGGTTGGTTTCATGAATGAGACAAAATTAAACAGGAATGGTACAGGCAACAAAAGGCGCGAATTGGACTAGCCTTTCAGAATTCCATCAACAGTGGCCTGCAACTCGGCAGGGATTTTCGCATCCTTGACCTTCTGCGTGTCGCTGGCCCCCTGCTCCACCCACCATTTCAGGAGTGCAATTTCCTCGGGGGTGAGCTGATCTTTGCCATCAGGCGGCATGTGTTCTCCGTCATCGTCATCAATGGGCAGCATGATGCGTGCGATGCTGAGGCTCTCAGCCACCTTGCCCGCCACGAAGTTCTTGCCGTTCTCGCCGCCCTTCATTGCCAGCTCATAGGTGTCCATGCGCAGTTCGCCCTTCGACTTCTCCTCGCAGTGGCACTTGTTGCACTTGGCGGTGAGAATCGGGAGAATGACGTGCTCGAAGACGAGTTTTTCATCGCTGCTGGGAGGGGCCGGCGGAGTTGGGCCTAGGTCTATCGCCACGGGCTTGACCTCAGTCTTTACTTCTAGGGTGGGCTCGGCTTTTTCCACCTTCGGTTTCTGCACAAAACTCAACATCCACTTCTCCATGTTCACCATCGGGACCTTGATCCATGCGGGAGCATGCTGGGTGAGAAATGTGTTCCCATGGCTCATGTTGCCACCGAAATGCGCCCCGAGGCCCATGATGCCAAAGCTGAGGAAGTACACCGCTCGGTACGCGTTCAGCAGTTCCATGCTGTTGCGGCCCATGCCCATGAGACGGATCACGAGGGCGATCAAAACACCGGCGGTGCCGAGCAGCCCCATCGTCTGGTGCAGGCTGAAATTGCCCCCCACATAGCCGCCCTCACGTGACAGCATGATGCCGGCAAACACCGCCATCACCGCCCCCGCAGCGCCGATGATCAGCATCAGCAGGGAGGCTTCGCCGAACTTCTGCTCGCCGCGCCGCGTTGAGCAGATGAGTTCAAACAGGACCAGCAAACCCAGAATGCCCACTGGCAGATGCAGAAAGATGGGATGGAACCGGCCAATGAAGAGCACGAAGCTGGAAGCATCCCCCTTGGGAGCATCATACAGCGGCGGAAAAATCAGCAGACCAATCACATACAACACGATCAGGAGAATCGCGGTGATCCAGGCGGCGGTTAAAGATTTCGGTTCGTCGGTATCAGGCGAATTCGAAGACATGGGAAGAAGTTCGGGGTTGGGGGGAGGTGTGATATGGCACTTCTAGTAACGGCAGCCCAGAGAAATATTCATCATTAACCTGAGGGTCGATGCTGCGAAGATTCAGCCCGCCCTTTGTTCGATCCTGACCGTATCTTGTGCTTTCCTCCCTCCTCTTTTGCATGCCCCGCACCGTACTCCACTGGTTTCGCCGCGATCTCCGCCTCACTGACAATACATCGCTGCACCACGCCACCCAGTCTGCGGTACAGGTCATTCCCCTTTATATTCTGAGCGATTGGAAGCAGCAGCACGGCTGGACCGGCCCAAACCGCCAGCAGTTCCTGTGTGGCTGTCTCGAATCCCTCGCCAAAAACCTCGCCACCCTCGGCAGCCGCCTCATTTTTCGCAGCGGCAGCGCGGAAGTGGAACTGGAGCGCCTCATCCGCGAGACCGGGGCTGAAGCCGTTTATTTCAACCGCGACTACGATCCCCATGGCCGCGCTATGGAGGCGCGGATTCAGGCGCTCTGCATCCGCCTCGGCATCGAGTGCCATGCTTATCAGGACAGCGTGCTGCACGAGCCCGACACCGTCCTCACGGGCGGCGGGCAGCCCTATCGTGTTTATACGCCTTACTCAAAGAACTGGCTCAATCTGCCCAAGACCGCACCGCTGGGCCGCATCACCACGCTCGGACCACCGGCAGGTGAATCCATCACCAGCCTTCCGCTGCCCACGCTGGCGCACTGGCAGCTGCCAGACTGCACCGCTCAGATCCCTGCCCCCGGTGAACGAGCCGCGCGGGACCGCCTGAAGCTCTTCCTCGACAGCGGCATTCTCAATGGCTACGGCCAGCAGCGGAACATCCCCGCCGGTCAGACGACTTCCCAGCTCAGCCAGGACCTGCGCTTTGGCCTGCTCAGCATCCGCGAAATTTATGAGCGCTGCATGGCATGCACCACCGCTGAGCAGCCCTCCATCCAGACCTATGTCAAAGAACTCGCCTGGCGTGAGTTTTACGTCGCCATTCTCTGGCATTACCCGCACGTCTTTGAGCAGGAATTTGCCCCCGACTGGCAGGGGCTCCCCTGGCCCGGCAGCGAGGCTGATTTCCAGCGCTGGGCCACCGGCACCACGGGCTTTCCCATCGTGGATGCCGGCATGCGCCAGCTCCTGCAGACCGGGCTCATGCACAACCGCCTGCGGATGATCACCGCCATGTTCCTCACCAAAGACTTGCACTGCGACTGGCGGCTCGGCGAAGCCTTTTTCATGCAGCAGCTCGTTGATGGTGAAAACGCCAGCAACAATGGCGGCTGGCAGTGGTCCGCCGGCACCGGTGCCGATGCGGCCCCCTACTTCCGCATCCAGAACCCCTGGCTGCAAAGCGTGCGCTTTGATCCCGACGGCAACTACATCAAACAGTGGGTGCCTGAGCTCAAGAGCGTTCATGCCCCGCTCCTGCACGAGCCGCCGAAGAATGGACAACCTTTAGCCAAGGGCTACCCCCTGCCGATGGTCGATCACCACACTGAACGCGACGGGTGCCTCGCGATCTTCGCGAAGCACAAGGCGGAGCGGGTGTGAGTTAATTATGCCTCAGCGCCTCCACCGGATTCATCATCGCCGCACGTCTTGCGGGGTAGATGCCAAAGGCGATCCCGGTCAAAACAGAGATGGAGAATGCGAGGATGGGCGACCACATTTTAATGACGGTGGTGACGCCGGCGAATTTGGTCACCGCAAGGGGGATGCTGAGGCCGAGCACCACGCCGAGGACACCGCCAACGCCGGCGAGGAGAACGGTCTCAATGAGGAACTGCACGACGATGTCGTTCTGGCGTGCGCCGAGGGCGCGGCGGATGCCGATCTCGCGGGTGCGTTCGGTGACGCTGGCGAGCATGATGTTCATGATGCCGATGCCACCAACGAGGAGGGAGATGGCGGCGATGCTGCCGAGCACGATGCTGAAGATCTGCTTGGTGCGCTCGGCCTGCTTCAGCAGCTCGACGGGGACAATGATGCGCCAGTCTTCCTTTTTGTGATTGCTGGTCATGAGGTGGCGGATGGCCTCGGCACGGCTTTCCACCATGTTCACATCATCGACGCGCATCACCGCCTCGTGAAACTGCACCTTTTCGGCCTCGAAGCCGCCGGTGCGAAAGCGGAAAAACACCTCGCCATATTGATCCATCAGCGTTGTGAACGGGATCATGATCTGCGCCTGCGCCGAGGCTGCTTGCCCAGCACCGGAGGCATCTGCGCCCACAGGCGCCCCTTCATCCTCCAGGATGCCGATGACCTTGTAGTAGAAGCCTTTGACCCGGACGGATTTGCCGACTGGCGTGGAAAGCTGAAAGAGGCGAGCGGCAACCGTCTGATTGATGACACACACGGACACGCTGTCCTTCATTTCGAATTCATTGAAAAAGCGTCCCTGCACGAGGCGGCGGTTGCGCATCTCCGGGTACACGGGCAGCACGCCCATGACGTGGCCGTCCACACTGCGATCGAGGTTCCAGATGTTCTCCGAAATGAAGCGGCTGGGGACGACGACACGAATGCCGGGCACGGTCTGGCGAATCTGGTCGATGTCGCGCAGGGTGATGCCATACTCGCTGATCATGCTGCGCGACTCACCGCTGGAGCCCTGCCCGTCCGGTGGCTTGGTGCTTTGCAGGATGATGTTCTGGCTGCCCAGCTTGCGGATCTGCTCCTGCGCTTCGTGGCTTGCGCCCTCGCCGATGGCGAGCATCGCCACCACGGAGGCCACGCCAAAGACCACGCCGAGCGCCGTCAGAAAGGAGCGCAGCTTGTGCAGCCAGATGGTCTTGATGCCAAGCGACAGGGTGCGCCACAGATGCTGGGGCGATGCGATGAGACGAAGTACGGGATGCGAAGCGAGAAAAGACATTCAGGGGGGACTGAATCATACGGCCTAAGCCGCATGAAATTGCCACGATCTCACGGTCGCAGGAAATCACTCTTCTGCCTGAGTTCCGATCACCATCGGCTGCACTGGCGCGATGGCAGGCACAGGCTTCTTCACCTGGACGACAAATGGAGGGGCTTCACCACCGATGGTGCCGCCTTGATCAAGAAAGCGGTTCATGTCAGTCATGGCCGTTTCAAGCCGTGGATCATTCGACTGCAAGTAGGCGCTGACACGCAGGGCGAGCGTGCGGCCATGCCAGGGAAATGGCAGGCCCAGGCTTTCAACGGCTGCGAGCTGCTGCGTCACCTTCAGGTGCATGGCCATTTCACAGCGCATGCCCAGCAGGCTGGCGTGTGCGACATTCACAGGATAGTCACGCCCTAGTTTGTCAAAGATCACGAGGAAGCGCGGATCCTGCACCACTGTTTTGGAGCGTGCCAGCTCGCCGAGGATCTCCACAGCCTCACCTACCAGCGGAATTCGGCACCATGGCGAGGTCATGAGGCTGTCGAGTCCCTGTTCGATGTGGACAAGCACCTCTGCCGGCTGCTTCCGCACGTGACTGGCGATGGCTTTCAAGAAATGAGCATCTGCTGCAGAGAGCGTTTCAATGGCATCAATCGCTGCAAACGCATCCGGCGCCCCCGTGTGTGCTTTGGCAACGGCCTGGAGGACGCGGTCCGCCAGCACGGGTGCGGCGGGCATGGGGGCGGCAAGGTATCCGGCGTAATTTTGCTTCCAGAATGGTCTCAGAGATTCCACCCGTGCACGAAACTCTGCAGGCGCATCAGCAGGAAGCACATTGGCTGAGGCGGATTCCCATAACCGGCCGGGCACGTGCAAGCGTTCAGAAAGGTAGAGCGGCATGTCTATGGCCGCATCGACCTTGGGCAGATGGCAGCCTGCGCGAGTGGCAGCGCGGACGAGATCGTATGAGCAGTTCGTGCGCTTGGCCACACTGCGGGCAAAGCTGAACTCAAGGCGGTTCATGTCATCGGTGTTCACGGTTTTGCAGGAGGCGGCCAGTGCCGTGCAATAGTCGCTGTTGGCGAGACACCCGGTCAGGAAACCTTCAGCGCTGTCTGTTTTCCAGAAGCGACGCAGCGCCTCGGCCATCGGCTCAATCTTGACGCGCTGGCGCAGGGATTCGAGCTGCCAGGGTGTTTCGTCATTGGAGCAGATCAGCAGCATGTCCACGGTCTGGGTACCCCAGACCTCCACCTTTGGAAACACCTTCCGCAGGGTGCTGATGACGGTGGTGATGGTTTCAGGCTCGACCTCGTAACCCTGCAACCACTGGCAGAAGATGCCGTTTCTGGTCAAACGCTGGCTGGCATTCTGGTAGAACTCACGCGTGTAAAGATTGGCCACCCCAGCCCGGCAGGGATTGGAGGGTTCGGAGACGATGAGATCGTAGTTTTCGCCTTTGGTCAGGAGGAACTCCCGTGCGTCCCCGGTGATGTTATTGACGCGCGGATTCTGCATCGCGTTGCGGCTGACGGGATCAAAGAAATTCGCGACCTTGCGGATTTCCCCTTCGAGTTCGAGGACATCGACGCGCTGCATGCCTGGCACATCCGCCAGCCAGCCCGCCGTGGTGCCGGTGCCGAGTCCTACGACACAGGCGTTCCGAGGATTGGGATGCAAAATGGCCCCCGTAATGCCAAGCATGACCTGCGTGGCGGCATCGCCCACGGCAGAGCCATCGCTCTTGCCATTGGTCAAAAATGAATACTGCATGCCGCCGACGACGGCGACACTCGTCTCCCGGCCATCATAGGCCTGAACCAGCGAACGCCGCGCATTGCGCTGCCAGGTTTCCAGCCCGAGAGCCGTGCGGTAGTCCTCTGAGACGCGGCCATAGCCGATCGGCGTGTGCATCCACACAGCTGTCGGCCCCGTGGTGCCAAAGGCGAAAAACCCGCAGACGACGAGCGCCGCGAGAGCCATGCGGCCATTCCAGGTGAAGCGGGCAGCAAAGGGGCGCGTGTCCCCTTGCGGGCGGCGAAGCTGCAAATACAGGGATGCCGCAGACATGGCGGCGACCAGCAGTGCGGCGAGCAACCAGCACCCTTTCAACCCAAGCAGCGGCACCAGCAGGAAACCACCGAGCAACGATCCGGTGATGGAGCCAAAGGTGTTCCACAGGTAGGCACGCCCTAACTGCTGACCCACGCCCGCATTGCCGCGGCCAAGCAACGACACGAGCAGCGGAAACTGGATGCCGCTGAGCAGCGACGGCAGAAATGCCAGCATGCCCATGACGACAGCCCAGCCCATGGCCATTTCTCCGAGACCCACGCCGCGCAGGCTGTCATTCAAAATGAGCGCCAGATGCGCGATGCGATCTCCCAGCGCAAAGGGCAGCAGAATGGCGAGCGCCTGAAGGGCTGAGACGATCGTGAAGCCTGCGATGCTCGGCTCCGCCTTTTTCAAGATCAGCGCATACAGCAGTCCTCCAATGCCCATGCCGGCGAGCACCACGCAGAGCACGAGACCGAATCCATAGACCGACCCACCCAGCAGCGGCGTTGAGATGCGATACCACACCAGTTCCGCCACGAAGAAGGTGAAACCACTCATGAAGGCTGCGGCCAGCACGAAGGCAGCCGGAGCCTTGGCGACCACCGTTTCCTCGGGTGCACGTTCGTCTGCCGGAACCAGCGGACGTGGCTCTTTTTCATGAAACATCGAGATCGCACCTGCCGCGAGTGCGATACCGAGATTGGCCAGCACAGCGATGGTGAGTGCCCCTTTGTTTCCCAAGGTGGGCAGCAGCCAGAATGTGCTCAAGGCGGCCCCGCACACGGCTCCGGCGATGTTGATCCCGTAAAAGAAAGCGGTGGTCGAACGACGCGGATCGTCATCGCGCTGCGCAAATTTCATCGCAGCTGGCAGTGTGCCACCCATCAGGAAGCAGGGCACTCCCAGCACCAGTGCGGTCATGAGCAGTTGCAGGCAGGTCGCCGGGCCGAGCCCCATGCCAGCCGTGCCGCCAGTCTTCAAATAAAGGGAACGCGCCAGGCCAAGAAGCGTGGGTGAAGCCACCGCCGCAATGGCAATGCCGACCTCAAGCCTGGCATAAAACCGAAACGGCCTGCCCACGCGCTCCACCCAGGAGCCAAACAGCTTGCCGCCAAAGCCGAGCCCCCCCATGAAAACGGCCATGACCGCCGCCGCCGCCGGGGCAGCACCACCAAACACCAGCCGGAACTCACGCAGCCACACGGTTTGATACACCAGCGAACAGAAGCCAGAAAGCATGAGAATCAGGGCCAAAGCCAACTGAGTCTTGCGAGTATTAGAAGAATGAAGAGAGGTCGGCGAGGAGTCTGATTTCATGAACCTTAGTAATTAACATGTATTTTATATAAATACCATATTAATACAAGCGAAATCAGCCTTACCAGAACGGTTTAACCGTAATTTCCAGAAGACCTTCCAGACAGTAACCCCACCAAAATCGACTCAGTTCAGCGCCTCACGGGCCGACTGGAACAAGTAGTGGCCCCAGCCGAACTGGGTGTCTCCGCTCCAATCTGGATCGTAATGCTGGCTCTTGAAGATGAAGCGTTCCGGATGTGGCATGAGGCCAAACACACGGCCCGTGTCATCCTGCAATCCGGCGATCGCATTCGTGGAGCCGTTGATATTGGTCTCATAAAGCAGCGCGGCATGGCCGGACTTCACGTAGCCTGCCGCAGCGTCCCCCTCGGTCACGAGACGACCTTCGGCATGGGCAACTGGGAGTTCAAAATTCTCGGGCAGCTTGCTGAGATACGGGCTGGCTTTGCCCTTGGTTTTCTTCAGTCCCACCCAGCGGCAGATGAACCGGCCGCTGGTGTTGTGGATCAGGCTGCCCTTGGGCAGGAGATCGAGCTGCGTCAGGATTTGGAAGCCGTTGCAGATGCCCAGTGCGTAGCCGCCCTTGTCCACGAAGGTTTTCAACTGGTCGCCGAGCTTCGATTTCGTGATGAGCTGCGCGATGCGGCCCGACATCACGTAGTCGCCGTAGCTGAAGCCACCGGAGAATACGATCATCTGTGCCTTGTCGAGTGAGCTGGCTTCCAGCAGGGCCACAGGCAGCACCTCCGCAGTGAAGCCCGCCGCCTCCAGCGCACGAGCGGTTTCGGCATCGCAATTGGTTCCGGGAAATTTGAGAAGTAGAGCGTGGGGCATGGTGAATCGAACCCGCATCTAGGCGAAGCCGCCTCGTGTTGCAACCACACATGCGCACAGTCAGCAGTTCCATCCCCCTGCCCTCCGCGCATATCGCCGTAGCAGTTGCAGTTTCATGCACCCCTGCTGCACTCAAGGCTGCCTCTCCGGCTCAGCGGAAGCCACAGTGGCAGCCGCCCCTTCATCTCCCCAGGCAAGACGCATCACATGGGCACAGACATCACGCGGCCAGGCGGAGAGCAGGCCGCGCATCCTCACCGCATCATTGGCAAACAGCGCGCGGGAAGCCTCCTCAAAGCCCGGAAGGTCGCCAGCCAGGGTGACCATGAACTGGTACGCCCGGTCCAAGGCTCTTCGCACCTGGTCCTTCTCGCTGCTCTGGCGTCGGGCTTCTTCGACCAGTTTCCGCAGAGCCACGGATGAGCCCCCCGGCTGAGTATCCAGCCACGCCCAATGCCGAGGCAGCAGCGTCACCTCACGCGGCACCACCCCCAGCTTGGGCCGCCCACGCCCCCGAGGCTGGGCAGTCTCTTCCGCCGCCTCACCTGCCAGCGCAGGCGCATGAGGTGGCCACAGCGCAGCCAGTCGGCCGCAACACTCCTCGTCCGTTCCCCGGGTATCCACCTCGACGGTGCGTCCCGTGGCATCGTCAAAAATCAAGATTGGCCTGAGGGAGCCGCTTTCGAGCGCTCTCTTGAGTGCCAGAGCGTTCTCACGCAAAGCCCCCGTAGCGATCAGTCGGTGGCCATCAAAGGTAGTGAAGGTGGAGTTCGGGCTTTGTTCAATCATGTGGCACCCTATTTATTATTACCCGGATAAAATTCAACAGGAATATTATCCGGGTAATAATAAAACCATCCCAACTCTACCTGTCGTCCTTTTTTGCCGGAGACTCGTATGAAGAGGCAAAGTCGTGGCGGAATGCACATCCCGCCGCGCTTTGCCCGGTTGCACACGCCGGAGCTTGCATTAGTTTTCTCCAGCCATGTTTAAAGACCTCCTCTCCCCCCAGAACACTTTCATTTACGGCGTCGTGCTCTGCGGCATTTTCCTGGTGCAGTCCCTCTGGGGCCACTGGAAGACCAAGCGTGAACTCAAACGCTACAAAGGCATGCTCAGCGACAAGCTGGACCTCGACTCCAAGCAAAGCCAGGACATCAACAAAGAGCGCAACGCGCTGAAGCAGGAAAACGAAAACCTGCGCATGCAGGTCGCCCGCCTCAACGAGCGCTCCGACAACAAGATGCAGCGCGAGCTCGAAATCCTGGCCCGTGCCGAAAAGCAGATGGTCATCAGCGCCCCTGGATTCGCCCCGGCGTGGGAGATGGCCAAATCGGCGGCACTTGGCCAGCTTGAAAACGAGGAAAAGGGCCAGTCCTTCCCCCAGAAGATCTTCCGCAAACTCATCGGTTCCGGTTCGGCGCAAACCAACGTCGCCCTGCCTGAATCCGCCGCTTCTGCCGCAAAAAACGGCGAAGCCACCGCCTCCGCCGCCTGAGCCTCAGCGTGCAATGACCCGCACCGAGGCATGGCTCGTGCTGAACCTGCTCCCACAGGTCGGACCCGTACGTGTGCGCAAACTTTTGCAGCACTTCGGCAGTCCTGAGCGCATCCTCAGCGCCAAAAGCAGCGACATTCTGCAAATCGAAGGTTTCGGCCTCGCGCAGGCAGAGAACATCGCCGCATGGGAATCGCAGGTCGATCTCGCAGGCGAGCTGAAGAAGGTCCAAGAACGCGACCTCACGCTGCTCACGCAGGAAGATGAGCTCTACCCTCCCCTGCTGCGTGAAATCTACAATCCGCCGCTCGTCCTCACCGTCTGGGGTGAACTCACCAAGCGTGACCACAACGCCCTCGGTGTCGTCGGCAGCCGCCATGCCACGCACTACGGTCTCAGCACCGCCAAGAAGCTCAGCTTCCAGATCGCGTATGCTGGTTACACGGTGGTTAGTGGACTCGCTCGTGGCATCGACACTGCGGCGCATGAAGCCGCGCTGGCTGCCAAAGGCCGCACGGTGGCGGTCATCGGCTCTGGCATGGGCAAACTGTATCCGCCGGAGAACATGGCCCTCGCCGAACGCATCGCTCAAAACGGTGCGGTGATCAGCGAGTATGCGGTGGATCGCCCCGCCGACAAACAAACCTTTCCCTACCGCAACCGCATCGTCGCGGGCTGGACCTGCGGCTTGATCGTCGTCGAGGCCCCGCTGCGCAGCGGCTCCCTCATCACCGCGCAGCAGGCCACCGAGCAGGGCCGCACCGTCTATGCCGTGCCCGGTCCCATCGACAAACCGACCTCCGCCGGTTGCAACCGCCTCATTCAGCAAGGAGCCAAGCTCATCATGGATGGTGCCGATGTGCTTGATGATTTGATGACCCTCTTCCCCACCGCGCCCAAAGCGCCGCTGGTCGAAGAGTCCCGCCCCACCGTCACACTCACGCTGGAGGAAGAAATCCTCTACAACGCCATCAGCACCGACGAAGCGCACATCAACGACATCACCACCCATTCCGGCCTGACCACCGCGACGGTGTCCGCGACGCTGATGCGGCTGGAGATGAAGCGGATGATCCGTGCACTGCCGGGAAGAAGGTATGTGAGGCTGGTGTGAGACCAAGCCTGCCATGGGCTGTTGACCGGCTATCTCAAATAGAATTGCCTAGCCAGTGTCAGCATGTTTTAATCGAAACATTGATCTGGCATTCCGCCGCCATTTAAAATAAAAGCTGCGTATGAAAACAACTCGCGCTCTGTTTTTAGCTGCCTGTGGCTTGGCATTCATCAGCAGCGCACTGCCAGCCCAGGAACAAGTGAAAAAGGAAGCGTCGATACCACTTCCCATGGGGAAGATCGCCTTTGTCACGAGCGCAGACTTCGGACGCGCTGGGAACATTTTTGTCATGACGGGCAATGTTCGAGTGATGACTCTGGCGCATCAAACGCGGGATCCTGAGTTTGTCGCAGAGGGCAGGCAAATCATCTATGCGGCCAATGATCCGAATGCCTTCGGCATTTACCTCTACGATCTGGCGCAGCAAACGAACACCCAACTGATTCCCAACACGAATGACGTGAGAGGACCCGCCATGTCTCCGGATGGCAGACGGATTGCCTTTTACCAGTCCGAGGAAAACAGCTCGCAGATCATGGTGGCAGACGTTGATGGCACGCACCTCAAGCAACTCACCGAAGGCCCGTACTTTAACTGGACGCCACGCTGGTCGCCCGATGGCCGTCAGTTGCTGTTTGAAACCACCCGCAATGAAACCCCGGCCACTTCGGGAGGCGGCGGACAGCGCGACATCTATGTGATGGATGCCGATGGAAAGAATCAGACCAATCTGACCCCCAACTCCTACGGCCATCATGCCTCCTGGTCTCCGGATGGAAAACACATCGCCTACATGAAGCATGGAGCGATCTTCACCATGAAGAGTGATGGCTCGGCCAAGAAGAATATCAGCCGAAGTAAAGTCCGTGATTCGGAGCCTGCATGGTCACCGGATGGCCAGTGGATCGCGTTCACACGAACGCCGGAGGACTCCAACGCCATGGATATTTGGATCATGAAAAGTGATGGCAGCGAGCAGCGCCCTGTCACTTTCAACGAAGGAACCACCAGTTCATTCTCCCCAAGCTGGAGCAAAGAATGAGGGCGATAGCAAAAAGGATAGCCATCATCGGACGGATCTGACCGATGCGACCTCATGGGCATCTTTTCGACGGCTGGTGATATAAGAATGCCATCCCCAGCGGAGCGCTGAGGGACCAGGATGGTCCCTCTCCGCCACAGCTTCGCCCAGACGAATGCCTTGGAGGAGGGGGATCGTCCCGATCCCTCAACGCTCCGCGTTCCCCCACCGCTCCGCCCCCCCCCAGCACCCAAGATGAAATCAAACCCGTTTTCAACTGAGCGTGGTATCAAATGGCCGCTAGGTTCACTGGGTTCAAAATGGGTTCAAAACGGATTTTGAACCCATTGGGTTCAGGGTTCACGGGTTCATACCCTATATATAGGGTATGAACCCGTGAACCCAAAACCCACCCTCCAACGGGTGAACCTGAACCTGACCCTGAACCCAACGGTGAACCTGAATGAACCCAGAACCCGCCGCAGCCACGGCCTCCAAGATGCCCACTTCCTGCCAGATGCTGGTATAATGGAAGGGCGCCGGAGAAGGATGCCCGGAAGTGGCGGGGACCGAGTTACACAGTCGCACTTTTAAAAATCAGCGTTTCTCCCACAGCAGCGCCAGAAACAGCGGGAACTCCTTCCTGTAGCGGTTTTCGGCGGCAGCGCGGGGACCGGGCTGGCTCTCTTTGTGGGAGTACCATTCTTCGATTCCAGCAAGCCTTAACCCCGCGCCAAAGCCAGTACCGGTGAGGGTTTGCAGGCTGCGGTGGAAGGAGGTGGTGGTCTCGCTGTCGGGCCTGCCGGGGTGCATGATGATGGGGATGCTCAGGGTGCTGCTGTAGGCATCGATGCGGCGATACTGAACCTTGGTGGCTTGATCATTGCCCCAACTCGTCTGACGCGGGATGCGGAAGGCGGGATGATTGACGACCCAGAGCATGCGACCGCCCGGCTTGAGCACTTTAGCGGCGGCGGCGCTGACGACATCGAGGTGCTCCATGTTTTGCACGCAAAGAATGGCGGAGGCGGCATCGAACTCGCCAAGGTCTTCGATCTGTGCGGCATCACGGGCGAGGTAGCGCACCGGGGGCTTGACGGGGTAGGTGCGTGCTTTTTGGATCAGCGTTGGGGCGGCATCGACTCCGGTGACCAGACAACCAGCCTGCGCAAGCGCGCGGCTGAAAACACCCTGACCGCAACCGAGGTCGAGGACGCGCTCGCCGGGCTTTGGAGCTAGGAGGCCGAGCGCGCCGGGAATCACGACGGCCTGATAAAGTTCGGAGCCGCGCTCGCCGATGATGCCATCGTACCAGTCGGCGGATTTTTCCCAGGATGTGCCGTGCGTGTGGCCGCTTTTTGCAAGTTTGCGTTGGGCACGGTTGCCTTGCGGACGCTTGCCGTATTCGCGGTTGCCTTGCTCATTATTCCCCTGTGGGCGCTCGCCTTGCTCGCGACCACCTTGCTGACGATTCTCCTGCTCACGACTGCCCGGCTCACGTTGCGGTGAGGGACGAGGACGGAAGGGGCGGCGGGGCGGCTGCGGCATGCGGCATGATGTCGCGGCAGGCGTGGATTGCCAGCGGCTCTGCACAATGTCCTTACTTTTATCTTCCCTGAAACAAGGCGATATGCCAGCCTCACGCACTTTTCCTCATGTCCACCTCCCCTTCCCGTGCCGTCCCCGGTCTCATCCTTGCGGCACTGAGTCTTTTGAGCGCCTTTCTGCTGTTTCAGGTGCAGCCGATCATCAGCAAATTCATCCTGCCGTGGTTCGGCGGCAGCCCCGGAGTGTGGACGACGTGCATGCTGTTTTTCCAGGTGGTGCTGTTTGCCGGCTATGCCTATGCACACACGCTGACGCTCCTGCCACGGCGCTGGCAGGGCATTTTGCATGGGGTGCTGCTCGGCGCGGCGATCGCCATGCTGCCAATCGCACCAAGTGAAATGTGGAAGCCGACGGGCATGGAAGATCCCGCGCTGCGCATTCTGCTGCTGCTGTTCGTGAGCGTGGGGCTGCCCTATTTCGTGCTCTCCAGCACCAGCCCGCTGGTTCAGGTGTGGTTCACCCGCACCACGAACGGCGCCAGTCCATGGCGGCTCTATGCGCTGTCCAACATCGGCTCCCTTGCAGCGCTGCTGAGCTATCCGCTGTTCTTCGAAGTTCACTGGGATGTGGTGGAGCAGACGACGCTCTGGGCGGTGGGCTTTGGAGCCTTCGTCGTTCTTTCGCTGGCCGGCATCTGGCTGGACCGCACTCACGCCATCGAAGCGGAGTCCAAGCCCGTCGAAGTCGTCGACACCGCCGCCGATCATCCGGGCTGGTTGAAGAGGATCCAGTGGGTGCTGCTGCCTGCACTGGCTAGCTGCGTGCTGCTTTCAGCGACCAATCACGTGTGCCAGGACGTGGCGGTGATCCCCTTCCTGTGGGTCGTGCCGCTGAGCCTCTACCTGCTCACCTTCATCATCTGTTTTGAGCATGAGCGCTGGTATGCACGCATCTGCGCACTGTGGGCGCTGCTGGCGCTGCCTGTTTTATTCCTCACCTGCACGGAAAGCCGCCTTCAGGGCCAGCCCATGTGGTCTGAATTCGAGAAGATGATGCACACCCATGTGGAGCCCCTTCTGAACCAGCTGACCGGACAGAAGTTCCACCTGAGCAACATCGATCTCACCCCCAATTTCATCTGGGAGCTGGGCTGGTCCTTCAGCGCCATGTTCATCGCCTGCATGCTCTGCCATGGCGAACTCACGCGGCTGAAGCCGGCCCCACGGCGGCTCACCGAGTTTTATCTGCTCATGTCCTTCGGCGGTGCGCTGGGCGGGTTGTTCGTGAGCCTCGGTGCTCCGCATCTGTTCACCACCTTTGCCGAATGGCCGATCAGCCTCATCGTGGTGGCCGCCCTCGCCTGCTACGTTTTGCTGCGTTCCATG
Organism: Prosthecobacter sp.; assembly: GCA_021733925.1. Classification (GTDB taxonomy): domain Bacteria; phylum Verrucomicrobiota; class Verrucomicrobiia; order Verrucomicrobiales; family Verrucomicrobiaceae; genus Prosthecobacter. The sequence goes on along the minus strand of JAIPJY010000003.1, from coordinate 181,235 downwards.
CTGAAGGTCAAAAAAGTGTGGGAATGGCTGCTGGCATTGCTCATCACCGGCGCAACTGGCTGGTTGATCTGGGAGTTGAATCAAAACGGCATCCTCACCTATGACATGTTGAAGCAAATGATGAAGCATGATGCCATGCCACCAGCCGCGGTGATCTACGGCACCCTGGGTATCATCGGCCTTTGCCTGGCTCTTCTCATTTTCCGGTTCATTCAGCGCGGGCGCATGCGGCCAGCCATGGCGACCATCACACTTCTGGGCATCTACTTCACCATTGTCCTGCTCATGATGAAGGACTTCGGTTTCAAGCATGACGAACAAACTGAACGCGTACGCAAAATTGAACGCGTACGCAATTTTTACGGCATGCTCTCCGTCTCGGAGGAAACCTACGACAGCGATGGTGAGACCTTCAAGTCACGCCAGCTCACCAACGGCGGTATCATCCACGGCATGCAACACCTCGATGCCTCCTTGAAGGAGGAACCCACGAGCTACTACGGCCGCCAGACGGGCATTGGCAAGGCACTGGACAGCCTCAAGGACCGCCCGGACGCACGCGTCGGCGTGGTGGGCATGGGGGCAGGCACCGTCGCCTGCTACGCCAGGAGCGGCCAGACCTTCCGCTTCTACGACATCAATCCCGAGGTGGTGCGCATCGCGGAGAAATATTTCACCTACCTCGAAGATGCGAAAATGCGCGATGCCAAGGTGGAGATCGTGGTCTCTGATGCGCGTCTGGCGCTTGAGCGTGAGCAGTCGCAGCAGTTCGATGTGCTGCTGCTCGATGCCTTTAGTGGTGACTCGGTGCCGGTGCACTTGCTGACAAAGGAAGCCTTTACCATCTATGACCGCCATATGAAACCGGACGGCATCATCGCCGTCCACATCACCAACACTTATCTTGTGCTGGCTCCGGTGATCGAAAAAATCGCTGCGGCGAATGGTTTCAAAACAACCCGCATCGCCACCGAAGCCGAAGACGATGACATTGACTCGACCGACTACATCCTCGTCACCCGCAACGAAGCCTTCCTCAAAGCGACTCCGCCAGACCTGCTCGGCAACGAAACCGAACTGAAGGAGGACGTTCGCCTCTGGACTGATCGCTATCACAATCTGCTCCGCATCCTCAACATCCCGCAGAACACGCAGTCTCCGAAGAATAGTCCTGCAGCCTAACAGCGAATTTGCGAACGTCCGCGAACGCGCCAAACTTGGGCGATTCGCCATGCTCTCCCTCGATCCAGTCCCCACGCCGCAGCAGCTCTTCCGCTGGCTGGACAGCGGCCATATCTCACGTGAGGAATTCCGCACGGCGATGGCTGTGCATACGGGCGAGCTCATCCAGGAAATGGAGCAGGCGCATGCCAACCCGCTTGTCGCCAAGTTCAATGAACTCATGAACCGCCGAGAGGCCTGGAAGTGGTCGCGCAAACATGGCGAGATGGTGATTCGTGAAATCCTGTGTGCCCTGATGGATGAAGAGCGCTTTTCGCCGGCACGCTGGCTGTGGAATGCCGCACATCCGCACATACCCCTGAATTGCTTCTTTCGCACGCGCGGCACCCCCCTGCTGCGCTTTCTCGAAATGTCCGTTCATCCGCAAAATGTCACCGTGCTTGTTGAGCATGGCGGCAGTGAAACTCTAAGTCCCACGCGCGAGCGCTTTCATCTGCGCCGCACCCGTCAGCAAAGCCTCCAGGTAGAACGCCGCGAACTCATATGACTCATTCGTCATTCTGAATTCGACATTCGTCATTTCCCAATGCCCCCTCCTCAGAAAAATTCCCTCGGTCTCTTTGGCCTGACCATCTTCACCCTTGTCGCACTCGTCCTCGGTGCCTATTACCGCCTTCCTTCACTCGGCGACCGCCCCATGCACACGGACGAGGCCATCCTCGCGATGAAGTCCGCTGAATTCCAGGCCACCGGGCATTTTCAATACGATCCCAAAGATTTCCACGGTCCAGGCCTGCACTATGTCACACGCGTCTGGTCCAAGCTCGCAGGCTGGGGCGACTCCTCGACATGGACTGAAGCCCAGCTGCGTACCGTGACAGTGGTCTGTGGCCTGCTGCTTCTGCTTTCGACCCTGCTGCTGCGCAACGCCCTCGGCCGGCTCGCCACGGGTTTCGCGATGCTGCTCATCTCCATCTCGCCGATGATGGTGTACTACTCGCGCTACTTCATCATGGAAGTGCCGCTTGTGCTGTTCATCACGATCAGCATCGCCGCGCTCTGGCAATACTCCCAGGGGGGCGGGCGCTGGTGGCTGGTGCTGGCTGGTTTCGCCATCGGCTTGCAGCACGCCACCAAGGAGACCTTCGTCATCAATGTCGTCGCCGGACTCGTCGGATTCGCCGTCACCAAAATGATGATCGGCGACTTCGCACCACGGCGCAGCGGCTATGACATCGGTGCCAACAAGCGCCGCGCAGCCACCCCCTGGCTGTGGGTGACCATCGCCGCCGTCGTGACCAGTATCACAATCTACTCGGGCGGCTTCAAAGACTGGCAGGCCGTGAAAGACAGCGCCCTGACCTATCTGAACTATTTTGAACGCTCCGGTGGCAGCGGCCACGAGAAGCCCTGGTACTACTACCTCACGCTCATCTTCTGGCGCAAAGACGGCCTCGTGTGGAGCGAGGCCATGATCGGCGGCCTCGGCATCGTCGGCATGCTGTATGCCTTTCTGGGAAACCACACGAAGCAGCCCGCACGGCAGGCCTTTCTCGTCTTCCTTTCGGTTTACACCCTGGCCCTCTTCTTCATCTACTCGTTTCTCGCCTACAAGACTCCCTGGTCCATCCTCAGCGCGCAGCATGCGCTGACCCTGCTCGCCGGAGTGGGTGCCGCCGCCATTTCAGGCGCGCTCGCAGGCAGGCTGTCGCGGATCGTTTTCAGAATCCTCTTCGGCCTCGGCATGTACCATCTCATCGCCCAGACCAACCTCGCCATTCATCTCTACGCCGCTGATTCGCGCAATCCCTACGTTTACTCGCACACTTCGACCAATTTCATGCAGCTGCTGCCAAAGGTGCGCGAACTGCAGAAGACCGCGCCAGATGATGCCTTCAATGTGCTCGTCATCAATCGTGACAATGGCTGGCCTCTGCCCTGGTACTGGCGCGACATCAAGAGCGTGCATTACACCAACACCGTGCCTGAAACCATTGACGCACGGATCATCATTGCCGAACCCGAAATGCAGGCCGCGCTGGAGTCCAAATTTGCAGGCCGCAGCTACATTTCGCACGATTCCTTCTTCGGGCTTCGCCCAGGAGTACTTCTCAAGATGTGGATCGAGCAATCCCTCTGGGACCGCCACACCCTCCGCAAGGATCAGGAGAAGCAGAAGCAAAACACCGCACCGTGAGCGAGCCCACCCCACAGCACCATCGCTATACCTGCAATGCGATGGCCACCACCTTCGACGTCATCATCAATCATGCGGATGCCGATGAAACCTACGCGGCCCAGGCCGCACAGGCGGTGTTTCAAGAAATCGCCCGGCTTGAAGATGATCTGAGCCGTTTCCGCGCCACCAGTGATATCTATCGCCTCGGGCAGCTCAAAGCAGGCGAGAGCATCCGCGTCGGCATGGCCGCGTGGGACTGCCTCTCGCTGGCCAAGGCCATGCATCAGGAAACCAGAGGAGCCTTCGACATCACCATCGGCCCGCTCATGAATTTGTTCATCACGTCCGAAGGCGAGCCACGCCAGGTCAGCAAAGACGCGCTGGAGCAGGCTCGCCTGATCATCGGCAGCCAGCGCTTTGACCTCGAAGAGGAAACCATGAGCGTCACTGTGCATGCCACGAGCATGATCTTCGACCTCGGAGCCATGGGCAAAGGCTACGCGCTCGATCAAGCCGCCGACGTGCTGCAGGACTGGAAGGTCACCAACTTCGTCCTCAACGCCGGAGACAGCACCATCCTCGCCTGCGGAGCTCCGTTTGGCAAAGAGGCATGGTCCATCACACTCGGCGGCGGTGAAAAGCGGACCCCTCTCCTCAATCGCGCGGTCAGCGGTTCTGGCTTCGCCGTCAAAGGTGCGCACATCATGAATCCGCGCCTGTTTGCCCCTGTTCCCCTCAAGAAGCGCCGCACCTATGCTCTTGCCCCCACCGCAGCGTTGTCGGATGCGCTCTCGACCGCGTTCATGGTGATGGAGCAGGAGGAGATTGATGCGCTGTGCTCGCGCTATGAAGGCGTTGAAGCTTTGGAAATCGCTGTATAGACTCTTTGGGTATATCGTGCTGCACGCCCGCTACGAAGGCGTTGAGGCACTGTGCTCTTTGCGCCAGTCCGCCTTTGGGTCTTCATAAAAAATAAAACCGCTCAGGGGCCTTGACTGCCCCTCGGGCCAATCTTCCAGTTCAAAGATCTCATCAACGAACATTTGCGGAGGATCGGTTGGACTGTTGATTACAACAGCCCTTATCCGTGATGTGCGCACCATTTCAACAGCCTCGATCTCGGCCCGCTCACTTGAGTCAGCCTCAAGTAAAGCGTTGATGTAAAACCCCATGAGCTTTGGCCTCTTATCTTCAGACTCCCGAATCAGAAAGTTCACACCATGAATTCTAACAGCAAATTTTATCATGGTTTTGTTCGCCACCTTTAGTTCACCTTTCGGCTGATCACTTCCACTCCTGTAGCAACGCCAGCCCATCACGATTCCTTGGTGCCAGTGCCAGCGAATCCAGCAGGTGCCGCTTCGCTTTCGTGGTATCGGATGCCCGCAACAATTCAGCCAGTTTAAAATGCGTCTGCGCGCCGCCGCTGGGGTCAAGCACCAGCACACGCTCATACGCGGCAATCGCCTCGGGCGTTTCGTTCAGTGCGGCACAGGCGTCTGCCAGGGCCTTTTGCGGCGTCACGAGAAATGGATTCAACGCCATCGAACGCTGGGCATTGGCTTTGACTTCAGCCCAGCGCTTTGCGGGCACATCCAATTCGATCAAGCGCAGGAAGGAGCTTTGCGAGCTCGATGATTTCGCCGCGATCTGCCGCAGGACAACGACTTCCTCATCCGTACGCTTCATCTGCCGCAGCGCCTGCACCTTGAGCGCATAGCCGCTGTCGGCATCGTAACTGTCAGGCAGCAGTTCGATCAGCTTGTCAGCCAGCGGCAATACTTCGGCCCACTTTTTGACCTGTATCAGCGCCTCCATTTCTTTGCGAAGTGCCCAGAGGTTGTTGGGATTCTTTTTGAGAAACTCGGTGAACGAACCCGCATCAAAGGGATTCAGCTCTTCGGGCTTTGGCTCATTCCAGTCGGCCTTGGCACCAAAGCTTTTGGCCCTGGCTGTGATGAATTGGGCGAACTGCTTCTCGACTTCTTCAATGCCCCCCACGCTCGCGGCAATCGCATCATTGATCCGCTTTCCTGCTGCGAGGTCACGCAGAATGCCCTGAAATTTGTCCGTGCCGAATTTCTCCAGCAGAAACTCCACGGCCTGGCTCGACTCATAGTAGGCAAACATCAGATGATCCTGCGTCTTGGGTCCCATGAACGCTCCGCTGAGCTGCGACATGGGCGTCAGCGTCTCTTCGTCGAGCACCATCTCGCGAAACTTGTCGTTCATCCACATGCCCCACGCGGGATCGCGCTGGCGCTCTTCATGGACGCTGATTCCTTCGCTCAACCAGCGAGGCATGCGGTTCTTCGTCACGGTCAGCGTGATCACATGGCAGAACTCATGCCACAGGGTGCTTTCCCAGTTGTTGCGGCCGTGCGCCAGGCTACCGGGACTGTTCATCGTCACCACAGTACCAAAGCACACGCCCAGCATCCCCTGTCCGCCCAGCGCACCGAAGGTGCGAATGGCAAAATCCTGCTGCGCACCGAAGAACTCCACCAGCACAGGCCGCTTCAAATCCAGGCCGTATTTCGCGCCCAGCACCGCCTTCGCATCGCGCAGCAGGGCGAGTGCACGTGCGCCATAGATGGGCCATTCGCGCTTTGGCATTTTCAAGATGAAGTCCTCGAAGGTCTGCGTGGTATAGCCATTCATCTCCTTCTCCAGCAGCGCCAGATTGTGCGCCTGGATGTTGTAGCCATCCTCCTTGCGAATCAGTTCCGCCAGCTTCCATGCCTCCTCTTCTTCACCGAGCCGAAGCAGATCATGGCAAAGCTGCATCTTGGCCGGCAGATACTTCGGGTCAAACTCCAGCGCCTGACGCTGACGTGCCGCACTCTCGGCAAAGCGATAGGCCCGTGACAAACAGCGACCGATAGTGTGATCCACCTCGGGATTCCTGCCCCACCTCTCCAAAGCATGCAGTCGTGCCTCCTCCATCTTGCCTGCATCGGCCTGAAACAGATAGGCCACGACTGCTCGCAGAGCCCAGGCCATGGGTTGTTTCTCGTCCTGATCAAGCACCTGCTGGATCGCGGCCTCGGCTTCGATGAATTTTTCACCGCCGATGAGCTGTTCCGCCCGCAGCAGGTGAGAGGCAGCATGGTGAGGATTCAATTCGAGCGCCTTCTTCAAGCTCTCCCCGGCTTTCTCCCGATCGCTCGATTGGAAAGCTCGTGCAAGCCCAAGCCGCAGGTCTGCCGTTTCCCCATGCGCTTTCAGCCCAGCACGAAAAACATCTGCGGCACGTTGCGCATCGTCTTTGTCGAGCGCGAGATTCCCTTCAGCAAGATACGCCGCCTCCAGCTTGGCATCCTTGCCCTGCGCCAGTTTGAAATATTGAGCGATCACTTTCTGCGCGTCGGCACCGAGCATCACGGCTGCCCGGCCAAGCATGACCGATTCCATGGCGGTGCGATCCTTCGCAGCCTTTGATTTCGCAGCTTCATTGATTCCCTTCAAAGCCTCCGCCGCGACATCGGCCCGGCCCAGCATCTGCGCCAGATCATGGCGAAGCAGCAATATTTCGAAATGCCCTGGAAACACCGCAAGCGCCTTTCCCGTCTCTTCCAGAGCAGTTTCGATCTGTCCCATTTCGCGCAGCGCCTTGAACCGCAGAATCCGCCAGTCGGGCGCCTTCAATCCCTTTTCAACCGCCGCTTCGCCGATGCGCGCCACGAGTTCGTAGTCCCCTCTCGCCAGCAGTTCCCCCACCGGCCCCAGATTGCGCTCCTCAAAGATTTTTTCGAGGTCGATCTGCTGCGCCTGCAAAGACACGGCACACAACAAAACGGCTGAAGCAATCGTTCGGATCATGATGACAAGGTGGCGGCGCAAAACTCACGCCACCAGCAAAACGATCCACAGAGCCAGAAATAGCAGAGCCGTCGCAAATCGTATCGCAACAGTCAGCCCCGGGGCCACCACTACTTTCCAGCCACTCATTGCCAATCAGGCCAAATCCGTTATTCTCCCACCATGAACGCCATTGCTGTGAACCTCGAAAAGGAGTTTGAAGCCCTCGAACCTGAGGACGTGCAGAGCATTCAGCGTGCCCTGCTGGAAATGCTGGCCATGGCTCGGCGCAAGCAGCCTGCTCCCAATCTGCCACCACCAGGCAAACGCTACGAGATCCAGGCACGACCGCTCGGTTTGAAACCGGGATTGAGTTATGACAATATAGGCGAATTGCTGACTCAAGCGGAAGGCGAGGACTGGAAATGATTCTGGTGGACATCAATGTGCTGCTCTATGCGGTGGATGCTGGTTCGTCGCATCATGCTATCGTAAAACCATGGTTGACCAAACTCTTCAACCAACCTGATGGAGTTGCTTTATGCTGGCCAGTGATCTCAGGATTTATCCGCATTGGGACGAATGCCAAAGTGCTGCAAAGCCCGATGACCATAGAAGAAGCCTGCGACAAGATTCACGAGTGGCTCGCCCTCCCTGGAACGCGGCTCATCAATTCGTCCAGCCATCACTGGCGTCTTTTCTCGGGCCTGCTCAAGCAGACCCGCGCAACGGGCAATTTGGTTAGCGACTCCCACCTCGCCGCCCTTGCCATCGAGCACGGTCTCGAACTCGCCTCCTGCGACACGGATTTCGCCAAGTTTCCCGGTCTACGTTGGATCAATCCGCTGAAGCCATGAACCACTTTCGGATATTCTTTGCCCTCTTCTCTATGAAGTGAAGTGCCAGCGCAAAACTCACGCCACCAGCAAAACGATCCACAGAGCCAGAAATAGCAGAGCCGTCGCAAATCGTACCGTGACGGTGTGCCGCTTTTGAAACTCGATCAGCGCATCACTGGTCATGCCCAGCCAGGCCAGGATGAAGATGGCGATCAGCGGCAGCACAAACGCGACATTGTAGAGGAGCAGATAGGCCACGGCTCCCAGGCTGCCCTGTTTCATCATGTAAATGATGGTGGGCAGGTACACCTGCCCGGTGCAGGCCAGTTCCAGCAGGCTGATGATGATGCCGCTGGCAAAGGCGGCGATGACGAAGCGCGAGCTTTTCGTCTGCGTGCGGATCACGCCGCGAATCCGGGTTTTCAAAAACTCGGGCAGTTGCAGCGTCGCGTCTCTCATCCGCCCGCGCCACGCCCGCAGCCCGTCGCGGAAGCTCAGCCAGGCCAGCACCAGCGCAACGAATGCCAGCAGCCGGTTCAGCCAGACACGCACCCAGGCGAAGGCCTCCAGCCTGGCCACGAGATGGCTCAAGCCGAGACCCACGGCAAAGTAAGCGATGAACACCGCAGCGATGAACGCCGCACCGACCATCAGGATCTCACGCGGACTGCGCCGTGCAATGCGCAGGTAGCTCAGGAAGAAAATGATCGTGGCAAAGGCGCAGGGATTGATGCCATCCAGCAGACCCGCCAGCGCCACCCAGCCGATGCTGAAATGGTCAAACCGCTGGGCGATCTCCGCGCCTGCTTCGGCACGTTCCGCCTCAGCGACACGATACCAAGAGTCATCCGGGGCCTGCTCCGAGGTCTTTTCAATGAGACGCTGCAGCGCATTGAAAGTGACGGCTGTTTTCACCAGCGCCCCCGCCTGCGTAAAAACGGCGGGTGTCACCTGATGCAGTTCAGGCGAGACTTTGAAACGTGCGCAGAGGGCTTCATTGCGCTCCGCCCCATCACTGCGTTCCACATTGTATTCCTCCAGCGCCAGCGGCTGGTCCGCGCTAATGCTGTGCAGCATGTCGCGGATGCGTTCACAGTCCTTGCACCCCGGTTTGTAGAAGAACAAAACACGCACCGGCCCAGCCTGAGCAACGACGGGAGCGGCAACCACCGCTGGTGTGGCAGCGGGTGCTTTGCTGTGGGCGGGAGTACTGGCCTTTACCAATTGGGCAAAGCTGGGCAGCACCCAGTCAAGCTCATCCTGAGCATTAGGATTCAAATGCTCCTGCATCCTCTTCCAAAGATCATCATCGAACCATTTTTCCTCCACCTGATCGAGCAGGAACCCATACTGGGGCGAGAGCGTGAGGTAGGAGGATTCCAAAAAGGGCTCCAGCAGCTTGCGCCGCTCATCACCGTCAGTGAGGCCCGAAAAGGCCTCGCGCAGGGCCAGTGGCTCGACCCTCTGCCCGTGGCCAAGAAGCGTCAGCATGGCCTGCACTTTCACCTGCACATCGGTATCGCGTGTCAGCTTCACCAGCAGCGGGATGATCGTCTCTGGAATGGAGTACACCTTGGAACGCTGCCGATACGGCAGCGTTTCCTGCTCATAATCACGCTCACCAAACCACACACGCCAGTGGTCGCTGCCGTCCGTTTTGAGATACGCCGCTGCCAGCACTTCACGTACCCGTGGGGAGTTGTCTGCCGCCACCTGGGCCGCTTTGGATTCAAACTCATCCCGATCCAGCTGCACCAGAGAATGCCAGGCGGCACGGCGCTGCCAGATATTCGGAGTTACCAGCGCAGCCTCCACCAGAGGCATGTTCTCTGCCTTGTTAATTGTTCCCAGCAGCACCAGAGCCAGAGTTTTCGCCTCATCCTTGGCCTGCGGCTGGGACAGCATTTCGGTGCTCCATGTCTGCATCACCCCTCTTGATGTCGGGTGCTCCACCGCATTGGTAAGGCTGTAATTATACGCATTCACCGCCTCCAAATTTCCTTCCGGTCTGCTCACCTCTTCGAGCAATAACTTCAACCTGTCAGCCTTGTCTCCACGCAGGGTTGCATACACGGCATCTCCGCGCACTTCGGGTGATTCATCCTGCAACAGGCTGCGCAGCAGGGCGATTCCGGTTTTCTGCGAAGTGAGGCGCGAATCCATGTTCAGGAACGACGCCAGACGCGCACGCTGATGCGGCTCCAGTTTCGGCAGCAGCCGGTAGATCTCTTCAATCGCACGCCGCTGGCCGCCAAAGGCAAGCTGCGTGGCCGCATGAAATGCCAGTTCAGGACTCTCCTTCTGCAGCATCGACTCCACCAGCAGGTCATGAAATTCCTTTTCCATCGGCTGCCACGTTCGTTCGCCCGGCGCAGCATTCGCCGCGACCGCCTTCTCCGCAGGCACTTCAACAGCCACACCAAACGCGGCATAAACCGCCTCCTGGGCTGCATTGCGCGGCGGTGGCTCGCGCAAGATTTGGGCGAAGACATCACCTTCGCCTCCGGGAGACACTCCCGTGTCATCCTCAGGCTCCTCGACCTGTGATTCGCGAAAATCAAACGGGCCGGGTTCCATGCTTTCCAGCATGGCGATTTTGCCATCCACATCCGCCTGCTGCAGCGCTTCAAAAACCCGCTTTTTATCTTCGGGTTCCAGCATGATTCCGGCGAGGTATTGAATCGCCATGCTGCGCACATCTGGATCGCGATGCGTGGACAGCATGCGGACAATGTTCAGCGCCTGCATCGCGGCATCACGCTCCTTGTCCGCACGGGAGCCGGAGCTCGGCTCTGCGATCTTGTACCATTCGATGTGTTCGCCATCATGCCCCGCCTGTTTGCCAAAGGCACGCAGCACTCCCAGCAGTGACTCGCCAGACTTTTCCGGCAGCACTTTCACCAACTCCGGTGGCAGCAGGCGCCCCATGCGCACAATGGCGTCCGTGGCGGGGCCCAATAGCGTGTCATCTGTGAGCGCCATCTTGGTGATCAGCGGCACGGCGTTTTCCAAACTCATGTCTGCCGCAGCCTTCATGGCGGCGTATCGCACAAACTCGTCCTTGTCGCTGAAGGCAGCGGTCACGGCGGGGCCTGCTTTGGTGACCTTCATCTTTCCGGCATACTCCAGCGCCGCCACGCGCACGCGCCAGCGCGAATCGGAGATGCAGGCCATGACTCCATCTTTGCCCGCGCTTGAATGGCCGTCTGAGAGGGCATTCAGCGCCGCCACCAGCAGATCCTCGTTCTTCGAGGTCATGAAGCTCGCGATCAATGCAGCACCACGATCTGACTGGGGGCTCACACGCCGCAGCACGGCATGGATCACATTTTGATCCGTCTCTGTCTTCAGATGTTTCTGCACAAGATCATAGACAGCCTCTTCTCCAGCCTGAATCAGCGCATCCATGGCCGCCTCGCGAATCAGTGCATCCTCATGAGTCAGGAACTCCGCGAGGATGGGCACCGCCTTGCTGCGGCAGCGTGGCAGCGGCTGCATCGCGGCGAGTTTTTGATCCCGCGTGCCGAAGACCAGATCGCGGGAGAGCCGCTGTGCGTCTTTGGGCAGAGACTCCGCAATCACGATGCGGTACTGGGCCTGCTTGACCTTCGCCCGTACACCTTCTGTGAGCTGGGGCGTGTCATGCAGGTACTGCTCCAAAAACGCCACCGACTTCATGCCCGCCTGAGCCATGGATTCAAACGCACGCTCCTGCTTGCCAACATCGTTGCCAACGAAGTCCACCAGATAAACTCGCATCCTGGCTTCATCGAAAGCAGGCACCGCTTTGGGTTCCTCCGTCGGCTTCTTTCCGATGGCCCAGGCCTGCCACTGCCGCAGTGCTTCTTGGCTTGTGGCATTCTTCGGTGCCCATGGATCAAAGGTGGAATCTTGATTGGTGCGCTCCTCCAAAATTTCCAAGGCCCCCATTCGCACGGCAAACTGCGGGTGCGTGAGCAGGCCCACGGTGATTTCAGAAGGAAACGGCTTGGCCGCAGCCGCGTAACCACGCAGCCCCACATGCAGACCACAGGCCTCGCAAACCACCGCCCACTGCTCGGGCGTCGGCTTCAGGTCATCCTCACGCATGGAATCCAGCGTGGCCGCAGCCTCGCGGAGCTTGGGATTCAGCTCACTGGCATCCACCCGCACACGCTCCGGCCCGGCATCGAGCACAGGCCGGTCCTGAGCCTGCGTGAGCAGACCCGACAGCAGCAGCAGTGTGGTGATTTCAATGCAGCAGCGCATAGGCGACGATGTTCACGTTCACTTCGAGTGAATTGCCAATCTCATTGCCACCGCAGCAGCAGCAGCCGCTGGTGTTGGCGGTGTTGTTCAAACCCTGGCCGGAATAAATGACCACCAGCCTTCCATTGTGCTCCACTCCTTCCAGCTTGGCCTCTCCGCTTGACTTGGAGAGCTTCATTTTATCCAGCTCGAACACCGTTCGGAACAGCGCATGCGTGCTGGCGATGCCTTTCAGGGGTTCCTTCGCCATCACCTTCTTCATCTCACGGCGGAAGGCGTTGTCCCAGTCTTTGTTGGAGCAGCCCGCACTGGCCAGCAGGAAGCCGCCGTTGCTGAGATACTTCTGCAGATTTTCCCGCTCGCGCTGGCTCAGGGTGAAATCCCCCTCCCCCGTCATCACCACAAAAGGAAACGCGAACAGGTCATCCGCCCCCATCTTCACAAACTTGAAGCGCCGCTCCGTCGCGATGCTGGTCTTCTGCTGCACCGTGCTCAAAAACTCGTCGCTGAAGCAGCGGGAGGTCTTGGTGCCTGCATAGATCAGCATGCCGCACTGGATGGCGCCGTCTTTGGCGGCCAGCGGGGAGAGAAAAATGACGAATGACAAAGGCAGCAGGACAAATGTCCGCCACCAACTTGTTTTCGTCACACTTCTGTCATTCGACATTCCACATTCCACATTCGTCATTCGTCATTTCTCTCATGGCTTTACCTCCTTGGAACTTGAAGTCTCCAGCACGGCATCTTCACCGTAAAATTTCCGAACGGCTTCGCGATAGCGTTCAGGCACATCACGGAGGGAGATCTGGCGCTTCGCGGCATCACGCACCGTCTCCGTGGAAATGGTGCTGGCGTGCTGCGGCGTGACGACGTTTTTGCCCTGACCGCTTTTCCCGCGTGAATCGTGTTTGCCGCGCATGGAGTTGTCACCGTTGAAGGCCATGCGGTCAGGCCCGTACACTGGGGCATTCAGCATGGGGTCTCCCTCGGTGCTGAAGCCGTCTCCATTGTCGCCGTCGCCGCCGGAAGGGCTCTGCCCTGGCTTCTCTCCCGGCTTCTCCCCCTTGCCCATGCCACGTCGCTTGCGCATGCCAGCGAGCATCTGGGCCAGCGTCTCGGACATGCCCTCCGTCGTCATGAAATGAATCCCGCCGTCCTTGCAGCTTTTGCAGAGCTTGTTGTCGCTGTTCATGAGGGTATCCATGCCCACCAGCGCGAGCTGTGAATTCACGAAGGTGTTTGGCGTGTTGTCCTTCTTCGCCTGCTGCATCGCCGTCTCCATGCTGCGCTGGATGCCTGCGCTGTCGGCGGCATTGGCAAAATCGAGAGCTTCTTTTTTCAACTCACCCTCACTGGCCGGCAGAGCTTCGGCGGCGGCACGCAGTTCTGGCAGCCACTCCTTCCAACGATTGAGCACGGTCTGCTGCTGGCGCGAGAGGCTGTCCAGCTTGGCGGCATTGCGCATGTCTCCCAGCATGATCTCACGCGCCAGTTCTTCGAGCTGCTTGGTGAGGCGCTGCTGCTGCGCATGCATGGCCTTGAACTCTGCAGCCATCTCCAGCACACGGCCGATCTCCGCCAATTGCTTCCCCTTCTCCTTGATAGCCTGCGTGCGCTTGGCGGCTTCGCCGAGCTCTTGCTTCATCTTTTCTATTTCCTCCTTCGAGCCACTGGCAAGCCGTTGCTGCATGTCCTTCATCATCTGCGCGATCTTCTGCGCCTGTGTAGCGACCTGCTTCTCCGCATCGAACGCCTGGAAGTCCTTCGCCATGGCTTCGGCAAGCTCCTGCGCCTGCTGCATGGCCTGCTGCGCGGCGGCTTTGTCTCCTTTGTCGAGTGCTTCTCTCACCTGTTCAACGGCTTCATTCAAGGCACTGAAGCGCGCTTGAAATTCCTGCATGGTGGTGCGTGCACGCATGAGTTCCGCATAATCTGCGGTGCTGATGATCTGGATGCGGCCCACGCTTGAACTCGCGATGCCCATCAGGGATGGATTGTGATCATGCGCCTCGGCATGCAGTTCCAGCATCTGCCCAGGCACCACGCCGAGTTTCTTCATCTCCAGCTTTTCATCCAGCGCATAGACCTGTTCCACGGCATCCTCCGTCAGGCGATGGCCACGGTCACGGAAGCCACTGAGTTTTCTCACCAGATCAATGCGCGCGAGACCTAGATCGTCCTCCACTTCCATTTTCAACGGCACCACGCTTTCCGGTGTGGCCAGAGTCACTCCTGCTGGTGACTCCAGTGAAACCACCGGCGGATTGTCCGGCAGCATCTTTTGCTCCAGTTCGACGGGGGCGGCAGAGTTTGCCCCGGTGATGTCCTTCAGGTCCAGCCGCACGAGGCAGGCATATTTCACCTTCCAGCGCAGCGTCACCTCCTTGCCGCCATTGGCACGTGCGACCACGGTTTCAGGCTTGTCGCGGCTCAGACTGCGCGGCGGCGTTAAGGTCACCTCACCACCACTGAGTGGTCGATTGCTGCTGACCCGTGCTTCGATCTCCGAGCCTGCGAGCGCCACGAGTTCCGAAGTACCCAGAACAAACTCACGTGCGGGCTGCCCCGCATAGGCAGGCGGAATGATTTTCAGCATCACACTCTCCACGCGCGGCTGGCGCATCACATCCACCGTCAGCCATGGGCTGCGCGCTGCCCCGGCGGCGAAGGCGATCTGCACGGGCTGAGTCACGCGCTGCAACCGCTGGCCAAAACGACCGCCACCCATCGCAAACGCACCTGCGCTGCTGACTGGAGATGTGGTGTCTTCGCGCGTGAGCAGCACCACGCCCTCTGGCACGGCACCGCCGGTGACATGCACCTCCAGCTCCGCATCGGAACCATAAACCACCTTGGGCCGCGCAGGCGTCACCTCAAACTGCAACGGCGAGTACGGCGGCACATCCGTATACGGATGAAGCAGACGAGCGGCGATGGTTTTCACCGCAGCGCCATTCGCCAGATACAGACCGACAAACAGCATGAGTACGACTGCGCTGAACCAGCCTGCGCGCCGCAGAGAGTGCCAAGGCAGAGTGGCAGGAAACTTCAAAGTCGTGACTTCCTTCGCCCCCTGCCAGAGTGCTTTGTCGATCAAGAACTGCCGCAGCGGAGTTGCCTCGCCCTGCTGCTGGGAAACCTCCAGCGCTGTCGTCACGGGACGTCGCTCGGAGAGTGTTTCATCAGCATGAGTTGCAGCGGCTGAACGGTTCAGCCTGATCAGCGGCAGCAGGAAATTCAGCGCCAGCAGCACCATCACGCTGCACCACGCCATGAACACCACGGGGCGCACCTCATCACTCAGCGGCGCCATGAAATCGAAGACGCCCAGCAGCAGAAAAACCAGCCAGCCCATGGCCAGTGTCATCAACACGGCCACCAGCAACAAGCCCTGACGCCAGCGGGTGGCGAAGCGGGAGAGCGCAGAGTCAAAGGTGTTCATGGGAGGAAAAAATTACAGCAGACCAAGACGACGACGTGACCACCACTCGAAGGCGAGCAGGAGGATGAGAGGTATGAGCAGCCAGTACTGCGGCCACAGCGGATGCCAGACGGCCTGCGCACGCTCCTGCACCTGATCCAGCGGAGGGGTGAGCAGCAGCTTGGCAAGCTCCGCCGCCTGGGCAGGCTTCCAGACTTTGCCGCCCGTGGCATCGGCCAGTTCATTGAGAAAGGCAGGATCGGCGGAGAGAGACTCCTGCTCGGTGGGAGGCGCGAGCACATTGAGGACGGCCTCAGGTCCAGCTTTGTCACCATTGAAAGCCTGCACGCGGTACGTGCCGGGATTTTCAGGCTGCAGCAGCGCGGACCATGAGCGGCGGCCTTCGGCATCACTTTCCGCTTCACTGGCGCTGATGTCGGGCAGTTGCTTGCCTTCATAAAAGACACGCAGCTTCGGCTGTGGCACGTCCTTGCCACCGCGCCAGCCGATGCTGGCACGCACGCCGCGCCCCATTTTCACATTCGATTCGCCGAGGCGTAGCGACAGTTCCTGCCCCGGCAAAAATTCCGCATAGCTGGCCGTCCATTGCAGGAGCTGCGTCCAGAACTCCTCATACATGTTGCCCAGCTTGCGGGCCTTGGGATCAAAGTCCCACTTCCACAAACCATCGGCGTTTAAGGCCACTACGACTCCACGGCCAAAATGTCGCGCTGCCAGCAATGGCACGCGTTCCTCACGACCCACGGCAGGCTTGACACCCATGGCCATGACTTGAGTGAAGGGTTTCAGTTTGGCAATCGTGACCACATCGCTCAGCGGTGGCAGCTGTCGCCACAGCGGGTCTTGCGCTTCGGGCAGAGCCTGACCGAAGAGGCCTGCTGCTTCGCCGACACTGCCGGGTTCAAAGCGGAAGTCGCCTGTCATCGCGGTTCCCCATTCGACGGGCTCCAGCACTTCGAGTTCAGCCAGCCGGTCGGCATAGGATTTACCGCGCGCCAGCAGCAGAGCACCGCCGCGATCTCGCACGAAGCTCTTCAAGGCTTCGATGCGCTTGGCATCGAGAAAACCCTCCGCTCCTTTGCCCAGCACGACGAGGTCGATCTTGGCAAAGTCCTCCGCTGTTTCAGGAAAGGTGGATTCACCGCTGACCACCGGCTCGGAAGTGCCGGCATCGACGCGAAAGTAGCGTTGATCATTGAGGCGGTAGATCGCGCGCACGTCCATGAAGCCCTGTTCCCGCAGCAGCTGGGCGAGGAATTTGCTGTCCCAATACGGCGCACCTTCGGCGATGAAAACCCGAGTGCGACTGGTGAGCTCCTGCACACGCACGCGGTCCTCGTTGTTGCGGGTGATGTCCTCCCCTTGCTGCGGTGCGACGACGACGCGGTAGTCGCCCCCGGCGAGTTTTGGCATCTCCAGCGTGATGGTTTTTCGTGCACCGCTGTCCATCTCGACATCCCGCTCGGCGTACGTTTTGCCGTTGGCATCGACAAGTTGCACGCGCGGCTTGATGAGACCGAGGCCGCGATTTTCAAGGCTCACGCCAATGGCTACTGGCTTCCCCGGCAGCGCCATGACCAAACGACGGGTGGCATGCAGAATGAGATCGCGCCCGCCCCAGTCACCGCCAAGAGGCACAACGTGCAGCGGCACCTGCGCGGCTCGGGCTCGCAGGATGAGCTCGGCAGCGGGGTCTTCGCGCGTTTGATGTCCGTCGCTGATGATGGTGATGCTGGCGAGCTTGCGACCAAGCCCCGAAGCACCGCTGAAGAGCGCATTGCCGCTGTGAACGATGGCACTCGCCTGCCCGTCTGGTTTGAGCCCGTCTTTGAATGCATCGCTTTCCAACGCATCGCTGAAGGTCAGGGCTTTGATCTGCTCTCCTCCGGCCTTGGAGAGAGCCTGTGCCATGGCAAGTCCATCTGCCCAGCGTGTGGCGTCGCCCGCATCGCGCACGGCCATGGAGGCGCTGCGGTCCAGCAGCACGGCGTGCAGTTTCTCCTCCTTGTGCTCCGGCTGCTGCCATTCACCCGGATTGAGCAGCAGCAGCGCCAGTGCGGCAAAAGCAAGGCCGCGCAAGGTCATGAAGAGGCAGCGCATGCCGGTGCTCAAAGTGAGGCCGGAACGCCACGCCAGCCAACCGCCGAACAGTGGCAGCGCCACGAGGGCGATCCAGGGCCAGGGTTCAGGAATGGCGGGTGCGAAGGTCATGCGAGGGAGGGCTGGCGGATGGCGCTGCGGGCCACGAGGCTTTCAAGAACGAGTGCGCACAAAGCGATGCCCACGCACCACGGCCAAAGCGGCATCCCATCGCGCTGCGCAGCGAGCGCGGCGGCGGCACTTAACGTGAGCGATTTGCCAATGCCGAGCGAAGAAGGGTCCAGTGTGCGCAGATCACTCTCTGCATCCGCTGGGAAGTTCACGCTGGCACGTTCCACAGCCTGGGCATCAAGCAGCCATTTGTAGTTGCCCGGTGGCAACGCCTCACGCGCACGAAACACGGCGGGCGACTGCGAGGCATCGTACACGAAGGGACGCTCGGCACCGGCATCATCCTGCAAACGCACCTGGTCTGCGGCGACGGGCTGCCTAGGCTGCCAGAAAATGTTCTGCGGTGGTATGAACTGCCTCAGCGCCGAGTTCCCACCAGCTTCGCCGTATTGCAGCAACAGCTCGCCCAGCAGCACAAGAAAAGAAGGCTGCTGCACGCGGTCACTCTGGGCCTCATCCAGCTCAATGTTCCACAGCACGAGCCATCCCTTGCCCGCCCGCTGTACGGCCAGCGCAGGCACGCCATCCGTGTAGCGCAGCAGCGTTTGCGCATCGCCAGGCATGACTTTCAACCGTCGCCAGACATTGCCGCCTGCGGGATCGCCAAATTCTCCGCTGCGGAAGATCTGCCACAGCGGGTGGTCTTCCTGAACGGTTTGCAATGTCCAGGGTTTGTCCTTGTCGCGGTTGAGCTGTTCGACTTGCAGCGCGGCATCCTTGGCACCGGCATTCCAGAAGGCCATCCACGCACTGCCGCTCCAGTCTTCGCCGGGCTGGCAGATCACGGTGGCACCGCGTTCGGCAGCGGCGCGAAGTTCAGCAGCACGATCAGGAGCGGCATGTACTGCCAGACGCACATCAGGATCAGGCGCGGTGCTTTTCAAATCCAGCCAGCCCAGTGAGCCCAGCGCACGCTGCCACAGCAGGAAGTCCGCATCCTGCGGCGGCCCCTCGACGGCGACACGCCAGTTGTCGCGGATTTCCACGGTGGCAAAGCGGTGGTCATCTGCAGGAAATGCATCTTCCGGCAGTGAAGCGGTGATGCATTGTAGACCTGCCGCACCGCATGGCACGCGAAACTCCGCCACGCCCTCTCCCCAGGCAGGCAGGGTGAGCGCACGCGTCTGCCGCACCTCTGCAAAGGCGAGCTGCACCGTCGTTTTCGTCTCGGTGCCGCTGAAATTGCGCACACGGCAGAGAATGCGCGCCTCAGTTCCGCTGACAGGACGCTCCGGCTGCACCACCAGACTGGTGAGCGCTGTGTTGGTGGCAGGAGTGGTCGCCACGGGAATGGTCAGCAGCTTCACATTGGGCGGGATGTTCAGGTCCACCTGCTTCCAGGCTGTGCTTTGAAAATCGCTGATGACATACAGCTCCTTTGCGCCTTCACCGCGTCCAAGCTGCTCCATGGCGCTGCGCATGGCCTCGTTCACTTCCCCGGGTTCCTGCGTGACCTGCGCACGCCGCAGCGACTCGCGCAGGGCGCTCACATTCACCGCCGGATCGGGAAATTCCGCCTCAGGCTCGGCATCCATCCAGATCACATTGGCCAGTGTCTGCGAGCCCGCGCCCTTCAGGACCTCTTCGGCTTGGGCGGTGGCACGCACGAAGCGCGACTGGCCCTGCTCGACAAATCCCATGGAGGCGGAGCGATCCACCACGAGCACGATGGTCTTGCGCGCATTGGCGGCCGTGAGCTGGGCTCCGCTAAAAAGCAACGGCTGCAGGAATGCGGTCACCAGCGCCGCGACGATGAGTGTGCGTAGCAGGAGCAGCAGCCAGTCTTTGGGCTTGCGCAGCCTCGTGGTCTTGCGCTCGACCTGCCGCAGCCATTGCAGCGAGGGAAATGGAAACTCACGCGGCTTGGCCTTCGCAAACAAATGCGCAAGCAGCGGCACCACGATGAGAGCCGTGGCGGCGAGCAGTGCGGGATTGAGCAGCGAGAAGTTCATCCGTGGAGTTGGGTGAGACGATCCAGCAGCGCGAAGTAGCTTTCATCCGTGCGGGCGAGCATCCAGTCCACGCGGCGGCTGACGGCGAGGTTGCGCAGCGTTTGAATGCGATCACGCACCGCCTCGCGATAGCTCTCGCGCACCTGCTGGCTGTGGATGGTGAGCTTCTCACCGGTTTCCAGATCGGTGAAGCGCGCGAGGCCGACTTCGCCAATGTCGAGCTCCATCGGCGTGAGCACCTGGAAGAGATGAATGCGAAAGCCGCGATGGATATAAGGATTGAGCGCCTTGAACACAGCGGTGGGGTCTTCGTAGAAGTCGCTGAGAATGACGAGGGTGCCTCGGCGGTTCAGCACGGGCAGCGAGCGCTCCAGCGCTGCGGCTAGGGATGTCTTCTGGCCCGGCTGGTTATTTTCCAGCGCGCTGAGGCACTGGTGCAAATGCGTGCGTGTGCTGCCCAGCGGAAAGGAGGCGCGGATGCGGTCATCAAAGAGATGCAGGCTGACCTTGTCCGTCTGCCTCACGACGAGCCAGGCGAGACAGGCGGCGAAGAAGGAGGCGTGATCGAGCTTGGAAACACCGTCAGCGATTGGGAAGCCCATGCTGGCGCTGCTGTCCACGAACAGGTGCATCTCCATGTTCGTCTCCTGCTCAAAGGTTTTCAGAAACACGCGGTCGGTGCGCGCAAACACGCGCCAGTCCACCAGCTTCGGGTCATCGCCAGGGGTGTAGCCGCGATACTCGTGGAATTCGATGGAGGAACCACGCTGCCGTGAACGATGCCTGCCGCTGAGCCAGCCTTCGACCATGAGACGTGCCGAAAGCTCATAGTTCCTGAGCTTGCGTACGTCCTCGGGCTTGAGGTGTTTGAAGGTGCTGGCCACGGTGATGTCAGATCAAATTTTGCCGAGCAGGTGGGTGATGATCTGCTCGACGGTGATGTTGTCGCCGGTGGCGTTGTAGTTCGGCAGAATGCGATGGCGCAGCACGGGGGCGGCCACGGCTTTGACTTCCTCGATGGAGGCAGCGGCTTGACCCCGCAGCAGCGCGAGCGCACGGGCGGCACGTACCAGCGACTGCGATGCACGCGGGCCTGCGCCCCAGGCAACGTAGTTTTTGATGAAGTCATCCGCGAGTTCGCCCCCGGGACGGGAACGATGCGTGAGCTGCAGGATGGCCTGCGTGACGTGGTCCGGCACGGGCACCTCCAGCACGGCCTCTTGCAGCGCCATCAGGCTGGTGGCATCCAGCACAGCCTCGACGGTGGCGGAGGTTTTGCCGGTGGTGCGGGCAAGCACCTCAGCCTCCTCAGCCAGCGTGGGGTAGTCGAGACGGATGTCGAAGAAGAAGCGGTCGAGCTGCGCTTCCGGCAGCGGGTAGGTGCCTTCATGCTCAATCGGATTTTGTGTGGCGAAGACGAGGAAGGGCTCTTCGAGCGCACGCGTTTTGCCGGCCACGGTGACCTGCTTTTCCTGCATGGCTTCGAGCAGCGCGGCCTGCGTTTTGGGCGGCGTACGGTTGATTTCGTCCGCGAGGATCAGATTCGCAAAGATAGGACCGGGGACGAAGTTGAAGCTGCGTCCACCGCCGGGCGTCTCCTGCAGCACCTCGCTGCCGAGGATGTCTGTGGGCATCAGATCCGGCGTGAACTGAATGCGCTGGAATTTGAGGCCGAGGATTTTCCCCAGCGTGGAGACAAGCAGCGTTTTCGCCAGACCCGGCACCCCTACCAGCAGACAGTGGCCACGGCAGAGCAAGGCGGTGAGCATCTGCTCGACGACCGCATTCTGGCCGACGATGACACGGCCGGTTTCTTCGCGAACGCGAGCGACTTGCTTGAGCACGTGCTCCCAGGAGGGTTGTGGAACGGGTGGTGGCATAGGATGAGGTGGTTAGTCTTTTTTGACGAGTTCGGCAGTGGGAGCGCTGAGGAAAGTCAGTACGGTGGGAAGTGCTTTGGAATTTTCCACGGCCTTGGACAGAGCCTCCCATGCCTTCAGCTCCTCCTGGCGCATTTCCAGAAGTGATTCGGCGGCTTCTTCGTCATCATTCCCGGCTTTGGGAGTTTCCTTGGAAGCTTCGACCGTGGGCGAATCCAGCCAGATCCACTGTTCATTGGCACGCGCTTGCTGAAAGCTGGCGGCAGAAAGGCGTTTGCCGAGTTTGGGGAAGTTCTCGCCCAAATTCTCCGCCGTATTTTCCAATTGCTGCACCTGCCACATGCCTATGAATTTTGGCACCTCGCTCACCTGCAGCTTGAAGCCGAAGAGCGGCGCATTGCGCTGAAGCTGCACCACGAGACGCCCACCGCTGTAGGTGGAAACTTGTCTGGCTAGAGCCAGGAGCATGTCCTTGCTCCAGGCCTTGCCGCGAAATGCCTGCCATGGCGCGGCATCGGCCACGTCTTTGAGCTGCACCGATTGAATCAGGCCAACGTACTCTTTGAAGCTGCCGGGAAGGTCTGAACTGCGGGCGAGTGTTTCATTGAGCGCCAGCAGCTGGTCCACTGGCAGAGTTTCAAGATCACGCGTCATTTCATCCGTCGTCTTTTTACTCCATTCTGCGAGGAGCTTTTCGCGCGCGTCTGATTTGATCTCGGCGGCACTGGGCAGCGGATCCACCTTCTGGCCCGCCAGCAAGGCGGTGGCGCGTTCCCGCAGGATGACCGCTCCGCGATCCCCCAGAATGGATATCTGGGACAACTCTCTTTGCTGCACATCTCCACTTACCAGTCGCTCCAGTGCTGCCACAAGCTGGATGAGCAGGTTCTGGGACTGCCCATCCTTCTCATTCGTCGATGCTGCCAGGAGTTTCTGCCAGTGCGGCCGGGTACGTTCCAGCAACGCCACACGCTCCTCGGGTTTGATTTTTTCTCCATCACTCTCATCGCCATGCAAGGCGTATTGCAGCATGTTGACCGCCAGAGATTTCGATTTGAAATCCGGCAGCGCCGCTAAAATCAAATCGAGACGTTCAGCAGCAGGTCGTTTGCGCATGAGCTTGGGGAATTCCTGAAAGGCCTCTCGCGCCGCCACCAGATCCTCTTCTTCTGCTGTCTCATCGTAAGCTGCCAGCATCACCAGAAGCTCATTGAGATCCGGCTTTTTCTTTTCACCCTTGGCCGCTGTTTCGAGGCGCTTGAGGCTGGACTCCATCTGCTTGCGCTGCCTGTCCTGATTATCTGAGCCGTAGCGGCTGAGTTCGCCTTCGAGCTTTTGCCGTACTTTGGTGACGAAGGCGGGCCCCTTTTCAGGACCGAGCTTTTCGACGAAAGGAACCAGGTTGCTCAAGTCATAGATTTGAGCCTGTTCGAGCATGCTGTTTTCCAAACGGGCGAATTTCTTCGGATCGGTCACCTCCATCGCCTGCTTGATGATTTCCTGGCCTCCGTCGCCTGCCTCAAGATAGGCGAGCGCGAGGTCAGCGGGAGTGGAATCCTTGAGGCTGTTGTACCAGGAGAGAATTTCCGGAGCCTGCTCCTTGAGATTTTCGGAGCCGGAGCGGCGCAGTTCGCTGGGCACCACACGTTCCAGAAGATTCCAGGCCAGCTGTGCACGGGTCATTGGCTTGGGGAGCGCGTTGTAAGCATTCTGGAGTTTTGTGACCGCATCCTCATCTCGACCACCAAAGGAACCGCTGCCCATGCCCTGCCCCCTGTTCAGATCCACGAGCGTCAGGGTGTCATCCCCCAAGAGCGCAGCCAGCAGTGGCACGGCGGCAAAACCGTGGCTGCGCGGGAATGCAGCCCCGTTGCCCTGAACCGCTCGATTCTCTTCACCATCCTCATTTGTCAATGCAGGCAGGGACCACCGTGAATACTCAAGCTGTTTGCCAGCTTCAAGCTCCTGCACCCATGCCAGCAGCACTTTCTGGTCCGCGTCAGAGATAGGGCGCGCTGTTTGAAGCGGCGGCACTGCTGGCTGTTTTGCGCGTTCGGTGACGTTGTGAAGCAATACCCGCACCGCGTCGCGATTCTGCCAGCCGAGCGGGTATTGGCCCACCAGTCCAGCCAGTGCATCACGCAGTTTGCTCCAGTCGTGCAGCTTGGCAAAATCCTCCATCACCTGTTGGAATGCCTGATTGGCCCGGGTGTCGAAACAGCCGTCGAGCAATTGCTTGCGGCGTTTGTCATCGGCATTGGTCAGAGCCGCCCTGGCGAGAGTGAGGGACTCCGCCTCATGCCCGGTGCGCTGCAAGACAGCGGCCCATAACAAGGCGGTCTGCTGATGCGTGGCCAGTTGGTTGCCTGAGTTGTCACTGTCACTGCCACCGAAAGGATCGGTGTCACCAGATCCCGGGCTGGCAGAGCTTTTCTTCGCCTCTTTCGTCAGCCACTCCGCCGCTGCCGCCACGTCCTTGGTCACGCCGGCATTTTTCCACGTGGCGCGAAATTCGCGTTCGCGGCGTTCTGTCTCATTACCTCCTTCGCTCTCTGCTTTGACGGTATAAACCGTGCCGGTGGACAAGAACAGGATGCGGGCCTCGACCCCGGGCTTTTCGTCGAAAAGGAAGGTGTTGCCCTCGGTGCGGAATACATCCTCCTCCTGGGCGAAGATGCCAAACCGCCGCCCTTGGCTCTCTGCGAGCACCCAGCGTGCGTCCTTCGGCACATCCGCCGCCAGCAACGCGGCAAGCTGTGTCAGTCCGCCGCGCAGTTGCGCGTCCGTGAGCTCGGCACCTGCCGTCGGCAGAGTCCACAGGAGACCGGCAAGAATCTCAAGGTGAAGCAGTGCTTTCCTGAATCGCATCATTTTCCGCCATCTTGATCATGGCGAAAAATTTTGTCGATAAAAAGCCGTAAAAAATTATCAATAATCCTGATGCGAAAACTTAGAACACCTAGGCAAACAAGCTAGCAATCGGCTGTCCCTTATCAGTGACAGTAAAGGGACGCTTGGTATTTGAATACAGCACTAGATCAAGCGGCAGGCCGAGGGCGTAGGCGATGGTGGCGTTGAAGTCGGGGACGCCGACTTTGTTTTCGGTGACTTCGATGCCTTTGTCCGTCTTGCCATAGACCTGACCGCCGGCGATGCCGCCACCCCAGAGGACGGAGCTGAAGGCTTTCGGATAATGGTCGCGACCTTCGTTTTGATTGATCTTCGGCGTGCGGCCGAATTCGGAGGTGAGTACGACAAGGGTGTCATCCAGCAGGCCACGGCGTTCGAGATCGGTGAGCAGTGAGCCCAGCGCCTGATCGAGATCGCCGCAGCGCTCGGGCAGGCGGGCACCGATGTCCTGATGCATGTCCCAGCCGCCGAGGTTCACTTCCACAAAGCGCACGCCGTGCTCGACGAGGCGACGGGCGAGGAGGCAGCCCTGCGCGAAGTTGCCGGAGCCGTATGCCACATGGGTTTCGGCGGATTCCTTGCTGAGATCGAAAGCGTCGAGGTCTTCGCTCTTCATGACCTGGATGGCGTCTTTATAGACGTCGGCATAGGCTTTGACGTTTTTGTAGTTGTAGGCCTGCTGGAAGCCTTGATCGAGCTTGGCAGACAAACCGAGGCGATAGTCAAAGTCGCCTTCGCTGAGTGTGGTCGGGCGGTGGCTGTTTTGCAGGCCTTTGGCGGGGTCGTTGAGGATGAGCGGCTGGCAGGCGGCTTCGAAGAAACCGCCACCGGGGTGCTTGCTGTCGCCAGTGATGATGACGGAGCCGGGCAGATCGGCATTGCCCTTGCCCTGAAATTTCTGCATCCACGCGCCCATCGTGGGATGCCGTGTGGCACCGCGCATGGTGTAGCTGGTGTGCTGGAAGTAGTTGCCCTGCGCATGGGCGCCCTGAGTCGAGGAAAGCGAATTGATGATGGCACCGCGATGCATCATCTTCGCGGTGTGGGGCAGCAGTTCGCCGATCTGCACGCCATCCGCACTGGTGGGAATGGTCTTGGTGCCGCCCATCGTGTCCGCACCGGGCACGCAGCCAAAGGTGTCCAGATGCGTCATGCCACCGGACATGTAGAGGTAGATGACGCGCTTGGCCGTGGCGGCCTGCCTGGCTTTGCTGGAGCCTTCAAACGCCGCGTAGCCGCGTGGTGCCAGGGCGCTCATCACGGTCACACCGAGACAAGTCTTGGCGATGTTTTTGGCAAAGTCACGGCGGGTGACATCGTCACAGGAGTTGAGGAGAGTTTTCATGAGGATGATGCGTGAGGCTTACTGAACGAAGAGGAACTGGGAACCGGTGATGAGCGCGTGAGTGACATCGGCGACGGCCTTGTCTCCGCGCTCCTTGATGACGCCATTGAGAATGGCCTGCTCATCTGCTGTGGGGGCTCGGCTCAGGAGGGCCTGATAGAGGGTGGCGATTTTCTGTGCGGGTGTCCCGGCTTCGGCGATGGCTTGATTCAATTTGGAGGCTGGATTGTTGATCACATCAGCCGCCGGACCATTGAGCAGGGTGAGGGCCTGCGGCACGGAGGCGTCGTCGCTGGCGTTCTGGATGAGCTCGCGGTCGCTCTGGCCAAAGGTGCGCAGGAAGGTGCCGGGGCGTGCCGGGCTGGGCTGCTCGGAGGCGCGGGAGGTAAGGCCCATACCGTCCTTGGCGCTGCTGGTGCGCTGATAGGTCTTCATGAACTCCTTGCGCTGCTGCTTGGTCATGGACACAAGGGCCTTGGGATCAATCTGGGGGCGCTTGCTCTGCGCGGTTTTTTCGGGCCGGTAGCCCTGGCGCAGATCATCTGCGCGATCCTGGCCTAGCAGGGCGACGAGGATGTCCTTCTCAGAGGATTTGCGCAGAGTGGCGGCTTGTCTGGCGAGTTCTTTGGCCTCTGCCGTGACATCGATGCCCTTCGCCTTGTCCGCTTCGAGCTTGGCCTTCATCGCATCGATCTGCTTCTGGTTGGCATCCATTTTGGCCCTGCCATCTTTGGCGATCTGCACCAGGCCTTCTGCGCCCTTGGATTTGACCGTGCCGAGGAACATGGAGAGATCGTCGAGATACTGATGCAGGCGGGTATTTTCGTCATCGACGGTGTCATCGATGTTGCCTTTGGAGAGCGTGACAAAGGAGTCCCAGATCTGCTCGGCGCTCATGCGGCGCAGGATCGGGCCGGTGAAGTGGTAGGTCTCGCCGAGAGGAACCTCCTGTGTGGTGGCGGCGCGCTGGTAGGTGTCGGTGTTGTAAAGCACGCGCAGGAAGGATTTGAGCGAGTACTTTTTCTCGATCATCAGTTCACTCAGGTAGTCCATCAGCGCTGGGTTGCTGGCGACGGTGCTGTCGGTGATTTCATCGACGGGCTCGATCAAGCCGACGCCGAAGGCTTTCTTCCACATGCGATTGGCGATCACCGTAGTGAAGCGCGGATTCTCCGGGCTGGCCATCCAATCAGCGAAGGCGTTCAGACGAGTTTCACCGGGCTTGATCACGGCATCCTCACCAAAGATGGTTTTGGCTTCGACTTTGGAGCCGGGCTTGGCATCGGGGTATTTGTAGTCGGCGGGGAGACTGGGGAGCTTGCCATCCTGCCACTCGGCGCTGGTGTAGCGCAGCGGCTTCATCACGTCCTGCATGGCACGTTTGACCTGCGCCATGTCCTCCCGGCTGACCTTGGATTCTTCCGCCTTGCGCTCCGCCACCATCTTGGCCCGGTAGGCTTTCTGCTCCTCCTTGCTCATGGCCTGTACGGCTTTCTTGTCGAGCGCCATCGTCTTGTTCTTGCTGCCGAAATCCACGCCCCGGCTCTTGGTGTCCATGCCGTAGGTGAAGGCGGCCATGTGGTAGTAGTCCATCTGCGACCACTTGTCGAAGGGGTGGTTGTGACACTGGGCGCAGACGATGCTGGTGCCGAGGAAGACCTGCACAGTGTAGGCGAGGTGGTCGAGCTTGTTCTCATCGCGCTGCCAGAAACCGATGCTGCCACTGTCCCACACACCGCCGTCGGTGGTGAGGAGGTTTTTCACAAACTGGTCATAGGGCGTGTTGGCCTTGATCTGTTTCTTGAGCCATTCTTCATAGGCTTCGGCGGTGATGCGTCCTTTCACGTTGTCGGTCAGGCGCAGCACATCGGCCCAGTAGTTGAACATGTGGCTGGTGTAGCCGTCGGAGGCCAGCAGGGTGTCGATGAGCTTGGCACGCTTCTGCGGATCCTTGGAATTCATGTAGGCCTTGGCTTCATCCATGGTGGGGATGCGCCCGGCGATGTCGAGGTAAAGCCGGCGCACGAGGACCTCGTCGCTGGCGGGCGCGTTTGGCTTCTGACCGGCTTTCTCCCAGTCCTTGCTGAGAAGCTGGTCAATTTTCTGACTTTCCGGCAGTGTGGAGGCTTGCAACGAGGCAGTGGCAAGCAGGCACGTGAGGAGGAGGCGGGGGGCTTTCATAGGGGTGGAGGTGTCTTCCAGCCGCGAAAACGAAGGGCTTTCAGCTTTCTTACCATTCTTACCATTAAATGTGAATCGGGTATGGCGGAGAGCGCGACAGGAGGTGTTCCGCCCGGCCGTCACATTTTTATACAATGATCTCGCTGCTGGGCCGTTGTGTTGGGTATTGTCATATTTACGATCCACCACCCACCCTTGCTTTGCCATGCCTCGCCGCCTTCTGATTGCCTGCTCAGCCTTGCTCCTGCCTCTGTACAGCCTGCCTGCGGCTCCTGAGGGTAAACCTGAGCCCAAACCGGCACCTGCAAAACCGGCACCCGGCAAACCGGAGCCGGAAAAGCCCGAGCCGAAGCGTGAGCCCAAGCCGGAGCCCAAGCCGGAGCCCAAGCCGGAGCCTAAACCGGAGCCAGCGAAACCGGAGCCTGCCAAACCAGCGCCCTCAAATCCACCGGCCCAGCCCAGCACGCCAGCCCCTGCGGCAGCACCCACCACGGTGACGCTGACGAAGAGCAGCAGCAGCAACGACGGCGACAATAAGCCCAAGCGCAAAACCATCGCTGAATTCACCAAGAACTTCAAACGCATCGACGGCCTCTTCCGCACCTACCTGGATGTCGAGCACGGCAGCCCGTGGCTGTTTGTCTCAAAAAGCCAGATCGGCCCCGAATTCATCTATTTCAATCACAGCGTCGATGGCCCCGTGGCATCGGGTCACAACCGGGGGCGTTACGGCGACTCGCTGGTCTTCAAGTTTCGCAAGATCTTCGACCGCGTCGAGCTCATCGAGCAAAACACCAAGCTCTACTTCAATCCGCAAAGCGCTCTCGCCAAAGCTGACAAGGCCAATACCAGCAGCGCCATTCTGAACAGCGAAACCATCGTTGCGGAAGACGCGGACGGCTATCTCATCCCCTGCACCAACCTGTTTCTGCGTGAAAACCTCGCCCAGGTGAAATTCAGCCACAGTGGCGGCGACAAGGCGGTGCTGGGCAAGCTGTCCGAATCCAAGTCCAAGGTCCTGCGCATCAACGGCTACCCCAAAAACACCACGATCACGGCGGAATACGTGTTTGAAAACCCCATGCCCACCTGGGAAACCGCCGCCGATGTGGCCAACGCGCGCTACATCACCGTGCACGTGCAGCACTCGCTCATCGCCATGCCGGAGAGCGACTACAAGCCGCGCCTCGATGATCCTCGCATCGGCTATTTCACCCACCAGATCACCGACATGACCAGCACGGACGTGGCTCCGTATCTTGACGTCATCCACCGCTGGAGGCTGGTGAAGCAAAAGCCTGGAACGAAGCTGAGCGAGCCGGTGGAGCCGATCGTGTTCTGGATTGAGAACACCACGCCCGTCGAATTCCGCGACACCATCCGCACCGCCGTGCTCAAGTGGAATGAAGCTTTCGAAACAGCCGGATTCAAAGACGCCGTCGTCGTCAAACAACAGCCCGATGATGCGAAATGGAATGCGGATGACATCGAGCACAACGTCCTGCGCTGGACCAGCAGCGTGGCTCCGCCCTTCGGTGGCTACGGCCCCAGCTTTGCCAATCCACGCACCGGTGAAATCATCGGCGCAGACATCATGCTGGAGTACAGCTTCATCACCAAGCGCCTGCTCACCAAAAAGCTCTTTGCTGACCTGGGCACGGAGGCCGAGACGGCAGACGAAACCAAGGCCTTCAACCCGCATGCCTGCGATGCCTGCGGCTCTGCCCGCAACGGCCTCCTGTTTGGCCAGACCATGCTGCGCCTGCAGAGAAGCGACCGTGTGGAGATGGACCGCCTCCTCAAAGAATCTCTCTACTACCTCTGCCTGCACGAAGTCGGCCACACCCTCGGCCTGAACCACAATTTCCGTGGCAGCCAGCTCCACAGCCTCAAGGACATCCACAATGCTGAGCTCACAGAAAAGACCGGCCTCACCGGCTCCGTCATGGACTATCCGCCGATCAATATCGCCCCCAAAGGCGTGAAGCAGGGCCAGTACTTCACCACCAAGCCCGGCCCGTATGACCATTGGGTCATCAATTACGGCTACAGCGAAGCCTTGGAAGATCCCGTCGAAGAAGCGAAGCGCCTCGAAGCCATCGCCGCGCTCTCGCACCAGCCGGAGCTGGCCTTTGCCAACGACGCCGATGACATGCGCATGCCCGGCAAGGCCATCGATCCACGCGCCATGCTCTATGACATGAGCAGCGATGCCATCACCTATGCAGAACAGCGCTGCGAAACCGTGAATGGAGAACTCGCCAACATCCTCAAAGATGTCTCCGATCCCGGCCAGAGCTGGCAGGAAGTCGCACAGGCTTTTGCCTCCCTGACGAAGGAGGCCAGCGGCTCGCTCAATGCCATCTCACGTTACGTCGGCGGTGTCTATGTCGAGCGTGCCGTCCAAGGCCAGGCTCCAGGCGCCGTGCCGTTCAAAGCAGTGGAGGCCGACAAACAGCGCCAGGCTCTCGCAGCACTCGCGAAGTACGCTTTTGCCCCGGATGCGCTCGCCGCACCGCCAGAGCTCTATGCGCACCTGCAGTTGCAGCGCCGTGGCTTTGATCATCGTGACGAAGGTGAAGACCCCAGACTCCACGATCGCGTCTTCCAGATCCAGCATGCCCTGCTGGACCAGCTCCTTCATTCCCGCACTCTCAAGCGCATCGAAGACACAGCCCTCTATGGAAATGAAGTGAGCCTGGATGAAGTCATGGACACCCTCACCACCGCCATCTGCACCGGAGATGATCCCGCCAAACCGGTGAGCATCATGCGGCAGAACCTCCAGCTCGAATACCTCACCCGCCTGCTCAACATCGCCCACAACAGCGGCTTTTACCCTGCCGTGCAGAGTGTGGCGCTGCTGCAGCTCGAACGCATCAAAGGCATGACCTTTGCCAATTCCCCCGCGCATCAGCTTGCGATCAAGTACCGCATCAGGCGTGGGCTGGATGAGAAGTGAGGCTTGCCGCTGTCTTCAAGCGGCGGCGGTGCTGCGGCGGGTTCAGTGGGCTCATTCAGGTTCACCGGTGGGTTCAGGTTCACCCGTTGGAGGGTGGGTTTTGGGTTCACGGGTTCATACCCTATATATAAGGTATGAACCCGTGAACCCTGAACCCAATGAACCTAGATTTCTTTTCGCGCGCATCACCTAGTCATCGTATTCAATTACCACCCAACCCAGAGGGTTGTAACCCAGCAAACAACGTCTCTGCGTAAATTGCAGTCTTTGGGTGCGTATAGGAGTGCATGCAATCCCTCACCGCCCTCCTCTTCCTTCTCGCCACCGCCTCCCATGCGGCAGTCTCTGAAGACTGGTCCCTGTGGTCTCCGCGCGATGAGACAAAGCCCTCCGCAGTGCAGAGCCAGGACGGCGGACATGATGGCAAAGGCGCGCTGGTTTTGGAAACCGGCGTCGGCGAGCACTGGATCGGCTGCTGGACGCGCACGCTGCCGGTGACGGGCGGCCAGCATTACCAGTTCAGTGCCTGGAAAAAAGCCAGCTCCATGCCCACCGCGCGGCGCAGCGTGTATGCACGCATTCTTTGGCAGGATGAAAACGGCAAGCCCGTCAGCTGGGAGGAGCCCGCCAAGCAAGGCTATGCCAAAGGCACCGTGCCACGTGCGGAACCCGAGTATCCGCTGGTCCCAGACGGCGAAGCCAACCAATGGATTCATTGCGAGAGCACCCTGCGTGCGCCGGTGAAGGCCACACAGGCGAAGATCGAGCTTTATCTCCAGTGGGCTGCCAATGCGCGGGTGGAGTGGAGCGAAGTCTCACTCGCCACCGTGCCCGCCCCTGCCCCGCGCAAAGTCAGGCTGGCCACGATTCACCTCCAGCCAAAGGACGGCAAGAACCCCGCTGAGAAACCACCGCAGTATGCGCCGCTCATCGCTGAAGCTGCCAAGCAAAAGGCGGACCTCGTCGTGCTCGGCGAGACGCTCACCTACTATGGCACGGGCAAGACGATGGCCGAGTGTGCGGAGAGTGTGCCGGGCCCTAGCACGGAGTATTTTGGCAAATTGGCGAAGGAGCACAATCTCTACATCGTCGCGGGCCTTGTTGAGCGCGAGGGCAAGACACTCTACAACACCTCCGCACTCCTTGGTCCGGATGGAGCGCTCATCGGCAAGTATCGCAAAGTGACTCTGCCACGAAGTGAAATCGAGGCAGGCATCACACCCGGCCATGACTACCCGGTGTTTGACACGCGCTTTGGCAAAGTGGGCATGATGGTCTGCTACGATGGCTTCTTCCCTGAAGTGGCCCGCGCTCTGACCATTCATGGTGCGGAAGTGATCGCCTGGCCGGTCTGGGGCTGCAATCCCATGCTCGCCGCCGCCCGTGCCTGCGAGAACCATGTTTACATCGTCAGCAGCACCTACACCGACGCCACCAAGCACCAGTGGATGATCTCAGGCATCTTCGATCACTATGGCGATGTGCTGGCGAAGGCGGATGTGTTTGGCACCCTCGCCATCGCGGAAGTCGATCTGAATGCACCCACCCACTGGAACAGCCTCGGAGACTTCAAGGCGCAGATTCAGAGCCACCGGCCGCCTGCTTTGCAGGAATAGTGGAGTGAGGCATGCCAAGTCCGCGCTCCGCTTCAGCATGCCCCTTCTGCTTCACGTGGCGCTTGATCCGTCCTGCGTTGATTTCGGCACGCAGGTCGGCCACCCGCACCGAATACCAGGGCATCTGCTCTGGGAAAATCCGCTACGATCCATTCCACCTCTTCAACAATCTCCAAAGCCTCCTTCCGCTGGCCCTTCTCTTTGAGGCATACGGCCAGATTAAGCAGGTTCTGATTTGCAGTGTCATCGATGTCTTTCTGCATTTTTCGCTGAACATTCACCAGAAAGCGCAGCTCCCTCTCGGCCTCCTCATACTTCGACATTTCCAACAGACGCTCGGCAAGTTCCGTCTGAAGCCTCAGCACCTGAGGGTGTTCTTTTCCAAGAGCAAGCGACTGCGCCTGATAAGAATCACGACATTCCTGCAGTCGTTTTTCAGATTCGCTCAGATGATCTAGCATGCTCTTCAAATTCGTCTGACATTCCAATGTCTCCGGGGCTTCCGGGCCCATGACGCGTTGGAATGCCTTCAGCAACGCGCGATACTGCTCCGCCGCTTCCGCATACCGATGTGAGGAGTTGAAGGATCGTGCCAGGACCTTTCGGTTGTTGACGACTTCGGGATGCTCCGGCGGCATGTAGCGCAACTGCAGGTCGATCAGCGCCAGGCAACGCTTCTGGGATGCCTCTGAGTCATGCGAACCCGTCAGCCCGGTCTCACCACTCAGGCGAATGATCTCCATCTGCTCCGCCTGGGTGGGCATGCGCACGTGTTTGACTGGAGCCGTCTTGTCTGGAACTCGACGATGCGCCACCCAGTATCCACCGATCCCAACCGGAAGCAGGGTGTGAATCAAAAGCGTACGATGGAGCGTGAGCTGCATGACCTCACACAGCCTAAAAAATCGATCATGCCGTGGCAAGATAAAAGTGGTACCCCTCCCGGCTCAGACAACACCCGTCAGAGATTGCCCAGACTCAAGGCGGCGGAATGATCCAGACGGCACGATTTGCTCTGGGCTGAGCTTTGATGAAGGTGGCACGACCGGCACGCAGCAGAGTGGCGTTGTTCTGAGAATGCAGGGAGGCATCGCCCATGGAAATCCACATGGGAACGGGCTGGCCGGGCATTTGGAAAAGCCAGTAGCCCAGGTAGCCAGAGGCTGCGGGGGTGGCATCGCCTTTCCATAGCTGAAATTGATCGGCGCTGGAAAAGGCGGTGCTGGCAACGATCGCCGTAGAGTTCAGACCCGCCTGGGCGGGTGTGGTGTCGAGTGGCCAGGGATTGGCGAAGAGATTGTAGCCCGTCTGAAGCGGACGGGCGAAAGGTGTGGTACGCACGCTGCCAGTAGTGAGCAGAGGGGCGGGGCTGGAGCTTGCAATTTGAAGCATCACGCCTGTGCCAGGTGGCATGATCGTATCATTCATGCTGGCAAGAGTGTCCCCGCTCAAAACCCATTTCCATGCACCACCGGAGGCGTAGAGCCAGTAGGTGCTGTAACCTGCGGGTGCGTAGAACAGGATCTGATCGGCGCTGGTGGCGACAGAGGAACCTTTGAAGAGTGCGGGATCAAAGACTTCGCCCATGGTGCGATGCGGTCGCAAGCAGACGCGGGCACCGGACAAGCCAGCAATGGCACTCGCAGAGAGTGTGGTGTTGGACGAGTCAGCGGCAATGAAACACTCGCTGGCCGTGATGCTCTGCAAATCAAGGCGATGCCCGACCTGCGGGCCGCTGATGATTTCGAGGTAGTAATACTGTGCGGGATCCATGGCAGAAGCCACGGCCGCCTGCTCGCCGAGCGTGACGCTGGAGGCATTGGCGGCACTGAGGCTGCCGGTAAAAAGAGCCTCATGGGAGAGATTGAGACCGTAGCTCTGCGTGCCGGAATTCAGGGTGGTCTGCTGCCAGCCCACCGGGGTGCTGGCGGTGCTGGCGCCGCCGCTTTGTGTGACGCGCAGACGGATGATGCCACTCGCAAGGCTTTGCCCAGGGAGAGACTGGAGGTCTGCCCACGTCACCCGTTCCCGGCCATTGCCCTGACTGACGACTGTGGGTGTCACGTCGAGCGGTGCCCAGTTGATCAGGTCGCTGCTGCTTTCGAGCGTGAACGTGAAGGTGCCTTGACCCGACGGACGCAGGAGGGTGGCATCGACGCTATTGTTATTGCGCGTGACAAGCTGCAAGCCTTCACCGGGATGGGTGATGCCACTCGTGAGCGAGATGCCGAGCGCGGTTTCGAGGAGATCCGATGCACCGTCTTTATCGCTGTTCGTCGTGGCGAGATTGTTGGTGAGAGATAGAGTGCTGGGAATGACCGAAGTCAGTGTGATGGAACTCGGCGAAGCAGCCGGTGCCGCACCCGGCGCATTGACGAGCAACTGGCTTTGCGGGATCACCTCGCGGGTCTGTCCGGGGCTTTCCCAGAAAAGTCGGGCAGTGGCGCCACCGGTGCTTTCATAGTACTCCATCACGATGGAGACGGCTACGCCGGCCTGGAGAGCGATGACGCCGTTGTTCCAGGTGTCGCCGTGATTATTCCAGTCATTGACGATCAACTGGCCATTGACCCAGAGACGCACGCCGTCATCGGTCACGGGGATGATGGTATAAGTCTGAGTATAGCGCGGGATGAGATAGCCGTGCCAGCGCACGCTGAAGCCGTCGACAGGAAGTCGCGGATCGGGACTGCCCGTGCCCCAGGCGTAGTTGAGCGTGGGCTCCAAACGAGTGAAGCTGAATTGCTCAAAGTTTTTACCGATGTAGAAGTCACCCGTGAGGCCGTTGGTGAGGACAACAGGCGCGTAGTTTACGGTGATGAGATTGGACGCGAGACTCTGATTGTCTGCGGCATCCTGCGCCATGCCTGCGGGCAGGCTGACGGTGACATCACCCGCAGCCGTGGGCGTGACCGTGGCAGAATAGACCACTCCCGTGGAAGACAAGGCGATGACGGTGCCGTTGGTGACCGCGAAGTTGGAAGCGAGCAAGCCGGTGACACTTTCACTGAACGTGGCAGTCACAACGAAGGCCCCTGTGACGCTGGTTGCCGGCGTGGACAGCGTCACCGTCGGCGGCGTGGTGTCCGGGAGGGCATAGGTGGCGGTGAGCAGATTCGACACCGTGTTCGCACCTCCAGTTGCATTGGTGGCGGCACTCGCGGGTACGCTGACCGTGACAGCACCAACCGCTGCAGGAGTCACCAGGATGCTGTAGGTGGCTCCGCTGCCTGTGAGCGCCGAGGCCACGCCATTGGTGAGGATGAAATCATTCAATTCCACTCCTGTGACGGATTGGCTGAAGACTGCGTTCACCGTGAAGGCACCTGTCACACTTGAAGACGCCGTGCTGAGCAGCACTGTGGGCGCAGGCAACACCGGCGCGGTGTAGGTCACACTCAGGGTGTTCGAGGCCAGACTCACGTTGCTGGAGGCATCAAAAGCCGCGCCCACAGGCATGGCCACCGTCACAGCGCCATTGGCTGCGGGAGTAATGGTAACGCTGTAGGATGAGCCGCTGCCGCTCAGAGCTGAAGCAACGCCATTGGTGACCATGAAATCATTCAATGCGACTCCGGTGACGACTTCACTGAAGGCGGCGCTCACCGTGAATGGCGCAGACACACTGGTCGAAACCGTGGCAAGAACCACCGCAGGCGGCGTGGTGTCGGGTATGCTGGTGGTGTTGACGAACTCCATCCAGTTGAAGTTGAGATTGCCATCCGGGAACTCCAAGCGAACGACCGCCGGACCCGTATTCGCCACATTGACGCCGGTGGCAGTGAACGTTTTCCAGGAGTAAAAGCTGCCAGAGTTCGTGAGATTGATCGTTGTGGCGAGTGTGCCATTGATCAGCACGCGAACCGGAACGGGACCGGCAAACGGCGTGCTCGCACGCACATTGATGGAGTAGGTTCCAGCCGAGAGCACCGTGGTGTAGCGCAGCCATTCTCCGGGCGCAATCCACCCAATGGACGGAGTGCCGTCCGTGTCTCGGGAGGGCTCGATATCGACTCCGGTATCGCGATAGTGCAGGCCGGAGACGTACTCGCCGAGATTGATGGCTTCCGCATCGTGATAGGCCACCCCTTCCCCGCCCTCATCAAAGTCCTCCGCTTGGATTTTCACGACCGGCACCACGACGACTGGAGTGTAAGTGGCGGAGAGGCTGTTTGAAACCGTGTTCAAATTGCCCGCAGCATCCTGCACCATACCAGCGGGAAGACTGACGGTCACGGCTCCCGCAGCCGTGGGCGTGATCGTGGCGGAGTAGACCACACCTGCAGAAGACAGGGCGGTGACGGTGCCGTTGGTGACTGCAATTTTGGAAGCAATCAAGCCCGTGACATTTTCACTGAACGTGGCCGTGACGACAAAGGGCGCGCTCACGCTGGAGGACGGAGTGGAGAGAACCACCGTCGGCGGCGTGATGTCCGTGGGGGCATAGTTCACACTAAGCAGATTGGAGACTGAATTGCCCAGGCTCGTGCCATCCGTGGCGGCACCTGCCGGGACGCTGACGGTGACCACCCCCGTGGCGGTTGGTTGAACTTTGAAAGTGTAACTGGTTCCACTGCCGCTGAAGGTGGAAGCGACGCCATTGGTGACGACCATATCACTGAGCGTGAAACCGGTTGCGACAGAACTGAAGGTCACGGTGACATTGAACGAGGCAGTTACGGTGGTGGCAGCGGTGGCGAGCGTGAGGGTGAAGGGCAGCGGTGCCGTGGCAGGAGCGTCGTCAATGCTGGCCACAAACGCGGCGAGGTTTGACAGATCGGTGGCTGACAAGGTCACGCCCTGATGCGCGGTGATGGCGTCAGACAGAGTGGCCGCAGAGCCATCGTGCAAATAGGGTCCCGTGGCCCAACTGCCGCGCAGTGTCGGCACATCCAGGCCGGTGAGCGCAGCTCCAAGGCGCTTGCCGCTGGCAGGTTTGATGGTGCCGATGTCGGCAAAGACATTGAGTGCGCTGTTGGTGAAGTTCACACCGCCGTGGCAGGAGGCGCAGTTTTGTGAGCGAAAAACCTGCTGACCTGCTGAGGCCGCAGTGCTCAAAGCTCCGCCTGCAGTGCGGCTCGGGCTGGTGCCGCTGACGGTGAGAGACTTCACATACGCGGCCAGCGCGTCGAGATCCGCGCTCACCCCCGCTTTGGGATCTCCCAGCGGCTGGTTGCTTGTACCGGTGTTGAATTGCGTGTCCGTCATAAGACCGGTGCCACCGGAGAACGTGCGAATCTGACCTTCAAAATCCTGCACTTCATCAAAGTTGCCCGACCAGTGCAGCATGCCGTGATTGGCGTGGCCTTTGAGTGTGATCGTGTTGCGCAGTCCTTCGCCGAAGCCCGTCATGTCCCACACGCGGCCGTCATGTCCGGCATCGTTGTGGCAGACGGCACAACTGACGTACTGCTGCAGCGCCAGACGTGGGTCCTGCGCATCGTAGAAGAGCTGTTTGCCTTGCAGCACCTGGGCAGTGAGTTTTTCCGTGGTGACGGCACTGAGCGTGGCCGTGGTGACAGGTGCGGTGCCAGCCCCTTGCAGGATGCCGCTCACGTCATGCACCGTGATCGTGCGGTCCATGAAATTCTGCACATACAGCGTGCTGCCGTCCGGCGATGTGACGACACCCTGCGGTGCACGACCCGCTGGAAAGCGCATGATCTCCTGATGCGACCACGCATCCAGAATGGCCACCTCACGGCTCGCTTCGAGAGCGGTGAAAACATAGATGCCGTACGGGTCATACGCAGCGGCGCTGGGCATGCCTGCATTGTCAATGTCCACGCGAGACGGCAGGCTCTCCGCCTGCGTGGTGAGATCAATGCGCGAGACGATGGCACGCACGCTGTTTTCATGATTCATCGGCAGACCATCGCGCAAGACACCACGCTGGATGTTGTCCTGCTTGGATGGCACCCAAGCCGAGAGGCCATCGGGTGAAATGACAGCGGCACCCAGGTAATTCGGCAGGCCGCGAGCGGAGGTGGAAGTATCCGCAGCGGTGCTGGGATTCAGCAGAATGGTGCGTTCCACCGCAAGTGCCGTTGTGCCAATGACCACCACCTGGCCGCCTGTTCCCGTGAGGATCGGCGTGGCGGTATTTTCACCGGCCACACGCGGCGTGATGAAGCGTGAGGCATAGACGCGTGCGCTGTCGGCGGAGATCGACAGATGCCGCACAGGGCCGCCCGCATCCACCGAAGCCAGCTGCGCTCCGGTGCTGGGGTTCAGTTTCAGCACGCGCCCGGTGCTTTCCAGCGCCACCCATGCCGCCGTGCCCGCAGGATCAAAGACGATGCCAAAGGGGCGTGATCCATGCGCGAGAGTGACGGTGGAGGCGACCGTGCGCGTCGTGGGGTTGATGATGCTGATGGTTGCAGCTTCCACATTCGTCACCCACAGCCTGCCGTCCGGTGCCAGGGCCAGGCTGCGCGGTGCGGTGCCCACGGTGATCTCAGCATAGCGTGCGCGGGTGACCACATCAAAAGCAGTGACGCTGTCGTTGTCCGGATTCACGCACCAGACGCGGTCATTGCCGGTGGCAGGATGCTCATACACGATGCTGCTGGAGGCAGCAGGCTTGAGCGTGGTCAGCGCGGCATACACGGCCTGATAGAAGGTGCTGGTGATCGTGATGCCGGTGTCATCGGTGGCCGTAAGCGTCACCAGATAGCGTCCCGGTCCGGCATAAGTATGCGTGATGCTCGTGGTCGTCAGCCAGTCGGTTTCAGGCGTGCCGTCGCCAAAGTTCCACTTGTAGCGAGGGTTGATGCCGTTCGCTGACTGCGCGGTGAACGTCAGCGCACCGCCCGTGGCTTTCGGCGCTGCGGCAAGTGGTTGCAGCGTCAGCCCGGCGGTGACGATCCAGGTGAAGGCGGCGGTTGCGGGTGTGCTGATGCCATCAGTGGCACTGACGGAGACATTGAACGCACCCGCCGTCGTGACAGAACCTGAGATGACTCCCGAACCCGCTGAGATCGACAGCCCCGCAGGCAGACCGGTGGCGCTGAAAGTGATGAGATCATTTTCAGGATCGCTCGCGCTGACAGGCAGCGACACCACCGCCCCAACGAGAGAAGCTTGAGCGCCCGGATTCGTGATCTGCGGCGATTGATTCACTGCGGTGCTGATGACGTGACGCAGATCGCGCAGTGCGAGAATGTCCGGCTGGGACAAGGGTGCCTGCTGCAGCGCGAATTCATCCACCGCACCCACAAAGAAAGCCGTGCCGGGGCTGTCGGCGGCACCGATGACCAAGGGTTTGGCTGTATTTGGAATATAGGTGCCGACGTCCTCATTCACGAGGATGCCGTTGATGTACAGCCTGCGTACACCGGTCAGTGTCGTGCCGCTGACACTCGTCGTGCGGAACGTGGCCGCCACATGCGTCCACTGCCCCACGGTGACCGCGCTGCCCTTCAGTCCTGTTGTGTCCGCACCCGTTCGCACTTGCCAGAAGCCATCGGCAGTCACCCACAGGCCGTAGCCTTTCTTGGTGGCAGTTGATTCATCACGCGAGGCAAGGATGCAGCGTGCCGCGCCAAGCGCAGCGTCACTGCGCACCCATGCGGCAACGGTGAAGTCCTTGGGATTAAGCGATGCACTGTAAGGCATGACGACGCTCTGGCTCGTGCCATTGAACTGCGCGCTGCTCCCGGTTCCGGGATTGCCGCTGAGCGCTGGATTCGTGGTGGTCGTATTCGCCCCACCGCTCGCGCTGCCATTGATGGCGAACAGGCTTGCAGCGGTGGATTTCACTTCGCCCGCTGTGCCGTTCCAGCTCGCTTCATCAAAACTCCAGGCGACCACCGGATTATCGACCGGCAGATAGGGTGAAAGGTAGGTGCCTCCAATCACTTCAATCACCGTGTCTCCCGGCTTCTTCCAGCCGACAGTGAGATGATCATCACTCGCGCCTTCCTTCATCAATGCCTCGGTGTAATAGCGCTTGCCGGCCTGCAGCGTGATCAGCGCCGAGGTCTGCTGTGGATACCACGTCCAGGTATCCGGCGGAGTCCAGGCAGGCTGGCTCGCGATTTCCACCGCATTGGCCGGATTCGCATCGGTGCTGAGCTTCAGGCTCGATGCATCATCGCTGGTGATGTAAAACCGATACTGCCCG
This sequence comes from Prosthecobacter sp., assembly GCA_021733925.1. Classification (GTDB taxonomy): domain Bacteria; phylum Verrucomicrobiota; class Verrucomicrobiia; order Verrucomicrobiales; family Verrucomicrobiaceae; genus Prosthecobacter. The sequence continues at coordinate 140,302 of JAIPJY010000003.1, read as the reverse complement.
GTGACAGGCACGTAAAGAAAGCCACGCAGGCGCTGGCCGATGTTGTCATCCCAGTTGGAGGGAGCATTAAACGAAGCGAGAAGGTCACGTCCGTTCGGATTTGCGGGAAAGAGGGTGCTGCCGGTCAGACTCGCCACAGTGGTGCCGTTCATTTCCGTCCAATACTCACGCATGATCTGGCCAGTGCCTAGATTGGGCAGCACCACGATCCAGTTGAATGTAATGGAGGCCACCTGCCCTGCCGCGCTCACCAGAACCGTGCTGCGGTACGTTCCGGGAGTCGCAGTGACCGTGCCAGAAATCAAGCCGGTGCCGGCATCGATGCCCAGCCCCGTTGGCAAACCACTGGCCGAATAGTTCAGCGTGCCGCCTGTGGCGCTGGCACTGATGGGCAGCGAGAGCACGCTGTTTTGCTCCAGGCTTTGCTGACCCGGATTCGTCACCACGGGCAGGGTGGAATTGGTGACCTGAATGATGTGCGAGACTGACCACACGCCGTTCGCATCCACGGCAAACATCATCCAGTACCCAGGCGTGAGCACATTGATGCTCGATGGCGCAGTGACCGCATACAGACCCTCCGAAGGGTTCGTGTGCGTGAAGCGCACATGCCGCAGGCCTGTGCTCACCGAATGCGTCAGCCCGGACATGCTGATGGCGCTGAAGTACTGCACGCCGCTGCTGGCGTTCACTGTGAAGATCGAGGCCGGACTGATGCGATCCGGTGCCGCCGTGATCACGGGCCGAACTGCCGGAGTGCCATCCGTATTAAACAACTGTGGTGGTGTGAAAATCTGCGCATCCTGATGATCCGTCAGCGGGTCGCCCGACAAGCCGCCGCCACCTGACCACACGCGGCCATCGGGCAGCAGCATCGCGAGAGAGTGGTAATTGCGCGGCACGGTGAGATCCGCCACCGCACGCCACTGCCCCGTCGTGGGGTTCCAGATTTCAGGAGAATAAACCGTCCCCACATCGCTGAAGAACTGCCCGGAAGTGTTGCCGCCCACGATCATGACTTCGCCATTCGGCAGCATGACCGAGTTCGCAAAGGAGCGCGCATTCGCCATCGGCGCGGCGGGTGCGACCACAGGCGCTGTGCCATTGAGGTCCACCGTGAAGGCCTTGTTCACCACCACCCCGCCATCAATCGCAGTCAAGCCACCCGTCACGATCACCTTGCCCGGCGCATACATCGCCCAGGCTCCCTGCTTGGGATAATGCGTCCCCGGAATGCTGGCGCCTGCCGCTGTCATCACTCCGGTCCCCGTGGCGGTGATCCAATTCAGGGACTGATGCGGACCAAAGTGCGACACCCGGCCATCCGGAGCGAGGAGGAAGAAGGGATGCCAGTTCGTTTCAATCGCATTCGCGGTGGACGGATTGGCCACGGCCTGCCAGTTGATGCCGCTCATTCGCCGCCAGCCGGAGCTGGCATTCCATTGCTCGATTGTGCCGTTGCCATTGGAGCCGCCATTGCCCCCGGCGGTCAGCACCTCACCATTTGGCAGGGAGATGCTCGTGTTATACCACCGGCCATCCGCCATCGTCTGCGCCGGCACCCATTCATTCGTACGCCAGTCAAACAAGCTGGCCAGCGCCGTCCTGCCATTGATGCCATTGCCGCCGCTCACCAGCAGCCTGCCATCCTGCAAAAACGAAAGCCCGCCGCAGAACATGTCATGCCGGCCGTTGTTGATCTCCGTAAACAGGCCCGTGGCCGGGTCCCACACCGCTGCGTAAGTGAACTGCGGGCCGTCTGGAAACGTGGTGCGCTGGTTGGAGGCAAAGGTCAGCAGCCTGCCGTCCGGCAGCATGGCGGCCGAGGTGGGAATGTGCGGCGTCCACGGGATGACGGCACTCCAACTGCCCTTGGTGACATACTCTGCCGGGGAAACAGCTCCGACACTCATCACCACCGCCTCCGCTGCAGGGGCGAGCCGTGCTGCCTCCGCCATCAAGGCATCTGCTTCGGCATGACTGGCGACGTCCGCCTGCACATAACCAGCGAGGAGAAAAAGCATTAGGAGCCCCCACCTGCAATCGGGAGGTGGAGCCCGCAGACTTCGTCGAGAACTAGCGAATATGCGTATCATGAACGAGTAATTTTTCAAAGTTGGAAACAAGCGCCCAACCCTACCGCCCGACAATTCAGGAGATTGTAAATGAGCTTTCGGACGGTGAACCATTGGGAGTGGCTGATAGTTCGGCCTTCGGCGCTGCGAGCCCTTGCACTCCCCCCGTCAGTGTCTATTCTCGCCACCCCTGTTCCTTCCCCCTTTTCGCCGTGGCCAAAAAGTCCTCCAAAAAATCCGCTGAAGAAGCCTTCTCCCCCATCCTGCCATCCGCCGCCCCTGTGGAGCACAAGCCGGTGGATACCCTCTATGGAGATTGGTTCCTCGATTACGCCAGCTACGTCATCCTTGAGCGCGCTGTTCCCCACATCAATGACGGCCTGAAGCCCGTGCATCGCCGCATCCTGCACAGCATGGATGAGCTCGAAGACGGCCGGTACAACAAGGTCGCCAACGTCGTCGGCAACACGATGAAGTATCACCCGCATGGCGATGCCTCCATTGGCGATGCCATGGTGCAGCTCGGCCAGAAGGACCTGCTCATCGACACCCAGGGGAACTGGGGCAACACCCTCACCGGCGACAACGCCGCTGCTCCCCGATACATCGAAGCGCGTCTGTCCAAATTTGCGCTGGATGTCGTGTTCAGCCCGAAGGTCACCGAATGGGCCGCCTCCTACGACGGCCGCAACAAGGAGCCCGTGACACTCCCGGTGAAGTTCCCCCTGCTGCTCGCCCAAGGAGTCGAAGGCATCGCCGTGGGCCTTTCCTGCCGCATCCTGCCGCACAACTTCATCGAACTCTGCGATGCCAGCATCGCAGCACTCCGGGATGAGGAAGTGAACCTGCTGCCCGATTTCATCTCCGGCGGCATCATGGACGCCAGCGACTACAACGGCGGCCTGCGCGGCGGCCGCATCCGCGTGCGCGCCAAGATCGACGAAGGCCCCAAGAAGAACATCCTCATCATTTCCGAGATCCCCTACGGCACCACCACGGGTGGCGTGATGGACAGCATCGTGGCGGCAAATGAGAAGGGCAAAATCAAGATCGCCCGCGTCGAGGACAACACCTCGGACAAGGTGGAGGTCGTCGTGCATCTCCCCGCAGGCACCGACACCGACCAGACCATCCAGGCGCTCTACGCCTTCACCGACTGCGAGATTTCACTCTCACCGAACGCCGTCGTCATTCAGGACGACAAGCCGCGCTTCATGAATGTGAATGACCTGCTCAAGGCCAGCGCGGAGAACACCAAGAAAATCCTCGGCGAAGAGCTGGGCATCCTGCTCGGCGAACTCAATGAGAAGTGGCACTTCAGCTCGCTGGAGAAGATCTTCATCGAGAACCGCATCTACCGCCGCATCGAAGAAGCCGAAACCTGGGAGGCCGTGATGGAGGCCATCTGGAAGGGCCTCAAGCCCCACCTTCATGTGCTCAAGCGCGAAGTCACCAATGACGACGTGGCGCGCCTGACCGAGATCAAGATCAAGCGCATCTCGAAGTTCAACAGCTTCGAGGCCGACGAACACATCCGTGAGCTGGAGGAGGAGATCGACCAGGCCGAGAAATTCCTCAAGGGTCTCACCCGGTACACCATCCGGCACTTTGAAGAGCTCAAAAAGACCTACGGCCCCGGCCGCGAGCGTAAGACGGTTGTGAGCGGCTTTGACCGCGTGGCTGCCGCCGAAGTCATCGTGCAGGGCGAGACCCTCTACCTCAACGCCAAGGAAGGCTTTGCCGGCACCGGCTTGAAGCGCGAAGGCGACCCGATCTGCAAATGCTCCCCGCTGGACGACGTCCTCTTCTTTACCCGCGAGGGCAACATGAGCGTCACCAAAGCCGCGCCGAAGTTCTTCGTGGGCAAGAACCCTCTGTATGTAAACCTCTTCAAAAAGGACGACAGCGCCGTTTATACCATGATCTACCGCGACGGCCGCCAGGGCAGCCTCATGGCCAAGCGCTTCCGCATCGGCGGCTTCACCCGCGACAAGGAATACGTGCTCACCAAAGGCACCCCCGGCTCCAACGTCCTGTACTTCATCCGCCACGAGACCGAGGAAGACTCCAACGCCCAAAACGTCGTCGTCCACCTCAAGCCCGCCCTCTACCTGCGCAATCTCTCGATCAAATTCCCCTTCAACTCCATCGCCATCAAAGGCCGCGAGTCCCAGGGGAACATCATCACCAAGCACTCGGTGGACCGTGTGGTGCGTGAGCCGAAGAGCGGGGAGACGGAGGGGTAACAAAGTAGTTCAGAGCTTCAGCTCGTTCCGGGAAACTCCGCGCCTTCCAGAGCGAGCTAAAGCTCCCGAGTACTTTCCTGAGGCTGCGCACCCATATGGACTGCGGTCGCGCAGCGAGGCACGAGCGCAGCTACCGCTTTCCGTGGGCCCACTGAGCATGCGCAGGCCGCAGGCATCCGAAAGCGAGAGCCGATTGGCACGCGCAGGCGAATTATTTTTTCGAACGCCACGAGACGCTCGAAAGCGGCAGCTCCACTCGTTCCTCGTTGCGCAGCCGCACTCCAAATTTGCGCCTGGTCACCTCAGTCGTGCTCTTCATACGACATGATCGGCACGCCCCGTCGGCGCATTTCTTCGGTGGCGAGAGATGCCAACTCGTCGTCCTCGATGACCAATGCAGCTCCCTGAACATTGACCGGTAGGTAGCCTGTAAATGACACATCCTCTCTCCGAACCTCCAACCGACGTGCTTTGGCCTCGGACTCCAAACGGCGCGCTTCAAGATTGCCAAACTCCCCGACGGTGAACATGGGGACATCTCCAACTTCCGTTTTGAGCAGCGACACCGGTGATTGGGCAAACTTAGGAACCAGAGATCGGACAGCAATCAACTCCTGCAGCGATGGCCTGCCCGCCTGAAAGATCAGAATGATCCGCGCACGCGAATGATGAATGCTGCGAAGCCCCCATTCACCCGAAGTCCAAAGGTAGGACAGTTCGGCAAGCTCTTCTTTTATCTTCTGGTTCATCGGTCGATTGTGCGATGGGAGAAACAAACCTTCATCCCTCAGGGATCCACCAGAGAAAAATCAGCTTCCCGTCCTTGGCGTCCAGCACGGCTTGGAATCCGCTGAAGACATCGACTGAATGGCTGATGACCCAGACCTTGCGATCAGGCAGAAGACTGCCCAGCGTCCCCGCCTGAACCGAACTGGCATACTGGTTTGGCAGCAGAGTGTCCTTCACCCGCTCATGAACTTCCAGCGAGGTCGATGATGATGCAGAGGTTCGCTCGTCGAGTTTCGAGTCTGCGGGAGCTTTCTTTCCTGTGCGCTGTTCGATGGACTTCCGCATGATGGCCGTGAATGCGCTCAGCGCCTCCTCGGAACTCGTGATGGCGTCAGCGGCGCATGCAGCGTGAGCAAGCAAAACGAAAAGGCTGATAATCGCTGTTCTCATGGTCAGAATGAGCCCTGTGGGGCGAACACCCAAAACTCAGCGACTACGAAGCGGGGCGCAAGGGGGAACTCGCTCACAACACGCACTGCGCCCGAAGCAGCTATTGACAGGCATGAACGGCGGGGATTGCTACATCCGGTGTCGCCACTGGTGGAGACTCCGGCAGTAGCGCCAGCCTCCGGCTTGCTGAGCAGGACAGGCGGCTGCGCGCCCCCCCGAGGTATTTGGGGAATTTGCGGAAGTTTCTCCGCTGGCGGCTCGGGCTGCAGCGCCGGGTCAGGCGGCTGCGCGCTGGTAAAACTGGAAGCAGACGCCTGAGGGCGCGATGAGATGAAACTCGCGCCTGCCCCAGGGCTTGAGTTCGAGCGGGCCGACCCGGGCCGGGATCGGCTGATACTCATCATAGAGGGAATCCAGGTCGGAGACGCCGATGCTGAAGCTCGCGTTGTCCGCCCAGTTCTGGTTGTCGTTCACGACGAGGTTGAGGGAGACGCCGTCGCGCTCGATGCCGGCCATGCCATCGCCCTGCCAGAGAATGGCGAAACCCATGTGGTCCGCGTAAAAGCTCAGCGCCTCCGCCAGGCTGCCGCAGGTGGGGATCATGGGAGTGATGGAGTGGAAGGTGGCGTTCATTGAGCGTGGTAGAAAGGATGTCTTCTGACTTAATTCTGTGAATCATGCAATTCTGTTAATCCTGTCCAAACTGGCTTCCTGCAACCCACCACTTCCACCTTCATCCTTCTTCCACGCGGATTTAGACAGGATTCACAAGATTCCAGAATTTCAGGATTTTGGTGCAGGCACGGACCACAAAAAAACGGCGGCTTGAGACAAGCCGCCGCTGTGAGGGTGCTCGATTGAAAGCCTACAGAATCACACCCGGCTCATACTTCGCGGCGTGCGGGTACTCTTTCTTGATGGCGGCCACGTGCTCGCAGAAGGCGTCCACCTGCTGCGGGGCGTCGCCTGCGTTGGCTTTGCCGGCCTCGACGAGGCGCTGCATGTCCTCGGCGGTGAGGGTGAGGCGCACGTCTTCCACGAGGCGGGCGAGGAGATCGTTCTCGCGCACTTTGCCGGTGCGCATGTCCTTGGCCACCTGCACGGCGTGCTCCTTGATCACTTCGTGAGCGGTTTCGCGGCCCGCGCCGGCTTTGACGGCTTCCATCATGACGGTGGTGGTGAGGAGGAAGGGCAGGTAGCGCATGAGCTCCTGCTCCACGACGGCTTCAAAGACTTCCATCTGATTGAGCACGGTGAGCAGTGTCTCCAGCAGGCCGTCCATGGCCAGAAAGGCGTCCGGCAGCATGACGCGGCGCACGACGGAGCAGGAGACGTCTCCTTCATTCCACTGGTCACCCGCCAGACCAGACGCCATGGTGAGGTAGCCTTTGAGGATGACGTGCAGACCGTTGATGCGCTCGCAGGAGCGGCTGTTCATCTTGTGCGGCATGGCGGAGGAGCCCACCTGCCCTTTGGCAAAGCCTTCGCTGGCGAGTTCCTGACCGGCCATGAGACGCAGCGTGCGCGCAAAGCTGGACGGCCCGCTGGCCACCTGGCAGAGCGAGGCCATGACCTGCATGTCCAGGCTGCGCGGATAGACCTGCCCGACGGCATTGAAGGCCGCAGGCATGCCGAGATGGCGCAGGATGCTGCTTTCCAGCTCCGCCGCTTTTTTCGTGTCTCCATTGAAGAGAGTGATCTGATCCAGCCGGGTGCCCACGGCACCCTTCAGCCCACGGGCCGGGTAGCTGGAAATGAGATGCTGCAGATCGCCAAAGGCGACGAGCAGCTCCTCGCCAAACATCGCCAGGCGCTTGCCCAGCGTGGTGACCTGCGCGGCCACGTTGTGCGTGCGGGCGGTCAGCGGAATGTCACGCGTCTCCTTGGCGCGGCGGGCGAGGCCCGCGAGAGCTGCCACGCATTTGGAGCGGACCTCTAATAGAGAGCGGAAAACCTGCAGTTGCTCCACGTTCTCAGTGAGGTCGCGGCTGGTCATGCCTTTATGAAGATGCTCGTGGCCCGCGAGATCGCAGAATTCCTCGATGCGTGCCTTCACGTCATGCCGCGTCACGCGCTCGCGCTCCATGATGGACGCCACGTTGACCTGGTCCTTTACTTTCTCATAGGCCTCGATCACGCCATCAGGCACGCCGATGCCAAGATCGCGCTGACCTTTCAGAACTGCGATCCAGTAATCGCGCTCCAGTCTGACTTTTCCCTCGGGCGACCAGAGGGCGCGCATAGAGGCGGTGGCGTAGCGTTCGGCAAGGACATTGGGGATGGAATCAGACATGGGAGGATGCATTTAGGCCAAGCATCGCAAGTTGGCAAATTGGATGCCGCACGCACACCCACTACAATGAATCCACTCCCACCTGCGCTGGCGTAACGCTTTGGAATACAAAGACCCATCGTAGTTGCCATGGAGAAAAAAATCAGATGTGTGGACTGGCTCTATTCCCCCACGTTCGATGCTCTGGATTCTGGATTGATATCAATTGTATGAAATACTTCAGCATTTCCAAAGTTTTTTAGCTACCACACACTTTTGGTTTGCAATTGTGGCAATAATTCGCAAATCTACCAATTATCCCGAACCACACATTTAGCTGAACACCGATAATCACATTGTAATAATAGAAATTATCATCTAAGGTTGTTAATAACTCCCCCACGCGACTCAATTTCGATTTACAGCTGATTGCAGGTAACACGACACACTCCCAAACTTTATGGCCGATCTAGCAGCACCCGAACTCATGACTGTCAAAGAGACCGCGGAATACCTCCGCATCCCTCTTCCAACAGTTTATTATCTCGTCCAGCGTGGCCAGTTGCCTGCAGTTCAGATCGGGGGTCGCTGGCGTATCAAGCGCAGCCTGCTTGACCGCGATGTGCTGCGCAAGGAAGACGAAGCCGGCCAGCCCACCGTCATGGTGGTCGATGACGACCCCGCCCTGCAGGCCCTCTTCAAGCAGTTCCTCAAGAAGGCTGGTTTCGGACGCCTTGTGGTCGGTACCGGTGCTGAAGCCATCACGATGGCGAAGAAGCAGAAGTTTGACTTCGTCTTCCTCGACCTCAAGCTTCCAGACGTTCCCGGAGACGAAGTTTATTCGCAGCTCAAGGCGCTCTACCCGGATCTCCCGATTGTGGTGATCACCGGCTACCCCGACAGCGAAATCCTCAGCCGCATCCTTTCCCATGGCCCGGTGACGGTGATCAAAAAGCCGATCGAGTACGATCAGCTCAATCTCGCCGTGAAGCAGCTCGGCCACAAAGGTGCCGCCGAAGCCGCCGCCTGAGTTTAGGACAGCCAAGTCACTCTCCCGACTTCATTCAGCCCCGTCAGCATTGCTGGCGGGGCTTTTTTGTGCCCGGGGTGAGCTTGGAACTTCAACAATCAGCAATCCTTGCTCATCAATCGTCAATCGCGCGTGCCCACGATGCGCTGCAGCCAGAGGATTGACGATTGTCGAGCAATCGATTTTTGATTTTTGAAGTATGCCGCACGAGCATATGCCCGTCGTGGCGATTTCAAAAAGACATCTGCCTGCGAGGCATTGATTTCACACCGCCGCCGCCGAGAAAAACACCTTCTCCGCCGTGTCGCGCAGCATCCAGGCTTTGTCCTGCTCACTGAGGAAATCCAGCCGGTCACGAATGATCGCGATGGCGTTGTGGTAGGTATGGCCGTGCTCCACCTGAAAGGGGCAGTCGCTGGCCCACATCACACGCTGGGGGCCAAAGGCATCCCGCACCTGCCGGACCAGCGGACCCATGTCGGTATAAGGGGCCTTCTTCGCACCCAGGGCATAGAAGGCGGAGGCCTTGACGTGCGTTTTGGCATGCCGTGCCAGACGCAGCAGGTTCCGCACCTCTTCAGGCTTGGCCGGTCCCGCCATGCTGAGACGCGCAAAATGGTCCACCACCACGCTCGTGTCAGGATACCACTCACACATCTTGTCGAGCAGAGGCAGCGTGTCCGGGTTGATCAGCGGGCAGACACTCACCTTCAGCTCCGCCGCCGTCTTCCAGAGCGTCGCCATGCCAGGGGAGCCCAGCCAGTCGGAGAGATTCCTCTCCTTGCCGGAATGGATGCGAAAGCCGCGCACGCCTTGCTGCACCAGGCTGCGCATGGTTTCAGCCAGGCCTGACGCATGCTCGTCCACGATCGCCACCCCGCTGAACACACCGGGATGGGCGCGCATCATGTCCAGCATGTAGCGATTGTCCGTCTGGTAGTAGCTCATCTGGATCAGCACGATGCGGTTTACGCCTTCCGGCTTGCAGTGGGCAAACAACTGCTCCGGTGTGAAACTCGGCGGCTGCATGTCGCTGACGGCGTAACCGCGGGTGAGCGGGTACTTTTCCACGTCCGGCGTCCACACATGCACATGCGCATCGATCCAGTTACCTTTTCCTGAAGGCGAGAGAAGATGGCAGCCCGTGAGAGCGGCGGCAGAGGAGGCAAGGAATGTGCGGCGTGTCTGTTTCATGTTCCTTAATCGTAGCGAAGAACTTCCCTTTTGCGCAAGCCTTTGCACCGGCAGCAGAAATCATTCATCATGCCGCCATGTCCCGCCTGCGCCGAATTTGTGTCTATTGTGGTTCCAGCTCTGGAACCGACCCCGTCCATCGCGCCGCCGCGCATGACCTCGGCGCCTTCCTGGCGCAGCGCGGCATCGGCGTCGTCTACGGCGGCGGCAATGTGGGCCTGATGGGAGCCCTCGCAGACGGGGCACTCACGCAAAAGGGCGAGGTGATCGGCGTGATTCCGCGATCCCTCATGGAAAAAGAACTCGGCCATGGCGGCGTCACCGAACTGCACGTCGTCGGCAGCATGCACGAGCGCAAGCAACTGATGGTCGATCTCAGCGACGGCTTCATCGCCCTCCCTGGAGGCTTCGGCACGCTGGATGAGCTCTTCGAAACCCTCACCTGGCTGCAGCTCTCCTTTCACGACAAACCCGTGGGCATCCTCAATGTGGACACCTTTTTCGGCGGCTTGATCGACTTCATAGCCCACATGAGCCAGAGCGGCTTCGTCAAGCCCGAGCACGCCGCCTGTGTTCTGGTGGAAAACGAAGCCGCAGCGCTGCTCGCACGAATGGAGGCCTTCCGGCCACCGGATCTGGGCAAATGGATCGAGAAACTGGCCGCAGAAGCGCGGTAGAGAGAACAGTCAGGCACCCCTTTCCCGTTGTTTCTTGTTTGCTCCGAACGATACCTGATTGTTCGCACAATCGCCCTACGCTGCGGGCACTTCTTGACAGGTTATTCACAAACAATTGGCATCTCTCATTTTTGTGTCTTGCCGGATCAGAAACTAGAAAATTCCCCCAAGGATTTGTCAGTTATCTGGAAGAAAACACTGAGCGTGGAACCCTTGAGTTTGAATCGTGGAACGTGCATCGGCCATATGACCTTGAAACGATTTCGACACACAGTAGGCCTGCCACCTAGCTAGGCAGCTGGCTCTAGTAAACTCGTCACACCCCAGCTAACAACTTTTTAAGTCACTTATTTTCAGCACTCTACAAACAGTTAACACAGAAATGAATCGTCTAATACCGATCAAATTCACAAATGTCCGCCACCCTTCAAGCTGCAATGAGCTGCCGACTGGCCGTGTTTCAGAAGAGATACCTCCATCCCTCCCGTGGATCGCTCCGCGCCATTAGTTCGTTTTAAACTTAAACCCTTTCATATTTGACAATCGCGCCCACCTGATCGCGCAGGGGCCTGATCTTTCCTTGAATCACAAGCAAATTGTTCACACCCGATGTTGAGAAAGTTTTTTTGCAGGGGCCGGACGTCCGAAACCTTTCCTTCTGAGAACCCGAGAAACCACACTTCCGCCTTGTTGCAGCAGTGAGGGCCGTTAGCCTCATCCGCCAACCCTTTCCAGCCATGAACGCCTATCAAATCACCGGAACCACTGGTATCGACTCACTGCGGGCCGTGACACTTCCTGACCCCACACCCGGCCCTGGCGAGGTTTTGGTGCGCATCCGGGCCACCTGCCTCAACTACCGTGACTACATGAATGTCATGGGCATCCGAGGGGTAACCGGCCCTGTGCCACGGATTCCCTGCTCCGATGGCGCGGGCGAGGTCACAGCTGTCGGCGAGGGCGTTTCCCAGTTCAAGCCCGGCGACCGCGTCGTCTGCCCCTTCATGCCCAGCTGGCTGGACGGGGAATTCAGCCAGACGCACGCCTCCCAGGCCCTCGGCGGTGCCGTGGACGGCCTGCTGCGCGAGCTGGCGGTCATCCGCGCCGAGAGCCTGCTGCCCATCCCCGACTACCTTTCCACCGAAGCCGCCGCCACCCTGCCCTGCGCCGCCGTCACCGCCTGGGATGCCCTGCACTGCCGTGGCGGACTGAAGGCCGGAGAAACCGTCCTCATCCTCGGCACCGGCGGCGTCTCCGTCTTCGCCCTGCAGTTTGCCAAGCTGGCCGGTGCCCGCGTGCTGGCCACAACGAGCTGCGACATCAAAGCCAAGCACCTCCTCCAGCTCGGTGCCGATGCAGTGCACAACTACAAAACCGATCCCGACTGGGACCAATGGGCGGTGACGCAAACCGGTGGATTGGGCGTGGACAAGGTGGTCGAAATCGGCGGCCCTGAAACCCTCAATCGCTCCGTCAAAGCGACACGCTTCGGCGGCCACATCGCCCTCATCGGTGTGCTGACAGGCACCAGCGGCGACGTGCAGACCGTGCAGATCCTGCGCAAAGGCATCCGCCTGGACGGCATCTACGTCGGCTCACGCGAGATGTTTGCCCAAATGCTCGCCGAGATGGAGCGGGTAAAACTGCAGCCGGTGATCGATTCGGTCTTTGAGTTTCACGACGCCCCATCGGCGTTTCAGCGCATCGCCAGCGGGAAGCACTTTGGGAAGATTGTGATTCGGGTGTGAGGAGGAACGAGGAAGGAATGATCAAGCTCGGCGCGACAGCCTTTTGGAGTGCGGTCGCGAAGATGCACGGCGCAAGCCTGCATCGTAGCTACCGCTTTCGCGAGGTGTAGCGTAATCTCTGGCCGCAGCCTGCCATCCGGCCTGCGAAAGCGGTGCCGCGCCTAGGCTTGTCACCGCACTCCAAGACGCTTCGCGCACGCGGTGACTACCGCCACAACAGCCCCGAAAACTTCTTCGCCACCGTCTGCCGATGCTTGGGCCATTCACGCGCGACGAACGCAGGCCAGTCCTTCGTGGTGGCCAGTTTCTTCCCATCCGGCGTGCAGAGAATCAGCAGCACCGGCAGCCGCCCTTCACAGAGGGTGGGATGCTCCGTGAGCGCGAAACACTCGTGCAGCTTCACCTGAACCTCCGGTGACTCGTTCGCATAGGAGACCTTCACGCTCCCACCAGCGGGCCATGGGATGGAGAGCGGCACCAGTTCATCCAACCAGCTCACCTGCCCTTGGGCCAGATGCTGATGAAACGCGGCCATCAGCGGGGCGGCCTGGGCTTCTTTGACCAAGGAAAGGCCCTTGAACGCATGAGTGAGGCAAGCGGTGATGGCCTCAGCATCAAAGCGCGGAAACTCCAGCTCAGGCAAGACGGAATGAACGAGGTCCACGCGTGCCATAAACTGTTTCAGCCGATGATCCATCAGCGGCAGATCAAAGGCTCCAGCACGCTGTGCCTCCGCGAGGCAGCGCCCGCTGGCGATGGGATCGAGATCGCGCTGCTGCGCCTTCTGCTCGATCACGAGGTCGCGGTAGCGCACCACCTTCATCGCAGCCACGCGCTTGTTTTGCGCATCAAAGAGATGCTCCACCGTGGTGCTCAGATGCTGGGGAAACATCTCCGCGATCCACGCCGGCTGCACGGCTGTAGCGAGGCTGAGCAGGGTCAGCGGCACAGGGCCGCGCGAGGGTGCCTCACGCAGATTGGCGGCCACAAAAAACTCGGTGTCCTGCACCACGCTCTCACGCACGAGCTGGCCTTGCCGGTGCTCGGTGAGATCGCACTCGGGCTTGCCAGCCACGCGTCGTTTGGCCAGTTGATCCACAAAGCCAGCCATCAGGCAGCGCAGCAGGGCTTCGTCACTTTGGGTCGTGGTCCCGCCATCGCGATCATACAGCCGCTGCTGGTGCGCGGCATGCAGGATCTGCTGGCAGGTCTGCTCCACCTGACGGGCGACTTGGGCGTTGATGCCATGACTGCGGCAGCGCTCAAAGCTGAAGCCGTTCGCTTTGGCGAAGTCATAGGCCCGCATCAGCGTGATGAAATCGGAGTCACCGCTTTCCTCAAACATCTCGCGCAGCCCCTTCATTTGCGCATCATCACGATCCAGCCGCACGAGCAGATCGCGACCACTGACGAGGGCGGCGCACAGGGCCGCATCCGGCACGCAGCCGCGCTGGCTGGCCTCAATGAGCATGCGTGAGTAGCGCGGATGCATCGGCAGGCGCAGCATCTGGCGGCCCACCGGAGTAAGCTCCGCCTTGCCCTCGTGCAGGGCTCCCAGCATGGTCAGCAGCTTCTCCGCACGCACCACGGCCTGCGGATCAGGTTTGTCCAGCCAGTCAAACGCGGCGGCTTCCTGAATGCCGAGCGAGTGCAGCAGCAGCACGACCTCGGCAAGATCACTGCGCTGAATCTCGGGCGTGTTGCGTTCTTCGCGGGTCTGGTGACCGATTGAGGTCCACAGCCGATGGCAGGTGCCAGTCGCGGTGCGACCCGCACGACCCTTGCGCTGGTCCGCGCTGGCACGGCTGATCGGCTCCAGCAGCAGCGTGCCGATGCCACGCTCTACGTCATAACGCGCCACGCGCGCCACGCCGCTGTCCACCACGTGGCGGATGCCGTCGATGGTGATGCTGGTCTCGGCCACATTGGTGGCCACGATGACTTTGCGCAGCGCGTTCGGGGCAAAGGCTCGATCCTGCTCCTGCGGCTCCAGTTCGCCATGCAAGGGTATGCACGCCACACGCTCCTGCGTTCGCAGGCCTCTCAGCGCGTCCAGGGTGCCATTGATCTCGCCACGCCCCGGCATGAAGACGAGGATGTCGCCAGGATCACCTTCATGGATGATGCGCTCCACCGCTTCCGCCGCCTGCACCGTGAACGGGCGCTGGTCAGGCATCGGCAAATAGTCCACTTCCACAGGATAGCTCTGCCCTTCTGAAACGAGGATCGGGCACGAGTTCAAATACGCCGCCACCGGCTCCGCATCGAGCGTGGCAGACATCACCAGCATCACCAGATCGGGCCGCTGGCTCTGCTGCAAATGCTTCACCAAGGCCAGTGCGACATCGCTGAGCAGGTTGCGCTCATGGAACTCATCGAAGACCACCGCACCAATATTCCCCAGCGTGCGATCATCCTGCAGCCAGCGCAGCAGGATGCCCTCCGTGACAAAGCAAATGCGCGTGCCGACGCTGGTGTGATCATCAAAGCGAATTTGATAACCCACCTCCGCGCCGAGCTTGCCCGCACGCTCTGAAGCCACGCGTGCCGCCACCGTGCGTGCGGCCACGCGGCGCGGCTGCAGCACCACGATCATCTTGTCCCCTGCCACGCCAGCATCCAGCAGCATCTGCGGCACCTGCGTCGTCTTGCCCGAACCCGTCGGGGCCACCAGAACCAGTCGATTGCCCCCTTGCAGCGTGCGCAGGATGTCAGCGTGAATCTTCCAGATGGGGAGCGCGGTGGGGGCAGGCATGAAGTGAAGCCTCACGCTATAGACCAGATCTTCACCTTTTTCGACGAACGTTGGTGGATTCCATCCACTCGCTTCGTTTCGTCGGTTCACCCTACCAACCATTTATGCACCGCCTTTCCACCCTCCTCCTCGCCATCACCCTCTGCATCGCACCAGCTTCTCAAGCGGAGGATTTGAAAGCCGTCGCCGCCAGTCTGGATGGCTACCGTTTCGAATTCGCCTGCAAGGACCCCATGCCGGAAAACCCCAAGCCCGGTGCCGACGGCATCTCCGCCCGGGCGACGGACGATCCCGCGACCAACGACAAGTTCACGGATGTGCGCAAGTTTGGCGGCGAGCCCGGCAAGCGCTACAAGGTCACCCTCCGCGTGCGCGGCGTGGTGGAGCCCATGATGTACAAAGACGGCCAGCAGGTGGGCGAGTACTTCTACGTCGGCGGCACACCCAACAACGCCACTTACAACATCTACCAGATCACCGTCTCCGCCCCGGCACAGCATTTCTTCTTCAATCGCCAGGACAAGGTGGGCCACAAGATCTTCACCATCGACTACACCGCCACCATCGAGGTCGAAGGCGGCGCCACGCTCACCCTTCACGGCGACGGCCAGAACGGGCACATGATCACCAACTTCGCCAAACTCGTCGTCCCCGAAGTCTCACCTGCCCCGCAGCCTTTCAACGGCCAGTTCATTCAGCTCAACGTGGTGGATGTGGCGAAGGTGAAGTGAGGTTCGCAGCAAATTCTGGAGCTCAGTGCTTCGTGACAAATCAACGTTTGTCTCTGACTAGGCAGCATCTGGGGCAAACAAAAATGTCCCTGTGAGAAACTCATCGCGGCTTCGTTTGCAGCCGTTACCTCTCATTCCCTGCCATGCCCAACCGCTTTTGCACCTTACTCGCGTCTCTCTTGCTATCGGCTGCCTCCGCAGATGCGGCCCAGCCCAACATCATCCTCATCATGTCAGACGACATGGGCTTCTCAGACCTTGGCTGCTACGGTGGGGAAATCCAAACGCCCAACCTGAACCGACTGGCGCAGGGAGGGGTACGACTCAGCCAGTTCTACAATGCGGGACGCTGCTGCCCCACGCGCGCCTCGCTGCTGACAGGGCTGTATCCGCATCAGGCGGGCATCGGACACATGATGGAAGACCGTGGAAAGGATGGTTATCGCGGTGATTTGAACAACCACTGCGTGACCATCGCCGAAGTGTTAAAGCCCGCAGGCTACCGGACTTATGCCGTGGGCAAATGGCATGTCACGAAGCATGCACAGTCAGAAGGCCCCAAGTTCAACTGGCCGATGCATCGCGGCTTCGACCGCTTCTATGGCACGATCACCGGAGCAGGCAGCTTCTATGATCCAGGCACACTGACACGCGATGACACGATGATTTCGCCCTTCGCCGATCCCGAGTACCAGCCCAAGCAGTATTACTACACCGATGCCATCAGCGACCATGCGATTCGCTTCATTGACGAACATGCCAGCACACAAAAGGACAAGCCCTTCTTCATGTACATGGCCTACACCGCCGCCCACTGGCCCATGCACGCGCTGCCGGAAGACGTGGCCAAATACAAAGGCAAGTATGATGCAGGCTATGAATCCATGCGGCAGGCACGGCTGCTTCGCATGCAGCAGATGGGATTGATCGCGAAGAATGCGGAACTCTCTCCCACGTTCGGCGACTGGACGCAGGTGAAAGACAAAGCATGGGAGACGCGCTGCATGGAAGTTTATGCCGCCATGATCGACCGCATGGATCAGGGCATCGGTCGTGTGGTCGGAACGCTGGAAAAAAAGGGCATGCTGCAAAACACCCTGATTCTCTTTCTCCAGGACAATGGCGGCTGCCAGGAAGGCATTGGACGCCAGGCCATGCCTCCGAAGTTCAACACGCAGACATTTCCCGTCATCGCACAGGATGCGATTCGTCTCGACGTCATCCCCAAACAAACACGCGATGGTCAGCCGGTGAAGCAGGGCCAGGGCATCATGCCGGGCGGACCGAACGACTACATCGCCTATGGCGAAGCGTGGGCCAACGTCTCCAACACGCCGCACCGCATGTACAAACATTTTGTGCATGAGGGCGGCATCTCCACACCGCTCATCGCTCACTGGCCAGCCGGGATTCCAGATGCGCAAGATGGCAAAATCGAGACGCAACCCGGCCACCTCATTGATCTTATGGCCACCTGCGCCGACGTGGCCGGAGCAAACTATCCCGCCGAATTCAACGGCCAGACGATCCGCCCCAAAGAAGGCATCAGTTTGATTCCTGCCTTTCAAGGCCAAAAACCAAGCACGCGTTCCATCTTCTGGGAACATGAAGGCAACCGTGCTCATCGCGCCGGCCCATGGAAACTTGTGGCGAAGGCCGACAAACCCTGGGAACTCTACAACATTGATTTGGACCGCGCCGAGTTGCATGACCTTGCCGCTGCTGAACCAGATCGCGTCCGAACCATGGCCACCGCTTGGGATGCCTGGGCTGCACGGGCGCAAGTGCTGCCCGTCGGCGCTTGGAAAAAGTCGAATACAAAGAAAGGAAGCAAAAACGGGAAGGAGTAAAAAAATAAGATGCAATATTGAATTTGGAACAAAACATGCTCCCATCTTTCCCTATGGACCTTTCCCAAATTGCTCTTGATGTACCTACGCTTAAGCTGAGTTTAGCAGTGGTCGGTGGCCTGCTGCTGATCGCGATGGTGCGGATTCTGTTTCTGCTCCGTACCAATGCCAAACTGCGCCAGAGTACTTCTAAAATGGAACAGCAGGTGCTCAGCCAGCAGCAGGCGATCCTCTCAGTCCGCTCGGATTCCAATGCCTGGCGCGGAGAAATGCAGCGCATGTTTGATTCTTTTCGCGCGGAGTCCTCCAAACGTCTGGAAGAATCCGAACAACGTTATCAGGATATCCAGCAGAGTGCAGGAATTATCAGCAAGCCCGCCAAGCCAGTTGCATTTTCAGCACCCTCCATGCCCGCATCATTCGCGGTGACAGAAAATGTTGAGCTAGAAGAGAGCTCTGTGCTGCCCGTTCCGGCGCTGAACATTTCTTAAATCGCACCAAAGCAGAAAGTCCTTGGGTGATTGAAATTCCGCTAAAGCGAAGGACTTCACACAAATTTGATTTTGAACACCCTTTGCTTCATAAAAATGCATGAATAGAGTATTGCCTCAGGACATTCAGATTTTGCTTTTTGGCCTCATCATCGTCGCTGGACTGTTTTTAATATCCCTGATTCGCATCTTCCTGCTATCCCGCTCAAACCGCCGCATGCGCGTTGAAAACGCGAGGATGGAAAAGCAGGCGGCACTGCAGCAGATGGAAGTGACCTCCATTCACCATGATGCCATGTCATGGAGAGCCAAAACCCAGCGTCAGTTTGATGCTCTCCGCAGCGAATTCTCACACAAGCTGCAGCAATCTGATCAGGGCGGCACGCATGCCCTGAAGGATTTGAATGAGGCTCACAAGAAGGCACTCGCCAGAATTTCAGAACTGGAAGCCGCCCTTTCCGCCAAGCCGTCAGCCATGGTGCTTCCAGCGCCAGTCACTGCCGCGCTGCCCAAGCCGCCCCCTCCATCCCAGCCCGGGCTGCCCACCATGGATTCGTTGCGCATCCAATCTCTTGAGACAGAACTTGCTGCGGCAAAGGCGGAAATCGCCAGCGGCAGGCAGCATAATGCTGCTCTGCAGCGTTCCTTGCTGCTCGCAAGACGCAGACTGCCGGTGCCCGCCATGCGGAAAAGTGCCCCTCGGAGCGCGGTGCGCAGCTCCTGAGCGAAGAAATCGCCCAACTGTTTTTTCCTCTCGCCAACGGTGAGAGACCGTCTTTAATCAGGGATATAAAGCAGGCGCCCAGCCTTGCATGACACCCCACACCCTTTTTTGCACCATGACTGACAACCCCATCGCAGAATCCGCCTTCGGCAGCAGTCCTCCGCATGACCCTTTTCAAGCCGCGAAAGCCAGCGCTTTGAAAGCCGCCGAGGAGCTGCGTGCAGCAGCAGCGCAGAAGGCATCCGAATTCCGCACTGCTGCAGAATCACGGGCGCAGCAGTTCCGCGACACCGCAGAGCAGAAGGCCACCGACATCAAGGAAAAGGCCGGTGAATTCGCCGACCACACTTTCAGTGAAGCGCGTGTACGGTATGATGATCTGCGTGCCGAGGCGGAAAAATTCGCCCGTGAGAAGCCGCTGCAGGCGCTGCTCACGGCCTTTGGCATTGGTTTTGTCGTCGGGGCCATTCTTCGTCGCTGATCTTTCATCGCGCCCCCATTTCATGAACCCAGGCACGCCGCCCGCCCCCGAGGAACGCGCCAGCGCAACAGGACTGCTGCGTGCCGTGGCCCTGTACATTGAGGCACGTGGACGCCTGCTGCACATCGAAGGGCAGGAAGCCGGCAGCCGCCTCATCAATCTCACCGGCATGGTCATGCTGGCTTTTGCCGCCTTTGGCATTGGGTGGATGCTGGCCGCTCCCGCACTGGTCTATATCATTGCCGAATCCAACGGCTGGCCCTGGACTCGGGTGGCGCTAGCCGGTGCTGGCATTCATCTTTTTCTCGGCCTGCTGCTGCTCGCCGGATTGAAATCCAAGCTGCGTGGCATGCAGCTCTTTGAGGAAACTTTAAACCAATTCAGTCGCGACCGCGAATGGCTCATCCGCAACAAGAACGACTGACCCCAAAGCAGCAGGCTTTGCGTGATCTTGAGGAGGCCCGTGGGTCTCTGGCTCATCATGCCTCCCATGCAGCGGAAGAATGGAGCCCGAAGGCCATCATCACCCGCAGCGTGGAGAAGCATCGGGCGCTGTGGATTGGCGCCACCGCCGTCGCAGGACTGGCTGTGCTGAAAGCAGTCTGGCCATCTCGGCGCGCAGCCCTCCATCATGAAGGTACGCTTACTGGCGCACAAAGAAGTGGTTTGTTTGCTCTGCTTCTCAGTCCGTTGCTCGGTCTCGCTCGTAAATCCTTGATGAATTACGGCACCCAATTGTTTGAAACTTATCTGCGCCAGAAAATATCTCCGAACGCTCCGGATTCCGAAACAGTCTAGCGTCATCATCATTTCATGTCCGATCCCAACCAACCCCCACAAGATCTTCTTCCTGTTTTAGGCTCCGTGGATGACTACCTGCGCTTTTGCATGGAGTATGATGCATCTGATTTGCATCTCGCCACCGGTGCGCAACCTGTCTGGCGGCGCTATGGCAATCTGCAGCCCATCTGGGACAATGCCGCTCTGCTGACCCCTGAAGATGCCCGCCGCCTCGCCTACGGTTTCCTGGGAGAAGCTCAGATCAAACAGCTCGAAGCACGTGGCGATGTCGATTTTGCCTACTCGCCAGCATTCGGGCGGTTCCGCTCTTCCGTCGTTCAGCAGCGCCTGGGCATCGACATGGTTTTCCGTGTCATCAAAACCAGCATCAAGTCTGTCGAAGACCTCGGCCTGCCCGCCACGGCCAAAACGCTCACCCGTTTCCACAACGGCCTGATTCTCGTCACCGGTCCTGTCGGTTGCGGCAAATCCACCACCCTGGCCGCGCTGGTCGATTCCATCAATGAAGAGCGGCAGGATCACATCATCACCCTGGAAGACCCGATTGAATACATCATCGAGCCCAAAGGCTGCCATGTGAACCAGCGCGAAGTTCACACCCACACCGCTTCGTTTGCTGCCGCCCTGCGCGGTGCCTTGCGTGAAGATCCGGACGTGATCATGGTCGGTGAAATGCGCGACCTTGAAACCATCTCCCTTGCCATCACCGCTGCGGAAACGGGACATCTTGTGCTCGGCACACTGCACACCGGCAGTGCAGCCCGCACCCTTGACCGTGTGCTCGATGTGTTCCCCATTGATCAGCGTGATCAGATCCGCATCATGGTGTCTGAATCCCTGCGCGGCATCCTCTCCCAGCAGCTGGTGCCCAAAATCGACGGCAAAGGTCGTGTGATGGCGCTCGAAGTGCTCGTCAACACCCCCGCCGTCGGCAACTGTATCCGTGAAGGCAAGACCTACATGCTCGCGGGTGTCATGCAGACCGGCAAAGGCGTCGGCATGATCACCATGGATGACTCATTGCGCAATCTCTACTCCACCGGAGAGATCAGCCGCGAAGAATGTGAGTTCCGCGCCGAGGACAAGATCATCATGAAGAAATTTTTTGAATCCTGAGGCCTTCAGCCACGCCAACCGACAACTGCGAACGTCTCATGCCAATCATTGATCAATATTTCCAGAAGCTCATCGAACTGGGCGGCTCCGACCTCCACCTCAGCCAGAAGCAGCCGCCCAAGGTGCGCGTGCACGGCAGCATCAAGCCCATCTCCGACCAGATCCTGGACGAGCGCCTCATGGAGACCATGATGCGGGAGATCTGCGAGCCCCGCGCCTGGGACCGCTACAAGGAAAAGGGAGACCTCGACTTCGCCTACGAGATGGACGAGGACAACCGCTTCCGCTGCAACTACCTGCGTCAGCAGCATGGCTACGCCGCCGTGTTTCGTATCATTCCCACCAAGATCGCCAGCCTGGAGCAGCTCGGCATTCCTCCCGTGGTGAAGGAGTTCGGTCACATGCGCAGCGGTCTCGTTCTCGTCACCGGCCCCACCGGTTCGGGCAAATCGACCACGCTGGCCGCCCTGCTGGACTACATCAACACCAACTTCCGCCGGCACATCATCACGATCGAAGAACCGATCGAGTTCGTGCATCGCAACAAGAAGAGCATCATCACCCAGCGTGAGGTGCCCATCCAGACACCTTCATTCGCGGACGGCCTGCGCGCCGCGCTGCGTGAGGATGCGGACATCGTGCTCGTGGGGGAAATGCGCGACCTTGAAACCATCTCGCTCGCGCTTACGGCAGCGGAGACCGGCCTGCTCGTCTTTGGCACCCTGCACACCAACAACGCCCGCAAAACCGTTGACCGTATCATTGACGTCTTTCCATCCGATCAGCAAAGCCAGGTGCGAACCATGCTCGCCGCTTCGCTCAAAGGCGTGGTCGCCCAGCTCCTCATGAAAAAGTCGGACGGCAAGGGCCGTGCCGCCGTGAATGAAATCATGGTGTCCAATCCTGCCGTCGGCGCCATCATTCGTGAAGGTGCCACGCAAAAGCTCTACGACGTCATCATCGGCGGCAAATCCCAGGGCATGCAGTTCATGGACGAAGCCATCTGGCAGAAGCTCCGTGACGGTTATGTCACTCCGATGGAAGCCTACATGAAGGCCATCGACAAGAACCGCTTCAAAGCCTTCCTCCCCCCGGAAGATGCCGGACTTGGTGCCGCCAGTGGAGGCGACGCCAACAAATAGGCAGACGTGGACTTCCCGCGAAGCAGTTGAGTCTTGCCGCAGCTTCTGCGGTGAATTAACATCGTTCTAATCCAAGGATGAGCACGGCTTCCGAGGACACTTCGCCAGACCAGCCACAACGGGCCAGTCATCAGCCTGGCCCGTTGGCGATCCTCGCTGCCACGGCGATAGGCGGAGTCGTTGCCACACGCATGGGCAAAGCGCCCTTGCTCTTCGCCGCTGGTGCCGCTGCACTGGCGATGCTGAGGCAGAAAAAAAGCATCGCTCCATCGGCCAAGCCGCAGAGCGTGCCGCCCCCTGCTCCACCGCTTGAAATCCCCGCTCAGAGCCAGGTCGAGCAGTGGCTTTCCCAGCAAATCATTCGCGAAAAGCAGGCCCCTGTCGTTGATTTCAACAAAGCCGACGTCACGCCGGCCGAGCCCGAAGATGATTACCACCCGGAGTCATTTCTGTTGGATGACTCTGACGGCATCTCCAACTCTCCACCGCCCGACAACGATGCTTTTGCCGGCCTCACAGAACCTCCACCGCAGCCGCTTCCAGAGTTTGCCCCAGAGATCGAGGAAATAGAAGAGCCGCTGGAAGCTTATTCCTCGCCGCCAGTGCTGCTGCAGACGCCTCCCCCTCCCTCCCCACCCGCTGTAGCAGATGCCGCATGGACTCTCGGTGTCGATCCCATGCCGAGTCTGAACGATGCCGCGTCATACGTCGCCCCAGTCGGCAGCATGTTCTTCAGCACACCAGGACGGCAGGAAACTCCCATCAGCAAACAGGAGTCTCCGACCTCCAACATGTTCTCCACCGCTCCTTTGCAGCACGAAGAACCAGGACCACCGCTCTTTTTTTCCAATTCCGTGTTCCAGGGGGCGACATTCCCAGATGAAATTCAGGTCGCTCCTGCATCCGAACCTGTGCAGCCTCCGTCCGCTGAATCCCCTGCGCAGGAGCCGGAGCCGGTGACCGAGCCTCCTGCCGCTGAGGAAACAACACCGGAAATCACGTTGGAACTTGCCGCTCCTGGCGATGCATCATTCGATCCGCCACTGGCCGCCGCTCCTCAAAATCCCTGGCAGCCTGAGCCGGACGCATTTGCACTGACGCCTGCGCCACTAGTTCAGACGCAAATGAAGAACACCATCGTAGAAGCCGAAATCATTCTGCGCCCGCGCGCGCCGACGCAGAACGCCGTCACCGCGAAATCCAAATTCACCCCTCCAAGCTTCGCCAAGCATTTCTCGGACGAAGACAGCGCCCCCTCGCCTGCCGAGGTTGCCAATGACACCCACTTTCCGGGCCCACTGCAATCTCAGCACGATCCCAAACCCCGCCCCACCTGGCGCTCCTGGTGGCGTGGCGATTGAGTCCGCTTAAGGAAGCGCGTTCTTTTTCTGGATCAATCTGCTGTACAACCACACGACCACGCAGATGCCCAGCAGCGTCAGAGCAAACCAGTCGCCAAACCGTGCATAGAGCGTCATGTGTCCTGCACGCGGCACCTTGACCTCGCCGGGCAGCGTGCCTTCGATGAATGAACTGCCGGTCTCGGGATCGCTGAGCCTGGCGGTGATGCGACCACAGGTGTCGATGAAGCAGCTGACGCCGGTGTTGGTGGCGCGCACCATGGGGCGGCGCAGCTCGATGGCGCGGAAGAGGGCATTGGCCAGATGCACCTCGGGCTCCTCACTTTGCAGGAACCAGCCATCATTGGTGATGTTCACGATCATCTGCGGTGCCTCGCGCACAAACTTGCGCGCCAGACTGCCCACGGTGTCTTCAAAACAGATGAGGGGGATGATCTGCACCTGCGGCTGCTCCAACAGCATCGGCTCGGTTTTGTCTCCAGGCGTGAAGGCCCCTTCAAACATGCTGCTCAGAAAGGAAAAAGGCGGGATGCTTTTCAGCGGCAGGTATTCACCAAAGGGCACCAGATGCACCTTGTGGTAGTCCTGCCGATGCTCGGCGCTGCCACGAAACAGCACGGCGGACACATGCCCGATCTCAGCGCTTTCATAGAGATCCGTGCCCAAGAAGAGGCTGAAGTCTCCAGACTGCAGCATGTCATTGAAGTAGTTTTTATGGAAGTCCTGCGGGAGATAGCGATACCGGTCCTCCAGATTGACCGGCAGCGCGCTCTCCGGCCAGATAATGAGATCCGTGGAGGTCTTGCCCTCCTTCGCCGTGCCATACATGCGGGTGAACTGATCGAGGTGCTGATAAGTTTGCTCCGCAAGCCTGCCCGTCGCCGCATCCACCAGCGATACATTGGGCTGCACCAGAACGGTGCGCACGGTGATGGAATCCTCCTCTTTGGCGGCCAGCTTCAGCATGCCATAACAAGCCGTGATGAGCATGAGGATCAAAGCCACCGTGAGGTCGAGCCGGGTCTTGCACGTCCCATCTCCGCGATAAGCGATGATGAGGCGAGTCAGCACGTTCCAAGCCGTGCAAGCCATGAACACCGGCAGAAAGGAAAGGCCAAAGACGCCCACCAAATCCGCCGCCTGAATGAGCGGCAGATTGCCATGCATCGCCACACCAAGGCCGTTCCAGCCAAATCCGGTAAAGACCGTCGTGCTGCGCAGCCACTCGCATGCGACCCATGCCGCAGCAGCCAGAAAGGAACATGCCAGGGAATGCAGCGTGCTCGGCCACCACGCGTCTTTGGTCAGGGTGGTCACATTGGGTCGTGCAAAGCGATGCGCGAACCAGGCCCACAGGCCAAAGTAAACCGCGCAGTATCCTGCAAGGCCGACCAGCGCCCCCCATCCCAGCAGTTCCGGTCCCAGCCCAACCCAGGAGTCATCCACTGCTGCGCCCAGCCTGACACGCGCTGAATGATGCACCCATTTCAAATTGGGCAGAAAGAAAGCCAGCCCCGCAAGGTAGCCACGCCAGAACGGCCGCTGTTTGACACCTTCTACATTTTTCCAAGGCCACAGCACCGCCAGCAGCGGAAAGAGCCAGAGCCAGACCGCGAGATTGGAATTCCAGCCTGGAAAGGCAAACGTCAAAATGATCCCGCTGAGCAGCGGGGCGATGAACATGAACAGGCGCAGTCGTTTGGTATCAGTCACGGGCCGGGATAATGCCGCCGCCAGACGAAAAGCCAAACGTACATTCCGTCATTTTCACTGTGTCCGATTCCTCCCAAAAGTTGTCCGCACATCAGGCTGGCCATATGGCGTTATTTCGAGCGATAATCCAACCCATCAACCATGAAAGCAATTCTGCTCACCCTCTTCACCGCCGTTTTAGCCCATGCTGCACCCACTGGCCCCATCCGTGTGCTCTATCTGGATGCGGAGGGCAAGGAGCAGACCGCCGTGGGCCCATTGCACGCAGCGATGCGTGATCTGGGCCGCGATGCGATCTGGTTTGACTATGCCAAGGAGGAGTTGCCAGCCGGGGACTACGACCTCATCCTCAAGCCCGGCAGCGATCTAAGCCGCGACGCGATCCTGTCCAAACTCAGCGCCGAGCGCAAAGCCAGCTACGAAGCCTTCCTCAAGCAGCGCGATCCCGAGGAGCGCAAGAAGCACCCGCAGGTGGCCAATTACGAGAAGCGCCCCGAACCGCTCACGCTGCAGTTGCCCATGAGCGTGAAAGCCAGCATGGAGCGCACGCAGGTGCCGGCCGATTGCGAATTGAAGCTTTTCGCCAGTGAGCCGGACATCGCCAAGCCAATCGCTTTCGCCTGGGATGAGCGCGGCCGCTGCTGGGTGGTGGAAACACGCGACTACCCCCATGGCGTCACCGACAGCGGCGAAGGCCAGGACAGCATCAAGATCTGCGAGGACACCGATGGTGATGGCAAGGCCGACAAGTTCACCGTCTTTGCCGACAAGCTCAACCTGCCCACCGGCATCGTCTTTGCACGTGGTGGCATCATCGTCAGCCAACCGCCGAAGTTCATCTTCCTCAAGGACACGGACGGCGACGACAAAGCCGATGTGCGCGAAACCGTGATCGACGGCTGGGGCATCCGCGACACGCATGCACAGGCCAGCAATCTCCACTACGGCTTCGACAACTGGATCTACGGCTGTGTGGGCTACAGCGGCATCGAAGGATACGTCGGCGGCAAGAAGCATCAGTTCGCCATGGGCACCTATCGCTTCAAGGCCGATGGCAGCGCACTTGAGTTCCTGCATCAGTTCACCAACAACGCCTGGGCGCACAGCACCAACGATGCAGGCGACCAGTTCGGCGGCACCGCGAATGGCGCGCCCATCTTCTTTGGCGGCATCCCCGCAACCGCCTACCCCGAAGGCTCACGCGGAATGACGTCGAAGAAGATCAACGTCGTCGACACCTGCCACACCATCACGCCCAACTTCCGTCAGGTCGATGTCTTCGGCGGCTACACCTCCGCAGCGGGCAGCAATTTCATCTACAGCGGCAACCTGCCCAAGCGCTTCCAAGGCAAGGCCATGGTCTGCGAACCCACGATGAAGGTCGTCTCCCTCTTTGACGTGCAGCCCGATGGCGCAGGCTGGAAGGCGCTCGACTTCATGAACATCTACGCCAGCAGCGATGAGTGGAACTCCCCCGTCCACGCCGAAGTCGGTCCCGATGGCGCCGTGTGGGTGGCCGATTTCGAAAACTTCATCATCCAGCACAATCCCACCCCGAGCCTGGAACGCGGCGGCTTCGTGGCTACCACCGGCAAAGGCGGCGCGCATGAGAATGATTTGCGCGATCACAGCCGCGGACGGATTTACAGGATTGTGAAAAAGGGCTACCACTGGTCTGGGGTAATTCCGCAACCTCCGCCGACACCGACGGATGTTCTTAATAACTTGGAAGCAGCCTCCCTCTACAGCCGCTTGAATGCACAGAGACAATTGATCGAGGAGAAGGTCACCTTATCGGATGGATTGCATTCCAAGTTGGCGCCGATGGAGGGTGCCCAAGCGATCCATGCCTTATGGACGCTTCAAGGTCTTGGCATCCTCGACGCCAAAACCCACCAAACCGCGCTCATCTCCAAAGACGCCAAACTCCGCCGCAATGCGATTCGCGCTCTTGGCAACGACAAAGCCGCGCAGGACTTGTTCTTCGGCTCCGGCGTCATCAGCGATCCCGATTTGCATACCCGCCTCACCGCTTTCGTGAAGCTCGCGGACTTCCCCACCACACCAGAGATCCAGACGCTCGTGAAAAAGCTCGCCATTGATCCGGTGGTTAAGAATGACGAATGGCTGGCCGAAGCCGCCAAGATGCTTGGCAAGAAACACAAGGCGCTGAACTACAAGGAAGGCCCGAATCTGCTGCCGAACAGCGGCTTTGAAGAAGTGGTGGCAGGTGCCAAAACACCGACCGCCTGGCAGCACCGCGACTACGGCAAGAAGCCCGGCAATGCCGGAGCCGAATGGAGCATCGTCACCGATGAGAAGATGATCCACAGTGGCAAGCAAGCTTTCCGCGTCATCACCCGCGATGATGCCGACACCAGCTTCTTTGCCGACGTGCCGCTGAAGCCGAACACGGAATACAAGCTCAGCGCCTGGATCAAGACCCACGGCTTCCGTGGCAAAGCCAGCCTCAACGATCACCTTGGCCGCTCTGAAACAACCAAGCTCACCCGCACGCAGGACTGGACCGAAGTGGACGAGACTTTCAACAGCAAGACCCGCGACAAGGCGAGCATCAACCTCCTTCACGTGGGCAAAGGCGACACCTACTTTGATGATGTGCGCCTGGTGGAACTGATTCCCGAAATTGAGGACGATGAATCCAAGCTCGTCGGCGACGTGAAACGCGGTGAGAAAATCTTCTGGGAGCACCCCGTGGCCGCCTGCAAAAACTGCCACATACTCAAAGGCCAGGGCAGCGCCGTGGGCCCCGCGCTGGATGGCATCGCCACGCGCAAAGACGCCGCCTACATCCTCGAAAGCCTCGTCAATCCGAACGCCAAACTCGCCGAAGGCTACACCGCCACCCCCATCTCCCCAATGCCTCCGATGAATCTCATCTTAAAGCCCCAGGAGTTCGCCGATGTGAAGGCGTTCATCATGAGCTTGAAGTGAATGCTCAGTCTGAAAGTCCGCATTCGCACGGACGTATCTGTGTCATACCATGTCGTTCGCCTCATCTGCATCTCCACATCGCTGCACCGGCCCGCAGTCACGACGGAGCTTTCTCAGCATGGGAACCCTCGGACTTACTGGGTGGTCATTGAGCGACACTTTGCGCGCAGAGACGCTTGCCAAAGCGGCTGGCAAACGGCTCAAGGACAAGTCGGTCATCTTTGTCTGGCTGCCGGGCGGCATGTCACAGCTCGAAAGCTACGACATGAAACCAAACGCCCCGGTGGAATATCGCGGCGTGCTCAATCCGATCCGCACCAAGGTGCCCGGCACGCACATCAGCGAGCTGTTTCCCAAGCAGGCAAAGATCGCCGACAAGTTCAACATCATCCGCAGTGTGCACCACGAGTTTTCGGATCATGGCGGCGGGCACAAGCGCTTCATGACCGGGCGCAATCCCGCCCTGCCAGTCGGATTCGTCAATGATGCGCCGTCCGTGCAGTCGATCATCACGCGCAAGCTGCAACGTGCCGGACAGGCCATGCCGACCTGTGTGGCAGGTGTGGATCGAGGTCGCAGCGGCATTGATGTGTTTTCGATGGGCGCAGCCTATCTCGGGCCTTCCGCCTCCCCCTTCATGGTGGTGGGAGATCCCAGCGCCAAAGATTTCAAGATCGAGAACATCGGCCTGACGCCTGACATGGCCGCGCGCATGGACGAGCGCATGCACCTGCTCACGGGCATGGACAATCTCAAGCGCGAGATGGACCGCAGCGGTCTCATGGAGGCCATGGACAGCTTCAGCCAGCGCGCCTTTGGCATGCTCACCACACCCGCCGTGCGTGATGCCTTTGACCTGACCCAGGAGTCCGCCCAAACACGCGAGCGCTACGGCTACAGCACCTACGGCCAGCGCGGTCTCATGGCACGACGGCTGGTGGAGGCAGGCTGTCGCTTCGTGACCATGGTCTGGGAGAACCCCTTCTCCACCCCCATTCCAAAGAACTGCACCTACAACTGGGACAGCCATGCCGTGAACTGCGACATGTATGCCGACGCCCGCTGGCGCATGCCCGTGTATGATCAGGCAGCGTCAGCGTTAATAGAAGACATCCATCAGCGCGGGCTCGACAAAGACGTTCTCGTCATCATCACCGGCGAATTTGGCCGCACGCCCAGAATCAACACGCAAATCGGCACCCAGACCGGTGTGAGCCAGCCCGGGCGCGACCACTGGCCCAGTGCGATGTCCTTCATCGTCAGCGGTGGCGGCATGCAGACGGGCCAGATCATCGGTGCGACGAATCCACGGGCCGAATACCCCATCGAGCGTCCGTTGAGTCCGAATGATCTCTGGGCCACGGTGTACCAGCATCTGGGCATCGATCCAGAGGACTCGTTTGACGATTTCCAAGGCCGACCGATGCCCATCCTGCCATTTGGCGATCCCATCAAAGAACTCCTGCCACTGGCATAAACGGCAGAGCTTCCGAGGCGGAGAACATCAACGTTAGTTTGACCTGAGGGCCAGTCTGGCCTTGGTAACCGGACTCCTGGCCTCCCGGCCTGAACGCAACCCACACCCACACAACCTCTATGGCACTCTCCGTCGGTTCCAAAGCCCCTGTCTTCACCCTCAAATCAAAATCCGCCTCCGGTCTCAGCGATGTCTCGCTCGCAGCCGGCAAGAACACCGTCCTGCTGTTCTTCCCTCTCGCTTTCACAGGCGTCTGCACCCAGGAACTCTGCGACATCACTGCAGGCCTCAGTTCCTACAGCGACCTCAACGCCGAAGTCATCGGCATCAGCGTGGACAGCCCCTTCGCACAAGAAGCCTGGGCCCAGAAGGAAAAGATCGGCATCACCCTGGTCAGCGACCTGAACAAGGAAACCACCAAGGCCTACGACGTGCTCTTCCCAGGCCTCGCCGGCATCGGTGACACCTCGGCACGTGCCGCTTTCGTCATCGACAAGGACGGCGTCATCCAATACGCCGAACAGACTGCCACCCCGAAGGACCTTCCAGACTTCGCTGCGGTGAAAGCAAAGCTCGCTGAACTGTCGTAATCGACCAGCAGTAGCAAACAATCAGATGCCATGTGATGAAGAATCACATGGCATTTTTGTTGCTGACCATCCATGCAGGATGTGGCTGCTTTTCCTCATTATCTCCCCCTCCACACATGGCCGCTCACGCAGATCAATTTTCCATCCCTACCCGCGGCAAAGGCACCCATGAGATCACCGAACGCTGCCAGGAGATTGTACGCGCCAGCGGCATCCGCACAGGTACCGTCACGGTCTTCGTACAGCACACGAGCGCGAGTCTGGTGATATTCGAAAACGCCGATCCGACAGCGCGCACCGACCTGCACAGCTTCTTTGACCACCTCGTGCCGGAGGACACACCTTATTTCGTTCACACCTACGAAGGGCCGGATGACATGCCAAGCCACCTGCGAATGGCGCTGACCCGCACATCCGAAGTCATTCCCGTGGTGAATGGCCGCCTCGCACTCGGGACATGGCAGGGCATTTTTCTCTTCGAGCACCGCCGGGCCCCGCACACTCGGAGCATTGTGGTCACTGTGGTGGGCGAGTAGCGACCGTCAGGGAAATTGTGCAACAAACTGGGATATAGCGTCCACAGCCATCTCCATAGATCGCTCTTCATCGAGTGCATCATCACATATCAGCGTGATGATTTTCTCCAGTTCTGTCCGCATCTTGATGAATTCAATTTGCGCTTCTTCCTCTGATCCGAAAAAGCGTGTGTGCACCATCCATCCATAAATGCCGCATGTGATGCTGTAGGGGGCTATACTGCCTCCTCGCTCAATGGTAATACGAACTCCATCTGAGTGCTCCTCATCCCGGATGATGATTCCGCTTTCAGAGCCAGCCAGCCCGATCGTTTTCCCATCATCAAAAATCGACCAGTTCATGGCATCAAAATTTAGCTCATTCCAGCGCCCGCAAATAATCAAACGTGTACAGCCCGGTGTTATGTCCGTCGCTGAAGTCGAACTGGATCGCGTAGCCGCCAACCATGCGCCAGTCCTTAACAGTGACGCCGGGAAAGTGCTTTTGATCGGTGCCGCCGATCTTCTTTCCCAGCAGATCACGTTCGCCGGTGTTCTCGGCGCTGGGTGAGGCGGCGCGCAGTTTTTCCATGGCGATGAACTGCTCCGTGCCATCGCTCCAAACGAGGGCGACTTCGGTACCGATGAGTTCCAGGCGGGTCGGGGACATAGAGGGAAATCTAGGGAGAGAAACGGGAAAAGCAAAAGGGACGCTCGAAAGCGTCCCTCTTGAAGAAGATTGGCTAATCCAGAGGGATTAACGGGAGTAGAGCTCGACGATGAGCTGCTCGTTGGCGATCGGGTTGATCTCCTCACGCACAGGGACGCGATTGATAACACCGCTCATCTTGTCGCGATCGACGGTCATCCAGTCGGAAGCAGGAGTGCCCTGGGTCATTTCGAGGAAACGACCGATGAGCTGCTGGCTGCGCTGGCTGGTGGTGCGGGCGGCGACGACGTCACCTGGCTTGCACTGGTAGCTGGCGATGTTCACGACCTTGCCGTTCACAGTGATGTGACGATGGCTGGTGAGCTGACGGGAAGCGAAACGGGTGTTGGCGAAGCCCATGCGATACACGACATTGTCGAGACGCATTTCGAGCAGTTGCAGCAGGTTTTCACCGGTCACGCCTTTACGGCGCTGAGCTTCGGCAAAGAAGCGGCGGAACTGCTTCTCCATGAGACCATACTGAAAACGCAGCTTCTGCTTTTCAGCGAGGGCGGTGCCGTATTCGGAAGTCTTGCGGCGGGTGTTGCGAGCACCGTGCTGTCCTGGTGGGAAGTTACGGGTTTCGAGAGATTTGGAAGGACCGAAAAGAGCAATGCCGAAACGACGATTGATTTTTTCGCGAGGACCTGTGTAGCGTGCCATAGTAAGTAGAAGAAAGGGGCTGAAAAATTAGACGCGACGGGCTTTTGGCGGACGGCAGCCGTTGTGCGGGATAGGAGTCACATCTTTGATGGTGGTCACTTCGACACCGAGGGCCTGAACGGCACGAACGGCGGATTCACGACCGGAGCCAGGACCACGAAGGCGGACTTCAGCTTCACGAAGACCATGGCCCATTGCCTGACGGCAGGCATCCTGAGCAACGACCTGAGCGGCGTATGCGGTGCCTTTACGGGAACCACGGAAGCCCATCTTGCCAGCTGTGGACCAGCCGATCACACCACCCGCACGGTCAGTGATCGTGACGATGGTGTTGTTGAAGGTGGCGTACACATGCACAAGGCCCTGAGAGACGTTTTTGGAACCCTTGGCCTTGATGACCTTCTGTTCGGCAGCTTCACCACCGATTTCGAGCCAGACGTTCTGGGAAACCTGTTTGTCACCGCTGGTGGAAGTGCGCTGATCCGCTGGTGCGGCAGGTGCAGCGGGAGCACCAGATGCTGCCGGTGCAGCGACAGGAGCAGGAACTGCTGCGGCAGGTGCAGGAACTGCTGCTTCAGGTGCGGTGGGGGTCGTTTCTTCAGCCATGATATATAGACGGGGACGTTGCTAAAATTCTGATTACTTCTTCGCCTTCTGGGCACCCACGGTCTTACGAGGACCTTTACGAGTACGAGCGTTGGTGTGCGTGCGCTGGCCGCGCACTGGCAGACCACGACGATGACGATGAGCACGGTAGCAGTTGATACCAAGGATGCGCTTCATGTGCATCTGAAGCTCACGACGAAGGTCACCTTCGATCGGAATCTTCATCCCTTGAACGGTCTGGGTGATTGCAGCGATCTGTTCGTCGCTCAGTTCACCTGCCCGGATGTTGGGGTCGATGTTGGTAGCAGCAAGGATCTTGCGGCTGACAGAAAGCCCAATGCCGTAGATATACGGAAGTGAGTATTCAATTTTCTTTTCGTTCGGGATTTCGACTCCAAGCAGGCGGGCCATAATTCAGTGTGGTGGGATTTAAATGAAGGATTAACCCTGACGCTGTTTGTGGCGTGGATTTTTGCAGACAACACGGACAACACCTTTGCGGCGGATTACACGGCAAAGTTCGCAGAGAGGTTTAACGGAGGTACGGACGCGCATACAGGAGTAGTGAAATAAGGTGAGTCTGGGGGAACTCAAAACCCCACTTTTGGAGCGGGGGGGCAGGATGTCTAACACAGACGAAAACTCGTGCAAGCTAGATTTTTGCAGTTTTGCACAGGTATTTGAGGAGTTATTCACATTCGTGGAGACCAGTTGCCCCCGTCTGGATGAACGGCATCATGCATATCTGATGAAAAACGTTCTCTGTTTTGGCGACTCAAACACCTGGGGCTTCATGCCCGAAAGCATCTCCCTCCCCTGCCCCGAACGACACCCGCACGACGTGCGCTGGACCGGTATTTTAGCCCGTGAACTGGGCTCCGGTTTCCGCGTGATCGAAGAAGGACAAAACGGCCGCACCACCGTGCACGACGACCCTTTTGCCCTCGCACGCAATGGCAGGACAGTGCTGCCTGCGATCCTGGAATCCCAAAAGCCACTGGATCTGGTGGTGCTGATGATCGGCACAAATGACCTCAAAGCCGTGTTTGGTGTTTCTCCCGGAGAGATCGCCACCGGTGTCAAAATGCTGGCCCAGATGATCTTGGGCGGTGATGCCGGTATCGGTAACAAAGCACCAAAATTACTGCTGCTCTGCCCGCCGGCCATCGGTGACCAACTGCATCTTCCCGACATCGCCGCCAAGTTCCCGAACGGCCAGAAAGACAGCCGCAGACTGCCCAAGTATTATGAAGCCATCGCCGACTCGCTCGGCTGTGGATTTCTCAATACGCAAACACTGATCGAACCTGGCAGCGACGGCATCCATTTAGATGCGGCTGCACATGGACGTCTCGGCAAAGCCGTGGCAGCACTCGTAAAATCCATCCTCACTCCAGACGCATGACCCTGATCGAATCTTTTTACCCCATCCTGAAACCGTGGCTCTTCAGGCTCGATGCCGAGCGTGCTCACACCCTCACGGTCAAGATGATGATCATCGCGCATCGTCTCGGCATGCTCAGGTCAGTCGCCAGCGGACCCCAGCAATCTCGCAACGTGATGGGACTCACCTTTCCAAACGTTCTCGGGCTCGCAGCCGGCATGGACAAGTCCGCCAGTGCGGTCGAGGCCTGGGGCGCACTCGGACTGGGAGCAGTCGAAGTCGGCACCCTCACGCCGCGTCCGCAGCCGGGAAATCCCAAGCCGCGCCTCTTCCGCCTGCCCGAACATGAAGCTCTCATCAACCGCATGGGCTTCAACAACCCCGGCATCCAATCCGCAGTGAAGAAGCTCAAGAACCGAAGCACCAAGGCCGTCGTCGGTGTCAACATTGGCAAGAACTTCGACACACCGAATGAGGATGCCGTGAGTGATTATCTCATCTGCCTGAAAGCAGCGTATCCGGTCGCTGACTACATCGCCGTGAACATTTCTTCCCCCAACACCAAAGGCCTGCGTGACCTCCAGGCCGAAGGTGCTGTGCGGGAACTGATCTTTGCCCTGAAGAAAGAGCAGGCCGTCTTGCAGCAGGAGCATGGCAAACAGGTGCCGCTGCTCGTCAAGATCGCCCCGGACCTCAATGACATGCAGATCGAGGCACTCGCTCGCGTCTTCAATGAGCAAGATATTGACGGTGTCATCGCCACCAACACCACCATTGATCGCAATGCCATCACGGGTCATCGCCTGGCGAACGAAACCGGCGGCCTGAGCGGTGCACCGGTGCGTGAGCGCTCCAACCTCGTGCTGCAGGCCTTCCGCATGCTGCTCAAGGAGCAGATCCCGCTCATCGGTGTCGGCGGCATCCTCAGCGGAACCGATGCAGTGGAGAAGATGAAGGCCGGAGCCGCCCTCGTGCAGGTTTACAGCGGGCTGGTGTATCGCGGGCCCGGATTGGTGCGGGAGGTGCTGGAGACGATCAAGTAGGCAAAGATTCATCAAGAGGCGCAGCACCTTGACCTTCTTGCCCCATCTGCCAGAGTCACCCCATGGAAAACCTTCCCAAAATTCACGAGAAACAACCCGTCGCCGTTGAACTGCCTGCTGGGGACCATTGGTGGTGCGCCTGCGGCTTGAGCGGCCATCAGCCGATGTGCGACGGCAGCCACAAAGGCAGTGGAATGGGCCCCAAGAAGTTCAATCTGCCCGAGGCGAAGAAGGTCTGGCTCTGCAACTGCAAGCACACCAAGAACCCGCCTTTCTGCGATGGCAGCCACAAGGCGCTCTGAGTCGTAGAGATTTTCAAGTATCCAATTTCAGCGTAACGCGCCGTGATGGGAATAACCCGCACGGCGCGTTCTCTTACCTGCCAATCCCTCCCCCAACCATGAATCGAAGCTGTTTCCTGTCACTCGCCGCCTTGCTGCTCGCTGCCACCGTCGCCCCTGCACAAAACTTTGGCCTTGGTGAGGCCGCCGCTCCGAAGCAGGAACGGGTCACGGCAGAGCTGATCGCAGCAGTGTCTGCCGCCGCTCCTGGTCAGCCGTTTCAGGCCGCCGTCAAACTCGTGCATGCGAAGGATTGCCACACCTATGGCAAGGTGCTGCCCCCGGGCGTCATCGGCAAGCCCACAAAGCTGACCTGGACCCTGCCTGAGGGCTGGCAAATTGAAGAACTGCCCTGGCCTGCGACCCATCAGGTTCCCTCCACCGATGGCGCGATCAGTGACGGCTATGACGGCACGGTGTACCTGCCGGTGAAGATCACCCCGCCTGCCAGCGCTGCCATCGGCAGCAGCGTCGAGCTGAAAGTGAAAGTAAACGCGCTTGTGTGTGATCCGAAAAGCTGCCTGCCCTTTCCCAAAGAAGTCACTCTCTCGCTGGGCGTTGCCGCTACCCCCGCAGTCAATGAAGCGAATGCGTCCGCGTTTAGCAGCGCTCCTGCCACTGAAAAAAAAAGCGCTGAAACCGCAGCCGTAACGCCTGCGGCGAATGAATCAAAGTCCGCTGCGACGATCACTCCCACATCGAGACCAGCGCAGGTCACCGCACCAAAATCCCAACTCTCATTTGCACAACTGCTGCTCTACGCCTTCGTCGGCGGATTAATCCTCAACATCATGCCCTGCGTGTTTCCGGTGCTCGGCATCAAGGTCACGAGTGTGGTCCAGCAGGCGGGTGAAGACCGCCGCAAAGTGGTGCTGCATGGTTTGATGTACACGGTGGGTGTGCTGCTCTCGTTCTGGGTGCTTGGCGGTGTCGCCATCGCGCTGAACAAGGGCTGGGGCTCGCAGTTGCAATCACCGGCCTTCAACTTTTTCCTGGCCGCGTTCTTCCTCATCTTTGCCCTGAACATGGCAGGCCTGTTTGAGATCGGCACTTCGGCGATCGGCGTGGGCTCAGGTTTGCAGGCGAAGAGCGGCCTTGGTGGCTCGTTCTTTTCAGGGCTTCTGGCTACGGTGGTAGCGACCCCCTGCTCCGCCCCTTTTCTTGGCACCGCTCTCGGAGCCACGTTGGCGCTTCCTGCATCCCAGTCGATGCTGATCTTCACGCTCATCGGCCTAGGTCTGGCCAGCCCCTTTCTGCTGCTCTCCCTCTTCCCGGGCCTCATCTCAGCACTGCCACGGCCTGGCGCATGGATGGAAAGCTTCAAGCAGGGCATGTCCTTCCTGCTCTTCGGCACCGTGGGATTCATGCTCTACGTTCTGACCAATCAGATCGAAGGCCTGCCAGTGCTGTTCGCCATCCTGAGCCTCGTGCTCATCGCACTGGGTTGCTGGATCTACGGTCGCTGGGCCCTGCCGCACAAGACCGCACGCACGCAGAACATCGCGCGACTGCTCACGTTCTTCGCGGTGGCAGGCGGCCTCTGGCTCGGTTTGCCAAACGCTTCCGCCAAACGCTCACATGCAGAAGAAGACGTGAATCTCAATGACCCCGATGCATTGCACTGGGAAACGTGGTCACCGGGAAAAGTGGCCGCGCTGCGTGCCGCCAAGCAGCCCGTGTACATCGACTTCACCGCCTCCTGGTGCTGGACCTGCCAAGTCAACAAACGCGTCTATTCCGACACCGGCCTGCGTGCCCTCTTCAAACAGCACCACGTCGCCACGCTCAAAGCCGACTGGTCGGATGAAAACGAAACCATCCGCCTCGCCCTCGAAGCCCTCGGCAAACGCGCCGTGCCAGTCAACGTGCTCTACATACCGGGCGCTGAGGAACCCTTCATCCTCGATGAACTTCTCACAGTGGGGAATGTGACGGCGGCACTGAAGAAGCTGGAGAAGTAAGAGAATGAAAACACATCTTGTGATTCATCGCCTGGCAATGATCTCGCTGATCGGGGTTGCAGTCATGAGCATTATCGGAATGCATTCGCCAGCCTATCGGCACAGCCGCCGAAATGGCTCTCACCCCGTTTTTAAGCATCGCTTTCTGGTCATTTCTGCTTTGGAAAGTTTGGAAGCGTCCTCACAATTGGGGCTTGGGCGTCGGCATCTTTTTGCTTCTGATGATCGCTTTCCAATGTTACCTGTGGTGGCAAAGCATCAACGATCCTGAGCTTGAACACTTAAACTTTAATCGGAGCGTCAGCCGCTTCATTCTGCTTTATGAGCTTCCCATTTTCATCGCTGGAGTCTCCTGCATTTTCCTGCGGTTCAGTGCCCCGATTAATTCAACCAACAGCCGCAGATGAAGCTGTTGATTCCGACCAAGCCCAGATTCTCATCATGCAACGTGACAAAGCCGCTGCAACCCTTGTGGATCTGAAAACTTGCGACGCATGCCAGCGCCTCGACATTCAGGAGAACATTGTTCGCGGCGAACGAGCCATCGAAGAGGGCCGTGTTGTTTCTCATGACGCAGCTAAAAATCGCATGTCGCGATGGCTGAAATAGTCTGACCCCGGTTCGGCTGAATGGCCTCGATGCTGTTCCCCGAATGATTCGCACGCGTATCGCGGACCACCAAAGTGGTCATCTCGACCCGTCAAGATGAGCTGACATCACATGCACAGAGCTTGCGCTTCATCATGGCGCTGGAGGATTGCGCAGCGCTGTGCTCCTCTCGCTGAGCGAGAGGGCTACTTTCCCACCTCACACCTTCGTCAACTGCCGTCTCAAACTCAATTCCACAGCAGCGATGATGAGCGAGAGTGAGAAGAGGATGACGATGCTGTTGATCCAAAGGGTGTTGTATTTGGTACCCAGATACATTTTACGCGTGCCAAAAAACACATTCGGGCTGGTCTTGCGGCGGTAGTCCTCACGTTCCATCTCGGCCTTGGTGACGAGGTCGAGCACCTTGCGGTTCACGTAGATTTCCTCGGCGCTGACGCCGTCGTTCTGCTCCAACATGCTGTCGAGCATGGGGGGCTCGATGCGACCGCTGAGCACGGCATCGCGGATGGAGCCCAGTCGCTTGGAGATTTCGCGAGGGTTCTCGGCATACAGGCCCGAAACGACCGCGAGGGACTGTTTGGTGAGTTCAAGCTCATGGCGCTGCCGGTCACTCATGTCCGCCCCCGAGGGCGGCAACAACGACTGAATGCGTTCGTCGAGGAAGTCCTGGTTGCGCGTGAGCGGGTTGAGCTTGGACTGAGAAATGACCATGCCTTCATAGGACCAGCGCAGCGGCATGAACTGACAGATGAAGGGCACCTTGAGCTTGCTGGCATTTTCCTCATCGTTGCCAGATTTTTTGAGCCATTTCCCCACGGAATAGACGAGGTCGAGGTTCTTGTTCATCTCCTCGTACTTGATCAGCGCACCACCGAGGATGATCTGCGGAATCAGAAGGAGCGGGATGGCGTTCACCGCAGTGCGGTTGTCACTGACGATGCTGGAAATGAACAGTCCCAGACAGACCCCCGTGAGAGAGGTGAGGAACATCCACCACAGGTGAATGAGGAACATGTCGCGGATCTCGAGCACCCAGTTGCCGATGAGCAGGTAGATCACACACTGGACGAGCGCAAAGGTGGAGAGCGAGATGATCTTGCCGCTGAGATAGTAGAAAGTGCGCAGGTTGTGATTGCGCTCTCGGCTCAGGGTATGGCGGTCACGGATGATTTCATCGGCGCTGTTAGTCAGGCCCAGAAACATCGCCACGACGAGGCTCATGAAGAGATACGTCGGGATGTGGAAGGCGGTGGCAAAGGTGTAGTTCGTCTCCTCGGAGTATTTGAGCACGCTGGAAATGATCCAGGCGAGCAAGGGAGCCTCAAGCAGGGTCGTGAGCAGATTCGTGCGGTTGCGCAGTTTGCTGAGGAAGGCGCGCTTCAACAGCGTGAAAAAGAGAATGCTCTCTTCTCGAAAGGTATGCTTCGGCGGTTTCGGCGTGCTGCGCATGCGGCTGGCGCTCTGGCTTTCATCCCGCTTGGGCCGGGCGATGAGGCTGGTGCTGCCCGGCGCGGCCTTCTGCTTGGCCATACTCTCCATGATGAGATGCCGCTGATAGGAGTCACGCCAGAAGTTCGGCGGAAAGCGGCGCGCAGCCACGAGATGCCCGTCCGCACTGCGTTCATGAATGATGTCACCGCTGATGTCGCGCAGCGGTGTTTCGAGCACGTCGAAGACAAAGTCCGGTGTGAGTTTCTCCGGCGGCTGCGCATCCGCATCACCTGACTGACCGGTTTCCGTATGATACACGCGCCAGAAGTACTCGATCATCCCCTGCGGCGTGCCGAAGTAGGCCAGCTTGCCGCCCTTGTCGAGCAGCAGGGCCTTGTCGAACATCTGCAGCAGCCGTGAACTGGGCTGATGGATGGAAGTAATAACGATCTTGTTGCGCGCCAGACTACGAATGATTTCGAGCACGTGCTCGCTGTCCTTGGAGGAGAGACCGGAGGTCGGTTCATCAAACAGGTACACATCGGAAATACCGATCATGTCGAGCCCCGC
The DNA here is from genome assembly GCA_021733925.1 of Prosthecobacter sp. GTDB lineage: Bacteria > Verrucomicrobiota > Verrucomicrobiia > Verrucomicrobiales > Verrucomicrobiaceae > Prosthecobacter. The sequence continues at coordinate 99,859 of JAIPJY010000003.1, read as the reverse complement.
ATTGAGACGTTTGCGTTCGCCGCCGCTCAGAAACTTTTGCTGCGGCGTGCCGGCCAACCGGTCGCGCAGGTCGGCCAGTCCGAGTTCTGCGAGCTTCGCATCAACTCGTTTACGCCGTTCCTCAGTCTTCAAATGCGGACATCGCACCGCCACGGAGAAGTCGAGATTCTCCTGCACCTTGAGCAGGGGATCAAAGGCATCCTCCTGCGGAATGTAGGCGATGTAGGGCGTGAGATTGTGCAGGTTTTCATACAGCGCAAGGCCGTTCATCAGCACTTCGCCCCCCTTGGGTTTGAGCTGCCCGCCTAGAATGCGCAGCAGAGTGCTCTTGCCGCAGCCGCTGGGCCCCATGACGCAGATCATCTCGCCACGGCGGGCGATGAAGCTCACGCCATCCTGCGCAGTGTCGCGGCCATCGAAGCGGTGGCTGAGTTCGCGCACCTCGATCTGGCGCACGGTGTTGCGCTCCTCCTCGATAATGCGATCGGCAAAGTGACAGCGCAGGTACTGCCCCTCTCCCAGCGTGATGGTGTCGCCATCGTTGAGAGTGATCCGGTCACGCACCGGAATCAGGCCAATGTAAAGCGGGCGCGAGGAGCGCAGCACTTCGAGCACACCGGTTTTCTGCGCGTAGTTGCACTCAATGCGCAGCAGGATTTCACCATCGGTGTCTTCTGAGAGAAGAATGTCACCCTCATCAAGCAATTCGGGCTTGTTGGAGACGAGGTAGGTGTTGCGGCTTCCTTCCAGCCGGAACTGCCCGCCAAACTCCTGCGCACGCACCCGCAGATCGCGCAGCGAGATTTCCACCTCACCATGGGCGATCAGGCTGTCTTCGATGCTGGCCTCCACCACCGTGCCACTGCTGAGCAGCACCCCGTTCAGCGTCGCTTTCGTCGTGCGCAGTGCCTCCACCGTGACGCCCAGGCCAAAGCTGAGCCTCAAATTCGTGCCACGCGTGCGCTGCGGGGCGATTTCCGCGCTGCCACTCTCCGTGAGAGTCAGGTAGATCTGCGTGCCTGACAGGGTCTTCTTGGAGTTGAAGTAGGTGATCAGGTCATTGTAGTCCAGCGTCACGTCCTCCATCACCACGCGCTCGCCGGGATAAAGCCGCGAGAACTCTCCCGGCGGCTGCCGGCGGCTGCGGACCAGAATGGAAATGCTGCCCGTGTTCTTCAGCAGCACGAGGTTTTGAAACCGGAACGCCACCACGGAGCAGTCGTCTGAGAGCGAACGCAGCAGAACGTCGCAATTTTTTGTGGCACCGATGCGCAGCGTGTCCAGCGGCTGGCCGCCCTTGGTGGAAAACCCCTCTTCCGGCGGTTTGTCTCCGGCATTGAGCTGATAAACGATGTCGATGGCCTGGGCCGCAATGCCCAGATTCGTCATGAAGAGGTAAAACTCCACCATCTGCCGCTGATTCTGCTGCGCACGTGAGATGAGCAGGTACAACTGTACGCCCAGCAGGATTTTTTGCTCCTGAGTGAGTTTCTGGCTCAACTCCTTCGCACGCTGCGTCAGGTCCTGCGGCTCCTGCAGAGCCTCAAAATAGAGACGCCGCATGTCGGCATAGATCGCTTCGGGGTAATCGTAGCGCAGGTAGCCGAGACTGGATTCGACCTCCTCCTCCTCGATGTTGCCGTCCAGCTTGCTGAAAGCCGCAAAAACTTCAATCAGCACGGGCAGCATGGTGTTGGCGGTGGCGGCCGAGGCGGCGGAAACCGTCGGCTGTCCATTCCAAAGGTGCGCCCAACGTTCCGTTGACCACCATGGCAGCTCCGCCGGTCCATTAACTCCGTACGCAGTCGTCTGCGTGTTCGTGTTGAACTTTTTGGCGAGTTTTTTGACCAAGCTCATGCAGTGGGTGTCGTGGCAGTCCGTCGGGACTGCGGGAGGAAGGGACTATGGAGTTCGTTTGCACAAACACAACCCACGAGACGCGAATGCCTCTTTCAAAGGCACAAAAAAGCGGCCTGGTTGCCCGGGCCGCCATGCTATGAAGTTCGATACCTGCAAGCGTCACACGCTTCGATCACGCGGCGGGCCTTCGCGGCCACGCTCAGGATTCATCGGCGGCGGGCCATGCGGTTGTCCTTGTCCACCCTGCTGAAAGCGCGAACCTTCACGCGAAGGAGAACCGGGGCCACGCCCCCCTCCGCTCATGCCACCATGCCGGGGCTGATGCATCGGGTGGTCAAAGTGCTGGTGGCCTGCGCCAGGGCGCTCGCCACCGCGTTGGGACCCAAACTGCTGGGGGGCCGGGCCACGACGATGTTCAAAACGGGGCTCCGGACCGCGTGCACCACCAAATTTCGAACCCTGACGCTGGCGGCCAAATTGCTGCGACTGCTGATGCCCACCAAACTGGTGCTCCATCCTGCCCTGGTCACCTTGCCCACGACCACGGTGCATCTGCCCGCGCTGCGGCCCCCCCTGAGGCGAGCGGAAACCTTCACCACCACGCGGTGAACCAAACGTTCCGCGCTGTGCAAAAGACTGCGGACCACGGCCTTCTGCCCGAGGCTGGACTCCTCCGCGCTCCTTGCCACGCGGCCCCTGGGGCTGACGAAAGTGCTCCTGACGACCCGCATGTTCCTGGCCACCTTTACCTTCGTGCTGCGGCTTGTTCATTGGGCCATGGTGACCTTCGTGTTGCGGACTCATCTGGCCACGATCACCTTCGTGGCGCGGCTTGTGCATCGGCCCACGATTGTCTTCGTGGGACGGTTTCATCGTGCCACGTTCTGCCTGCGGCTTCGCCTCGCCACGCTGATGTTCACCACCATGCTGACCATCCATCGGCGGACGGCGAAAGCCTTCATGTCCCCCTTGCTCACGTTTGTCATTGTCAGTTCTGGGGGGATTCATGGGTCCACCATTCTGTGGAGAATTCACCGGTCCACGCTGCCCATCGCGCTGCGGCTGCGCGCCATCGCGCTGACCTCCCATTTCTGGACGGCGTTTCGGCTCCCCCATATTGTCAGGGCGGGGAGCATTGCCTTCCCGACGCTCGTCCGGGCGCGGCTGGTCACGCCGCGCAGGGGCGGGAGGCGCGTCTGCTTTGGGAGGTGCTGGAAGAGGTTGAACAGCAGCTGGAGGCTGATCTGCGGGCTTGGATTCCTGGGCTTGTAATTGAGCGACGCTGAGAGCGAAGGCACCACAAAGCCAGGCGAGTTGGTTGGTTTTGGATTTCATGAGAGTGTGCTGTTGAGGTTGACTGCAGGAGGAGAAACCCTCGTAAGGAACAAGAGTTGCAATGCACCAGCGTCATCGCAGGAAATCCCAGTTTAAAAGCTCCGCTGTTGCAGTGCTGGAGATTGTTAATTGCCATCCACAAGGCCCTCTCACGCCGCTCTCACCTGCGGTTTCCACGCGTCCCAAAGACCCTCATTCTCTTTTTTGAGAAACTGGAGTTGACGCAATCCTGCGAAACATTTAGCTTATTTAACAATCAACCATGCCTCTCACTTCACGAAAATAATATGGCTAAACTAGTAATCATAGACGACGAAGCCGCCATTCTCGAACTCATGACCAAGCTTTGCAAAGCTGCGGGTCACCAGGTTTTCGGCTGCACCACCGGAATTGACGGCATTGCGGCCATCCGTTCCAATCAACCAGACCTCGTCATTGTGGACCTGCGCATTGGCGATGTGAACGGCCTGGATCTCGTCAGCATGTGCAAGGATCAGTTTCCTAACACCGCCGTCATCATGGTCACCGGTCATGGCAGCGTGGAAACCGCCGTGGAAGCCATGCGACTTGGCGCCTTCGACTACCTCACCAAGCCCTTCGATCTGGGCGATCTGATCAAAACAGTGAATCAGGCCCTGCAGCGCAACGGCATCGCCGCCGCCACGCCCACCAGCATTCCCAGCACCACCCTGCGCTCCGCCTCAGCTTCCAAACTCATCGGTCACAGCGACGCCATTCAGCGCATTTTTGACATTGTGCGCCGCGTCGCCAATAACGACAGCCCCGTCCTCCTCGAAGGAGAATTTGGCGTCGGCAAGCACATGGTCGCCCGTGCGTTGCATGAGGCCAGCCGCCGCAGCAACTCACCTTACAAGGAACTGCAGTGCAGCGCCATGCCAGAAGACGTGCTCGAAACCGAACTCTTCGGACAGACCGCCATCTTCAACCGCGTCTCCGGCGGCACCATCCATCTGGCAGAGATCAATCAACTCCCGGCCCGCATCCAGGCCCAGTTGAACACCTTCCTCGATGAAGCGCAGTCGAAAAAAGGCTGGGGCAATGGCTCTGGTGGTGCAGATTTCCGCCTCGTGGTCTCCAGCACCACCTCACTAGAAGACGCCGTGAAGGCGGGCAAGTTCCGCGAAGACTTGTACTACAAGCTCTCTGTGGTTCCCCTCAAGATCCCGCCGCTGCGTGAGCGCCGCGTGGATGTGCGCCCGCTAGTCGAGCATTTCCTCAAAGACCTCGCCGACCGTACCGACACCAAGGCCAAGACCATCGAAGCCGGTGCCATCGAATTCCTGGAGAAGTACAACTGGCCCGGCAACGTCAGCGAATTGCGCAATGCCATCGAACGCGCTTGCGCCTTTGCGGAAGGCGACCGTGTCCGTCCCTCCGACCTGCCAGCCAAAGTCACGCAGCAGATCGAGATTCCCACCCCTTCCACCACCGAGGGCATCACCAAGCTCCCCATCGGCTCCACGCTCGATGATTTCATCAAGGGCCAGGAGCGAGCCTTCATTCAGGAAACGCTCAAGTACAACAGCGGCTCCCGCGAAAAGACCGCCAGCATGCTCGGCGTCTCCATCGCCACCCTGTACCGCAAGATGGGGCTGAATGTGGAGCGCAAGACCACGTCATAGGCCTTCGTACAAATCGATTCCCGCCAAACCACAAAGTCGGCCCTGCGCCGACTTTGTGCTTTAGGCCTGAATTTGTCCTGCCTTCCTTCGCGGTGTTGCGTAGTACGCCACCTGAGCCCACACTGTTCCCCACCTTTTCTAGCGCCCTTTTGAGCACCCCTGCCACCATCCTCTATTGCCGCTGCGCCTACGCCCAGGTTGTACCCACCGGCGTCAAAAACGAAGTCCTGCAGAAGCTCTGCGACTCGAACGCCAGCTTTGAAACCGTCTCCGATCTCTGCGAGATGGCCGCTCACCGCGATCCCCGCCTGCAGGCCATCGCCTCCTGCGGCAGCCTGCGCATCGCCGCCTGCTACCCCCGCGCCGTGAAGGGCCTCTTCCAGCAGGCCGGCTTCCCCTTGCCTGCCGACACCGAGATCCTCAACATGCGCACCCAGACCGCGCAGGAAATCGCCGACGCTCTCCTCAGCGCCGAGCCAGCAACCGCTGCCTGATCCTCCGCGCTCCGCATCGAACCGAGAACTCCGGCAACTTGAAACCTTAAACTTGAAACTTTAAACGCCGCGCCATGATCACCCACACCCACCGCCCGCTCCGCGTCGTCCTCTACGAAGGAAATGGCAGCATCCAGCTTCCCGCCGAGTCCCGTGCCAAGGTCATGATGGCCCTGCTCGACAAAGGCTACACCGTCACCCGCAGCAGCTTCGGTGCGCCTGCCATGCCGCATGATGAGCGCAACCTCCTCGTGCTCGGCGCCTTTGAAGGCAAAGCCCCCGCGCTGGAAGACGCCACCGGCAAGATCACCATCGACACCTGCGACATCACCGGCCTGGAGCCCGATGCCATCGTCGCACTCGTGGACAAATCCCGCGGCGAGAAAACCATGAACGAACCCGGCAAATGGAAGCCCTGGTTCCCCGTCATCGACTACTCCCGCTGCACCAACTGCATGCAGTGCCTCAGCTTCTGCCTCTTCGATGTCTATGGCGTCAGCGACGACAACAAGATCCAGGTGCAGAACAACGACAACTGCAAGACCAACTGCCCCGCCTGCTCCCGCGTCTGCCCCGAAGTCGCCATCATGTTCCCCAAATACCAGGCGGGACCGATCAACGGCGACGAGATCAACGAGAACGAAGCCGGACGCGAAAAGATCAAAGTGGACATCTCCTCCCTCCTCGGCGGCGACATCTACTCCGCCCTCAAAGACCGCAGCGCCGCCGCCAAATCCCGCTTCAGCAAAGAACGCAGCCCCGACAAAGCCCTGGATGAACGGAAGAAGTGCCTGACGAAACTGGTGGGCGACGGCTTCATCCCCGCCGATGTGCTGGCCAGCCTGCCGAGCACCGAAGAGATTTTGAAGAAGGCGGAGATCGCCAAGGCGAGAGCTGCGGCGGCGTTGGCGGCGCAGTGATGATTCATTCGAAAATGGGAGATTGAATCATCTCCCAGCATTTGCTAATGCCATGCGCCCGCTGAAAGAGCTAATCAACGAGGCCGAGTCCGCCCTGCCCTTTGTGACTGAAACGGTGCGAACGCACCCTGGACGCTGTGTACTGCATCCCGCCTCGCCTGCGGCGGCAGATGTTCTGCATCGCACGCAGGTGACGACGCGATCGCCCATGGGAGCCATTGCCTACCATACGGGCGGCATTTCCGTTCTCGATGGCTGGTTCCGGATTCTTGGCTCTGGAAGCAAGGCTATTCCTCGCACTCTGCCGGACTGGAACCAAGGCAGGTCGGACGGATTCTACTTGGTGGCTGATGATGCGTTCGGAGGATTTTTCGCTCTGAATGGTGGGTCTCTCGGAAACGATGGAAACCTGATGTATTACTTCTCACCCCGAAGTCTCAGGTGGGAGGCATTGGAGTGCACCTACACACAGTTTTTGCTTTGGGCCTGCACGGACTTCAAAGACTTTTACGATGACCTGGCATGGCCAGGTTGCGAAGAGGTCATTTCGCGTCTGCCACCGGACCGTTGCCTCTTTTTCTATCCACCTCTTTGGACAGCTGAGCGCGTCCTGCCACCTGCGAAAATCCTCGATATACCAGTCGCAGAAACCTGGGCATCTCAGATGGATGTGGCGCAGCAACTCGACGAGTACGTCACCGATTAACGACTCAAAACTTTATGTTTTACGGCAGCAGCCGACCTATTAGTCTGAATGAGAAGCAGGCGGCGGTTCGCCTGTTGGAACTTCGCAAGACACTCTCAATTTCAGCCATGCCCACTCGCCGCTCCTTCCTCCGCACATCCGCCCTCACCCTCGGCTCCTCCGCCTTCGCGCAAGCTACCACCCCTCAAAAAACCGTCCTCCTTCAATGCGGCTGGGCCACGAAGAACATCGGTGACATTGGCCACACGCCGGGCACGCTGCGGTTTCTGGAGCAGTATCTGCCGGAGGTGAAGGTCATCCTGTGGGCGATGAACACGAATGAGGCGGTGGATGCGATGTTGATGAAGCGGTTTCCCAAGCTGGAGATTGTGAAAGGCTCGCTTTCCAAAGAAGGCGGCGCGGTGCAGCAGGCGGTGGGTCGCAGCGACTTTTTCCTGCGCGGGCCCGGCATGGGGCAGAGCACGGATTTCATGATCTACTGCCAGAAACTGGGCAAGCCCTGGGGGTTGCAGGGGCAGTCGTATTTCCCGGACATGGTCACCGGGAAGGATGCGGAGAAGCGTATCGCGCTGCTGAACAGCGCCGCCTACATCTACTGCCGCGATTCCAAGACGCTGAAACTGCTGCAGGATGTGGGCGTGAAGCCGCCGGTGCTGGAATTCGGGCCGGATGGCTGCTTCGGCATCGATGTGCGCGATGATGAGAAGGCGTTGGCGCGGATGAAGAAGCACGGCCTCGAAGAGAAGAAGTTCATCACCATCCAGCTCCGCACCCACTCACCCAGCAGCCCGGGTGTGGATGACAAGCGGCCGCAGAAGCTCAACCCGCTGCACCCCACCCCAGAGAACATCGCCGACGACACGCGCCGCGCGAAGGTCTATCAGGATCTCATCGCCATGTGGGTGAAGGAGACCGGGTTCAAGGTGGTCATCGCCCCTGAGGTGAACAAGGAGATGGAGTACAACAAGAAGTTCATCTACGACACCCTGCCGGACGACCTGAAGCCCTACGTGGTCAACTTCGACGAGTTCTGGAACGTGGATGAAGCCTGCTCCTTCTACGCCCGTGCCCACACCGTCATCTGCCACGAGCCGCACACGCCCATCATGGCCCTGGCCATGGGCACGCCGATGATGCACACCTTCTCCGAATTCCACTCGCCGAAATGCTGGATGTTCAAAGACATCGGCCTCGAAGAATGGGCCCCCGAGTTCGACGCCACCCCGGCCCCGAAGATGTTCGAGATCCTCATGGGCATCCACAAAGACTACCCCGCCGCCCAGGCAAAAGTTAAAAAAGCGATGGCCTATGTCGAAGAACGCGCTGCCTCCCAGATGAAGGTGCTGAAGGGTGTCATTGGGGCGTGATTGTGAATGCTGCATGCGCGCCAGGAAAGTAGCCAACCTCGCTCCGCGAGATGAGCACAGCGCTCACGCCAAGCTGCAAGTGCCTTCATCACTCGCAGACGCTCTCATCCTGCGAACGGTCTGTGCACCTCTCGCGGAGCGAGAGGGCTACTTTGCTTCAGGCACCTTCACCGGCTTCACCCGGAACAGCCGCAAAATAACCACAAAGTACAACGGCACAAAGAACAGCCCCAGCAACGTGGTCGTCACCGCACCACCGACAATCCCGGTACCGATAGCGTTCTGACTGCCAGAACCCGCGCCAGTATTGATCGCCAGCGGCAGCACCCCGAGACCAAACGCGATGGAGGTCATCAAGATCGGCCGCAGCCGCTGACGCACCGCATGCAGCGCGGCGTCAATGAGCGTGGCACCTTGATCAAAGTGCTCCTTGGCAAATTCCACCACGAGGATCGCGTTCTTGGCCGAAAGACCGATAATGGTGATCAGGCCGATTTGAAAATAGATGTCATTGGGCATGCCGCGCCATTGCGTGGCAGCAACGACGCCGAGCGCGCCGAGCGGCATGTCCATCATGACCGAGAACGGAATGGCCCAGCTTTCATAGAGAGCAGCAAGGCAGAGAAAGACCATGAGCAGCGCGATGATGTAAACCGATGAAGCCTTGGAGCCGGAGGCTTGCTCTTCATACGACAGTCCGGCCCAGGCGACGCCAATACCGGGCGGCAGTGACTTCACAAGTCGCTCGATCTCATGAATGGCCTCACCAGAACTGTGCCCCGGAGAGGGCTCACCAAGGATCGAAAGCGATGGCGAACCATTGAAGCGCTCAAGCTTGGGAGAGGCCATTTTCCAAGTGGCGCTGGTGAAGGCGGAGAACGGCACCATGCCTCCCTGGGCATTGCGCACATACCAGCGGTTGATGTCCTCCGGGAGCATGCGGAATGGGGCGTCACCCTGCATCATGACACGTTTCACGCGGTTCTTGTCGATGAAATCATTGACGTAAGTGGAGCCCAGGATGGTGCTGAGGGAAGCATTGATGTCTGCGAGAGAAAGCCCCAGTGCGCTGGCTTTTTCCTGATCGATTTCGATCTGATAAGCGGCGGTGTCAGCGAGTCCATTAGGGCGCACAGAGGATAGCAGAGGATTTTTTGCGGCCATTCCAAGAAGCTGGCCTTGGGCATCCATAAGCGCCTCATGCCCCAGCCCACCGAGATCAACAAGCCTCATGTCGAAACCTGTGGCGGTGCCAAGTTCCAGAACGGCGGGTGGCGCGAAGGCAAAGGCGAGGGCTTCCTTGATCTGTCCAAACTTGCCCAATGCCCGCATCTGAATGGCCTTCACTTTCTGCTCCGGCAGTTTGCGCTCCCCCCAGGGCTTCAGTTTGACGAACATAAGGACTTGATTCTGCGCATTGCCACTGAAGCTGAAGCCCAGCACGCCGAAGCCGCCTTCTATCACGTCCTTCTCTTCCTCGAAGAAGTGCTTCTCCATTTTCTTCAGCACTTCATCTGCCTGCTCCCGAGTAGATCCGGGTGGCAGCTGGGCCATGGCAAAAAGCACGCCGGTGTCTTCATCGGGCAGGAAACCGGTGGGTGCCCGTTCGAAGAGAAAAACGACCGCCACGGCAATGGCAATGTAGGGGATGAGCGCGAGCACATAGTGACGCAGGAACACGGCGACCGCGTTCGTATAGTGATCAGCTGTGCGCTCAAAGGCGCGGTTAAACCAGCCAAAGGGTCCGCGCTTGTTGATCCCATGGTCCTTAGGTACCGGTTTCAACAACGTGGCGCAGAGTGCTGGCGTGAGAATCAGCGCCACCAGCACAGAGAGTGTCACCGAGCTGACGATGACCAGTGAGAACTGCCGATAAATCACACCGCTGGAGCCGGTGAAGAATGCCATGGGCACAAATGCCGCGCTAAGCACAAGCCCAATGCCGACCAGTGCGCCGCTGATCTGATCCATGGACTTGCGCGTGGCCTCCTTCGGTGAGAGCCCCTCCTCCTGCATCACGCGCTCGACATTTTCGACGACGACAATGGCATCATCCACCAGGAGACCGATGGCAAGCACCAGACCAAACAGCGTGAGCGTATTGATGGAATACCCCGCCGCCGCCATGACACCAAAAGTGCCGAGCAGCACCACAGGCACGGCAATGGTGGGGATCAGCGTGGCACGCCAGCTTTGCAGGAAGACGAACATCACCACGAAGACGAGAATGACAGCCTCGATGAGGGTCTTCACCACCTCCTCCACAGAAATGCGCACAAACTGCGTGGTGTCGTACGGGTAGATGGCCTTCACCCCCGGCGGGAAGAACTGCGAGAGCTCCTCCACCTTTTTCTTCACAATGTTCACGGTTTCGAGCGCATTGGCACCCAGTGCAGGCCGGATGGCCATGCCGCTCGCGGGCATGCCATTGTAGCGCGCCATGACGTTGTAGGACTCACTGCCAAGTTCCGTACGTGCGACATCGCGCAAAAAGACACGTGAGCCATCCTGGCTGACGCGCAAAAGAATGGCGCCAAACTCCTCCGGCGTCTGCAGACGACTCTGCGCCATGACCGTGGCATTGAGTAGCTGCCCGGGCACGGCTGGCAGGCCGCCGAGCGCACCGGCAGAGACCTGCGCATTCTGCGCTCGCACGGCCAGGATGATGTCCGTGGTTGAGATCTGGTATTTGGTCATCTTGTCGGGATCCAGCCAGATGCGCATCGCGTACTGAGTGCCGAAGGCCTGAATCTCACCCACCCCCTGAAGCCGGCTGATGGGATCTTTCATCACACTGGCATTGTAGTCCGCAAGGTCGGTGTTCGACATGCTCCCGTCCGTGGAGATCAGACCGACCACGATGAGGAAGTTGCGCACTGATTTGTTCACCTGAACGCCCTGCTGCTGCACTTCCTGCGGCAGGGATGGTATGGCCAGCGCCACCTTGTTCTGCACCTGCACCTGAGCAGTGTCTGCATTGGCACCGCCATCAAAGGTGACAGTGATCGTCGCGGTCCCATCCGAGGTGCTGGAAGATTCAATGTACCTCAGGTGGTCAATGCCATTGAGCTTCTGCTCGATGACCTGCGTGACCGTATCCTCCAAGGTCTTTGCTGAAGCACCCGGATAGCTTGCGATAATCGCAATAGTGGGCGGCGCGATGCTTGGATATTGGGCGATTGGCAGGCTCTCGATCGAGAGCGCCCCCGCCAGCATGATGATGATGGCAATGACCCAGGCGAAAACAGGCCGGTCGATGAAGAAGCGTGACATCGTGGATTACTTGGAGGCGCTGGGGGGTGAAGCAGGAGCATCCGCAGCAACTTTGACCGGCGCGCCGGGACGAATTTTCTGGAGATTGTTGATGATAAGCTGGTCGCCCGCCTTGAGTCCTGAGGTGACCAGCCATTGATTGCCAACAGCGCGCGGCGTCTCCAGCACACGCAGTTCGACCATGCTCTCAGCACCGACCACCATCGCCGTCGGTTCGCCCTTCGAATTGCGGCTGACCGCGAACTGCGGCACGAGGATGGCATCGGGTGTTGTCCCCTCTTCCAGTCGCGCCCGCACAAACATGCCGGGCAGCAGATCGCCCTGCGGATTAGGGAACACGGCGCGCACGGTGACGGAATTGGTCAGCGGGTTCACCGTGACATCAGAAACCTCCAGCGTTCCCTCCTCGGGATAGATGTCGCCATTTTCATGGACCAGTTTGACACGCGGTTTTCCGGAGGAGTCCGCCTTGAGCCTGCCGCTCGCCAGGGCGTTCTTCAAGCGCAGCAAATCACTGCTGGGCTGATTCACATCCACATAGACACGATCAATCTGCTGCACGGTCGTGAGCAAGGTCGCCTGATCAGTGCGTACGTAGGCACCCTCCGTCACCTGCGAGAGTCCGATTCGCCCGGTGATTGGCGAGGTCACCTTGGTGTAGTCGAGATTGATTTTTGCGGTCTTCACCGCCGCTTTGCCGAGCTGCACCTCCGCCTCATTGACGCGCTGACTGCCCGAAGCCTCGTCATAATCCTGCTTGCTGATCGCACGTGAATCTACCAGAGACTTCATGCGGTTCAGCTTCAACTGGGCGGAGTTCAATCCGGCCTCGGCACGCGCCAGCGTACCCAGCGCACTGTCGTAAGAAGCCTCATACTGCGCCGGATCGATCTCATAAAGCACCTGGCCTTCCTTCACATCGCTGCCTTCATTGAAGAGACGTTTCAGCACGATGCCACTGACGCGTGCCCGCACCTCCGCCACGCGGATGGCTGAAATGCGCCCCGGCAGATCCTGCGTCAGCGTCACCGGTGTTGTCGAAATGGTGATCACACCCACTTCCATGGGGCCGGGTGGCCCCGGTGCTGCCGGAGGCCCCGAAGGATTGCGCCCGCAACTCGCGAGCAGCAGTGCCAGCGCAATCAAGGGATGTTGAAAAAAGGTACTCATGCTCAAAGAATTCGTTTCTAGCGCCCGACCGGACGCCGCTGATCTCACGCAGCATACGTAAATACAGGCAACCAACGAATCTGCCAACTTTCCACTGACCTCGATTCAAGGCCCAGCGGCTGCCGCCACATCTGGACAAGCTGGTTCCAGCACGCACAGCATAGTGAACTGCATGTCGTTTCGATGAACATTCACGCACGCACCACCACCCGCGCATCCAGGGCCACAACACCTTCCGGCGTCGCCAGCAGCGGATTGATGTCCAGCTCCACAATTCGCCGTTCGTGCTGCACCAATCGGGCGAATTTCACCAGTGTATCATCCAGTGCAGCCAGATCCACCGCTGGCTGGCCGCGTACACCATGCAGAACTTTGGCAATTCTTGTCTGCTCGACCCAGCGCCGCGCCAGCGCGTGATTGAGCGGTGGCAGGGCCAGCGCGTGATCCTGCAACACCTCCACCAAGGTCCCGCCAGCGCCAATGAGCAGCACAGGCCCGAACTGTGCATCCGTGCTCGACCCGAGGATCAATTCGATGCCCTTATCTGTGATCATGCGCTGCACGGTCACCCCTTCGAAAGCGGCCAGTCCATGCAGGTGTGTGACGTTTTCACAGATCAGCCGCCATGCCTGCTGCACCGCGGTGGCATTGAGCAGATTGAGCTGCACGCCACCACAGTCGCTCTTGTGCGTAATTGTGGATGAAAGCAACTTCACCACCACCGGATATCCTAACGCCTCCGCCGCTGCGACGGCCGCGGCTTCATCGTAGGCCGCGCGTGTCTCCACGATGGGAATGCCTGCCACCTGCAGCAGTTGTTTGGCTTCCTGCTCCGTCATAAGGGTTCGTCCGCTTTTGAGCACCGTCTCAATCATACCTCCCACCACCGGCAGAGCTTCTCCTTCATCATCGTCAGCATGGGCGCTCAGAGTTTCACTCAGCCAGATCAGACGCAGACGATGTTCCCTCATGCGCACAAAAGCCAGCGCAGCTTCATCGGGGTAGTCATACGTCGGCACCCCCGCCGCATTAAGAATACCGCGCCCTTCCTGCACACTCTGCGCCCCCATCCAGCTCGCCAGCAACGGCTTGTCAATTTCGCCTGCGATCACCGAAACATCACGTGCGATGTTTGTGGGATGCGTCATGGCCTGCGGAGTCAAAATGGCCAGCACACCGTCCACGGCGGCGTCACTGGCCACAATGCGTAAAGCCTGAGCAAACCGAGCCGCATCTGCATCACCCAAGACATCGACTGGATTGTGATGGCTCCAGCACTCGGGCAGCAGCGCGTTCAAATCCTCCATGGTTTGCGCTGAAAGTGCCGCCAGTTCACCTTTGCCCAGCACCAGCGCATCCGTTGCCAGCGCACCGGGACCTCCCGCGTTCGTCACAATCGCCAGCCGTCGCCCGGTTGGCAGCGGCTGCTTGGCCAGCACCTCCGCCATGTCGAACAGCTCCTCAATCGTGTCCACCCGTAGCACGCCACTTTGCCGCAGCGCCGCATCCAGCACCGCATCGCTCCCGGTCAGCGCGCCCGTGTGCGAAGCCGCCACACGCGAGGCCTCCGCCGTGCGTCCGACCTTGATCACCACGATCGGCTTTTGCGCCGCCACAGCCCGAGCCGCAGCTAGGAATGCCGCCGCATCATTACCCACAGACTCCATATAGATCACGATGCTGCTCGTATGTGGGTCATCGCCGAAATGCCGGATCAGATCGCCCCAGCCCACATCGGCCATCGCGCCGGTGGAAACAAACGCGCTGAAGCCCACGTGCTGATCATGGCTCCAGTCGAGGATGGCCGTGCATAGCGCCCCGCTCTGGCTCAAAAACGCCACCCGCCCGGGCTGCGCCACACTGCTGGCAAAACTTGCGTTCAGACCCGCATGCGGATTCATCAGACCGAGGCAGTTCGGCCCGATCAGGCGCACACCATGCTTTTTCGCCGCTGCCAGCACCTCCGCCTCAAGCTTGGCACCTTCGGCCCCCGCTTCCTTGAATCCCGCAGAGATCACCACCACCGCCTTCACACCCGCCTCACCGGCTTCTTCAACCAGACCCGGCACGGTGGTTGACGGCGTCACAATGATCACCAGTTCAGGCACTTCTGGCAACGCCGCGATGCTTGGATATGCCTTCACCCCGCACACCTCTGCCCGCTTCTCATTCACCGGAAAAACCACGCCTGAAAATCCACGCAAATTGTCCCAGATCGCACGTCCGACACTCCCTTCCCTTTCCGTGGCTCCGACGAGAGCGATACTGCGTGGCTGAAAGAAGGAAGTGAGGGACATGCTGAATGCTACGAACGGAATGCCCGACGTCTCAACGCATGTTGTGTTTTGTTGCGATGATTCTGCCACCAGATGAGGCCTCCGTAGAGTGCTCCCTATTCGCAAATCTCACGCCTGAAATGGAGCGACCACGCTCTCAGCCCTCCTCCCCAGCGCAGCACGACCCGCAGGCTGCGTAGCATTCATCGCAGATGAACTCGTCACCAAACTTCCCCGCCTCGGGTTTACCGCAGCGTTCGCAGGCAGCTTGCAGTTGCTCATTTGCAGTAATGGCTAGGTTGGTCGGCTCGTCACTC
The DNA here is from genome assembly GCA_021733925.1 of Prosthecobacter sp. Taxonomy (GTDB): domain Bacteria; phylum Verrucomicrobiota; class Verrucomicrobiia; order Verrucomicrobiales; family Verrucomicrobiaceae; genus Prosthecobacter. The sequence continues at coordinate 84,498 of JAIPJY010000003.1, read as the reverse complement.
ATGCGTCATCTTCTCCTCAGCCTCCTCCTCGCGCAAATCGCCTGTGCGCAAAACACCGATCCTTTTCCCACGCCTCCCGACGTGAAGGGCATCCAGGTGCAAATGACGGACGACGCACTGTCGCTGGGCATTCACCATGCAACGATCAATGTAAACCTCACCGCACTCTACACCCCCAAGTCGAAACCGGGGGCGGGCGAATTTGTGTGGAATGAGAACTACCTCACATCGCTGGACCGTCAGATCAAACCGCTCTCGGACGCAGGCATCGTCGTCTATCTCATCATCATCGCTTATCCCTCGAAGAACCCGGCCATCGATGCCGTGGTGCTGCATCCGGGCCATCGCAAGGATTACAAATTCACGGTCGGTGCCGTGAACACCACCAACCGTTTCCTCGACGCCGTCATCAGCATGCTGGCCGAACGCTGGAGCGGTGCACATCCCGAGCATGGCCGCGTATGGGGCTGGATCATTGGCAACGAGGTTAATTCACACTTCCTCTGGAACAACATGGGCCTTGTGCCGCTGGAGACCGCCGCCAGCGAATACGAAAAAGCCTTCCGCATCGCTCACAGCGCCATTCGCAAACACTCGCAAAACGCCCGCACCTACCTCTCCTCCGATCACCATTGGAGCAGCAGCATGCACAACGTGAGCCCGCAGGAAGCCACTCCGGGCCGCGACTTTCTCGACACCTTCGCGCGTCTGGTGCGTGAGCGTGGCGATTTCGACTGGAACGTCGCCTGGCACCCCTACCCCGAAAACCTCGGCAATCCACGTGCCTGGGCCGACAAAACGGTCACGCACGACGACAACACCAACAAGGTCACCTTCAAGAACCTGGAGGTGCTGCCCAAGCATCTCGAGCGCCCTGAACTGCTCTTTAACGGCAAGCCGCGCCGCATCATCCTCAGCGAGCAGGGCTTCCACACTCTGCTCACGCCCGAGGGTGAAAAGCTTCAGGCCACAGCCTTCGCATATGCCTGGGAGAAGATTCAAACTCTGCCCACCATCGACGCCTTCATTTACCACCGCCATGTGGATCATGCCCATGAGGGCGGCCTGCGGCTTGGGTTATGGCGCAATGCACCAAACTCTGTCGCGGATCCATACAGCAAGAAACTCATTTACGAACTCTTCAAGAAAGCCGGCACTCCTGCATGGCGTGCCGCTGCCGATACACTGCTGCCGGTGACTGGCTTGCAAGCGTGGGACCAATAGGGGGCTGAGTGATACGATTGTCGCAGATGAACACACATCTGTGCGGAGCATAGGCGTAGCGCCAACAGGTGGCACGTATGCTGCATAGCCATGCAGCCTGACCCCTTGTCTGAAGATTTATTTACACCCGCCCTTTCTCACTCCTTTTGCGCCTTAAATCGACTCTGCCTTCAATCATTCATCCCATAAATGAACTTCTGTATGCAGCTTTGATTCGTATTAGTTTCATGAACGAATTCGCACGTTCGCCATCTGAGATGGCAGACATAAGGACATGCACGTTCCCAGCACCAGCAGTCAATGAAACCCATTGTTGAAATGCTCTCACCTCTCGCAGCTGCCGAACCGGTGGTTTGCGAGGTCGTGCGCGGGCAGGATTTTGGCTGCGTGTGGCATTACCACCCGGAGTGTGAAATCACGCTGGTTCTGAAGGGTGGTTCCGAACGCCTTGTGGGCAACAACATCTCCCCTATCCTTCCGGGAGACCTCGTGTTTATGGGCTCCAATGTGCCGCATGACTACCGGAACCACAGCGCTTCAGGTTCATCAATTACGCCTGTGGAAGCCATTGTCGTCCAGTTCATGCCTCAGCTTCCAGGTTATGAAGACTGGATGGAGCGCTCCTCCATGATACCCGTGCGGAGGTTGTTCCAACGTGCCGACCAGGGCCTGGAAGTCACAGGCATCACCCGGCTGACAGCCACACGCATCGTCCAGGAAATGCTGCTCGTTCATGGCATGAAGCGCGTGATCCTCCTGCTGCAGCTGCTCGATCTGCTGTCAAACTCAGAGGATCTGCAGGAAATCTCATCCGCCGTCCTGCCGCAGCCACGCCCCGGCACCTCCGACCGCATCAGCATGGCTTGTGAATTCATTGCATCCCATCTGCCGGAGCCAATTTATGTAGCTGATCTGGCGGCAATCGTGAGTCTGGGTAAAAGCGCCTTCAGCCGTCTGTTCAAGAAAAGCACGGGACGCACCGTGCCCCAGTATGTGAACGAACTTCGCATCGCACGTGCGTGCCTCCTTCTCGCTGAAACAGACCTGACCGTCAGCCAGATCGCCATGGATTGCGGCTTTGTATCACCAGCGCATTTCCAGCGACAGTTCAGAGAGCACCAGCACTGCGTCCCGCTGACCTATCGCAGCCGGGTGGTACAGTCTTCCTGAGCCAGAGTGCACAAAGAGCGTCTGCTTTGCACGATTCGGGGTCTGCATGGCCAGAGTGCTGGTCTCGCGCATGCTTAAAGCAAGAGTCCATAGGAGCATGCAGACAGTTCTGTGAAGCATGCTCCAAACCCTAATCCCCTCTGAAGCCATGCATCAAACCAAAGGACTGCTGATCGACATGGACGGTGTGATCTACCGTGAAAACCAGCTGCTGCCCAAGGCGGCGGAATTCATTCATCATCTCATCGAGACTTCGACACCCTTCGTCTTTGTCACCAACAACTCGGCGCCCACGCCTGAAGACCTCGTCGTCAAACTCAACCATCTGGGCATCCACGGCATCTCAGCACGGCATTTTTACACGGCCGCCATGAACACCGCAGAGTTTCTGGCGGAAAACCATCCTTGCTGCACCGCCTTTGTTATGGGGGATGCCGGGCTGACTCTCGCTCTGCAGAAAGCCGGCATTCCCAACGATTCGATCCGGCCCACCTACGTGGTCGTCGGTGAAGGGATGCAATCTACGGAGAAACTCTCCAAAGCCCATGAACTCATTGAGAAAGGTGCGCGGCTGGTGGCCACCAATCCGGACAACTGGTGCCCGGTAAAAAAGGAAGTAACCCGTCCCGGCGCAGGTGCGCTGGCCGCTTACCTCGAAGCAAGCACAGGCCAACGCGCCTATTTCCTCGGCAAGCCCAACCCCTACATGTTTCAGCGCGCCCGGCGGCTGCTGCAGCGCCACACCGAAGAAGTGATGATGGTGGGTGACACAATGGAGACGGACATCCGTGGTGCCATTGAGGTCGGCATGCAGGCTTGCCTGGTGCTGACCGGTTCCACACGCCTCGAAGATTTGAGCAGTTACGTGTACCAGCCCACGTGCGTGCTGGAGGGTGTTGATGAACTGCTCGAAGAGCTTCGAGGCTCAGGCACCAGCAGCAGCCGGCTGCAATTTCTCTCCCGCGTCACCGCCTCGGCGCAGAAAAAACCGGGAGCGAAGCATCCGGACCAGCGCAGCGAAATCGCATATCCGCGCCCACGCCCGGCCATGACCAAGTAACCGCCGATGCTGATGTGCATGCCAGGTGAAGCCTGTACAAGCGTGCCATCTTCGTGCCCAACCGACCTGCAACCGTTGGGTGCACAAATAGCGTCTTCTTTGCGCGATTAGGGGTCTGCATGAATGCGGGAGTGGTCTCTCAGGTGCTTAGCGAAGGGGCGCTGAATAAAGTATTCACTTATGCAACTACACACCTTTGTTTGTTTCTCACATCGCATCTGCCAACTGTGGATATCAGTGTTTTTGCTGACCTCCCTCACCGCAGCTGCCCAGACACTGACTTGGGATTCCAACACCAGTGTCACAGGCCCCCAAAACACGGATGGCAGCAGCCCGCTCAACACCTTTCTCTGGAACACCACTAACACCAACTGGTGGAACGGAACGGCAAACACCTCCTGGGTCAATTCGGCGTCAGCCATCGCTCAATTCGGCACGAACGTCCCGACTCCTGCACTCTCCAATCCCATCAGCATCACCGAAGACATCGTATTAAAAGAACTTCGATTTCTGGCGGTCACCACCGGCACCATCGCTACGGGGCAACAGTTCATACTGAATGGAAATGTGGCCGGCCGCATACTCGACTTCGGCACCGACGGCCTGATTCAGATGGATGACCGTTCATCGGGCGGCTCCCAGTTTGTGAGTCTCGGCAGCAATCTCCGCCTCAAGAGCAACAACCTGCGCATTCAGAAATATGGCAGCAGCACCAGTTTTCAGTACATCACCCTGGGCATGACGACCAACCCGGACCTGACGGGTACCCTCACGATTGCTGGCAGCATCTATGCCACCCTCAGCGCGCCCAATACCGTGCAAAATGTCAGCGGCATCGCGGTGGAGGCGGGCGGCTCCGTCGTGCTTGGCGGAACCAATCCCAACTACACGCAGCCGTTTTACCTGGCGGGCTATGGCAACAGCCTGACTTTCTCCAGCACCTCCTACGGGGCCATACGCTTCACCTCCAACAATACCATCGTGTCAGGCGGCATCACCCTCACGGCGGATGCGGGAGTGCACACCAACTTCAGCGGGGCGAACGCGACGACCGGCGTCGTCATCAATTCACCCATCACCGATGGCGGCAATAATTTCGGCTTCACCCGTTTTGCCTTCACCCGGGGAAACGGCACCCTGGCGCTCTCTGCCGCCAACACCTATGGCGGGACCACCACCCTGGGCCGCGCCCTCACCGGCTACTCCGGTGGCATCACCATCCTTGATTTCACGGCGGCCACCTCACCGCAGGACGACATTCTTTACCATGGCCTCGCCACGCCGGGAAACCTGAACTTCATCGGTGGAAACTCCGTCAGCGTGCTGCGCCTCGCCGGCAAGGACGGGCAGACGGACAGCCAGCGGCTTGGCAATGTGATCGTCAGCGGCACGCACAGCTCCCTGGAGCTCAATTCAGGCGTGGGCGGCACGGTCAATCTCAGCCTGGGTGCGTTCATACACAGCGACGCCAACGCCACGCTGGCCGTGGTCGCGCCGGCAGTGGGCACCATCACCACGACACAGGCGGATGGTTTCGTCGGTCCGTGGCTGACCTACACCGGCGGCAATGGCAGCCGGAGCTGGGCACTGCCCGCTGGTGGACTGCTGGGCAACGGCTATGCAGGCGACATCTACTACACCACCGGCAGCAGCCTGAGCACAGCACCCTTTGCCGTCACCTCCAATGTGGGCATCACCGGCAGCTCCACCGGCGCGCTGACGCTGGATGCAGGCACCACGAACCTGAACACCCTGTCCATGGCCGACATCACCACGGACCGGCAGATTTCCCTGGCCACGGGTCAAACACTGCGCTTGGGCACGCAGGGCGGCATTCAGCTGGTCAACGGCGCTCGCAGTCTGACGGTAGGAACCGCAGGGGTGACCAGTACGCTTTCCGCCGGCGGCGCAGTGACCAACACCGCCGGGCAGCTCTTCCTCACCAACAATTCGAGCACCGAACTGCTGACCATCAACTCCAACCTCGCCAACAACGGCACGGGCCTTGTCACGCTGGTGATCAATGGCGCGCCCGGATCACGCACCGTCCTGACAGGAACCAACGCACACACCGGCGGCACGCAGATTTCCAGCGGCATCCTGGAAGTCCGCAGCAACGGGGCGCTGGGCACCTCGGGGACGGTCACCGTGGTGGACGGAGCCACCCTGGCGCTTTCCGGCGGCGTCACGATCAGCCGCTCCCTCGCGGCCATCGGCGGTTTTGGAGATGGCAGCAATGGTGCCATCCGCAGCCTCAGCGGCGACAACTTCATCACCGGGACCATCGCGCAGAATGCCATGTTAATGATCGCCGCAGACGCCGCCGCCACGCTCACGATCCAGGCCTCCAGCGTCATCTCCTATTCCTCCATGATCACTTTTGGCGGTGCAGGCACCGTGACCGTCAACGCCGCCCTGACCGGCGCAGGTGCCGTGAGCAAGCTCGGTACCGGCACGCTGATCTTCGGCGGCAACAACACCTACACAGGTTCAACAACGGTAAGTGCGGGAACCCTCAAGCTGGCAAGCACCGCCGCAGGCGGGGCGACGAGCGGCATCCTCATCAGCGCCGGGGCCACGGTGGATCTCAACGGTCAGACCACCAACCGCAGCTTCACCTCCATCAATGGCACAGGCGTCGGCAGCTTTGGCGCGCTCATCAACAGCAGCAGCACGACGGCGATTGTCACCGGCACCACGGCGCTGGCCACCTCCACCAGCATCGGCGGCTCCGGCAGCATCACCATCAGCAACGCCACCGGCATCACCGGCAATGTGCTGCTGACCAAAACAGGCAGCGGCACGCTCACCGTGATCGACTCGACGACAACGAGCACGCGCAGCGGAACAAATCAGATCGACGCCGGCACACTGCGGCTGCAGTCAACGGTGGCCTCCATCGCCCCCGTTGGCACCGGATCTTTCGCGCTCAATGGCGGCACTCTAAGCCTGGGCTTTGATGCCACCACAACCTTCACCAATGTGATCAACCTCCTCAAAAACAGCACCATCATCGCTGACCGTGCCACATCGGGTGCGGGCGGTACCGTCACCACGCTGAGCACGCTGACAATCGGCACCAACACCTTGACCGTGCAGGCGGGCGAAAACATCACCAGCGGCACGATCGGCCTGACCTTGGGAGCGGTCAGCATCGGCGGAGTTTCCATGCGGCCCGGCAACCCGACCTTCGATGTGCAGAGTTCAGCAAATGCCGCGCTAACGCTCACTCTGGGAGCCTTCACTGATCAGGGCATCGCGCCAAGCACGATCACCTTTCAAAACAGCGGCACGGCGGCCAGCACGATCACACTGGGAGCAGGTGCCACCAGCCTAGTCGATGGCACGAAGGTGAATTTGGCGAATACAGGCGGAGCTCTGACGCTGAATCTAAATGTGGCGAGTGGACTGGGCACCCTCGCGCAAGTGAACGTCGCTGCCGGCAACACTCTCAGTCTCGGCGCTGCACAGACTTTTGGATCGCTCGCTGGCAGCGGTACCGTCACCGCCACCGGCGCCTTCACTCTCACCATCGGCAACGCCTTGAGCTACACGCTGCCGGACACCCATTTCAGCGGCGTTCTGTCCAACGGCACTGGCACTCTTACACTGACCAAACTGGGGCTCGGCACGCTGACACTGGATGGGAGCGATTCGAACACCTATACCGGTATAACGACGGTCAGCTCGGGCACCTTGGTCCTGGCGAAGACGGGTGGGGCCATTGCGATAGGAGGCAGTCTCACCATTGGAAATTCAGCCAGCGCCACGCTGGGCAATGCCACATTGCGCCTCGGCGCCAGTGACCAGGCCACTCCGCTGGTCACTGCACTGACGTTGGGCGCGGGTTCGACCCTGGACCTGAACGGCTACAATCTAACCGTGCTCACCCTCTCCTCCTCGTTTGGCACCACAATCACTGGCAGCGGGATTTTGACCATCAATCAGACTGGCGGAACTATGACATTTGTCGGAGTCAGCACCATCAGCAGCAGCAGTACGCTTCAACTGACGGGGACAGGAGTGGCAGCCACCCGCACTATGGCCCTCACCACCGTAAACGACCAACTCACCATCAGTGGGAATGTGACCCAGGGCACAAATGTCGGCGGCATCGTAGCTGGCAATTCCACTCAGACCGCTCTCGGCACCCTGATTCTGGAAGGAGACAATTCCTACACCGGCAGCACCACCGTCAGCTCCGGCATCCTGAACATCCGCAGCACGAACGCCCTTGGCTCGATTGTTGGCACCACCTCCGTAACCAACGGGGGCACATTGCAAATTCAGGGGGGCATCACCACGGCGGCGGAAAAGCTGACCCTCAATGGCGGCTCAGGTTTTGCAGGCTCCAACGGCATCCACATCCAAACCGGTGCGCTGGTCAATGTCAGCGGCGTGAACAACTTCACTGGCCTGCTCACACTCGCAACTTCAGCAGTCACCATCTCTTCAGACAGCGGCACACTCAATCTCACGAATGCGGGCACGATCACTGGCACGGGCATTGGCTTGATTCTCGCTGGTGCGGGTGATGGCAGCATCTCCAGCATCATCGGCACCACCACCGGCTCTGTGACCAAGAACGGCACGGGCACCTGGACGCTCAAAGGTGTAAATACCAGCACAGGGGCCATCTGGATCAATGCAGGCACCTTGAAACTCGGCGATGGCACAACGGGAAGTTGGACCCCACTCGCTGTCCCAGGTTTGATCTACACCGGCAGCGGCACCTTTGAATATGTCGGGACCACCGCCGCCAGCACGCAGGCCCTCGGCGCGCTCACGCTTACCTCCGGCAGTGGCACGCTGAAGGTCGATGCGCCTGCCTCCGGCACGAATGCTTTGACCTTCACCTCTCTCTCCGTCCCCGCACTGGGTTCGGGCCTGAACATCGTATCGCCAGCCAACACCAGCGTGACCATCACCGGCAGCACCAACACGAATGGTATTATAGACCCGCGCATCACCTACAACGGCGCTGATTTCGCATCCTCCACCGCAGGACTTGTCGGAGCAGCGGACACCACCACGGCCACCAGCAGCCTGACCTCAGGAAATCTCAATCCCTACCTGATCAGCGGCTCCTTTGCGCAGACGAGTTCGGCCACCGTCAACGCTGGTTTGAAATTTAACGGTGGTGACACCTTGACGATCAGCAACGGCACACTGCTCTCGATCAACAATGGCGCGAACACCGCCGGTGGCATATTGATCACCGGCGGCGTGGCGGCTGTGATCGCAGACGGAGGCTCCGCCACCGGCCTGACCACCGCCGGCAGTGGTGATCTGGTGATTGGCACGGACGCTGCGGGAGATAGTCTGAGCATTCAGGTTGCGATCACCAACACCACCACCGGTGGCTTGACCAAAAACGGTGCAGGCACCCTGACGCTGACCGTTGCCAATGCCTACACCGGAGCCACCAGCATCAACGCGGGCACCTTGATTCTCGGCAACGCCGCAGCCATGAGCACTTCCGTCGCAACGGTACAAGTGGGCGGGGTTCTCGATCTCAATGGCAAGATCATCATCAATACCGCCACCTTGAACGGCACGGGCATCAGCAACGGAGGAGCACTGGTCAACAACAGCGTCACGAATGCCGGCATTGGGGCGCTGACCATCGGACTGGGAAATGGCACGGGCAGCGTCGGAGCCAGCATCGGCGGCACCGGCAACATCACTTCCACCGGAGTGCTGACCGGCAATAACATCCTGGTCAAAACCGGCTCGGGCACTCTGACGGTGGGCAACAATGCCGGCACCGCGCTGGCGAGCACACGCACGGCTGCCACCCGCATTGACGAAGGCACCTTGCGCATCAGCAACTCAACTTCCGCCATCGGCATCTCCTCGGCCGCGATCATTCTCAATGGCGGAACATTAAGCCTCGGCAGCACAGCTTCGGTGGTGGCATATCCCGTCTCAGTCACTGCCAGTTCCACCATTGTTTCCGATGCCTTCACCGCCGGTGCCGGCCTCACTCACACGCTCGGAGTTCTTGCCATCGGGGCACAGACCCTGACTATCCAGGCTGGGAGCAATGTCACCACCGCAAGCACCATTGCTGGCATCACATTCGGTGCCACCACGCTTCTCGACAACCCCACGTTCGACGTCCAAAGCCCGACCTCCTCGACCAACGGCATCACCACGCTCACCTTGGGTGCCTTGAACGACCAGGGCGTGGCCAAGACGATCACTTTCAGCAACTCCGGAACATCCACCACCAACAGCAACGTCACCCTTGCGACCGCCATGGCCAGTCTGGTGGACGGCACAGTGGTGAAAATTAACAGCGGAACGAATGCCGGTGTCACTTTGAACCTCAACATCGCCACAGTCCTGGGCACGCTGGCGCAAGTGACGGTGAACGGAAACAGCGTGATCAACCTCGGCGCGGCTCAGACTTTCGGCTCCCTGGCAGGAAATGGCACGATCAGCGCCACTGGCGTCTTCACTCTGACCGTTGGCAATGTGAACAGCGCCACACCGCTGAACACGACCTTCACCGGCACCTTGAGCAACGGCACCGGAACTCTGGCGCTGACGAAAAACGGCTTGGGCACACTGACACTGGCTCCCACCACTTCCGCCTACACTGGTGCCACGATTGTCAGCGCAGGCATTCTGAAGCTGGGCAACTCCAATGCTCTGGGCACCACCAGCGGCGTCACGATCAGCGTCGGTGCCACTGTGGATCTCAATGGTCAAAGCACGGACCGCAACTTCAGCTCCATCAGCGGCACAGGGCTCAACGGCGGCGGTGCCATCACCAACAGCAGTTCCTCACTTGGCACGATCACGGGCACCGTGGTCCAGGGGTCCTACGCCAAAATCGGCGGCACAGGAGACATCCTCATCAACAACGCGGGCGGCATCACCGGCAATGCGCTGCTCACAAAATTCGGCGCAGGCACGCTGACCGTCACCAGTGTTTCGGCCAGTGCCCGCAGCGGCACAAACCAGATCGATGAAGGCATCCTGCGGCTGCAGGCCCTGACAGCCATGACCGTGGTGGGCACCGGCTCCATGACCATGAACGGCGGCACCTTGAGCCTGGGCTTTGACACCAGCGGCACAGTGGGCGGTGCGGTGAATGTTTTGGCCGATTCGACCATCATCATTGATCGCGCCACCACTGGGGCAGGCAGCACGACACTCGCGCTGGGCGCGGTCATCATCGGTGGCAATACCCTGACCGTAAAAGCAGGCAGCAACGTGACCAGCGGCACGATCGGGCTGACACTGACGACCATCACCATTGGCGGACCATCCCTCGCCCCCGGCAATCCCATCTTTGATGTCCAAAGCACCGCCAGCGCGAACGCGACCTTGACTCTCGGCGCGCTAACGGATCAAGCCATCGCACCACGCACCATCACTTTCCAAAACAGCGGAACCGGCGCCAGCAGCATCATCCTTGCATCGGCGGCCAGCAGTCTGGTGGACGGCACGCAGATCAATCTGGCTGGCAAAGGTGGAGCGATCAGGCTGAACCTCAACAACGCCATCGCCATCGGTACATTTGCCCAGGTGACCATGGCCGCTGGCAATACCCTGGCCCTTGGTACCTCACAGACGATCAATTCGCTCAACGGCAGCGGCACGGTCACTGCCACGGCCAATTCGCTTCTCACCATTGGCAACGTGCTGAGTCAAACGGCACCGGACTCCACCTTCGACGGTGCATTGACTGGCGCGAACCTCTCGGTGGTCAAGGCCGGAACCGGCAAGCTAACCCTCGGTGGCAGCACCGACAACACCTTCTCCGGCTCTTCGGGGCTCACAGTGAACAGCGGCATACTCGTGCTGGCGAAAAAAGGCGGTGCTGTGGCGGTATCGTCGAAACTGATCATCGGCACAGTGGGTGCCGCCTACGGCAGCGCTACCGTGCAGCTTGCGGGCGACAGCCAGATCGCCACGACAGCCACAGTGACCATGAATACCCAGACCTTCCTGGACCTGAACGGTTACGACGCCATGATGGGTGTTCTGCTCGGCACGCCCGGCGGCACGATTCTCAACAACGCCACCGGTACTGCCACCACTCTGACCGTGGGCACGGGAGACACCTCGGGCTATTATCTGGGTTCAATCGTGGACAACACCAGCGGCACAGGCACGGTGGCCCTCAAGAAGGCCGGCTCAGGAGACTATGTTCTGGGAGGATATAACACCTACTCCGGAGCCACGCTCATCGAGGCGGGTTCCCTGCAAGTCGGCCTCACAGGCATGGGCACCACCGGCACGGGTGAGGTCACGGTGCAAAGTGGCGCGACCATCCTTGGCACAGGAATTGTCCAAGGCTCCAGCTTTACTGCGGCCAGCGGCACCGTCATTCAGGCGGGTGATGGCACTGCTCAAGGAAACTACGGCACACTCACCTTCCAGCCGGCTTCAGGCTCCGGCACCATCGATTTTCAGTCGGGCAGCACGATCATTCTGGGCCTCAATCCTGGCGGCACTTCGGATCTGCTCAATATCGTGGGCACCGGCTCCACCACACTCCTGTTTAATGGCAGTCTGACCGTTACAGCCACCGCTTTTACTCCCACCGCGCCGGCAGTGTTCAATCTCCTCGACTGGTCCGGGCTGGCATCATCCCCCACGTTTGACAGCCGCTACAGCTACACAGGCTGGGTCTATGGGAATGGCGATGAAACCAGCGGCTTTGATCTTCCCGACATTGCAGGGTCAGGCTACACCTGGGACATCAGCAACTTCACCACCAATGGCACCATCGCCATCATCCTCGTGCCCGAGCCTTCCCGCTGGCTGCTGCTGGGTTTCAGTCTGGGCGTGCTGTTGCTCAGGCGCAGGCGTTAGCCTCAAAAGCACTCACTGACCAGACTTGGCAAGTGCACAAAAAGGGTCTCCTTCGCCTTTTTTAGCGTCTGCACGGCGCGTTGCATGGTCTCGCGAATGCTTAGCTAAATGGGGCTGATGTCAGCCTCTGCCATGCCATACCTTTCCACCGCTATTCACAGCCCCCTTGGCTCTAAAATTCGTGTTCGACTGCTTGTCTTGCTTGCTCTGCCAGGGTTCGCTTTGGCTGCCTCCAGTTTGACTTGGGATGCCGATGGCACAGCAGGTGGAAACACCGGCGGCACCGGCAACTGGAACACGACCTCCACATTCTGGAACCTGTCCAACGTCATGAAGGCTTGGAACAATGCCAACAGCGACGTCGCCATCTTTGGCGGCACTGCGGCGACGGTCACGCTGACGGAAGCGATCACTGCAGGTGGGCTCACATTCAACACCGATGGCTACACCCTTGCTGGCAATGGCAATACCCTGACCTTTGGCGGCCCAGTAACCGTCACGAACGCCAATACACTCGCATTGATTCAGTCCAACATAACCCTGGCTGCCAGCACGGCCTTCACCGGTTCGGGCAATCTGACTTTTGATTCCACCTACAGCATGAATGGGGCGGGTTTTAACATCAGTAAATCGGGCACCGGCACACTCAATCTCAAAGGCGACATCACAGACGGAGGAACCCTGATCATCAGCGGTGGCATCACCAATCTGTCAGGCAGCTACACGCGCAGCACGAGCTACTCCTCCTCTTACGGTTTATCTGTGACCAGCGGCATCTTTAATGTGACCGGCACACTGGGAACCTCGGCAGCCAATCCCACCGGCCAAACCGCCTTCTCCGGCGGCAGCATCACCAATTTCTCAGGGACTGAGTACCTCTCCGGCGCGTCATCCACTTTTCGGATCGGTGAAGCCACCAGCGCCACGGTCAACGTCACCGGCGGCACGCTCACGATTGGCACCAGCTGCGCCGGCCTGGTGCTGGGCCGCAGCGCCCTCACAGCCAGTGGCTTTCTCAACATCTCCGGTGGCACGATGAACGTGACGAGCAGCACAAACCTGATCCGCATCGGAGCGGGCTACTCGAATACCGAGCTCAGCGGGGCCAGCATCATGACCGTTTCCGGCACCGGACTGTTCGAGACCGCCACGTCCACAGGCAGCATTCTGCTTGGCTCCAACACGGCCACAAACACGGCCAGTTCAGGCACGCTCAATCTCGATGGCGGCACCCTGGCCACCAACCGCACCATCATCGGCGGCACGGTGGCTGCCTCGATCTTCAACTTCAACGGCGGCACCCTCAAGGCCAACGGCACCGTCATGACGCTGGCCACCAGCCTGACCACCGTGAACGTCCGTGATGGCGGTGCGGTGATCGACACGAACGGCTTCGCTGTCATTTTTGCCAAAGCGCTGACCCACTCCGACATCGGCGGGGACAACTCCACCGACGGCGGCCTCACCAAGCTGGGGCTCGGCACCCTGACGCTCTCCGGCACGGCGGACAACACCTACACCGGCCTCACGCTCATCCGCGCAGGTGAGCTCGATCTCTCCAAAACCGCCGGCCTCAATGCCATCGCCGGCCTCATCACCATTGGCGACGGCACCACCACGGCCATGCTGAAGCTCCTCATCAGCGATCAAATCGCTGATACCAGCGTCATAACCCTCATCGGCAGCGACACCAACGCCGGCATCTTCCGCCTCAATGGCAAGGGGGAAACCATCGGCGGCCTCAGCAGCACCGGCGGCGCAGGCATCGTGGAAAACGAAAGCGCCACGAGCGCCTCACTCACGCTCAAAGTCTCTGGCACTCAGGATTTCAGCGGTCTGCTGCGCAATGGCACGCTCGCCGGAACACTGTCTCTAATCAAAAGCGGTGCAGGCACTCAGACGCTCAGCGGCGTCAACACCTACACAGGCAGCACGCTGATCAACGAGGGCATTCTTCAGTTCGGCATCAACAACGCCCTTTCCTCCAGTTCCGCCCTGACCATCACCGGCACCAATGGCTCTGCCTCCCTCTCGCTGAACGGCTTCAATTGGACCTCTGGAACCCTCACCTTCTACGACGCCACCTCCACGGCGGCGAGTCAGGGCACGATCAACATCGGCAGCGGCGGACTGCTGACCCTCGGCACCACGCTCACCGTCAGCAGCACCAACAATCCCCTTGGCGCGTTGATCACCGGCGGCACGCTCGATCTCGGCACCGCCACCCGCACCTTCGCCATCAATGACAGCCTCAATGCTGCACACGATCTCACCATCGCGTCAGCCATCACCTCAACTGGCGGATCCTACGGCATCACCAAAACAGGCTTGGGCAATCTGCTGCTTAGCGGCAGTGTCAACATCGCCGGCAACATCACGGTCTCCAGCGGCGTGCTCGAAATCAGCAGCACATTATCCAATGGCACCGCTCTCACCACAGTGGGAGCAGTGTCCACCCCGGGGATGCTGAGGCTGATTTCAGGGGCAGATTATTCCACCACGACCCTCGGCATTGGCAGCAGTGCGGGCTATCAGGGCACCGTCGTCGTCAGCGGCGGCACTTTAAACCTCACCACCACCAACACCCAAGCCGGCATCGGCCTCGGTGGCACTGGCTACGGTGGCCTGTTTTTGACTTCTGGAACCATCAACACCAAACGGGTCGATTCACTGGACGGCACCACCACCGCTTCCATTGCCGTGCTGCAGGTCAGCGGCGGCACGCTCAACACGTCCAACTACATCATGTTCCGCAACGAGCGCTGGGAGTTCACTGTAACAGGCGGCCAAGTGCTCCGTACCGGAGACTACATCGCCCTGGGATTCCGCAGTGGTGGCAGTGCACTCACAGCCACCACCACGGCGCAGGGAGCCATGACGGTGGCAGGCGGCTTGGTGAACAATGCCGGTTACAGCATCACCATCGGCCAGCAAAACAACAACACGGCGCTCGGAACCGCTTACCTCAACCTCGACGCAGGCACCTTGATCAACAACCAGATCATTCACTACAACGGCACCGGGGCAGCCATCAATGCCTACCTCAATTTCAATGGCGGAACCCTGCAGGCAGCAGTGACCACCACGACGCTCATGGTCGGAGTCGGCACCGGCGGCACCGGAGTCATGACCGCCTACGTCAACGGTGCTTTCGGCACTTACGCGGGTGGCGCGGTGATCAACACCAACGGCTTCAACGTCACCATCCCCATCGCCTTGAACGCCCCCACCGGGAACGGAGTCACCAGCATCCCCGTCACCGACGGTGGCAGCGGCTACACCGGCGCTCCGTATGTGGAGATCAGCGGCGGTGGTGGCTCCGGTGCCACGGCCTTCGCCACGGTGGATCTCGATCCCACCAGCCCCACCTATGGCAAGCTGCTGAGCATCACCATCAGCAATCCTGGCATCGGCTACACCTCCACTCCCACCGTGGCCTTGCTCGGTGGCGGCGGCAGCGGAGCAGTGCTGGGGACGATCACCACCGCAGCCAACACCTCCGGCGGCCTCACCAAAAACGGCCTCGGCACGCTCACGCTTTCCGGCGCAGATGCCAACACCTTCACCGGCACCTCAAGCGTCAATGCCGGTGAACTCGACCTGTCGAAAACCGCAGGTGTCGATGCCATCGCGGGCAATATCACCATCGGCGACGGCACCACCGGAGCTATACTGAAACTCATCAACAGCGATCAGATCGCCGATACCAGCATCCTCACCTTCAAAGGCAGTGGCGCCAGCGCCGGCATTTTCCGCCTCAACAACAAAAACGAAACCATCGGCGGCCTGAGCAGCACCAGCGGCGCAGGCATCGTTGAAAACGAATCCGGTAGTGCTTCGACCGCGACACTCACCGTCAATGTCGCTACCGGCTCACAAACCTACAGCGGCGCACTGCGCAATGGCGATGGCACAGGAACGGACGGCACGCTCGCATTCACAAAATCAGGCGCAGGCACACAGGTGCTCACCGGCACCAACACCTACAGCGGTGCAACGACGGTCAGCGCCGGCATGCTGCAAGTCGGCAGCAGCGGCTCAGGCACTACCGGCACTGGAGCTGTCACCGTGCAAGATGGCGGCACACTGCTTGGCACCGGCTTCATTCAAGGCTCCAGTTTCACCGCCAGCAGCGGTGCTATCGTGCAGGCAGGAGATGGCACGGCTCAAGACAACTACGGCACGCTCACCTTCAAACCAGTGTCCGGTTCTGGTGCCATCGATTTTCAGTCAGGCAGCACGACTATCCTCGGCATCCACCCCGGTGGCACCTCCGATCGGCTCAACATCGTGGGCACCGGCACGAATATACTGCTGTTCAACGGCAACCTCACCATCACAGCAGATGCCTTCACCCCCACTGCTCCGGAGGTTTTTAATCTGCTCGACTGGTCAGGACTTTCCGCTTCACCCACCTTTGCCAGCCGCTTCAACTTCACCGGTTATCTCACCGGCAATGGCGACGAATCAAGCGGCCTCGACCTCCCGGATATTTCCGGCTCAGGCTATTCATGGGACATCAGCAGCTTCACCACCAACGGCACCATTGCCATCGTCCTCGTGCCCGAACCCTCACGCCTGCTCCTGCTGGGCCTGGCCTTGGGACTCATGATCGTCAGACGCAGGCGCTGCAAAAACTCGCTGTGCTTCAAAACGACTCGTCCTTCTTGGGCTGGGTATCGGCGGGCTTGATGGGGACGACCGGGATGATTTCCTCGACTTTTACCATGGCTTTTTCAGCAGGTTTAGCCACAGGCGCTGCTGGTTTGGCGGCGACAACAGGCGCTGGTTTTGGCTTCGGCTTGGGTTGTGGCAGCAGGAGCGCATCAACACTTTTGCGCTGATCAGCGAGCGTGGGATCGGCGCAGAGTTTTTCCAAAATGGCCCCAGGGTTTTTGAGGCGCGAGGCAAGGTAGTGAACAGCGATGGCGGTGGCGTATGCGGAGCCTGGGCTGATGTTGTTGTAATACGAGTTATTGGAAGGAGTCACATGCCAGAGGCTGATGTGCGCTTTGTGCAGCTCGACCGGCACATCCAGCCGCCATGCCCTCCAAATCTGGCCGGGCAGCTTCTCCAATGCTTTGAAGCGCTCGCGGGAACTGCTGGAAATGTAGGTCCGGCGGAGCTTCGATCCCCAGCCGCCATCGGGATCAGCCCCGAGGATGAGGTAGCGGGTGAGCTGGCTGGTGGTTTCATCCGCAAGAACCGTGTCGGGCTCATCGCCTTTCAGCGGACGCATGAGGGGCAGGAAGAGATCGATGCGCTCGTTGTTGATTCCCTGCGGGCGCTGCATGGGTTTGGGCCACAGAGTTTTCAGCAGTTCCTGCTGCGCGGTGAGCCGCCTTATCGCTCCGAAGTTAAATTTGTTCTCAAACTTCGCCATCTTGTCCATGCCCACAGCGCGGCCGATGCTATCCAGCGCGGCGATGCCCATCGAAGCACTCGTTGCCGTGACTGGTGATTCAAGCGGGGGAAAACTCGATGCATCCGCAGGCACGGCGAGGAAGCGGCTGAAGGCATCGAAATCCGTGACCGGCTGGTGGAAGTTGCACTCACTCCAGCCTTTGCCCTCAGGCAGCAGAACCGCGAGTGCATTGGCCGCACGGGCTAGCACGGCCATCGATGCCTCCGGCGGCACCGTGGTCTCATTGAGCTGGGAACCCACTGTGGTGCCCGGCTTGGCGGTGGGCACGTTGGCACCGATCTTATGCGTGGCGTCGTAGGCCGCTGGCATGAGAGGGCGCATCGAGGCCTTGGGCAGACGCTTCATTTCTGCACAGACGGACAGTGCATGCAGAGCGACCCACGTGCTCTCCATATCCGCAGATCGCTGGTTGTAAAAAAAGTCAGTGGCACCCGCGAACTGTACCTTCTCAGTCATCATGTCCTCCCAGATCAGCGGAAACTCCACGGTGGCAAACTTCAGCCCCAGATGGGTCCAGCTATCCGCGTATTTTTTCAGCCGGTTGCGCGCGCCTTCGGCCTGCGAGAGGAGGACTTGGTTTGCTTTGGTGGGGCGTTCCTTTTGCTTGGCTTGCATTCGAGTCACCTCCGCTTCACTGGCAAGGTAGTCACTGATCAGCACGGAGATGAGTCGGGGATGAAAACACATCGGTCCCCACAGGCCGCGTGCGGCTCCATCAGTGATCTGGCCGTCAAGCAGACGTGAGGCGAGTTTTTCAGTCCAATCCTCAGCGATGCTGTCGTCCGTCTGGGCCATGGCGACGGCCAGCCAGGCCAGATTCCATGTTTGATCAGGCGGACCGTACGTGTCGAGATAGAGGAGCAGGTTCTCCACCATGTGATACACGACCGGATCATTCTCAGGGACCCCGGCGGCACGCAGCGCCGTGAGCGCCATGGCGGAGTCGCCAATGAGGCTGTAGCTCCAGGAGGTGTCTCCCACATGCTCGTAAATGGGCTGCTTGTAGGTCCTTTCGAGCGGGCCATTGGGATCATACCGGATGTGCGTTTCTTTTCGCGTTCCGATCTGCTTGGTCGGTTGCTGCACGATCCGTCGAACGGGAGGATCGCCAGGCGAAGTTCCGGGCGTGAAAACGACAAGGTCGGTGTATTCATAGATGGGAATGTCCCGCTCGATGAGCCGATACTTGAGCTGCACATCCTTGTAGCCCGTGAGAGTCACCTTCTGGATCGGCGGAATGATCCAGCCTTGCGGATCTGCCTCGGCGATTTTTTTCAGCATCATCACGCCCTGCGCGAGAGCCATTCGCGTGGCATAGTCCAGGTCAGCTTCAGAGACCTGGGGAATCTCGGAAGAAGCAGCTGACGTCGTCGGGGCAGACGGAGCAGGAGCGCCGGCAGGCGACTGTGCATTCATGGCAGACGGCCATGCAAAGGCAGTCAATAACATGACAAAACAGCACATCCTTGTGACCGGATGCCGAGGCGTGAACTTTGCATGCATGGTACTTCCTCCTTGTGGGTTGGCAGGCTGGTTGCGGGATTGACCGAGAAAGTGGACGGGAGCCAATGACACGATCACACCAGCTTTTTATTCTGAAAATGAGGAAGGAGTCAAGACTCTAAAGCAGACGCAAACACAGGTGGCGCATTTTCCTAGGAATGATTCACCCCCAAGGCACCTGCCCGGCATTCAAAAAACTGCAAAACAAATCAGCCGGGCTGATGGGCCCGGCTGATCAGAGAATTCAAAATGTACCGTCCGCTTACGCCTTGGGCGTGTCGGCAGTGCTTTCAGGCAGCTTCGGGGCCTTGATGTATTCGCTGGGAAGATCGCCTTTCAGGGCTTTGAGGAAGGTGATGATGGAAGCCACTTCTTCATCACTGATCTGTTTGCCGAGCTGGTATTCGGCCATCTTCTGGACCATCTCTTCCAAGGTCTTGACCGAGCCATCGTGCAGATACGGACCAGTCTCCGTGATGTTGCGCAGGCTGGGAACTTTGAAGAAAGCGATCTCACCATCGACCTTGGTGATGTCGCCACGTCCTTTGTCGGTGAGGCCAGGCCAGGCCTTCACGAGGCCGAGCTTCTGATACATCATGCCGCCGACAGCCACACCGTTGTGACAGGTCACGCAGCCTGTTTTGGTAAAGGTGGCAAAACCCTTCTTCTCCTCCGCGCTCAGAGCCGTCTTGTCGCCTTTGAGATATGCGTCCCACTTGGAAGGCGTAAGCAGCTTGCGCTCAAAGGCACCAACCGCCTTGCCGAAGTTGTTGTAGTTCACAGGGTCTTCCTCACCTGGAAAGGCGGCCTTGAAGCCGTCCACATAGCCGGGCATGCTCTTCAGCACTTTGATGACAAACGCCTCGTCGGGCGCACCCATTTCGACCGGATTGAGCACGGGGCCTTTGGCCTGCTCCTCCACACTCGGCGCACGACCATCCCAGAACTGCGCAATGTGCAGCGCGGCATTGTATACCGTAGGCGAACTGCGACCGCCGAGCTTGCCTTCATGCCCGGGAGAGAATGGCAGGTTGTCGTTACCGTACTTCTCAAGAACGTGGCAGGAGTTGCAGGACATCTTCCCGCCATTCGAAATGCGCGTCTCAAAGTAAAGCTGGCGGCCGAGATTGATCTTTGCTTCCGTGAGTTCGTTGGTCGCGGAGGGGACCTCGGTAGGCAACGGCATGAACATCGGAAGGAAAGCGTCAGAGAAATCCGCCTGCGCAAAAGCGGAGGTGGTGCTCAATCCGACGACAAGGGCAAGACTGCGTAAAGTTGGATGCATGAGAGAATGTTGGGATGATATGAGGCGAGGTCGATACGTCGCTTGGAAGGCGTGGGTTTCAAGTGATTGCAAAGCAACACTCACTGAGACGATTTCTCAACACTACCAGCAGCTTCAAATTGACGAAAACCCCGGCACACCGCTAGGCTGCACAAATGTTCTCAAAATCTTTTCTCCTGCTGCTGGCAGCAGCAAGTGTGGCACTGGGTCAGCAGCCTGTGGGTGATGGCAAGGCGGATGACACAGCGGCGATTCAACACATGTTCGATACCCAGGGCAGTGTGCGACTTCCCAAGGGGATGTATCTCATCACAAAGACGCTGAAGATTGACCTGGCAAAAACTGGTTACTCAGCGCTGAGCGGTGATGGCACCGTACGGCTCGTCATGGCGGGATCAGGTCCCGCCCTCCATTTCATCGGCACCCATGAAGGCTCGGCGGCGCCGGAGTCGTTCAAACCCGAAGTCTGGGAAAACCAGCGCACGCCCATGGTGGAAGGCATTGAAATCGTGGGAGCGCATGCGGAGGCGGATGGCATCGAGGCCACGGGCACCATGCAGATCACCCTCAGCCGTGTCGTCATTCGTGAATGCCGGCACGCCGTGCATTTGTCCACACGCAATCGCAACGTGCTGATCACGGCCTGTCATTTCTACCACAACACAGGCATCGGCGTCTTCTACGACAATGTGAACCTGCACCAGTCCAACATCGTCGGCAGCCACATCAGTTACAACGGCGGCGGCGGCGTCGTTTCCGTGGGAGGCAACGTTCGTAACCTCCACATCGGCACCTGCGACATCGAGGGCAATCACGCCAAGGACGGCCCGCCCAGTGCCAACGTCATGCTCGACTCTCGCGGCGGTTCCATCGGCGAGGTGACCATCACCGGCTGCACCCTGCAGCACACACACAAGTCGCCCGATTCAGCCAACATCCGCATCATCGGTTCCGGCACGGATGCCTCCCTGCTGCGCCGCGCCGGACGCGAGCACACGCGCGAAGGCAATGTGACCATCACCGCCAATGTGTTCAGCGACGTGCAGGTCAATGTGGAGGTCCAGCACTCACGTGGTGTGACGATCACCGGCAACACCTTCTGGGAAGGCTTTCAGCACGATCTCGTCGTGACAGACTGCAGTAACATCGTGGTCACAGGGAACAATTTTGACCGCAATCCGCGCTACCTCGTGAATGGCAACGACAACGCCGAAATGAACGGCATCGTCTTCCTGCGCTGCGAAGACAGCATTCTGAACAACAACGTGATCAGCGGCGTCTGGAAGCAGCGCGCGGCAGTGGACATCGAGTCCTGCAACCGCCTGCAGATCTGCCACAACAGCGTTCTGGATTCCGATGGAGTCGCCCTCCGCCTCGATCAGGTGACCAACAGCATGGTCATCGGCAACATCATCCGGGATGACCGTGAGGAAGATAAGCGCAGCAAGGCAACCTCGCTCATCACGGTCGGCGGCAAGGACAACGAGATTGAGCAGAATGTGCTCGGCAACAAATAACATGGGCGCCAAGGCATGACCACCGCATCTGCCACATGGCTTCTCGCCCGAACGCACGGGCGCATGCTGCAGCACAAGCTGCGCTTTGGCATGCGGGAAAACAAGCTGCTCAGCCTGACAGTCGGCATGTTCCTCGGGCTGTACAGTCTCTCCGCCTACCTCCTGGTGGGCCGCGGGCTGGATTTCATGATGAAGCTCCCCCTTATCGGCCCGCTGCTCACGGAGCGGCTGGTGTTTCTGCTCTTCTTTTTCTTCTTCGTGATGCTGATCATCTCCAATGCCACCATCACTGGCATGAGCCTGTTCCGGCGAAAGGACATGGAATGGCAGATAGCCCTGCCACTGCCACCGCGCAGCCTGGTGCTGTGGAAGACTCTGGAGGGCATGCTGCTGGCCAGCTGGGGACTGCTGCTGCTCAGCACCCCCATCCTGCTGGCCCTGGCCCAGACCTACAAGGCGGATTCCAGATTCATGCTCGCGGTCCTGCCTGCAGTGTTGGCTCTGGTGACCATCGCCGCAAATGTTTCGACCTGGCTGCTGATCGCCTTGGTGCTCTGGGCCAAACGCTGGATGTGGAAACCCCTGCTCGCAGTCGTCGTCCTGCTGCTGATTCGAACCCTGCCCATCTGGCATTCCAGCGTCGAGTCACTGAACTCAGGCGACCTCAGCGCGAGCTTGAACCAGATCCTGCGTCACACAGAGATCTGCATGCACCCGCTTCTACCCAGTTCGTGGGTGGCGGAAACGATTCAGGCCGCCGGACGCGGCACCTTTGAGCGCACCGTCTTCTTCAATCTCGTGCTCTTGGCCAATGCGCTGATGAGCATCATGATTACGACCCGGACCGCGAGCGCCTTCTACTACCCCGCCTGGAATCGCATCATGAGTGCGGCACCCGGAGTCGTCGGCAAGGTCAAAGCCCCCGTGTCACGCGCCAAGCCCGGACGCCTGAGCCATTGGCTGCGCCGCATTCTCGCGCTAGATCGTGCCTCCTATGCGCTGCTCGTGAAGGAAGTCCGCACCTTCCTGCGCGAACCGGTGCAATGGGGGCAGTCGGCGATCATCTTTGGCCTCCTGCTGATCTATTCGATGAACCTGCGCAAGCTGGGCTACGATCTGCAGAGCCCCTTTTGGATCACCGTCGTGAGTCATTTGAACCTGCTGGTCTGCTGCCTCGCCCTGTCCACACTAACAACCCGTTTCATCTATCCGCAGTTCAGCTTGGAAGGACAGCGTCTATGGATTTTGGGACTCTCCCCTCTGCCGCTGCACCGTGTGCTGGCCTTGAAGCTGCGCCTCAGCGCCAGCGTACTAGCCATCGTCATGGTGACTCTGGTCGTGGTCTCGGGATTCTCACTTGGCCTGTCAGGGCCGCGCATTTTGTTTTTCAGCGCTTCCATTTCAATGCTGAGCTATGGACTGACCTCGCTGGCGTTGTCTCTCGGCGCTCTCGTTCCCAATTTCAGGGAGTCGAATCCCGCGCGCATTGTCTCCGGCTTTGGCGGCACCGTCTGCCTGATCGCCAGTTTCGTTTACATCGTGGGCGGAATGGTCCTGCTGCTGATTCCATCTTGGCAAAATCTCAGGCAGGATGCCGTGGCCATGGTGGGGTATAACGGTAAAATAGAGCTCGCAGCCTTAGCTGGACTGGCTGTGCTCACCGTGGCTTTTGGAGGCATTCCATATTTTTTTGCCAAACGACAGACGAAAAATCTGGAATACTTAAGGTATCTGTAGTATTTGGATACTGGAAATAATTTCCAGCAATCCCATGATCACCCGCAAAGCACCCGCTCTCGCCACGGCAAACGGCCACAATGAGGACAATCTCCTCGTTTTTGAAGATGCTCCCGAATTCATGGACGGGCACGCTGTTGCCTCCTCGCTGGAGAATGTCGATTCCAAAGTGAAGGCTGCACAGGAGCAGTTGCAGGAACTCCGGCGCCAGCAGGAAGAAATCGAACGTCAGAAGCAGCATCTCGAAGCCCTCCGCATCAAGCAGGAGCGGTTCGTCGCCGGAAAACGTGATCTCGTCGAGAAAATCGGCCGGTCAGCCAGTCTGGTCGAACGTGAACTCTATGACGCACAGAAGCGTGTCGAAGATCTCGCCACCATTCACGACGAATTCCGCCGCCATCAGGAAATTTTGAAATCCCTCCAGCCGGAGAAATGGCATCGCTCCCAGGTGAGTGAAGAACTCGACGGCGCTCTGGCCGCCATTGACGACGCTGAAGGCGACTACGCCAAAGGCATCCGCCGTCTCCATGCCATGGGACCGCAGGAAGGCGTGTCCGCCGGAGGCCCCATCAATCTCGACGACGCCAACGCGCCTGTGATGCCCTCTTTCGGTTCCCATGCCGATGACCTTCAGACCTGGCTGCGCCGAGGCTTTGCTTTCACCCTTCCGCTGATGGGCACAGTGATTGTCGCCATCGTGCTGATCCGTCTGATGTTCTAATTTCGCGAACCCCTCACATCTCATCCATATGGCTCTGTTTTCTGGCAATCGCAAAGTCCGCTCACGTCGTCCAAAGCCCGTCCAGGCATTGAAGGAGGAGGTCTCGCCCCGCCGCAAATCACGCAGCCTGACCAAGCGCTCGGATGAACTGAACAGTGAGATTCACCGCTTGGAATGTTACATTACCGCAGCCCCGCGCATTGAACGTCAGCGCCGCCTGGCAAACGTGAACATGGTTCCTCCCATGGAGCTTTCGTCCCCTGCCCCGCGTCATCGTCGCGTCCCCATTGCCAAACAGCGCGCACGCCGCAGCGAACGTCTGCGCATGTTCACCGAAGGCATGCTTGTCCTCGGTTCCATCGCCGCCGTTGTTGGCTGGCTGAACCAGTGGTTCCACTTCTGGAACTGAGGCTGCTTCCGCAAAAGGTTTTCGGCAGTTGACCGCCGTTTAAGATTGTTTACCACAGTTGTTTCCGAATCAGCGGCAAAGCCGCCTCATCGGATTGGAAACAACCGCAAACAACCGTCAACCACTGCCAACTCAACTTAGGCTTTGCCCCAGCACTTCAGCAGCGTGGCGGCCATGTCGGCAGGTGAGTCGGAAACAGCAATGCCGCATTCAGCGAGAATCTTCTTCTTCGCTGCTGCAGTATCGTCTGCACCACCGATGATGGCACCTGCGTGACCCATGCGGCGTCCGGGAGGAGCAGTGGCCCCGGCAATGAAGGCAGCGATCGGCTTTTTGCAGTTATCTTTGGCCCAGAGACCCGCTTCCACTTCGGCGTTGCCACCGATTTCGCCGATCATGATGATGGCTTCGGTCTCAGGATCATCGTTGAACATCTTGAGAACGTCGAGATGGTTGGTGCCGTTCACCGGATCACCACCAATGCCGACGCAGGTGCTCTGACCATAACCACGCGTCGTGAGCTGCCATACGGCTTCGTAAGTGAGCGTGCCGGAACGGCTGACGACACCGACGTTGCCACGCTTGTGAATGTAACCTGGAGCGATGCCGATACGGCAGCCGCCATGTGATTTGTCGCCGAAGCCCGGAGTCACGAGACCGGGGCAGTTCGGGCCAATAAGGCGCGTCTTGCTGCCTTTCATGGCGGCCTTGACCCTGATCATGTCATTGACCGGAATGCCTTCGGTGATGGCCACCACGAGATCGAGCCCGGCATCCACGCCTTCGAGGATCGCATCCGCGGCAAATGGAGGCGGCACAAAGATCACACTCACCGTCGCGCCGGTTTCACGGGCCGCTTCAGCCACGGTGTCAAACACCGGCACTTTCTTGCCACTGTGCTCAAAAACTTGACCACCTTTGCCCGGCGTCACGCCAGCCACCAGCTGTGTGCCGTAGTCGATGGAAGCCTTCGCATGGCGCGAGCCGAAATCTCCGGTGATACCTTGAACAAGAATGCGGGTGTCAGTTTCAACGAGAATGGCCATCGGGATGAATTCGGTAAAAGTTTTGGGGGTGCGTGAACGCGCCGCATCATAGAAGTGTGCTTCGCTGCGTCAAGGCGGCGGCGGAATATTCTCAAATCAAGCGCCAGAGTTTCGGCACAAAGACCACCAAACCCACTCCCAGCGCCGCAAGCGCCGCCACCAGCACCGCCGCGGCGGCTGCATCCTTGGCCAGACGGATGGGTTCCTCACGCTCCTTGCTCACGCGATCCGCCAGCACCTCGATCGCCGTATTCAGCAATTCCGTCGCCCAAACCAGACCAACAGCCAGCAGCACTACGCACCATTCCCACGCCTCCAGTTGCAGCCAGAGGCCCAAGCCCCCCACCAACACCGTGGCGATGGCATGCACCTGCAGATTGCGCTGCGTTTTCAGCGCCCACAGCAGCCCTGCCAGCGCAGGACCAAAGCTGCGGAGCACCGATGCAAGCCAGCGGGTCATGTGAAGCGATGACGCTACTGCGAGCCGACGGGTTTTTCCACCGCAGCCGCTTCCTCAGTAGGCTCGGAGACTTCTTTGACCAGTTCACGAAACTCCTTCAACCAGTTCATGGCATCTGGATGGCTCGGGTAGTTCTGGATAACCTTCAACATGTCTGCCAGCGCAATGACCGGAGCGACATTGCGCTGCACGAGGTAGTTGTTCTTTTCCCAGGTCATGCGCGGGCCGGCATCTTTATAATATTCATCGAACTCAGTTTCACTCTTGATGGCCTTTTGCATTGCAACCTCCGCACTGATGCGAGAATCCCACTGAACTGGCAGGTCTGTGGGCTTTTCCGCCAGGTAATACGGAAAAACAATGTTGGAATAGATGCCCCTGACATTCAGAGGCTGATACTCCCACTCATCCCGCTTCAGGAAGTCCTCCAGCGAGTAAGCCTTGGCAAATTCAGAACTTGCCACGGACTGCCGCAGGGTACCCATGATGTCTCCCGCAGGCACGTTATTGCCGCCACCACCGCCTCTACGTCCTCCACCGCCGCCCCCTTGGCCGCCACCCTTTACGTCCTTGTCCGTCACGGCCCCTGAGGCCGAATGAGTGGTGGCTCCCTGCACGGCAGTAATGGCCTTGGCCAAAAAGGCCTGCACCGAGGTTACGATCGGAGCCATTTCCCTCGGTTCATCAATCTCCTGCGCCTGAATCGTTAGCACAAGATACTCAAGCTGCAGCCACAGCGCCCGTTTGAAATCCTCATCCTTCAGATTTGCCTCATTCTTGTTCCGCCAGTCCATGAAATCTGTCTGCTTCAGATTCTTACGGTCAAAGTGCTCCAGCTTGTAGCAATCCAAATACAGCGCCAGAGCAGCCGCCGGACTGGCCATTCCCTCACGGAACTTTGCCAGGGCCGTACTAAAGACGGAGCCCCTGCCCTTGCCAATTTGCGCCTCCACCTTTTCCAATTCCTTGAGGATGTGCTCCGTTTGAGCCGGAGTGAGAATCACCTTGCTTTCGGATTTCTCAGGTTCAGCAGCAGGAGTTTGCGCACTGGCGGGATATGCCAGCACCAAGGCCAGCAGAGGCAGGAGTTGAGTCAATTTCATGGTCGGAAAAATAAACAAGGCAAAACGCGAATGGATGCAGGAAAAATCTTTATCTGCAAAAATTCTCCCTTCCAACGTTTCATCTCAGCAGAAACTTGGACTTGGCTGCACAAAGTCATCGTATATCTCTTTCCACCCCATCCGCTTATGACACGCTCCGCTTTCTTTTTCGCCCTTTTAGCCCTCTTCGCCGCCCCTGCCATGGCCGCAGACGCCCCCGTCAGCTACATCGCCGAAATGACCGGCATGGTCTGCGCCGGCTGCAAGGACCATGTCACCGCCTCCTTCACCAAGCTCGACGGCGTCTCCAAGGTGCAGATTGTTCCCGGAGACAAACCCGGCACCCAAAAAGTCACCGTCACCTCCACTTCCCCCTCCTTGACCAAGGAGCAGGCCGTCGCAGCCCTCGGCACCTCCGCCACGACTTACATCGTGCATGACTGGAAGAAGTCGGACCAGCCAGCCAACTGAGTGAAAATCAACGGGCAAAATCGCTTGCCTGTCTCCCCGACTGCGCCACACTCCGCGCTCTCCTTTTGCCGGAGCAAGAAATTTGGACAGGTGTCAGAGTGGTCTAATGAGCACGCCTGGAAAGCGTGTGTACCTTAATCGGTACCGAGGGTTCGAATCCCTCCCTGTCCGCCATTCTTCGCAGCCCCAAGAAGGAGAAGAATGCCCTCCGTAGCTCGAAGAGCGAAGGACGGGCCGCCGCTCTCTCGCCAGCCGCGAACGGCACGCCCCCCCCTTAATTAGCGGGGCTTGCCTTTATCGAATACGTGCTCAGAACGAGCTTACACGTCGCCATTTCACATTGATACGAGGATAGTCACAGCCTGAGACGCCATCACAGCCCATCAAGAGCATGATTACTGACGCCAAAACAAGAAGTCGTAGCGTTTGATTCGACTGGCTCATCTGCTTGAAAGGTGGGAACAAAGGATTTTCCGCAAATGAGTGCGAACCGGTCCTGATGCCGCCCCCCTCAGATCATCCCCAGCTTCATCTTCCCCTCGACGCTGATCATCCCCTGATTCCACGCAGGATCCCAGACGAGTTCAACGGCCGCATCGTCCATGTCCTCGATGGTCATAATGCGGCTTTGCGCATCGGCGGCAATCGTCGGGCCCATGCCGCAACCGGGGGCGGTGAGGGTCATCTTCACGATGGCTTTGTTTTTGCCTTCGGCGTCAGCTTCGACCTTGCAGTCATAGACGAGGCCGAGATCGACGATGTTGACCGGAATTTCCGGATCATAGACATTTTTGAGCTGGTTCCACACCTGACCTTCGAGATCGCTGACATCGCCAGGGATGTTCGAGGAGCTGCTGTCCTGCTCCTTCTTGCTCGCTTCAGGATCGATGCCCAGCGCATCCACATCACCTGACTGAATACGGGCGAGGCCGAAATCCGTGGCCACGGTGTAGGTGCCGCCGAGCGACTGGGTAATGATGACCTTCATGCCGAGCGGCAGTTTGATCAGATCACCACTGGGAATCTGGACGGCATCGACTTCACGTTTGAGTTCAAGGGAGGAGTGCATGGGGGAAATGAGAATGGAGGAATGTAGAGACTAGCTCGTGAGGACGATTTTGATTTTACCCTGCGTTTTACCAGCAGCGGTCAGCGCATCCGCGAGGGTGCCGGATTGATCGGAAACGACAGGAGCTGCAGAACTCGCCGCAGGTTTGTTTTCGGCTTCGAGGGCGGCACGCAGCGCGCCTTCCACCATCTGGCCGCAGTGGATCTTCATGGGCGGCAGCGGTCCAAGCGGCTTGCTGAGCTCCTCAGCAGACATGGACAGCGCTTCCTCCTTCGTTTTGCCCCGAATCAGTTCAGTGGCAATGCTGGCCACCGCGATGGCCGTCTGGCAGCCGAAGCTCTGAAAACTGGCCTTGTCGATGACCTTCTTGCCGTCCTTCTCTTTGTATTTGATCCACAGACGCACCATGTCCCCGCAGTCAGGACTGCCCACGGTGCCCACGGCATCGGCATCAGGCATTTCACCCAGGTTCTGGGTGTCTGTGAGGGCTTGCTGGAGTGCGGCTTCGTCCATGGTCGTGATTCAATCTTCGATTTCGATACGATAGCGTGGCAGGCTTGGATCAACCTCACTGCTGTAAGCGTCAATCCCGCCGGTGAGGCATTTCGTTTCGCCAAACCCATGGCCGATGAAATACGCCGCAGCATCCAGCGAGCGTGAGCCAGTATGGTCGTAAAGCACCAGCGTCTGCGTCTTGTCACCGCTGGTGAAGATTTCTTGCACCAGTTCCTGCGTCAGCAATCGCGCTCCGGGAAGCGTCACGGCCTCATGCTCCTCACGCGTACGGACGTCCAGCAGCACAAGATCCGGCTTGTTACGCAGCAGCACTTCCAGTTCCTGCGGGGAGATTTGCAGCGAAGTATCGCCCTTATGGCTTTCCTGAATATGCCCCACAGCTTCAGCCACGGGGATGTTTTCATTCCGCTCGCACACCTGCGCCAGCGTCTCGCCCGGCTGAAAGCCACAGCTGCGGCAGCCGCCGATGTGGTAACGCGCAAACAAAGCCCGCTGCGCACCAGGGTAAGCCTGGAGCACCTGGCTCATGGTCATGTCGCCGGACAGCGGCGGAAGTTCAGCAGTGGGCATGGTGGAAAAACAGTCGGACAAAGCACGCGGCGCAGTAGCTGGCAAAGTGGGGTTCATCCCAGCCATCCTGAGCGCGTGAGTAATGCCATAACGGCAAAACCACCCATTGCAAGCCCGCTGCCAATACCCCAAGCCCGCTATTTCGTCATTCGACATTCCGCATTCTGCGTTCACCTTAGCCTCCATGTCTCATGATCTAGAGCCACGCATCCCGGTCCTGCCCACGCTGATGACGGCGGGGAATATTCTCTGCGGTTTCGTCGCGATTCTGGAGATTTTTGACGGACGGCATCTGTCGATGAACCAGCATTACCACTATGCCATCGTTTTCATCCTGCTGGCCTGCCTGTTTGATGCGCTGGATGGTCGCGTGGCGCGCATGGGCGGCACGGAAAGCCCGTTTGGACGGGAACTGGACTCTCTGGCGGACATCGTGTCCTTCGGTGTGGCGCCGGCACTGCTGGTGCATGACATCGTGCTGAAGGAAATCGACACCCCTAAAGGGCTCGGCTGGCTGATTTCGTGCGTTTATCTGGTATGCGGAGCCATGCGGCTGGCTCGGTTCAACTGCCTTGCGGCGGCGGATGTAAAGAGCAGCATGAAAGGTTTCCGCGGCTGCCCCATCCCGGCGGCGGCAGGCGTGATCTCCTCCCTGACCCTGCTGATCATCTGGCTGGACAGCAACGAGAAGGAAATCGGCAACTGGAAGTACGTGTTGGCGGGCCTGATGGCGCTGCTCTCCTACCTGATGGTAAGCAATTTGGAATACCCGAGCTTCAAGGCGGTGAACTGGCGCACGAAGCGCTCCTTTCACTGGGTATTGGTGACTATCTTCGTCATCGCCTTCACCGTGATGAACTGGCACTGGATGCCTGCGGTGCTCTTCGTCAGCTATCTGCTCTATGGCTTGGTGCGCCCGTGGGTGTCGCGCAAATGGCGGCAGGAAATCGAAATCGAGGCGGAAACAGTGGAACTCGACCCCGAGGCGGAAACACTGGCCCTCAATGGAGACGAAGGCGACCGTGCCGAAAGGCATCACTCGGACAACAGCGACAGCGCCGTGCAGATTTGAACATTTTTGTTTCACGCAGCGCAGTGCCTGTGTAATTGAGGGCTTCTCCAACCCCCATGGCAGATTTTTATCAGCACGCACGCGTGCCCACACTCCATCATCTGGCCCATGCGGACAGCTCCGCACGCGAATCCGAGATGCTCGACTGGGCGCAGGACAAGCCTGTGGCGCTGCTGCTGCCCGCACTTTATGCCGAATGCGAGCGCCCTGCCCTGCCGCGCATTCTGGAAGAAGTCTCCCAGGCCGGGCACATCTCCGAGGTGATCCTGAGCATGAATGGCATGGACGCCGCCGAACTCGAGCGCGCCCTGATGCTGATCCGCAAAAATCTGCGCGGCAAAACTGCCCACGTACTCTGGAACGACGGGCCGCAGCTCACAGAGGTCTACCAACGCATGGATCAGGCCGGACTCGCCGGACCGCATGCGGGCAAAGGCTCAAACATTTGGATGGGCATCGCCTACATGCATGCGCTCAATTTTGGCGGCGTCATCGTCAGCCATGACACGGACATCCTGAACTACAGCCGCGATCTACTGTGGCGGCTCAGCTACCCGCTGCTGCATCCGCGCATGAATTATCGGTTTGCCAAAGGCTACTACAGCCGTGTGTCGGATCGACTTTATGGCCGGGTGACGCGACTGCTGATCTTTCCCCTGATCCAGGCCTGCCGTGACGTGCTGGGCTCGAAGCCGCTGCTCGAACATCTCGACAGCTTCCGCTACCCGCTCTCAGGTGAATTTGCCGCCGACATGCAGGCGCTGGAATGCTTTTGCCTGCCCGGCGGCTGGGGCCTGGAAATTGCCCTTCTCTGTGAAGCCTTCCGTCATCTGCCCGGTGAGCAGCAGTGCCAGGTGGATCTGGGCTTTCATTTCGAGCACCGCCACCGCAGCCTCGCTCACGACCAAATCGGGGTCAACGAACCGGGACTGATCACGGCAGCGGCAGATGTCGCCCGCTGCCTCGTCTATCAGGTGCTGCGCGAAGCCGAGCCCCGCTCCGCTGAAAGTCTCATGCGTCTGATCATCGAGCGCTACCGTCCCCGCGCCAACGAATGGCTGCAGCGCTATGAGCACGTGGCGCTGTTAAACGACTTACGTCATGACGCAGCGGAGGAAAGCGCCGCAGTCACCGCATTCGGCCAGGCCCTGGACCGTCTCCTTCACAGCTTGGGAAATGACACACTGCATGTGCCGGCAATGCGCGACACGCCTGCCAGAACCCTCGCGAAGATTCCCGGGCTCGCTGCGGAGATTGTGGCAAGCGCCATCGTCGTTTGATACCCTTGCATCCTGCTTGCTTAGCCCGTGCCCCGTGGATAAGATCGGGTTTGCTAAAACCAGCGACTGCTTTCTTGCATGAAGAAATCCCCCCCAGACGGCGGCCAGGCGCAAAACCACGACCGCTGTTGCATCACTCACTCAGGGAAGTGAATCTGTCGCCACTGCTGAACAGCTGGCCCAGTTTTATAACAGCGTCGACGCCGCCCTCTTCAGCCTCTCCGTGGAGCCGGGCCAGCAGCTGCGCTTCCACTCTGCCAACCACCGTTTTCTCGCCGCCGCCGGCCTGCGGCCGCAGCAGGTGATCGGCAAACGAATCGAACAAATCATCCCGGAGCCCGCCTGCACACACGCGCTGAAGCAGTGCCGCGAATCAATCCGCAGCCGGCAGACCGTCCGTTGGGATGAAACCTACGCCCATTCATCAGGCATCAAATACGGCAAGATCTCCGTGACTCCGATCATGGATGCCAGGGGCAGTGTGACTCACCTGTCCGGCGGCATCATAGACATCACCAAACGCCGCAACTCCGAACTCGCGCTGCATGAAAGCGAGGAGCTATACCGCCGCATCGTGCAAACCGCCGAAGAAGGCATCTGGACGATCGATGCCCGATCACTCACCGACTATGTCAATCCCAAGATGGCGAAGATGATGGGTTACAAGCCGGAGGAAATGATCGGACGTCCCATCAGCGACTTCCTGGACGATGAGGGCAAATCCCTCCTGGTCACCCATATCAAGAACCGGAAGAAAGGGATATCAGATCAGTTTGAGTTCAAGTACATGCGCAAAGACGGCAAGCCACTGTGGGCGTTTGTCTCCACCAATCCCATCACCAACAACCAGGGTGTCTACGTGGGGGCCATGGCTCTGCTGACAGACACTTCCGCACGCCGGGCTGCCGAGGCAGCCATGCAGGAGAGCAATGCGCAGTTCCGCGCCATCTTTGAGCAGGCCGCCGTCGGTGTCGCTTTGATCGACAGCAACACCGGCCGTTTCCTCAACGTCAATCAACGGGCCTGCGACATCGCCCGGCTGACACGCAGGCAGATGCTGGCCACGACCTTCATGCACATCGCCCATCCAGACGATTTGCAGGCCAATCTGGAACACATGAAGAGGCTGAAGTCAGGCAAGCTCCAAACCTACACCATTGAGAAACGCCATCTTCATGCCGATGGCAGCATCACCTGGATCAATCTCACGGTTTCCCCAATGTGGAAAAAAGGCGAGCCGCCTTCGCGGCACATCGCCATCATGCAGGACATCACAGAACGCAAACGGGTGGAGCAGTCACTGGCCAGGACGACAGAGTTGCTCGAGCGGACCGGGGAGATGGCCAAAATTGGCGGCTGGGAGCTGGAGGTGGCCTCAAAGAAGCTGTTCTGGTCCCTCGAAACCTGTCGGCTTTTCGAGATCGAGAGCAAGACAACTCCTTCACTGAAACAGGCGATCAGTTTCTACGCCCATAAGGAGCAGCAGATCATCCGAGCATCCGTGAAAGCCGCCATCGAACACGGCACCGCCTACGATCTGGAACTGCCGGTCCTCACCGCCAAAGGACGGCGCTTCTGGGCGCGCACCCAAGGGTTCGCCATTCGCAAGAACGGCCAAACCGTCAAACTGATAGGCACATTTCAGGACATTACCGAGCACAAGCAGGCGGAGCAGGCTTTGATTGAGAGCGAGGTTCGTTTCCGCGCCATCTTCGAGCAGGCCGTCGTGGGTGTCGGCCTCGTGGATTTCACCACGGGCCGCTTTGTGGATGTGAACCGCCGCTTCTGCACAATCGTGGGCAGGTCGCGCAAAGACATGCTGAAGATTGCCTTTGATGAGATCACCCACCCGGATGACCACGCCAAAAACCATCATCTGCACAAGCAGCTCAAAGCAGCCAAATCCTCCGAGTTTCAAGTGGAACAGCGTTATGTGCGTCCGGATGGTTCAGTGGTCTGGGTGAATCTCAATGCCTCCCTGCTCAGCACTAAGAGCGGACGCCCCAACCAGCTGCTCGCCATGGTGGAGGACATCACCAGCCGCAAGCTGGCGGAGGCAAACTACCGCCGGGAGCTCGGCTTCAATGAAATCCTGGCCAGTCACACCTCGGCCATCATCATCCTGCTGGACCGGCACGGCAATCTGATCCACGCCAACGAAGCCACCCTGCAAATGCTGGGTTACAAGCGGAAGGATCTGGTCGGTAAACAACCTCCATGGAAGTCCGATTTCATGGACCCTGCGGAGAAAACCCGTTCGCAAAAGCGCTTCAAAGAAATGCTGGCCGGCAAAAACATTTCCTCCAGGGAGGTCACGCTCATCGGCAAAGACCGCAAACGGCATGTAGTCGCGCTTTCCAGCATCATCACCCACACGCCTGAAGGTGCAGTGGACCGTATCATCGTCACTGGCACCGACCTCACGGAGCGCAACCGCCTGCAAAAAGAAATCCTCAAAATCTCCGAGCAGGAGCAGGCGCGCATCGGCCACAACCTGCATGACGGCGTCGGCCAGACGATGACGGGGGTGTCCAGCTTGATTGAGGCCCTCGAATCCGAACTCACCGGTGATCAGCGCCAGAGCGCCGCCCGCATTCATCATCTCATTCAGGAAGCCATTCAGGAAGTCCGGCGCATGTCCCACAGCCTCTCACCGGCCTCCGTGAAAAATCGCGGGCTGGGAGGAGCTCTCCACCTCCTGGCCGAAACGATCCGTACCAATCATCGCACCGCTTGCACCTGCGAGGTCAATCCCGACATCAAAATCGAAGACTCGGAAAAAGAGACGCACATCTACCGCATCGCCCAGGAAGCCGCCAACAACGCCCTGCGTCACGGCCATCCGTCCACCATCAAGCTTTCGCTCCAGCTTCTGGGAGAAAACGAAGCCGTTCTAAAGATCGAAGACAACGGCTCAGGCCTCGGCAAACGTACTCCCGAACATGCGGGCATCGGCCTGCGCGTCATGGATTACCGCGCCAACCTCATCGACGGCAGTCTCACGATCAAATCCCGCCCCCGCGGCGGCGTCAGCGTCGTCTGCCGCTTTCCATATGGCGAAAGCTGACAGCTTTTGCGGAAGTCCTTAGTCTTGCGAAAGCAAAAATCACTTCACCTGCCTGCCAAATCGTTGGCGATTTAGTCCGTGAGGTGAGGCTCACTGGCAACGTAGAGGTGTCATGGTCATCACTTCTCTCGACTTCGACAAACCGGGCAAGCAGCAGGGCTTCCTGCAAGTACCCTACTCCCACAACCTCGGCGGCTGGGCGAATGTCATGATCCCGATCACCATCGTCGCCCATGGCAAAGGGCCGACCGTTCTCGTGCTCGGCGGTAATCATGGCGACGAATACCAGGGCCAGATCGCCAGCATGAAACTCGCGCGCGAGCTGACGCCCGAAAAAGTCACGGGCCGCATCATTCTGATTCCTTCATTGAACCTGCCCGCTGCCCGTGCAGCGACGCGCTTGTCACCGCTCGATGGCATGAACATGAATCGCGCCTTCCCCGGCGACCCCGAAGGTCCGGTCACCAGCCAGATCGCGCATTACCTGCGCACGGTGCTGTTTCCGCTCAGCGATGTCGTCATCGACATGCACTCCGGCGGTCGCAGCATGGAGTTCGTTCCGTGCTCGCACATGCATCTAGTGCCGGATCGTGAGCAGCGCGCCAGGATGTTTGCCGCCATGCTCGCCTGGGGCACGGAATTCTGCTTCATCTACGCTGACATCGCTGGAACGGGCCTGCTGCCAGTGGAAGCGGAGAATCAGGGCAAGCTCGTCATCACCACCGAACTCGGCGGCGGCGAGTGCATTCCCGC
Source organism: Prosthecobacter sp. (assembly GCA_021733925.1). GTDB lineage: Bacteria > Verrucomicrobiota > Verrucomicrobiia > Verrucomicrobiales > Verrucomicrobiaceae > Prosthecobacter. The sequence continues at coordinate 48,208 of JAIPJY010000003.1, read as the reverse complement.
CAGTGTGCATCGCATCACACAAAGTGGATTGAAGAACGTCCTCATCCATGTCGGCGCGCTCAAAGGTCGCGTGCAGCCCCGCAAATCACCCGCCATCATCACGCAGGCCACCAATCGAGAGGATTACATCCTCGCGCCAGAGTCCGGCATCTTTGAGATCACCCTCGATCTCGGCACGAAGGTCAAGAAGGGCCAGACCGTCGGCCATATCCATCATCTGGAGCGGCCTGATCGTGCGCCGGAACAGATCATCGCGCAAAGCGCCGGTTATCTCATCACCATGCGCGCGCCGTGTCTGACCCAGCAAGGCGATTGCGTGGCGGTGATCGCCAGACAAGTCATCGAACGTGAAGTGCTGTGCGCATGAACACGTCGACATCAGCAGGCACGCCTGTCACCGATAAACGCATGAATTCAGAACCTGTGCGATCCGCCCCGCCGAAGGGTGCAACAACCGCCATGGCGCTCGTCGCCCTCATGTGGTTCGCGTACTTCCTCAACTACTGCGACCGTCAGGCCGTGTTCGCGATGTTTCCCTCGCTGAAGGCCAGCCTGAGCATGAGCGACCATCAACTCGGCCTTGTCGGCGCCGTGTTTCTCTGGGTGTATGCCATAGGCTGCCCGATCTCCGGCTATCTCGGCGATCGTTTCTCCAAGCGGTTGCTCGTGGTGCTCAGCCTCGTCGTGTGGAGCCTTGTCACCATCGGCACCGGCCTCGTCGCCTCGGGAGCGGCGCTGCTCGCCATGCGTGCGGCCATGGGTGTCTCTGAATCGCTCTACATGTCGAGTGCAGTCGCGCTCACGGCTGGCGCGTATCCCGCCGCGCGACGTTCCCGTGCTGTTTCGATGCTCATGACGGGTCAAATAGCCGGAACCGTGGCAGGAAGCTGGTTCGGCGGCTGGATGGCGGATCGCGGCCAGTGGCGCGAGGCCTTCTTCGCGCTCGGCGCGGTGGGTGTGTTGTATGCGCTTCCATACTTCGCTTTTCTTCGCCGCGTCAAAGAACCGCAGGCTGACAAAGTCGCGACCACGGCGGGCATCACTTTCAGCGCCCTCACCCGGTCACGCACCTTCCTGCTGCTATGCCTTGTGTTTCCTGTGTTCGTCTTCGGCATCTGGCTGCTCTATGGCTGGCTCCCCGCCTTCCTGCACGGCAAGTTCCACCTCAATCAGGCCGACGCCGCCTTCAACGCCACCGTCTTCTTGCAAACCGCGACCTTTGTCGGCGTGATCGGTGGCGGCATGATCGCCGATGCACTTTACCATCGCACGAAAGCCGCGCGCTTCTGGCTGATGGTCTGCGGCCTCATGCTTTCTGCGCCATGCATTCATGCGCTTGGGAACAGTGACACGCTTCTCGTCACGCGCATCGCCGCGACGGGCTTCGGCTTGTTCAGCGGGCTCTTCATCGCCAATATTTTCCCTGCCACCTTCGACATCATCTCCTCCACCGCCCGCGCCACCGCCGTGGGCATGCTCAATTTCTTCGGTGCCATCACCTCCGGCTTTGCCACGCTCTTCGGCGGCATGTGGAAGCAAACTCTCGGCATCGACCGCATGCTCTCCATCACCGCACTCGCCTATCTCGTGGCAGGAGCCGCCTTGATCATCGGCATCAGGACATGGTTTCCACGCGATCTCGCTCAAACCCAGGTCTCTTCATGAAGTTCGATCCTTTTTTCCACATCGAATGAGAATCTTGGACTGGCTCGTCATCGCATGCTACGCCGTCGGCATGCTGGCGATCGGCCAGTATTATGCGCGGCGAAACAAGACGACCGATGACTACATGCTGGGAGGCCGGCGCATGAGTCCGTTTGCGGTGGGACTGTCGCTGTTTGCCACGCTGACGAGTGCGCTCTCCTACCTTGCGGTGCCTGGGGAGATGATCAAACACGGGCCAATGCAGCTGGCGCAGTATGCGGTTTTTCCACTGATTGGCATCGTGGTCGGGTGGGGGCTCATTCCCTTCATCATGCGGCAGCAGGCCGCCAGTGCCTATGAGATGCTCGAGCAACGCTTCGGGCCGAGTGTGCGATTGGTCGGCGCGTCGATGTTCCTGTCGATGCGGCTGGGCTGGATGGCGACGATCTTGTATGCAACTTCTGACAAAGTCCTGGCCCCGATGCTGGGCCTGGATCCGCAGGCAACGGTGCTCGCCAGCGTGGCGATGTGCGTCATCACTCTCATCTACACGGCGGAAGGCGGGCTGCGCGCCGTCGTCCTTACCGATGCGGTGCAGTCGTTGATCATGCTCGGCGGCGCGGCGACGGTGATCGTGATTGTCACGGTGGATCTCGGCGGTGTCTCCGCGTGGTGGCCGCATCAATGGGCGGCGCACTGGGATGAACCGCACTTTGGTTTCGATTCGACCACTCGCATGACGTTTCTGGGCATGATCATGTCTTCATTCGCGTGGTTTGTCTGCACCTTTGGCTCGGACCAGATGGCGATTCAGCGCTGGCTGTCGACGCGCGATGCGCGGACAGCCCGCAGATCGCTCTTTACCACGCTGGCTTCGGAAGCCCTGGTGGGCATCCTGCTCGGGCTGGTCGGCCTCTCACTGGTGGGTTATTTCACCAGGCATCCCGAGTTGTTCACCGAATCCGCCAGCCTCGTCACGGGCGCTGACCGGTTGTTCCCGCGCTTCGTCATGGTCGGCCTGCCCGCGGGCATGACCGGCTTGATTATCGCCGCAGTGCTCGCTGCAGCCATGTCCAGCCTGTCGTCCGGCATGAACTCATCATCCTTGGTCATCACCGAAGACTTCATCGCGCGCTTCCGCTCGTCGCCGCTGACCGATGCCGGCCGCATGCGACTGGCGCGCTGGATTTCCGCCGGCATCGGCATCGCCGTGATCCTGATCAGCCAGCTGGTGAGCCGCATCGAAGGCAATCTCCTTGATGTCTGCTACCGCGCCGTGAACCTGCTGACCGCACCACTGTTCGTTCTCTTTTTCATGGCCATGTTCGTTCGCTGGGCCACGACATTCGGCGCGCTGGTTGCCGCGCTGGCAAGCGTCGCCACGGCGGTGTGCATCGCCTATGCCGGACCGCTGGGTCTGCCCCCCGTCAGCATCATGTGGATCATGCCTGGATCGTTTGCGGCTGGCTTGGTCTGCGGCAGCCTTGCCAGCCTGCTGCCCATCGGCCGGGCTTCAAAGAACCTTTTGTCATGAACCGCCTGCTCCACACGCTCATCTTCTCAGTGGGATTGACTTTGTCATCTCCACTGCCGGCTCAGGATGCGCCGCGTGGAGCCAGCGACGGCGAAGTGAGAGAACCATCATCCAAGACACGATTTTTCCATGAATTCTTCCAATGACATCCGCGCAATCGCGTGTTCTCAGCGGTCTTCACCGATGAACCGCCGAACGTTTCTGCACACCAGCGCAGCGGCATTGCTGAGTGCGGGTTCGCTGCAGTCTGCGGACGCGAAATCGCAGCCGCTGGATTTGCCGGCGGATCATCGCGAGACGATGCAGCGCCGCCGTCGGCGCATCGTGGTGCAGTACGATGCGAATGACACAATGTGGAGCTACTGGAAGCTCAACCGGAATGGCGACACCGCCTTCACCCGCTTTCGCGATGCGGTGTTCTCGTTTGCGGACGAGCCGGGCAGTCAGATTGACGCCATCTGGTGGGACATCGGCGGCAGTCCGCTGGGGTGTTCCTACCCAAGCAAGATCGAGCCGCCGGTGGATCATCCACTGCTCAGGCAATGGCTTCGTAGCGGAGTGGACTGGGTCGAACAACTCATCAATGAAACACGCCGCCGCAAGCTTGAGGTCTTCTGGAATCACCGCATCAGCGAGGTTGAATGCCTGCCCGAAGGCGGCCTGTCAAAGCAACCGCATCCGCTCAAGGTCGAACATCCCGACTGGGTGGTGCCCGCCTCGTGGTGGCCGCAGGGCATGTGGAACCTCGCCTCTGCCGGACTGCGCGAGCACAAGGTGGCAATCCTGCGTGAACTGGTGACGCGCTATGATCTGGACGGCATTCAGATTGATTTCTCCCGCCATATTCCCTGCCTTCCTGTCGGCCACCAGTGGGAGCTTCGCGGGCATGTCACGGAATTCATGCGCATGGTCCGGCTGATGTTGCAGGAAGTCGCACAGCAGCGTGGAAGACCTCTCCTGCTGGCGGCAAAAGTCCCACAGACACTCTCAGGTTGCCAGATCGACGGCTTGGATGTGAAGGCATGGGCGGAGCAGCATCTCGTCGATGTCCTCACGCTTGGATCGCGCTCGATGGATGTCGATGTGGAAGGAATTCGCTCAGCGGTTGGCAAGGACGTTCAGCTCCAGCCCTGTTTTGATGATCACCACGCCACCGATGGCTATCGCTACGGTTCCATCGAGTTTTTGCGCGGCGTATTCGCCAATCACTTTCAACGCGGGGCGGACAACGTGGCGACTTTCAACTGGTCCATCGGCACCGCCGCAGCCTGCATCATCACCGGCTCAGACCCCGGTCCTCTCTCGCATCAGGCCGCCTACCAGCAGGTGGGCGATCCACAAACGATGGCAGGAAAGAACAAGCTCTTCGCCGTCGAACGACGCGGTGGTTATCCATGGGCCGATGGGTTTTTCAACCACAACGACACCGCTCCCCTGCCCCATCTATTCACCGAGGATGCTCGCTCCGCAAAGTTCACGCTGCACATCAGCGATGCACCTCCCGCCAACGGTGCGGAGGCCAGCCTCACCCTCCGCTGCATTTTGTTTCAGGCGGCCGAGTCCGACGTGATCGAGCTTCACTGCAACGGCATGCTGCTGTCCGTGACGACGCGCGACCCAGAATGGAAGGATGCGCAGATTTTCTCGCCCAAACCCCAGCCCACCTCCGGTTACAAACCGCGTCCCGTGAATCCCAAACAAAAACTGCTGCGGCTGGACTGCGTCGTGCCGGTCAGCGCATGGAAGCAAGGAGTGAACGAAGTGGAAGTCCGCGTCTCATCGGAGAAATCCGCCATGCAGATCGAGAAACTGGAGGCCCACGTGAAGTATGAGTAGAGCCCCGTTTGAGCACACTTGTTGAACACCTTATGAACGAACCCATCGTCTATCTGAACACCGGCTTCCTGCCAGCCTCGCAGGCGAAGCTGAACATCTATGATCTCGGCATCGTCCTCGGCGCGACGCTCACGGAGATGACGCGCACCTTCCGGCATCAGCCGTATCGCGCCATGGATCATGTAGCGCGGCTCTACCGCTCGTTGAAGTATGCCGGCATCGCGCTGCCCTTGTCACCGGAGGAGATGCTGGCGAAAACGTGCGAGCTTGCCGAAACGAACTGCAGGCTGCTGCGGGCGGACGAGGACCTCGGGATCGTGCATTTCGTCACGCCTGGAGAAAACGCGCTCTATGCCGGCAGCGCAGGCGCTGCGGGTCCAATGACGCCGACGATCTGCATTCACTCGTTCCCGCTGCGCTTCAGCATGTGGCGGCATCTGTTCGTCGAGGGCGCGCATGTCGTCACACCATCGATCCGCCACATTCCACCGCAATGCGTCGAGCCAAAGATGAAGAACCGCAGCCGCCTGCACTGGTTTCTGGCCGACAAGCAGTCGCAGGCCGTCGATCCACGCGCCATCACGCTGCTGCTCGATCTCGATGGCAATGTCACCGAGTGCGCCGGTTCAAACTTCGTCATCATCAAAGGCAGCACCATCGTCTCGCCCACGACGCGGAACATCCTCTGGGGCGTCAGCCTGCAGACGGTGAAGGAACTCGCAGCAGACATCGGCATGGAGTTCATCGAAAAAGACTTCCAGCCCTACGATGTGATCAACGCCGACGAAGCCTGGCTCACCACCACGCCCTACTGCCTCGCCCCTTGCACCAAGATCAACAACATCCCCATCGGCGATGGCAGGCCCGGCCCCTGGTTCAAAACCATGCAGCAGGCCTGGAGCCAGCGCGTCGGCATGGATATCGAAACGCAGTTGATGCAGTCGGCCCTTTGAACCTCATGAAGCCGCTCCTCCTCTTCACCGCCATGCTGCTGGCGCCGATTGCCGCCCTTCATGCCCAAGCACCCAATCCCGGCCAGTACTCCGCCGAGCAGTACGAGGTCAAAGCCACTCGCGGCCACAAGGCCGCGATGCGTGATGGCGTAAAACTCTCGGTGGATGTAGCGCAACCGAAGGCCGAAGGACGCTTCCCCGCGATCCTGATCATCACTCCTTACAGCAACAATCCCGGCTTTCAGAAACGCGCCGCATGGTTTGCGAAACGTGGCTATGTCGTCGCCGTCGCAGATTCTCGGGGCCGGTTTGATTCAGAGGGGACTTGGGACCCGTTTGATCCGAAGCACAAGACCGATGGCTATGATCTGGTCGAGTGGCTTGCGGCGCGTCCTTGGTGCGATGGAAAAGTTGGCATGATGGGTCTGTCCTACATGGGCTGGGCGCAGTGGTGGACGGCCACTCAGGCTCCGCCTTCCCTGAAAGCCATCGTGCCGGAAGTCGCGCCGCCGGATGCCATGTTCAACGCGCCGTATCAAAATGGCGTGCTGGTTTCCTGGATGCTGGATTGGGGCGGAGCCAATGCGGGGCGTGTTGGGCAGACCATGGGCCCGGGGCCGTATGGTGGCTTTGCTTCCGAAGAGCGACGCCTGGCGGACTACATGCAGCTGCCCTACTTGAAGTTGAATGAACTGCGCGGAGCACTCGATGCGCCATGGTTTGAAAAGTGGATTCGCGGAAACACGTCGTCGGATCCTTACTGGCAGGGCATCGCTTATCAAAAGCCGGAAGAATATGCGAAAATCGTGGTGCCATCACTCGCGGCGACGGGCTGGTTTGATGCCGACTTCCCCGGCGCACCGATGAACTACCTCGCCATGAAACAGCATGGCGCGACCCCTGACGCCCGCCGCCCACGCATGGTGATCGGACCATGGCAGCACATCATCAACACCAGCCGCAAACTCGGTGCCTTCGACTACGGCGACCAGGCGATCATCGACTGGGACGGCTATGTCTGCCGCTGGTTCGATCACTGGCTCAAAGGCATCGACAACAGCGTGATGGACGACGCGCCGGTGCATGTCTTCGTCATGGGCCGAAACCAATGGTCCGCCGAGCAGGACTGGCCGCTGCCTCAGACACGCTGGACAAAGTATTACCTGCACAGCGGCGGCCACGCGAACTCGATCAGCGGTGACGGCTCGCTGAGCACATCCCCACCCGCAGCGGGCGATGCCGGCTCCGACTCCTATGTCTATGATCCAGCCAGGCCCACACGCTCGCCCTTCACCGGCGGCCACCTGGAAGACGGCGCCGCCGACACGCGCAAGTCATCCAGCGGCCCGGACGTGCTCGTCTATACAACACCAGCATTGCAAGAAGAAGTCGAAGTCACCGGCCCCATCACCGCCAAACTCTACGCCGCCACTTCCGCCCGCGACACCGACTGGATGGTCCGCCTCATCGACGTGCAGCCAGACGGCTTCTCCGCCATGCTTTGCGAAGGCGTCATGCGCGCCCGCCATCGCGATCCTGACCACAATGGCTCATTCAATCCGGCCAGACTCAGCCTCATCACGCCCAATCAAGTACATGAATACACCATCGAGTTCTGCCGGGCGACTTCGAACGCCTTCTTGAAAGGCCACCGCATCCGCATCGAGATCTCCAGCAGCTGGTTCCCTTACTACCTGCGCAACCTGAACACCGGAGCGGACAACATCGGCCTCGAAACCACGAGCGTCATCGCCACGCAAAAGGTGATGCACAGCGCCGGCCAGACCTCGCACGTCGTGCTGCCAGTAATTCCGAGACGATGAAGCCAGCCCCCATTCCATTCATGAAACTTGTCTCTTTTTATTCTCTCTGTGCCGTCCTGGCGATCCCCGCGCTCGGCTTTACCCTTCACGGAGAGACTGCGACGTTTCCGGTCCTCGTGGCACATCGAGGACTGGCCAGGAACGCCCCTGAGGACACCTTGCCAGCCTTTGCCACGTGTCTGGAACTCGGCATCGGCATTGAACTGGACATCCGCACCACCAAAGACGGGCACTTGGTGGTGCTGCATGATGATACATTGAGTCGCACCACAAACGGCGGAAACCGGTCGGTCCGCGACCTCACGCTTGCCGAATTGAAACAACTCGATGCCGGCGCGTGGTTTCTGCCGTCCTTCGCCGGCACCCGTCTGCCCACACTGGAAGAAGTCTTCGCCATCGTTAAAGAACGCAGCCGCAGCAAGACGCTGCTGGCCTTGGACATCAAGAACATCACCGAAGACGGCGAGAAGCAGCTGGTTGCTCTCGTGGAAAAGTTTGGTCTGATCGGGCAGTCGTATGCCTTCTCACAAAACGAGGCCTGCAGCCGCCGGTTGAAAAAGCTCAATGCCAGGTTCCGCGTCGGCCAAAACGTCAGCCGGGACTCCTTGGAGCCGGAGGTGAAGGCCGGGCTCCTCGATGTGTTTATGGCGACTTTCCCCCCGACCGCTGAGCAGGTGAAACGCCTGCATCAGCTTGGCAGGCTCGTGGTCTGCAACTTCGGTGGCGAAACCGAATCCCGCCGCGATCCAAAGTTGTGGAGTGCGGTGCGGCAGGCCGGCATCGACGGCATGATCTCCGACTACACGTTGGAATGCCAGCACCACTGGCGTCTGGAATCCATCACCCAAAGCAACCCGTAGCGAAATGAAAGTCCGGTCAGGCGTTTCTGCTCCCGCGCCGCTCAAAGAGGCGGCTCCACACACCATTCGCCCGATGATCGGGAAGCTCATCGAGGTTTACGGTGGTTGGGACGGAGCAAAGACGAGGCTGCAAAGGCCATACAATCCTCAATTCAACCGATGAAACCCCTCTTCAACACCCTCGCCGCTGTTCTCGCGCTATGCCTGCTGAATGTGATTCCGCTCCACGCCACCGACCTTGTGCCATTGAATCTTTTCACTATTCCTGAGGGTCTGGAGGTGAAGCTCTGGGCCGCATCGCCGCTGCTGCACAATCCCACAAGCATCGACACGGACAAGGATGGGCGGCTCTGGGTCGCCGAGGGCGTGGACTACGGCGCGAAACATTACCAGACACAGCCGGACGGCGACCGCATCACCGTGATCGAAGACACGGACGGCGATGGCGCGGCGGACAAGAGCTGGACCTTCGTTCAAGAACCGGCCTTGCGCGCGCCCCTGGGCATCGCCGTGATCGACAACCAGGTCGTCGTCTCCATGGCGCCGAACCTCATCGTTTACACGGACGTGAACCGGGACATGAAATTCGATCCCGCTGTGGACAGGCGCCAGGTGCTGCTCACGGGCTTCAATGGGCACAACCATGACCACGGACTGCACTCGCTCACCGTCGGGCCGGATGGCCTGTGGTATTGGAGCATGGGCAATTGCGGCGCCGTCTTCACCGACAAATCGGGGCGCACCTTCCGCATCGGCAGCCCTTACGACATCCGTTACGGCATGACGCTCGACATGGACCCTCGCGACTTCGCCGGCCTTCGCAGCGATGACGGGCAGGTGTATCTCGGCGGCTTTGCAGCGCGCATGAGGCCGGATGGCTCGCAGGTGGAGATCATCGGCCACAACTTCCGCAACAGCTACGAGCACACCGTCACATCCTTCGGTGACGTGTTTCAAAATGACAACGACGACCCGCCGGCCTGCCGCACCTCGTTCGTCATGCTGCACGGCAATGCGGGCTACTCGTCGCTCGATGGCAAGCGCACCTGGCAGGCGGACCGGCGTCCCGGCCAGCCGGTGCCGGTGGCGGAATGGCGGCAGGAAGATCCGGGCGTCATGCCTGCTGGCGATGTCTATGGCGGCGGCGCGCCGACCGGCATCGCGTTTTACGAAAATGGCGCCCTCGGCGCAGGGTTCGCGGGCCTGCTGCTGAGTTGTGAAGCCGGCCGCAACTCGATCTTCGGCTATCTGCCCAAACCGGATGGCGCAGGCTTCGCGCTCGAACGCTTCCATTTTCTCGCGAGCAATCCAGGGCACGCCTTCAACAGCTCGGACTTCGGCAGCAAGAAAGAGGTGCATGCAGAGGAGAAGTTTTTGTTCCGTCCCTCGGATGTCGTCGTAGGTGCGGACGGCGCGGTCTATATCAGCGACTGGTTCGATCCGGTCGTCGGCGGCGGACACAAATATCTCGATGAGGCCGCTGCGGGAGCCGTCTATCGCATCGCACCCAAGGGCTTCAAACCGCGCGTGCCAAAGCTCGATCTCAGCACGACGGACGGCCAGGTCGCTGCGTTGCAAAGCCCGGCGGTTCATGTGCGGGCCGCCGGTGCGGCAAAGCTGCGCGCGCAGGGCGAAGCTGCCATGCCCGCAGTCGCGAAATTGCTGAAGGACGAGAACACTTTCATCCGCGCCCGCGCCGCATGGGTGCTTGCTGATTTGGGGGCGAAAGGCCGGGCCAGAGTCGAGGCGCTGCTGGACGATTCGGAGCCGCAGCTGCGCGTCGCGGCGTTTCGCGCGCTGCGTCAGCAGAATGCGGACGTGCTCAAGCTGGCCGCGCGTCTCGCGCACGATCCCTCAGCCGCCGTGCGACGCGAAGTGGCGCTGTCGCTGCGGGATGTTCCTCTTGAACAGGCGCGCAATATTCTCGTGTCACTCGCGCAAGGCTGCGACGCGAATGACCGCACCGGCATCGAAGCGTTCGGCATCGGCTGCACGGGCAAGGAAGCCGCCGTGTTCGATGCGGTGGCGGCCGTCATGGGTGAAGCCGATCCTCTCAAATGGACGCCTGCCTTCTCTCGCATCGCGTGGCGTTTGCACCCGCCTCAAGTCGTGGCTGCGATGAAGACTCGCGTCCTTTCCACCACGCCCGCCATCCCCGATCGCCGTGCCTCACTCGTCGCTCTCGGTTATATTCCCACAAACGAAGCGGCGCACGCGATGGCCGATGTGGCGGCGCAGACCAGCGATCCGTTAAAGTCCGACGCCGTCTGGTGGCTGCTCAATCGCAAGGACGACCAGTGGAAGGAAGCCCGCCTCGCAGAGCGCCTGAAACGCGATGGCATCTACGATCCCGACATGGTGCAGCTCGTCGAGATCCAGGTGCCACCGCAGCCACCGGGCAGGCTCCCGCCCGTCAGCGAGATCCTCAAGTTGAAGGGCGATGCGAAGCGCGGCCAGCAATTCGCCACCGCCTGCCTCATGTGCCACCACATCAAAGACCAAGGCGTGGAATACGGCCCCGACATCACCGCCTACGCTAAGATGCAGCCTTCCGAGGTCGTGCTCCGCGCCATCATCGAACCCTCGGCCGACATTGCTCACGGCTTCGAAGGCAGCGCCACGATCACCAAGGACGGCAAACAAATTCACGGCATGACGCTCTCCAGCAGCGATCCGCTCATCATCCGCTCCCAAGGCGGCATGACGCAGATGGTGCCCGCCAGCCAGATTAAATCCACCAAGTCTCTCGGCCGCTCACTCATGCTCTCCGCCGAACAACTCGGCCTCGGTGCGCAGGAGATCGCCGACGTGCTCGCCTATTTGAAGTCACTATGAACTCCTGCCTCCGCGCCATCGTCGCCGTTTTCCTCCCACTGTTGAGCGTGGTGTCGGCCCGCCCACCAAACATCAGGGACGCAGCCTGTTGCCGCGGCTCAAAGGCGAACATGGCGTCAAGTGGCTCTTCCACCCATTAAATCCACGAACACTCACATGAACTCAAAACACAAACCGCCCTTCCTGGTCGCTGCACTCGTCGCCTGCTTGCTCACTCTTTTTGCCGCCGAAGCCAGCGCGAACGGGCGCTATTTGGAGGTCACCTATCCGCCGTCCGCGCAGACTGGCGAGCTTTCGCTCGGCGTGACTTACCGCATGTGGCTGCCAGAGGGCGTGAAGACCGTGCGTGGCGTCATCGTGCATCAGCATGGCTGCGGCGTCGGCTCACGCAAGGGTGCCGAGCCGGGCGCGCATGACCTGCACTGGCAGGCGCTCTGCAAAAAGTGGGGCTGCGCCCTGATCATGCCCTCATATCATCAGGAGGAAAAGGACAACTGCCGCCTCTGGTGCGACCCGCGCAACGGCTCGCACCAGACTTTCCTCAAGTGCCTCACCGACCTCGCCTCACAGTCCGGCCATCCCGAACTCGAGCGCGCGCCGTGGTGCCTGTGGGGTCATTCCGGCGGCGGTTTCTGGTCCAGCCTCATGCAAACGATGTATCCCGAACGCATCGTAGCCATCTGGTTCCGCTCCGGCACCGCGTTCGAGTATTGGGAGAAGGGAGAGGTCGCCAAACCGGAGATTCCCGCCGCCGCTATGGGCATCCCGATGATGTGCAACCCCGGCGCGAAGGAGAACAGCGACAAGAAATTCAGCGCCGCGTGGACCGGCACGCTGACGATGTTCAAAGCCTACCGCGCCAAAGGTGCGCCCATCGGCTTCGCGCCCGACCCGCGCACCGCGCACGAGACGGGGGATTCGCGCTACCTTGCGATTCCGTTCTTCGATGCCTGCCTCGCGCTGCGCCTGCCGGACAAGGGGAGCAACGACCAGTCGCTCAAGCCCATTGACCAGAAGCAGGCGTGGCTCGCGCCATTGCTCGGCGATGCTGCACAGCCTGCAGCAAAATTCTCCGGCAACCTTGCCGACTCCGTGTGGCTGCCAGGCGAGGCGTTCGCCAAGTTCTGGAGTCAATATGTGAAGACCGGCGCAACGGAAGACACCACGCCGCCACCGTCACCGACGAACGTGAAAGCCATCGTGAAACCCGAGGGCGTCGTGTTGACGTGGGACGCGGAGGCGGACTTCGAGAGCGGCCTGACGGCGTTCCTCATCGAGCGCGATGGCCGCCCGCTTGCGCAGTTCCCGGAGAAGCCACAGAACAAATTCGGCCGCCCGCTCTTTCAGAACATGAGCTACGGCGACACCCCGGTCGCGCCGCTGCTGGATTTTCAATTCACTGACACGACCGCGACTGACGGGAAGCAGCACGAGTATCGAGTCGTGGCCGTCAATAGCGCCGGCCTGAAGTCCGCCGCCAGCAATGCAACGCCGAAGCCGTAGTATCCGCAGCACACATTTCTTCCCATGCTCTTCCGGTTCATCATTTTGTCACACCTGCTGTTGTCCGCCTCGTTCCTCTGCGCCGCCGCGAGTCCGCCAAACATTGTCCTCATCCTCGCCGACGATCTCGGCTGGTCGGACCTCGGCTGCTACGGCGGCGAGATTCCAACGCCCAACATTGACGCGCTCGCACAGGGCGGGCTGCGTTTCACGCAGTTCTATAACAACGCCGTGTGCGGACCATCGCGCGCATCGCTGCTCACGGGGCTTTACGCGCAGCGCATCGGCCACACGGGGGCGCATTGGAACCAACCGACGGATTTCACTCGCAGCATCACGCTGGGCGAAGGACTCCAGCGTGCCGGTTATCACACGATGATGGTCGGCAAGTGGCAGGATCCCGATCTGCCGGCCAAGCGCGGCTTCCAGCGCTTCTTCGGCCCGCTGTGCGCGGGCAAGATCAGCTACTTCAACGAGGTGCGGCTCAATCCGTTCTATCTCGACGAGACGCGCGTGAAGCTGCCGGAAGATTTCTATCTCACCGACGCGCTGACGGATCACGCGCTGAGGTTTCTCGATGACCGTGCGGCGAAACCGGCGACGAAAAAGCAACCGTTCTTCCTCTACGTCGCACACATCGCGCCGCACTGGCCGTTGCATGCACGCGAGGCCGGCATCGCACCGCATCGCGCCCGTTACCGCGAGCGCGGCTGGGACCAGTGGCGTGATGAGCGGTTGAAATTCCAGCGTGCAAACGGACTCGTGCCCGCCGCGTGGAAACTCTCGCCGCGCCCCGGCACCGTTCACGCATGGGCCGACGACAAATTCAAAGACTGGCAGGCCGAGCGCATGGCGGTCTATGCGGCACAGGTGGCTTCGATTGACCTCAGCACGGGCCGGATTCTCGATGCTCTGCGCGTGAGCGGCGAGTTGGAGAACACACTCGTGCTCTTCATGTCCGACAATGGTGCCGCGCCCGATGGCGGCGTGAAGCCGGCCACGGGTGGCTTCGGCTTCACCTCAGCAAACAAGTGGCGTCTCGACGGCCATGACATTCAGGTGGCAAGCGGACCGGATCATTTGCCCGGACCGCCCGACACCTTTGCCGCGTACGGACTCGCGTGGGCGATCACAAGCAACACACCGTTCCGCAGCACCAAGCTCACCGGCTACGAAGGCGGCATCCGCACGCCGTTCATCGCACATTGGCCGCGGGGCATCGCCACTCCCGGTAAAATCGTGAGCGACATCGGACATGTCATCGACCTGATGCCAACCTTCCTCGAACTGGCCGGCGGGAGTTACCCAGTCGAATTCGACGGGCGCAAACCGCTCCCGCTCGATGGCCGCAGCCTCGTTCCCGTTCTGCGTGGTGAATCCCTTCCGCCGCGCGCCCCTCTCGTCTGGCGCGTGCCGCAGAATCGTGTGCTGCGCTCGGGCGATTGGAAAATCATCTCGGAGGACGAGAACACGCCATGGGAACTCTACGACCTCGCGCGCGATGGCACCGAAACAACGAACCTCGCGGATCAGCATCCTGACGTGGTGAAACAACTCGCCGCGAAATGGCAGGCGTGGGCCGACTCCTGCCGCGCTTTGAAATAACGCCCTCAAACTCCGCCAAAGCCCCATGAAACGCCCCCCCCTGAACAAGAATCAAACATACCGTCCTTCCTGCATTTTACGCCTGGCGTTCGCGTCCCTCGCGCTGGCAGTCACCGCAGTGAGGGCCGGGGAGCCGCAGGACATCGCCTTCCAATCCACGCTCGATGGCACCGAGCAGCGTTACGTGGAGCTGCTGCCAGACTCGTTTGAGCCCATGATGGCGCATGATGTGCTGATCGCATTCCACGGTCACGGCTCCGACCGCTGGCAGTTCATCAAAGACCCGCGCGGCGAATGCAAAGGTCTGCGCGATGTGGCCGAAACGCATGGCCTGATCTTTGTCTCGCCCGACTACCGCGCCAAAACCTCGTGGATGGGCCCCGCAGCGGAGGCCGATGTGGTGCAGGTCATCAGCGAATTAAAAACGCGCCATCACGTGAACCGTGTCTTCATCGCGGGTGGTTCCATGGGCGGCACGGCGGCGCTGACCTTTGCCGCTCTGCATCCGGATCTCGTGGTCGGCGTGTGCAGCCTCAACGGCATGGCCAATCTCGTGGAATACGAGAAGTTTCAAGACGCACGCACCACCTCCTTCGGCGGCTCGAAGACCGAGGTCCCGGACGAGTACAAGAAGCGCAGCGCGGAGCTCTGGCCGGAGAAATTCACCATGCCGGTGGCATTCACCACGGGCGGTAAAGATGACGTCGTGCCACCAGCAAGTGTTCTACGACTTGCCGAGAAGCTGAAGCAGTCAAAGCGCAAGGTGCTCAGCATCCACCGCGAGGCGGGCGGACACTCGACAACTTACGAAGACACTGTCGCCGCGATGGAGTTCGTCTTGAAAGAAGCTGGGAGCATTACCGCCACCGACAAACGTGCGATGCTGGCGAACGCATCTGGAGTGACGGTGGCACAGGACAATACCAGCCTCCGCGCCGATGTGGGCGTGTTTGCCAAAGGCATCACCTGGGCGCTGCGCTACGACACAGCCCTGCAAGCGAGCGACATCGCAGCCATCAAAAAGGCGCAGACGCGTCAGGTTCAGCGTGCCGAGGGGCTGGCTCAGAAGCCGTGGACAACCAAGCACGGCAAAGTCATTCGCGGCTTCGTCTCCGCCGTCGATGGCTCGACACAGCCCTACGGAGTGATCATTCCGAAGGGCTATGACGGCACCAAGCCGATGCGGCTGGATGTCGTGCTGCACGGTAGCTCCAAACCTGTCGGCATGAGCGAGCTGAAATTCATCAGCCGCTTCGACGAAGGCGACGAAGACAAAGGCAACGCCCCCGACGTGGACTACATCGAGCTGCATCCGCTCGGCCGCGTGGAGAACTGTTACCGCTGGGCCGGTGAGACGGATGTGTTTGAGGCCATCGAGGCCGTATGCCGGAACTACAAAATCGACCGCGACCGCATCGTGCTGCGCGGCATGTCGATGGGCGCTTCAGGCACCTGGCATCTCGGTCTGAAGCATCCAGACCGATTCGTCGCCATCGGGCCGTACTGTGGCTACGTGGACACGCATCGGTTCTCGGAGACGCCTATCCCCGGCTTCATCAAGGTCGGCCCGCTGCCGCCTCTCCAGGAGATCGGCCTGCACATGCTCGACTCCATCGACTACGCCGCGAACGCCGGCATGGTGCCAGAGATCGCCTGCATCGGCGACAAGGACAGATTCTTCCAAGCGCACGTCATCATGGGCGAGGCCTTCGCGAGAGAAGGCATTCCGTTCACGAATCTCATCTCGCAGGGCACGGGGCACGTCATTGATCCCAAGACGCACGCCGAGCAGATGCGCCGCATCGGCGAATACGCGGAGAAAGGGCTCAACCACGATCCTCGGCAGCTTCGTTTCGTCACCTGGACGCTCAAATACAACCGCTGCCACTGGCTCGAACTCCTCAGCCTCGGCAGGCACTACGAACGCGCCGAGTTCCGCGCCAGCGTGACCGCCGATGGCATCGACGTCAGCGAAGTCCGCAACATTACCCGCTTCGCCATCCATCGCCCAATAAACAAGCTCCGCATTGCCGGCGCCGACATCACTCTGCCACCGCACCAAACCGCTGATGCCCTCGTCTTCACAAAGACCGGCGACACTTGGCGCTGCGATGGCCCGCGCAAAGAGATCCAGCTCACCGGCAAGCAGCCCGGGCTGCAAGGCCCCATCGACGACGCCTTCGCCACGCCCTTCCTCTGCGTGCGCGGCACCGGCAAACCATGGAACACCGAGGTCAACGCCTGGGCCGCTGCTGAGTTGAAGCGCTTTGAATACGAATGGGCGCGCTACATGCGTGGCAATCTCCCCGTGAAGAACGACACCGAAGTCACCGAGGCCGACCTGCGCGACAAGCACCTCATTCTGTTTGGGGATCCCGGCAGCAATTCATGGATCGCCAAGGCACTGCCGCAGCTCCCTGTCACTTGGACACACGACGAGGTTCGGCTTGGCTCAGAAGCGCAATCAGCCAAAGATCATTCACCGGCTTTCATTACCGCCAGTCCGCTTGCCAAAAACCGCTACCTCGTCATCAACAGCGGCCACACCTTTCACGAGAAGGAATTCGCCGCCTTCAACTACCTGCTCTTCCCACGTCTCGGCGACTGGGCTGTGATCAAAGTGGGCGCAGAGGAGAAAATAGTCCGTGCCGGATACTTTGATGAGGAATGGCGGAAGGCTGGCGTTGTTGAACCGTAGAATAGCTTTCCCATGCCCCGAATTCTCATCGCTGAATGCAAACAGGAAGTCTCCACCTTCAATCCCTTCCAAAGCGGATACGCAGATTTCACGCTTCGCCACGGCCAGTCCATTCTCGACTACCACCGCCAGGTGCGCAGTGAAGTGGGCGGAGCATTGAGCGTGTTTGATGCGACGCCGGGAGTGGAACTCGTGCCAGCATGCAGCGCCCATTTCATCACCTCTGGCGGCACGCTCGCGGATGCGGCATTTGAGCGCATCGCGGACGAATTGCTCTCCAGCATCAGGGCGGCACCGCCAGTGGATGGTGTTTACTTTTCGCTTCATGGAGCAATGGCGACGCAGAGCGAGGGTGACCCGGAAGGCTGGCTGCTGGAGCAGACGCGCAAGATCGTCGGCGAGCAGGTGCCCATCGTCATCTCGCTCGATCTTCATGGCATCCTCACTGACCGCATGCTGGAGCAGAGCGATGCCGCCGTGGCTTTTCACACCTACCCGCATGTCGACTTCTTCAGCACGGGCGAGCGTTCCGCACGGCTGCTGCTGCGCATCGTGACTGGCGAAGTGAAACCGGTCACGGCCAAGGTGCGTGTACCCGCCCTGGTGCGTGGCGATGAATTGATCACGGCCTCGGGCTCCATCCGTCACGCGGTGAATGCCGCGATGGCTGTGGAGCAAAGCGCAGGCGGACTCTCTGCGGCGATGATGTGGGGAAATCCCTTCACCGACGTTCCTGCTCTTGCATCAAACAGTTTCGTCGTGACGAACAACGATCCCGCTCTCGCGGAACGCGAAGCTCTGCGCATCGCTCACTTGTTCTGGGAGCACCACGAAAAGATGCAGGTTCCCCTCACCAGCCTCGCGGATGCCGCGCGTCAGACGAAGGAGAATTCCTCCGGCACTGTCGTGCTGGTGGATGCGGCAGATGCCACGAGCTCCGGTGCCTCCGGGGACAGCAATGCGATCCTTCGCGCACTGATCGACGCAGGCTATGCAGGCACGGCCCTGATCCCCATCGTCGATCCTGCTGCAGTGGAGGCGGCCTTCCGCTCGGGTATTGGCAATGAAGTCAAAACAACGGTCGGCGGTGCTCTGGATGCCGGCCGCTTCACGCCGCTGCCCATTGAGGGACGCGTGCGAATGCTCTCAGACGGCTGGTTCCACAGCGAGACCACCCGCGAACTCTGGCAGGCCGGCCCCACCGCAGTGATTCAGGCCGACCACATCACACTCATAGTCACCAGCCGCGCCGTGAGCCTCTATGACCGTGCACTGTTCCTCGCTCACGGCTGCGATCCTCAGCACTTCGGAGCCGTCGTGGTGAAGTCCCCGCAGTGTGAGCCCCACATGTTCAAAGACTGGGCCGCCCGCTACATCGATGTGGATGCACCCGGCTCCACCAGCGCCAATCTCCGCAGCCTCGGCCACACCCAGTGCGCCCGCCCCATGTTCCCACTCGATTCAGCCGTCCCCTTTCAACCCCAGGCCAAGCTTTTCCAACGTCACCCATGAAAATCCGAGAAATCCGCTGCGCAGGTTTGCGCGGAGCCACCCCCGAAGGCGGCTGGAGCAACGAACTCCGCCCTGAAGACTGCGTCCACACGCTCATCGCCGTCCATACCGATGAAGGAGCCGTTGGGCTCGGCAGTGTGTTCACCAATGATGCGCTCGTGCGTGCCTCATTGGCCGTGCTGGAACCGCTCTATCGCGGCGAGAATGCCCTCGAGCCCGAGCGTGTGAGCGAGAAGCTGCATCAAAACATGTTCTGGCTCGGTCGCGGTGGCTCGATCACCCACACCATCAGCGGTATCGACATCGCGCTGTGGGATCTCCTCGGCAAAGCCACGGGGCAGCCCGTCGGACGTCTGCTCGGCGGTCGTTATCGCGAACGCGTGCAGCCCTATGCCTCGCTCCTCATGGACGAGCCCGAGAAACTACGCGACCATCTTCTCAAGGTGAAAGCCCAGGGCTTTCGCGCCTTCAAAATCGGCTGGGGCCCCTTTGGGCGGCGCAATGCCGCCACGGACGAAGCCATCGTCAAAGCCGCACGTGAAGCCGTGGGACAGGACAACAAACTCATGGTCGATGCCGGCGGCAGCGACGCCCATTGGACGAACGGCTACAAGTGGGCGCTCAACACCGCCAAGATGCTCGCCGATTACGACGTGCACTGGTTTGAAGAAGCCCTCACGCCCGACTCGCTCGAAGATTTTGCCAAACTCCGTGAGCACTCACCCGTGCAGATCAGCGGCGGTGAGGTGCTCACTCGGCGACAGGCCTTTCAGCCCTTCCTGGAGGCGCGCGCCTTCGACATCATCCAGCCCGACGTCACCAAAGTCGGCGGCATCAGCGAAGAACGCCGCATTGCCTGGATGGCGCAGGAGCACGGCGTGCAGTTCATCCCGCACGGCTGGAACACCGCCGTCGGCCTCGCCGCAGATCTCCATCTCGCCTCCGCCTTCCCCGGCACCGATCTCGTGGAATACCTCACCGGCTCCCCCTTCATCGACGAAATCACCCTCGGCGGCTGGAAACTGGATGCCGACGGCATGCTGGCCATCCCAACCACACCCGGACTCGGCCTCGAACTTGATCCCGATGTCGTGAAAAAATACACGGGTGGCGAGAAGCTCCTGGACTGATCACCCTTGGAGGGATGCGGCAATCGTTCGTTCACGCATCTAAACACTGACGACCTCAGGCGCACTCAGCGCCCTCACCTCTTCAAAGCAAGAGGTGGCTCGGGACGGAATCGAACCGCCGACACGGGGATTTTCAATCCCCTGCTCTACCGACTGAGCTACCGAGCCTCTGACTTGAAGGGCCGGTATAGGAGCAAGCTCCAATCATGGCGCAACGTGTTTTTCGCGTGCCGCGCAGAATACTCAGACGCTTATTTTCCTTTCGCCGACATCGCGATCAAAAGCCAGGCGGCCATGAAGCTCAATCCGCCCAGCGGAGTGACGGCTCCCAGCCATTTTGTGCCGGTGTAGGCAAGCACGTAGAGCGAGCCGCTGAACAGCAAAATACCCACGAAAAAAAGTCGCCACGCCCAAACCATGATCGGTTTCGTGCTCGCCAGCAACGTCAGCAGCAGCAGTACGACAGCATGCGGCAGTTGATACTGCACCGCCGTCTCCCAATGGGCCAGTTCACCTGCGGCCACGAGTTTGTCATGCACCGGCCCGTGGGCACCCGACGCCCCCAGTGCGATAGCAAGGAAGCCCATGAGGGCTGAAAGGCGAAGACGAAAGGGGTCGGGCTGCATAAGAGGGGAATGACGGATGCAGAATGACGAATGGCGGGAATTGCACAAGTTCTCTATTTTTCCTTATCCCTCCCCGCCTCATGCGGCGCCCCTATTCGTCCTCTTCCGCCGCCTTGACCTCTTCAATGCTCCCCACCGCCCACCCATCCCGCGCTTCGGCAATAAACCGCGCGACTTGCACCAAATCCTTGCTGCCAGGCAGCGACTCCACCCCACTGGCGACATCGACTGCGACAGGCCTGGTCTGCTCCACAGCCAGACGCACGTTGTCCGGGGTCAGACCACCTGAGAGCAGGAACTGCTTGGCTGGAAACATTTCTTTGGCTCGCACGGCCAGTTCCCAAGGGAAAGCATGCCCGCCGCCGCCGTAAGTGCCGGGATTGTAGGCATCGAGCAAGATCGACTCACAAGGAAACTCGCCGATCTGCGCCAATGACGCAGCATCGCGCACCTGCAAGGCTTTGATGACGTTAACGCCACGCTGCATGAGACGCTCCACATCCACCGGCGTTTCATCGCCGTGAAGCTGCAGTGCCTGAAACAACTGGCTGGAGATCGCCGCATCCAGCAGCGCGGCATCAGGATTGACCATTACAGCGACGAGCGTGTGCTTTGCCGCCACATTCTGCAAAGAATTCACCGCGACCTCCAAGGGCATGTGCCGTTTCGACTTGGGCCAGAGATTGATGCCCACGGCATCCGCACCCAGCGCAAAAATCACCGCAGCCTGCTGAGGCTGGGTGATGCCACAAATTTTAACACTGCGACGCTGAGGGTCAGGGAACATTGGGAGGCGAAAAGGGTGGAAAGGCCAAGCCCTGGCGCTCTGGCAGCAGCGAGGCCGTCACGGACAGAAGCACATCGAGCTTCGGCGGCAGCGGCATGCTGCCTCGCACGCGCACATCGCGCTGCAGTTCCTGAAACCTCAGCGCATCCGTCGGCTGAATGAGGAAAATCACCGGTGGCGCGGCATGCACTCCGGAATGCACCATGGGATAGGCCTTGCTGAGCAGGCGGTCGAGCATGTCGCCCATCATGTCAGGCAGCGGCAGTGAAAACAAAAACAGCGAGTACTCACGCTGCAGCGCCAGCTCGAAGGCACGCTCCCCGCTGGGGGCGTCATCCACCTCGCAGATGCGGAAGGCCATCAGCGCCTCACGAATCACGCGCCGGTAAGGCATGCTCTCCTCTACCAGCAGGACACGCGGAACGGCAGGCACGACCAATGGGACGACTGGAGGAACAACGGAAATGGCGGGCGAAACGGCTGTAGTGGCCGCAGGAGGCTTAACGACCGAACGGACATATCTTTTCATGGAAAGCAATTTCAGCTTTCCGGATACACCGCCACGGCCATGACGCCTTCACTTGGCAGCCAGCCGACCACTTCCACCCTCTGCAGCGGCTTCGCCGACGATCCCATGCCTTTGCGCACGGTTTCCAAAACTTTTTTCTGCGTGTCCTCGGTCACCGTCGTGCCAAACAACCCGGCGAGGTCGGACAGCATGGGTGCAGGCGCATTACCGCCGCCAGCCATGGTCACAGGCGTGCGGGTCTGCCCGCAGGCGAGAATCGTGTCACGGATGGCTTCCGGCGTCATTTCACCCGAAACCACCACCAGACGGCGCAGGCGGGTCTCCGCCGTCGGCGACTGCACGATGGCAGGCGCAGGGACAGCCGCGACGGCGCTAACCGGGGGTTTGATCGATTTGGACGGCTTCAGAAAGCCACGCGGCCCGTCTGCATGAAACGACGCACCGGCACCCAGTGCCTGCGGCAGCATCGGCTCTTCCGCGCTCAAAGCAGCGGCAGAAACAAGAAAAACAGCAACCAAACGAAAGACAGAAAATTTCACGAAGGCGCGGTTTTTATCATGCCGGCTCCGAAGAGACAATGATAAAAATCAGAATGAATGCGATTTCGTGTGCGGCAGTGCATTCCATTCTTGTAGCAAACCGACCGTCCGAAGTAGGATTCAGGGATGCGCATCCTGCTTCTGAGCCTGCTTTTGGCGTTGAACTGCCCTGCACAGCAGCCCCAGATGGCAGCCCGGGCCACCAATGCCCATGCACTGGAGTTGTTTCAATATTTCCGCCAGATGACGACGGGAAACTTTTGCTTTTCCCCATTCAGCTCACATCAGATGGCCTCGCTCCTCATGTCAGCGGCCGCTGGTGACACCCGCGCAGAGCTCGCGACTCTGGCTCACCTGAAGGATGATTCCGCCAAGGAAACTGAAGCTCTCGAAGCCCTGCGTGCCTCTTTGGCCGGCACTGTGAGACGCGGCTCCCTGACCATGGAAATGACTCATTCGCTCTGGGCTGCAAACCCGGCCATCTTTGCACCGGATTTCCTCACCTCCTCCCAGGCAGTATTCGGTGCGTCGCTGCAAAAGCTGCCGGCGGGAGATGCCACCGCCTGTGCTGCGGCGGTGAATCTCTGGGTCCGTGAAAAAACTCGGGGCCGCATACCCCAGATTATCGGGCCAGCATCTTTCCCGAATCCGGCGCACGCCGTCGTCGCGGTCAACACCCTTTATCTCAAAGGCCGCTGGTTGAATCCATTTGACCTAAAACTCACCAAACAACGCGCCTTCCAGACACCTGAGCGTGGAGCAATCTTGCTGCCGATGATGCAGATGCCGCTGGGAACCTTCAACTACACTGCGGCTGAATCCTGGCAATACCTCGAAATGCCCATGAGTGACGGGGAGGTCCGCCTGCTGGTTCTTCTGCCCCGCGATGAGGTCTCCCGCCTGAAGATCGAAGCAGGCCTCACCCAGGAGCGCTGGGATGCGATCGGCCTGGGCCTCTCCGAATACGATGTGAATTTGATGCTACCAAGGTTTGCTTACAGCACGCAGCTCAGTCTGAAAGGACTCTGGCAGGGACTTGGAGTGAAGCGCTTGTTCAATGAGGATGAGGCCGATCTTTCCAAGGGGCTGCCTGGCGGCGGTTATTTCATCAGTGACGTCTCACACGAAGCGGTGATCGAAGTCAACGAACTCGGCGCAGAAGCCACTGCTGCCACCAGCGCAGCCGCAGATCCGTTTGGCGATGCACCAGAGCAGCCCAAACGCCGCAAAGTCAGCTTCATTGCCAATCATCCCTTCATTTGGGTGCTGGAGCATAAAACTACAGGCTTGATTCTGTTCATGGGCCGTTACGCCGGCTCTTGAAAATCCTCCAAGCATGAACCGACGCCGCCTTCTCCAATCTGTCGCAACAGCCACGCTGATCCCCGCGGCATGTGGCAGAAACCACGTTACTCCCGTGCCCTTCTCGACATTCACCGATCTCTCCGCCATGCTTGCAGCGGGACAAACCACCCCACTGCTACTGGTGGATCATTGCCTCGAACGCATCGCGCAGATCGATAAATCAGGACCGCGTGTGAATGCCGTTCTTGAATTGAATCCTTCGTCAAAATCCATCGCCACCGCCTGCCCACCCGGCGTGCTCCACGGCCTGCCCATTCTGATCAAGGACAACATAGAAACCGCAGACACCATGCAGACCACCGCAGGATCGCTGGCCCTGCGTGATCACAAACCACTGCAGGATGCCGCCCTCGTGACCCGCTTGCGTGAAGCCGGAGCCATCATCTTCGGCAAAACCAATCTCAGCGAATGGGCAAACATCCGCTCGCCCAATTCCACCAGCGGCTGGAGCGCTCGCGGCGGCCTCACCCTCAATCCTCACCGGCTCACTCACAGCGCCAGCGGCTCCAGCTCAGGCTCAGCAGCCGCCGTAGCCGCCGGACTCGTCCCCGCAGCGATCGGCACGGAGACAAACGGCTCCATCGTCAGCCCGGCAAGCGCCTGCGGCATCGTCGGCTTCAAGCCCACCGTCGGCCTCATCAGCAGCAGCGGCATCATCCCCATCACCCACTGGCAGGACACCGCCGGCCCCATGACCCTCACCGTCCGCGATGCCGCCCTCCTCATGCAGGTCCTCGCCGGAAACTTCACCGTCGATCTGAAGCCAGACGCCCTCAAAGGCGCACGCCTCGGTGTGGCACGAGGCCAATGCGGCAAAAACGCCCAAGTCCTCGCTCTCTTTGAAACCGCGCTGCAAAAATTGCGCGAAGCCGGAGCGATCATCGTCGATCCCGTGAAACTGCCGAACATGCGCGAAGCAGGTGCCCTCTCATGGAAAGCCATGCTCATCGAACTGCGCCAGGATTTAAACACCTACCTCGCACAACGCGGTGGCGATGTCCGCTCGCTCGCGGAACTCATCGCCTTCAACGAACTGCACCGCGACTCCGAAATGCCCCACTTCGCTCAGGAATTCTTTGAGCAGGCCGAAAAACTCGGCACCCCGGAGATCATCGCCTTAGGCACAGCGGCACGCGAGAACGCACGCCACCTTGCCGGACCCGAAGGCATCGACGCCGCCCTCCAAGCCCACCAGCTCGACGCCATCATCTTCCCAACCAACGATCCCATCGGTCTCATCAATCTCGCCCACGGCGACACCAACGAACGCGTCGCCAGCACCCCCGCCGCCGTCGCCGGTTACCCCCATCTTACCATCCCTCTGGGTTTCGTGGACGGCCTGCCCATCGGCTTCTCCTTCATGGGCACCGCGAATACGGATGCACGCATCCTCGCGCTCGGCCATGCCTTTGAAGAGATCGCGCAGGCGCGGCGTGTGCCGGAGTTTCTCAAGTGAAAGTACTCACGAGCTTCAGCTCGTTCTGAAAAACGCGCCCGCCGCCCAGAACGAGCTGAAGAGAGCGTGTGCGCTTCACCCCCGCTTCGCCCCCTTCGGCGCCCGCTGCTGCCGATACTGCGCCGGTGTCAGCCCCATGGCACGGCGAAAGCACCGCGTAAAATGCGCGTGATCGTAGAACCCCAGCTCAACCGCCAGCGCCGCCACCGTTTCCTCCGTCTCTGCCAATCGCCGACACGCCGCCTCAACCCGCACTCGCAGCAGGTACTGCCGTGCCGAAGAGCCAAAGACAAGGCGGAAGCTGCGGTCAAACTGGCTCTGCGACAGGCCGCACATCCGCGCCATGGCGGCACTGCTCAGCGCGGCATCCGGCTGCCGGTGCATGTGCTCAATCACTTTGGCAAACCGCGCCTCCTCGGAACTGCGGCTGCGCACCTGATCCAGCTCACGGGAAAACCCCGCGATGCCGATGATGTTCCCCTCCAAATCGCGCAGTGGGATCTTGCTGGACATGACGAGGCGCGGCGAGCCCTCCGCCTCTGGCGCGCTTTCCACACGGTTCACGATGGCATTGCCCGTGCGCATCACCGTCTCATCATCCGCATGGTATTCCGCCGCCCGGCTGCGCGGAAAAAAATCGGCATCCGTTTTGCCGATGGCATCCTTCTCATGCTTCACGCCGCAGTAGTCGCAGCCGCGCCGGTTCACGGCCATGAAGCGCCCCTGCCGGTCCTTGATGAAAAACGACATGTCTGGCAGCAGGTCAAACAGCCGCGCCAGTTCCGCGCCTCGTACCCGCCGTAAAAATGCCTGTGGTGAAATCGCCGCCATAATGAGCCGATTTTACACAAGGAAGGCATGCCCATGCAAGACGGCGTTGCACCTCATAGCGTATTCTTAAGCATGAAAATCATGCATTCCCTGCTCCAACGCCGCGAGCAGCTCCGGCGCATCGCCGCGAGCCTGCACCGTGGTAACACGTGTGATTTGCATCAGCTCGACGCCTTGATAGGCGACTTGGAAGTCGTCCGCTCCTTCAATGACGAAGAGCTGAAAGACCTCATTCTCATCGTGAAGCACCACCGCCCGGACCTCGCACTGCTGCTGCTCACCCACGTCCGCTCATCTAAAGATCGCCTCAGCCTCGGGAACTGCCTCGCCGCCATTTGGAGCCGGACCGACATCAATGCCGCCTGGCACGGCATCACCGCCAGCAGCCTCCCCGAATCCGAGCGCCACGCCCTGTGCAGCGCGATGGTTTGACGCCAAAATCCGCGTCACACTCAGCCAGATTGATCGCAAAATTCAGGGCTCTCGCTCCGTAAGCATAATCATACCAGTCGCCAACATTTTCATACCAACTCGCAAAACCTGCATGCGCTTCGACACCACACTGCTCTTCACGCTCCTCGCCTCCTCAGCGGTGGCGGCGCAGCCGATCGGCTTCAACAAGGACATCCGTCCCATCCTCGCGGACGCCTGCTTCCATTGCCACGGCCCCGATCCAGGAACGCGCAAGGCCGGACTGCGGCTCGACACCGAAGCTGGTTTCTTCACCGCCAAGGACGGCGAGCAGCCCACCGTCATCAAGAGCAAGCCGGAGGTCAGCAACCTCTTCCAGCGCCTCATCACCAAGGATGCGGACGATCTCATGCCGCCGCCGGATTCACACAAGACCCTGAAACCGGAGCAGATCGCGCTGGTCAAAGATTGGATTGCCCAAGGCGCCCCATGGCAGCCGCATTGGTCGCTCATCCAGCCGCAGCGCGCACCAGAGCCACAGGTCAAAGACAGCGCCTGGGTCAAAACTTCCGTGGATCGCTTCATCCTCGCCAAACTCGAAGCTGCAGGCCTCAAGCCCAACGCTCAGGCCGATGCGCACGCGCTCATCCGCCGTGTGTCACTCGACCTCACCGGCCTGCCGCCTTCGCCAGAACTCGTCGCCCGCTACGCACCGAAGGATGGCTCCTCCATCTCAGACGCCGCCTATTCAGAGCTCGTCGATGAACTGCTCAAATCCCCCGCCTATGGCGAACACCGCGCCCGCTACTGGCTGGATGCCGCACGCTATGCCGATACCCACGGCCTGCACTTTGACAAAGAACGCGAGATCTGGCCCTACCGCGACTGGGTCGTCAAAGCCTTCAATCGCAACGAACCCTTCGATCAGTTCACCGTCGAACAGATCGCCGGAGATCTCCTGCCCAAGCCCACCAACGACCAGCTCATCGCCACCGGTTTCCAGCGCTGCAACATCACCACCAACGAAGGCGGCACCATCGATGACGAAAACCTCGCCAACTACGCCAGCGATCGTGTGCAGACTCTCGGCTGGGTCTACATGGGCCTCACCACCAACTGCGCCCAGTGTCACGATCACAAATTCGACCCCATCACGCAGCGCGACTACTACTCGCTCGCCGCGTTCTTCCGCAACACCACGCAGAAGCCCAAGGACGGCAACGTGAAGGACGGCCTCGGCCCCATCCTCGTCCTGCCCACCGACAAAGACCGCCCTCGCTGGACCGCCCTGCCCGCCGAAATCGCCGCCGCGAAAACGAAGCAGAACGATTCACGCAACGCCGCAAAGCCGTTGTTTGATCTCTGGCTCACCAGCGCCAAGCCCGAAGACTTGGACAAAGATGTGCCCACCAAGGGCCTGACCGCCCATGTACCACTCAACGAAGGAGCAGGCAGCGAAGTAACCGGCACCTGTGGCACCGCCAAGACCTTCAAGGCCGTCGGCGAAGTCACCTGGAAGCCCGATGGCAAACTGGGCCCCGCCCCCGTGATGAAACCCAACGGCACCTTCGAAATCGGTGACGTGGGCGACTATGAAAAAGATCACGCCTTCAGCTACGGCGCTTGGGTGCGTGCTGACCGCGCCGGTGTCTCCGGCAGCATCCTCGCCCGCATGGATGAAAAGAACGGCTACCGCGGCTGGGATCTCTTTCAAAGCGACACCAAGCTCTCCGTCCACATCGTCAGCAAGTGGCCCGATGATGCGATCAAAGTCACCACCGCCAAGCCAGCCCTGCGCCCCGGCGTCTGGCAGCATGTGTTCGTCACCTATGATGGCAAAGGCAAGGCCGGCAGCGTGCGCATCTTTGTGGATGGCGTGGATGCTCCGATCAAACCCGATACAAACGCGCTCAAAGGCAGCATCAAAACCACCACTCCCACGCGCATCGGCCAGCGCAGCAACGGCGCCTTCTTCAGTGACGGCGGCGTGCAGGACGTGCGCATCTACGACCGCCAGCTGACCGCCGTTGAAGTCACAACACTCTCCAAGGTCGGCCCCCTTCGCACCATGCTCGCCGCGAAAAAGCGCGGCCCGAAACAGCAGGAGGCGTTGTTTGAGCATTACCTCGTCACCCGTGACACCCCTTATCAGACCGCACTCGCCAGCAGCACCAAGCTCACCGCAGAGCAGGAAGCCATCAAGGCCCGCAGCCCCCTCACCCACATTCAGGAAGAACGCATGGACACCAAGCCCATGGCCAACATCCTCATGCGCGGCCAGTATGATAAAGTCGGCGATGCCGTCGAAGCCGCCGTGCCCGCTGCCCTCGGCAAGCTGCCTGCAGGCGCGCCACAGAACCGCCTTGGCCTCGCCAAGTGGCTCGTCAGTCCCGAGAACTCCCTCACCGCACGTGTCACCGTCAACCGCTTCTGGCAGGAGCTCTTCGGCACAGGCTTGGTCAAGACCACCGAAGACTTCGGCATCATGGGCAATCCACCCACGCACCCCGAACTGCTCGACTGGCTCGCCGTGGAATTCCGCGCCAGCGGCTGGGACGTGAAGCGCCTCTTCAAGCTCCTCGTCACCTCCGCCGCCTACCGTCAGGCCGCCATCCTCACCCCGGAGAAGATCGAGAAAGACCGCGACAACGCCCTGCTCTCCCGTGGCCCGCGCTTCCGCATGGATGCCGAGATGATCCGCGACTACGCCCTCGCCGTCAGTGGCTCGCTCTTGCCCAAGATGGGCGGCCCCGGCACCATGCCCTACCAGCCCGTGAACGTCTGGGAAGTCGTCGGCATGGGCACCGAAAAATACAAGCAGGACAACGGCGAAAACCTCTACCGCCGCACCCTCTACAACTTCTGGAAGCGCACCGCCCCCTCCCCCAACATGGAGGTCTTCAACGCCCCCACCCGCGAAGTCAGCTGCGTCCGCCGTGACCGCACCAACACCCCGCTGCAGGCTCTCGTCACCATGAACGATCCCCAGTTCATCGAAGCTGCCCGCAACCTCGCCCAGCACACCCTCGAAAACGTCAAAGGCGATGACACCGCCAAATTCACCGCCATCGCCGAGCGCCTCCTCTGCCGCCCCCTCAAAGCCCAGGAAACCCCCATCCTCACCGCCAGCCTCGCCGACCTGCGCAAGTTCTACTCCACCAACGCCGCCGACGCCGAAGCCCTCCTCAAAGTCGGCGAATCCAAGTCCGACGACAAACTCTCCAAACCCGAGTTCGCCGCCTGGACCATGCTTTGCAATGAGCTCATGAATCTGGACGAAGTCCTCAATAAGTAGCCGGGTTACAAGTTTCAAGTTTCAAGTTGTCTGACGCGAACGCGACATCACCAACTCAATCGAATACCCCGACAAACGAAACTAAAGCCGCCCCCCTTCCTCCCCAAGCCTTCCCCAACTTGAAACTTTAAACCTTAAACTTTTAACTTTAAGCCATGGCCAAAATCGAAAAGTTCGAAGACATTCTCGCCTGGCAAAAGGCGCGGGAATTGACTCAGCTTGTTTATCGAGCTTCGCGCAAGGGCGAGTTCGCCAAAGACTTCGCTTTGCGTGATCAAATCCGTCGGGCAGTCATCTCGATAACCTCAAACATTGCCGAAGGCTTCGAGCGCGGCGGCACCAAGGAGTTCGTGCAATTCCTTGGCCACGCCAAAGGCTCATGCGGCGAAGTCCGCTCACAACTCTACATCGCACTCGACGAAGCCTACCTCTCACAACCCGATTGGGAAGAACTCCACAACCGCTGCCTCGAAATTAGCCGCCTCCTCGATGGCTTTGCCAAATACCTCCGACAAACCGAGATCAAAGGCCGCAAATTCCAAATCACTCCGGCAACTTGAAACTTTAAACCTTAAACTTTAAACTCTGTATGAATATCCTCGAAGAATGGAACACCTATCAGACGCGCCGCCAAATGTTTGCGCGCGGTAAAAACGTCCTCGGCGGTGCCGCCCTCGCTTCCCTCCTCGGCGAATCCTTTGCCAATGCCTCAAACGACGCCGCCATGGGACCGCAGTTCGCTCCCAAAGCGAAACGTGTGATCTACTTGCACATGGTCGGCGGCCCTGCGCAGATGGACTTGTTTGACTACAAGCCCGGCATGCAGGCCTTCTATGACAAGGACCTGCCGCCGAGCATCCGCAACGGCCAGCGCCTCACCACCATGACCAGCGGCCAGGCGCGCTTCCCCATCGCACCATCCAAGTTCAACTTCGCCCAGCGCGGCAAGTGCGGCATGTGGATGAACTCCGACCTCCTGCCCTTCCTCGCACGCAACGCCGACGACATCTGCTGGATGCGCTCGCTGCACACCGAAGCCATCAATCACGAGCCCGCCATCTGCGCCATGCAGACCGGCAATCAGATCACCGGCCGTCCCTGCCTCGGCTCATGGGCCTCCTATGGCCTGGGCTCCATGAATGAGAACCTGCCCACCTTCGTCGTCCTCATCGCCACACCGACGAACCGCGAGCAGGAGCAGGCCATCTCTTCGCGCCTGTGGTCCAATGGTTACCTCCCCGGCGAGCACGCAGGCGTTTCCTTCCGCAGCAAGGGCGACCCCATCCTCTTCATCAACAACCCGCCCGGCGTGCCGGACAGCGTGCGCAAGCGCACCATCGAAGGCCTCAACGCCCTCAACGAGATCAACTACAAGCAGGTCGGCGATCCCGAAACACACACCCGCATCCAGCAGTACGAAATGGCCTTCCGCATGCAGGCCAGCGTGCCCGAACTCACCGACATCAACAGCGAGCCCGAGCACATCTTCAAGCTCTACGGCGAAGAAGCCCGGAAGCCCGGCACCTTTGCCAACAGCGTCCTTATGGCCCGCCGTCTCGCCGAGCGCGGCGTGCGCTTCACCCAGATCTACCTCAACAACTGGGACCACCACAGCAACGTCGGCGGTCGCATGCCCAGCCAGTGCAAAGACGTTGACCAGCCCTGCCATGCCCTCATCGAGGACCTCAAGCAGCGCGGCATGTTTGACGACACCCTCATCATCTGGGGCGGCGAATTTGGCCGCACCATCTACAGCCAGGGAGGCCTCACCAAGGAAAACTACGGACGCGACCACCACCCCCGATGCTTCACCATGTGGATGGCCGGTGGCGGCTCCAAAGGCGGTGCCATCTACGGCGAGACCGACGACTTCAGCTACAACATCGTCAAAGACCCGCTCCACATCAGCGACTTCCACGCCACCGTGCTCCAGCTCCTCGGCTTCCACGCCGACCGCTTCAGCTACAAGTTCCAGGGCCTCGACGCCAAGCTCATCGGCATCAACCCCGCGAAACCCGTGAAGGCGCTGATAGCCTAATCACTTCTGGTTCAATCCCCGAAACTTCCCCGGTGCCATCCCCGCATACCGGCTGAAATGCCGCGTAAACGCGCTCTGATCACACCACCCCGTTTCAATGGCAATGTCCGCCAGCGAGCAGTCCGTCTCGCGCAACAGCCTCGTCGCCTCATCCAGCCGCAGCTTGTGCAGCAGTTGCAACGGACTCATCTGAAACAGCCGCTGCACGCGCTGCTCGAACTGATACACGCTCAGCCCCGCCTTCTTCGCGATATCCTCAATGCGCAGGCTCTCCGCAAAATGCCGCTGCATGTGCTTCAGCGCCGCCGCCAGTTCCGCAAAGCCACCCGCCTTGTCACTCGGCGCATTCAGATCCCGCGAGATGCCCGTCACACCGATGATGCGCCCATTTGCCCCACGTAGCGCATGCTTCGTGGTCAGGCACCA
Organism: Prosthecobacter sp.; assembly: GCA_021733925.1. Taxonomy (GTDB): domain Bacteria; phylum Verrucomicrobiota; class Verrucomicrobiia; order Verrucomicrobiales; family Verrucomicrobiaceae; genus Prosthecobacter. The sequence continues at coordinate 15,972 of JAIPJY010000003.1, read as the reverse complement.
GCCCGCCTTGCTGCCGGGATAAATGTGCAACTCAAGCTGATGCTCCACCGGCTTGCCCGTCTTCAGCACCGCCTCATCCTGCCTTGCATAGCTCGCCGCCAGCGCCGCCGGAAACACCTCCGCAGGCCGTTTGCCAATGAGCTTCGTCTTGTCTCCTCCCGCACAGCGGTCCGCCAGCGTCTGATTCACCCGTGCATACCGGCCAGCAGCATCCTTGATGAAAAACACCACATCCGGCAGCGCATCAAAAAGTGCCTCCGTCGTCGCATGCTCGGAAAATGGGCCGGTGGATTCCATGATTTTGACTGAATTGGCAGTCGCTCAGCCAAAAAGCAATCAAGACCCTTCAGCCATCCCGAATCATCCTCAGCCATGTCTCTACCCAAATGGTCCGGCGTCTTCCCCGCAGTCGTCACTCAGCTCCACGAAGATCAGTCCCTCGATCTCCCCTCCTCAGCCCGCCACTTTGAAGCCCTGATCGACTCCGGCATCTCCGGTCTCATCGTCTGCGGCTCCCTCGGTGAAAACCAATGTCTGCAGCCCGATGAAAAACGCGCCGTGCTCAAGTGCGCCATCGAAACCGCCAAAGGTCGCATCCCCGTCGTCAGTGGCGTGGCCGAGATGAGCACCCGCGCCGCCATTCAATACATGCAGGATGGCGAGCAACTCGGAGCCGCCGGTTTCATGGTCATGCCACCCATGGTTTACAAGAGCGATCCGCGCGAGACCGAGCACTGGTTCCGCACTCTGGCCAAAGCCACGCCCCTCCCCTGGATGCTCTACAACAATCCCGTCGGCTACCACACCGATGTGACCCCGGAGATGTTCGCCCAGATCGCCGACATCGAAAACCTCACCTCCATCAAGGAGAGCAGCGCCAACCCACGCCGCATCACCGAACTCCGCAATCTCGTTGTAGATCGCTACCAGCTCTTCACCGGCGTGGATGACCTCATCCTCGAATGCAGCATCCTGGGCATCGACGGCTGGGTCGCCGGCAGCGGCATCGCCTTCCCAAAAGAAAACCAGCACCTCTGGAATCTCACCCGCTCCGGCTGCTGGGACGAAGCCCGCACCCTCTACCGCTGGATGCAGCCCCTCATGAAGCTGGATACCCACATCCACTTCGTGCAATACATCAAGCTCCTCTGCCAGGAAACCGGCCTCGGCAAAGAATGGTGCCGCGAGCCACGCCTCCCACTCGCTGGAACAGAACGCGATCAGGTCCTCAAGATCATCCGCGATGCACTGGCCAGGCGCCCGCAATGAAGCGCATCCCCATCATCGACTCTCACACCGGCGGCGAACCCACGCGTGTCGTGCTTGGCGGCTTGAGTCCCGAGGATCTCGAAACCTACCGCCGCGCCATCCTCTGCGAGCCACGCGGGCATGAGGTCATCGTGGGGGCACTTCTCACGGTGCCCAAGGATGCGTCATGCACCGCAGGCGTCATCTTCTTCAACAACGTCGGCCGCCTCGGCATGTGTGGCCATGGCCTGATCGGCCTCATCACCACCCTGCGGCATCTGGGCAGCATCTCTTCAGGCGAGCACCGCATCGAAACCCCCGTCGGCATCGTCACGGCCACCTTGCATGAGGACGGTAGCGTAAGCATCCGCAACGTGCCCTCTTATCGCAAAGCCAAAGCCGTTCAGGCAGGCGGCATCAGCGGAGATGTCGCCTATGGTGGAAACTGGTTTTTTCTGGTGTCCGATCACGGCCTCGCCCTAGTCCGCGAAAACATCCCCCGGCTCACCCAGGCCAGCCTCGCCATGCGGGATGCCATTCATGCCGCCGGATTCCCCAAAGTCGACCACATCGAACTTTTCGCCCCCCCGCACGATACTTCAAACCACAGCCGAAACTTCGTCCTCTGTCCCGGCGGCGAATACGACCGCTCCCCCTGCGGCACCGGCACCAGCGCCAAGCTCGCCTGCCTTGCCGCAGATGGAAAACTCGCCCCCGATGAAATCTGGCGGCAGGAAAGCATCATCGGCAGCGTCTTCGAAGCCAGCTACACCCCCACGGAAAACGGCATCATTCCCACCATCACCGGCACCGCCTTCATCACCGCCGAATCCACGCTCATCCTTGATCCCGCCAATCCATTTCAATTCGGCATCCCATGAAATCCATTTTGTTGCTCCTGCTCTCGACGAGCGCCATGGCTGCCGATTTCGAGCAAGCCCTTACCCTGCCCAAGCGCATCGAAAACCTCGTCTTCCGTGATCGCGTAAAGGCAAACTGGCTCCCCGGCGGCCAATCATTTTGGTACCGTGTCCAAACCGGACCAAAAAACCACGAATTCGTCCTCATCCAAGCCGACACCGGCGAACGAAAAACAGCCGCCTCACTCAAAGCGCTCGGCCTGCCGGAGCAGGAGGCGCTCAAATCCTCCACCGCCAAAATCGAACTCCGCCGCACCTCCCGCACCGGCGAGGAGTCCGGCCTCAAGTTCATCAATCAACTCGATGCCGACGTCGATCTCTTCTGGGTCAATCAGCAGGGCGAGCACGTCCGCTACGGCGGCATCCGTGCAGGGGCCGAACGCGAGCAGCACACCTTCGACGGTCACGTCTGGCTCATCACAAGCCGCACCGGCGAACACCTCGCCATCATCGAGGCCGGCCCTCTGATGCAGACACTCATCATCGATGGCAAAGGTCTCTCTAAAGCCAAGGAGGAAGCAAAAAAGCCCAGGGAGCCCGGCTTCAGATCTCCCGACGGCACGCACATCGTCACCAGCGAGGCCACCCCCGTCACTCGCCGACAGATCACCATTGTGGATTCCGCACCCAAAGATGGAGTTCAGCCCAAACTCAAAGTCATCGACTACATCAAGCCCGGCGATCCCCTGCCCAAGCCGCAGATGATCATCACCCGCAAAGACGGCCAGAAGATTCGCGTGCCCACGGACCTCTATCCAAACCCCTTCACCGAATCCGGCAAGCTCGACGTCACATGGTCTCCTGACAGCCGTGAGTTCTACTTCAATTACAATCAACGCGGCCACCAGCTCTACCGCATTCTCGCCGCCGATCCACAGACCGGCGCCGTGCGCATCATCATTGAAGAAACCTCCAAGACCTTCATCGACTACACCCACAAAACCTGGCGTCACTGGCTGCACAGCACCAGAGAACTCCTCTGGATGAGCGAGCACGACGGCTGGTGCCACCTCTACCTTTACGACACCCAAACCGGCCACGTCAAAAACCAGGTCACTCGCGGCGCATGGCCCGTCCGCGAAGTCCTTCACGTCGATGGCACCAAGCACCAGATATGGTTCCTCGCCAGCGGCCTGCGCAAAAGCGAAGATCCCTACCACCTCCACCTCTGCCGCGTGAACTTCGACGGCAGCGGCCTCCAGCAGCTCACCCAGGGTGACGGCAATCACCACATCGAGTTCTCTCCCAACCGCGACTTCTTCACCGACACCTATTCCCGCGCCGATCTCCCGCCCATCCACGAACTCCGCCGCAGCCGTGATGGCAGCCTCGTCTGCGAATTGGAAAAAGCCGACGCCTCCAAACTACTCGCCGCAGGCTGGACCATGCCCGAGCGCTTCGTCGCCAAAGGCCGCGATGGCACCACCGACATCCACGGCATCCTCATCAAGCCCTCGCACTTCGACCCCGCAAAGAAATACCCCGTCATCGAAGACATCTATGCCGGCCCTCACAGCGCCTTCACGCCCAAGGACTTCGGTCGACTCCTCAATCAACACATCCTTGCAGAGCTCGGCTTCATCATCGTCAAACTCGACGGCATGGGCACCAACCATCGCGGCAAAGCCTTCCACGATGTCTGCTGGAAAAACATCAAGGACGCCGGATTCCCCGACCGCATCGCCTGGATCAAAGCCGCCGCCCAAACCCGCCCGTGGATGGATCTCACCCGCGTCGGCATCTACGGCGGCAGCGCCGGCGGCCAGAACGCTATGCGTGCGCTGCTTGATCATCACGACTTCTACCACGTCGCCGTCGCCGACTGCGGCTGCCACGACAACCGCATGGACAAAATCTGGTGGAATGAGCAGTGGATGGGCTGGCCCGTCGATGAGAGCTACGCCCGCAGCTCCAACAAAGACGACGCCCACAAATTGGAAGGCCACCTCCTCCTCATCGTCGGCGAGCTCGACACCAACGTCGATCCCGCCACCACCACGCAAGTCGTCGGCGCCCTCCAAAAAGCCGGCAAAACCTTCGACTTCATGCCCATCATCGGCACCGGCCACGGCGCCGCGGAAACACCCTACGGCTCCCGCCTCCGCATGGAATTTCTCGTGCGTCATTTAAAACCATGAGCACCCACGTCACCATCCTAGGAGCCGGCGTCATCGGTCTGAGCACAGCGCTCTACTGTGCCCGGCTTGGCATGCAGGTCACCATCATTGATCAGAAGTCCGCACAACGCGACGGCTGCTCCTTCGGCAATGCAGGCATGGTCGTCCCCAGCCACTTCATTCCACTCGCCGCACCCGGCATGGTGAAACTCGGCCTCAAGTGGATGTGGAATCCCGAGTCCCCCTTCTACATCAAGCCACGCCTTGATCTCGATCTCCTCACCTGGAGCCTGCACTTCTGGAAAGCTGCTACAAAGCAACGCCTCGCCGCCGCCATTCCCGTACTACGAGACCTCAGCCTCCTCAGCCGCCAGTGCTTCGAAGAGATCGGCCTCGATTTCGGTCTGGTCAAAAACGGCCTCCTCATGCTCTGCAAACAGCAGCAGACCCTCGATGAAGAAGCCCACATGGCCACCACGGCCAACACCCTCGGCATCCCCGCCCAGGTGCTCGATGCCAAAGCCACCGCAGCACTCGATCCCAATATCACCATGGATGTCTGCGGCAGCGTCTTCTATCCCAAAGACTGCCATCTCCCCCCCACTCGCTTTATCTCCACCCTCGAAACCGAACTCACCCGCCTCGGCGTTCAGTTTCTATGGGAAACAGAAGTGAAAAGTTTCAAGGTCGAAGACAGCACACTGCGCGCGATCAATACCACAAGAGGTCAAGTCGAAGGTCAGGAAGTGGTGCTATGCAGCGGCGTCTGGTCAGCGGATCTGGCGAAGTCGCTGAACCTCAAACTGCCAATGCAAGCAGGCAAAGGTTACAGCCTCACATTGCCGCAGCCCGCCCAACTTCCGAATCTGTGCAGTATCTGCACAGAGGCCCGCCTCGCCGTCACCCCCATGGATGGCGCGTTGCGCGTCGGCGGCACCATGGAAATGGCCGGCATCAATGAATCCATCACCCAGCGCCGCGTCCGTGGCATCACCCTGGCGTTTCCGCAGTACTTCCCGGCGTTTGAAGAAAGTGATTTCGCTGAAGTAAAACCCTGGAGCGGACTGCGCCCCGTGTCACCCGATGGCATGCCTTACATCGGCCGCACCCAGCGCTGGAAAAATCTCACCCTCGCCACCGGCCACGCCATGATGGGCCTCAGCCTCGCTCCCGCGACAGGAAAGATCGTCAGCGACATCCTTGCCGGAGAGAAACCAACTATATCGCTCGATTTGATGTCACCCGACCGCTTCGCATGAAAACTGCCCTTGCCTCACTTCTCCTTGTTTCGACGGCTGCGCTGGCGCTGGACCGCCCCAAGCTCCAAATCATCAATGCTGCGCCGAATTCGGTGGAGGTTTTTTGGGTGAAGCCTGAGGGAGGACGCGTTGCAAATGGTAAAATCGAACCTGGCGCAGACAACATCATCGGCACTTCCATCGGGCATCGCTTTGTCATTGTGGACGGCGAAAAGGAAACAGAAGTGGTGAGCAAGGTGCCGGTGCAGGGTTTTCGCTACGCCCCCGCGGCGAAGGATGGCGTGCCTGCATGCTACACGCAGCGCACGAGCGCAGGCGGCTTTCCCATCGTGGCCACAGCCAAGGTCAATCCCTATGCGCTCAAGGAGGTGGTCCACCTGCTCGGCCTCATGCTTGCGCATCGGCCGGACGTACGCCAGGCAATGACCGACAGTGGCGCGCGCATGATCATCCTGGCGCACGATGAATACACCACCGATCTGCCGGAATTTGCCCGTCTCGCAGACAAGCCGGTGAAGGGTTATGAAAACCTGACGGCCAAAACCTACTGGGACGTTCGAGCACGCGGCCTGGGCGGCAGCAGGACCGATCCCTTTTGCTCCTGCGCTGAAGAAAACGTGCTGGCCTTTCCGGGCGATCCTTATGAAAAAGAGTGCATCGTCATCCATGAGTTTGCCCACAGCATACATCTGCGCGGCATGGTGAATGTGGACCCGACTTTCGACACTCGTCTGAAGGCAGCCTATGATGCAGCGATGAAAGCCGGACTTTGGCGCGGCAAGTATGCCAGCGTGAATCATCACGAATACTGGGCGGAAGGCGTGCAAAGCTGGTTTGACGACAACCGCGTGAATGACCATGACCACAATCATGTGCATCTGCGCACGCAGCTCATCAAGTATGATCCGGGTCTCGCCGCGCTGTGCCGCGAGGTCTTTGGAGAAACAGAACTGCACTACACCAAGCCGACAACACGGCTCACCGGCCACATGGCGGGGTATGATCCCTCCAAAGCTCCAGCCTTCGCGTGGCCGGAGCCGCTGCAGGCCGCGCGCCAACTGATCCAGGCCAAGGCACGGAAGCGTGATGCGGAGGCCAATGGCGGACGCGAGATCCGCGACATCGAAGGCTGGACAGTTCACATCAAGCGTGAACTGCTGGACCATGAAGCGGAGGCCACAGCGAAGGCGCTGAAACTGCTGACGCTGCAGCTGCAGGAAATCGTGCGGGTCGTTCCGGCCAAGGCGGTGCTGGAGCTGCGCAAGGTGCCGCTGTATTTCAATCCGCAACACCCCAGGTCACAACCACGCGCCGAGTACCACCCAGGTGCAGGCTGGCTCAAGGAGAACGGCCGCGACCCCGTGATGGCAAAAGGCGTGGAGTTTTCCAACGTGCGCATCTTTGAGGCTGAAATGCGGCGCATGCCAAACTTCGCCCTGCATGAGCTGGCCCATGCCTACCATGACCGTGTGCTCGACTTTGAAAATGCGGAGATCGAGGCCGCCTATCAGCATGCAAAAGCCGCGGGAAAGTATGACAGCGTGCAGCGGCAGGACTCCGAAGGACGCAAGCGGCTGGACAAGGCCTACGCCATGACCAACGCGAAGGAATACTTTGCCGAATGCTCGGAGGCCTTCTTCACCCGCAATGATTTCTTTCCCTTCACGCGGGCGGAGCTGAAGCAGCATGATCCCGAGATGTTTGCCCTGCTTGAGAAACTCTGGGGTATTCAAACAACTTGACCATGAAACACATCCTCCTGTTCGCCTCGTTCCTTGCCATGTCGCTGCCTTCTGCAGCGAAACCGCTGAAGGTCTTCATCCTCGCCGGGCAGTCGAACATGGAGGGGCATGCAAAGATCGAGACCTTTGACTACATCGGCGATGATCCCGCCACAGCGCCGCTGCTGAAACAGATGCGCGGAGCGGATGGCAAACCGACCGTGTGCGATCACACTTGGATTTCGTATTACACCGGCAAATACGACGGCAGCGCGAATGGAGAGGGCACGGGGAAACTTACGGCAGGCTTTGGTGCGCGAGACGATGCGACGAAGTCGAACGGCAAGATCGGCCCGGAGTTCACCTTCGGCCTCACGATGGATGCTGCATTGAAGGAACCTGTGCTTATCATCAAGACCGCGTGGGGCGGCAGAAGCCTGAACACCGAGTTCCGCCCGCCGAGCGCGGGACCGTATGAACTCAACGACTACCAGAAGAAGCTCTACTACGGCCCGCCTGGTCACGGTGTTCCGAAGGACATGCCCCAGTGGCTTGCGGAGAAGAAACAGGAAACAGGCCGCTTCTATCGCTACATGGTCGAGCATGTGAAGAATGTTCTCGCTGATCCGAAGCGCGTGTGTCCGGCCTATGACGCCGCACAGGGCTACGAGATCGCGGGCTTCGTCTGGTTGCAGGGATTCAACGACATGGTGGACGGCCACACCTACCCTGACCGTGGCAAGCCCGGGCGATATGCGGTTTACAGCGACCTACTGGGCAAATTCATCCGCGATGTGCGCAAAGATCTAATTGCACCGCAAATGCCATTCGTCATCGGCGTCATTGGTGTCGGCGGTTTAAAAGCCAACCCCGAAACCCTCGCCTTCCGCGAGGCCATGACCGCGCCCTCATTGCTCCCCGAGTTCAAAGGCAACGTCTTCGCCGTGCAGACAGCGCCCTTTTGGTCAGAAGAACTCGGAGCCATCGACGACAAAAGAGCCCAGGCTCGCCAGATGAGCTTCTACCTGAACTCGAAGCATAAAGACCACGCCAATGCCGACGGCCACATGACCGAAGCGGAGAAACGTGAGTATTTGAAACAGTTCGAAGCCAAGCTCATCTCTCCCGCCGAAGTCGCACTCTGGCAGCGCGGCGCATCAAATGCCGGCTACCATTATTTAGGCTGCGCCAAGACCTTTGCGCTGATGGGCCGGGCCTTCGCTGAAGCCCTTCTACATCCTAAGCAGACAGCGTCTGCGACGAAAATCCAACAAGGCGAAATGGCAGGCTATCTCTTTGGCCCTGCTGAAAAAGTACCGGAGGAATTCAATGGAGGCTTCTCACTCTACGCCGCCGCCTGGCCGCTGGTGGCGACGTATCCCGGGCATAAGTTTCAGACCGGACTCTGCGGCACCTGGATGCACCCGCAGTACGAAGAGGGAAAGAAGCCGGAAGGCAAATGCTACACCGACATCGAAGGCGGGCTTGGCTGGTGGCGTGACACGCATTTTCCCACCACCACGCCCAAGTTCATCATGGGCGGAGTGGGCCCCAATTTCTCCTTCATCGCAAACGGCCCCGGCTACGGCGCGGGCACCTGGGAAAAACCGCGCGGCCAGTATGGCGTGGCGCAACTCAGCCCCTGGCTGTTGTTTCCGCTCGATGGCTTGAACCTCAAACAAGGCACCAGCGGCGAACTCTTTGGCTACGGCTACCTGCCCCTGCCGCTGACCAATCCAAAGACCACCACCGCAGGCAAAAACGTGCCCACCGGGAACCACTGCTGGACGCTCTTTCTCAACACCGCCAACTTCAAAGGCCCCGCCGCCTTCTTCACACCATTCTTCTGGACACAGGCCACCATCGATCATCCAGAGTGGGCCGGACAGTTGCTCGACACCCGCCCCGCCGGGCCCAACAAAGCCATCCAGATGGAGACGCAGCATGTGCCGGCCATCCTCACCAAAGACGCAAACGGCAACGAGTACGCCCGCGTCGCACCCACGGCATTCCCCATCGGCCCTGATGGCACCTCCACCGTGCTGCATCGCCTCACCGCCTACAAGAAAGCAGCCCTGTGGGATCACGTTGTGAAATGGTTCGAAGGCGGCGCACCTGCAAATGGCTCAATCAAAGCGGAGTCATCCGCCATACACACCTTCCGCTCAGGCGGCGGATCAAACTGGAGCATCTATCCGCCAGGCACAAAGCGTGAGGAGAAAGTGCCGCTCGCATGGAAATCCTTCGCCACCTCCTTCACCCCCAATCCGACCACCTTCAGCTACAAGTGGAACGAGCAACTGACACGCAGCAGCGACTCTCTCGTCACCCTTCCCGAATACTACGCGCTCGGCACAGACGGTAAAAAACCACAGTGGAACGTGATGCCGCCCAAAGAGGTGCCCGCTGAGTTGGGCCTCACGCAACACCGCTTTGAACAAGCCATCGAAAAGCCGCAGGAGCCACGCACCACCCCCGAGGACGCCGCAAGCAGTTGGAAGAAACCCGGCCCCGCCGCCGGCCCCTTCAAGGCCCGCCTCGGCGATGGCAGCGTGGTGACGTATTACTGGTACCGCTTCGCCGACCAGCCCGCGATGCTCAATGCCGACCTCACCGACGCCGAGCGCGAACAGGTGCAGGCCCGCGTGGAGAAACTGCACCGCACCTGGACCAAGGACCGCAATTACCTCACCCCGCCCGATGCTGGCACACTCGCACACATCGATCCCGCGTTAATCCTCACCCCGCCGCCGGGCTTTGAAATCGGCTACGTGCCCATCGCCACGCGGCAGGAATTGGTAAAATAGCCGGCGCTGCATCTCATGAAATCACTGGCCTTCCTTCTGTTGCAGATCACCCTCCTGTGCGCCCCCGCACTCGCGGCCACGAAACCCCATGTCCTCCTCATCCTCGCGGATGATCTCGGCTACGGCGATCTGCGTTGTTACAACGAACAGTCAAAGGTGCCCACGCCAAACATCGACCGCCTCGCGCAGGAGGGCCTGAAGTTCACCGACGCCCACAGCGCAGCCACAGTCTGCACCCCTTCCCGCTACAGCCTCATGACCGGCCAGATGGCCTTTCGCGTGCCGAATGGCGGCACCGTGTTTCAGGGGGCGGGCGGACCCAGCTTGATCGCTCCGGGCCGTCTCACCCTTCCCGGCATGCTGCGGCAGCAGGGCTACGCCACCGCAGCCACCGGCAAATGGCATGTCGGCCTCACCTTTCGCGACAAGGCGGGCGAGCCCATTCATAGCGGCAGGCTGGAAGACATCCGCCGCATTGATTTTTCCCGCCGTATCGAAGGCGGCCCGCTCGATCATGGCTTCCAGCACTTCTTCGGCACCGCCTGCTGCCCCACCACCGACTGGCTCTATGCTTTCATTGATGGCGACCATATTCCCGTGCCTCCGACGGGACCCATCGACAAATCGAAGCTGCCCAAGCACCCCTATGCGAACGACTGCCGCCCGGGATTCATCGCACCAGATTTCCCAATGAAGGAAGTGGACCTGATCTTCCTCAAAAAGAGCCGCGAATTCATGGCAGAGCACATGCGCACCTCACCGGACCAGCCCTTCTACCTCTACCACGCCACACAGGCCGTGCATCTGCCTTCCTTCGCCGCACCCGAGTTTCAAAACAAAACCCACGCCGGCCCGCATGGCGATTTCATCGGTGAGCTCGACTTCATCGTCGGCGAGCTGATGAAGGAGCTCGAAAAACTCGGCATCGCAGATAAGACCCTCGTCCTTTTGTCCAGCGACAACGGCCCCGAAACCACCAGCGTCGTACACATGCGTGCCGACCACGGTCACGACGGCGCAAGACCCTGGCGCGGCATGAAACGTGACGCCTGGGAGGGCGGGCACCGCGTGCCGCTCATCGTCCGCTGGCCGGGTCATGTGAAAAGCGGCAGCACTACCGACCAACTCGCCTGCCTCACCGATGTCATGGCCACCCTCGCCGCGATCATCGGCGCAGCACTTCCACGCGATGCCGCCGAGGACAGCTTCAACCTGCTGCCCGTGCTCGAAGGCACCTCCACCGCCCCAGCCCGCCCCTATCTGCTCATGCAGGCCTTTGCCGGCCAGCGCACTCTGTCCATTCGTCGCGGAACCTGGAAATACATCGACCACCGTGGCTCCGGCGGAAACAACTACACCTCCGCCGAGCTGAAACGGTTCGCACTGCCGGAGTCCGCGCCTCAGGCAGCAGGCCAGCTCTACGATCTTTCTAGCGATCCCGGTGAAACCACCAACCTCTATTTCAAACACCCCGAGATCGCCGCAGAATTGAAAGCCCTTCTCGACAAATCCAAAGCCGCAGGCCGCAGCGTCGAAACCAAACTCCCATGAGCGCCGTCTCCATCTTCAATGACGTCATCGGCCCAGTCATGCGCGGCCCCTCCAGCTCGCACTGCGCCGCAGCCCTGCGCATCGGCCGGTTGGCGCGTGATTTGATGGAAGGCGAAATCGCGGAAGTGCTGGTTGAATTTGACCGCTCTGGATCACTTCCCACTACGCACGAAAGCCAGGGCAGCGACATGGGCCTCTTCGGCGGCTTGCTCGGCTGGGACGCCGATGACGAGCGCCTGCCCGGCTCCGCCCAGGCGCTCGCAGACGCCGGGATCAAGCTGCGCATCGAAACGGTCGATGTGGGCGATCCCCACCCAAACACCTACCGGCTCACCCTCCGGAACGCACGCGAGCAGCACACCCTCATCGCCATCTCCACCGGTGGTGGCATGATGGAGGTGCTCAGCATCGATGACGTGCCGCTGCGCATGGACGGCGGTTATCATGAGACACTCATCTGGCTGCCCAAAGGTGCGAACGCTGAGTTCGAGGCCGACGCAGTTCTTCATCATGACGCAGGCAAGCATCAGATCATCCAAGTCAAGGCAGCAGCGTTTGTGATCGCGGATCATCTGCCTGCCACAACCGTCAAACGACTCTCCCCCGTCCTTCCGGTACCTTCACGGAAAGACATGCGTGTGCCCTTCACCAGCTGCGCAGCAATGCTCACACACGACGGCGATCAACACACGCCCTTGTGGCAGCTGGCGGTGCAGTATGAAATGGCTCGCGGAGACTTCACCGAGCGTGAGGTCATCGACAAGATGATCACCATCGTGCGCATCCTTCGAAAGTCGATCGCCAGCGGCATCGCAGGCACGCAGTATGATGACCGCGTACTCGGACATCAAAGCGGGCGCTTCCATGAACTAATGCAAGCAGGCAAACTGCTCGATGGCGGTGCGCTCAATCGCATCGTGCTCTACGTCACCGCCTTGATGGAAGTGAAAAGCTCCATGGGCGTCATCGTCGCCGCGCCCACCGCAGGCGCCTGCGCCGCACTGCCCGGCGCAGTGATTGGCATGTCAGAGTCTCTGGACAAGTCCGAAGAAGACATGGCCAAGGCCATGCTCGCCGCCGGATTGATCGGCGTCTTCATCGCCACCCGCTGGACGTTTGCAGCGGAGGTCGGCGGCTGTCAGGCAGAAGGTGGCGCAGCCGCCAGCATGGCCGCCGCCGCGCTCGTCACACTCGCGGGTGGCACGCGGGATCAAGCCATCGCCGCCGCCTCCATGGCCTTTCAAAGCATGCTCGGCCTCATCTGCGATCCCATCGCCAATCGTGTCGAGGCGCCCTGCCTCGGCAAAAACGTCATGGCCGCCAGCAACGCCCTCTCCTGCGCCAACATGGCCCTCGCCGGCTATGATCCCCTCATCCCGCTGGATGAAGTCATTGACGCCGCCAAAAACGTCGCCTCCATGATGCCCCGCGAACACCGCTGCACCTCCCTCGGCGGCCTCGCCATCACCCCGACCTCCCTGGAGATCGAAAGAAAGCTCGGCGCAAGCAAAGCACAAAGCTGCGGCGGCTGTCAGAGTTGCTGAGGAAACGGTGAGGGTGAAGGCCCACGTCTGGATCGAAGGAACAGTAACCCTCTTGAAAGAGGGTTGCGGTGAAGGGATTATTCTCTTAGCCAAGTTTCACCCCCTTTCATGGCTCAAACATCCCCCCATTCTCGCTACACCTGGCTCGCGCTCTGGCTGCTCAGCGCGTGCGCCTCTGCAGCCGAACATCCCGGCGCGCTCATCTACCAAAAACTCTGCCTGGACTGCCATGGCGCCAATGGCCAGGGCGTAAAGGACAAGTTCGACGACCCGCTCACCGGCGACCTCACCGTCGAAGCGCTCGCCCGCAAAATCGACCGCACCATGCCCGAGGACCACGAGGACCAATGCGTGGCCGAAGACGCCAAACAGGTCGCCGCGTACATCTACGACGCCTTCTATTCATCCGCCGCTCAGGCCCGCATTCACCCGCCGCAGCAGGACCTCAGCCGCCTCACCATCGCGCAGTACCGCACCTCCGTCATGGACCTGATCGGGCGCTTCCGCATGGGCCCGGGCTTTGACCGCCCCATTGGCGCCGAGTCAGGCCTGAAGGCCAATTATCGCGGAGTCGAACTGCCAAAGCCCGGCGAGAAGGCCGTGGACACCACACCAAAAAATGGCATCAAAGCCAAGCGCCCCAACTACAAGATGGAGCGCGTCGATCCGCAGGTCTCCTTCCACTTTGGTGCAGGCAGTCCGGACAATGAAAAAATGGAGGCCGAGCAGTTCCAGGACTCCTGGAACGGCAGCGTGGTCGCAGAAGACACCGGCGTGTATGAGTTCATCCTCAAGACTGAAAACGGCGCACGCCTGTGGATCAATGACACCACCGAAACCGGCGTCCTCATCGATGCCTGGGTGAGCGCCGGCCCCACCGTGCGCGAGGAGAAAAAAAGCCTCTTCCTCGTCGGCGGTCGCGCCTACGCACTGCGGCTCGATCATTTCAAATTCAAGGAGCAGTCCGCCTCCATCGAGCTCTGGTGGAAGCCCCCCCACGGCGTCGCAGAGATCATCCCCCAGCACGCCCTGCGCACCGATCGCCCGCGCGAGCTCATGATCGTCAGCACCAGTTTCCCCGCAGACGACCGCAGCGTCGGCTATGAGCGCGGCACCTCCATCTCCAAAGGCTGGGACCAGTCCACCACCGACGCCGCCATCACCACCGCCGAGCACGTCGAGGAAAAGCTCAACGAACTCGCCGGCACCAAAGACGGCGCGCCTGACCGCCTCGAAAAGCTCCGCAAATTCGCCTTCACCTTCGTCGAAGCCGCCTTCTGCCGCCCGCTCACCGACGAGCAAAAGCAGCTCTACGTCGAATCCATCTTCAAGTCCTCCAAGAGCCCCGAGCAGGCCGTCAAGCGCATCGTCCTCTTCACCCTCAAGTCCCCGCAGTTTCTCTACCCCGAACTGCGCGAGTCCGACAAGCCCGACGACTTCGCCTTTGCCTCACGCCTCGCCCTCACCCTGTGGGATTCCATTCCCGACAAAAAGCTCATGCAGGCCGCCGCCTCCGGCAAGCTCCGCACCGAGGCGCAGATCCGCACCGAAGCCCAGCGCATGCTCGCAGACACCCGCACCAAGGCCAAGATGCACGGCTTCTTCCACCACTGGCTCGAACTCGAACGCGCCGAAGGCAACTCCAAGGACCTCAAGCTCTTCCCCGGCTTCGACGACAGCGTGCTCGCAGACCTCCGCGAATCACTCTTCGAGTTCCTTGATCAAGTCGTCTGGAGTCCCGAGTCCGATTACCGCCAGCTCCTCCAAGCCGACTACCTCCTGCTCAATGACCGCCTCGGCAAATTCTACGGCAAGCCCATTCAGGGCGGCGACTTCCAGCGCGTCTCGTTTGATCCCCGGCAGCGCGCCGGCGTGGTCACCCACCCCTACCTCCTCGCCTCGCTCGCCTCCAGCCGCGCCACCTCGCCCATCCATCGCGGCGTCTTTCTCACCCGCAACATCGTCGGCCTCTCCCTCCGTCCTCCCCCCATGGCCGTCACCTTTGATGAGAGCCACTTCAATCCCAAGCTCACCATGCGCGAAAAGATCACCGAACTCACGCGCAACAACACCTGCATGTCCTGCCATTCCACCATCAACCCCCTCGGCTTCAGCCTCGAAAACTTCGACGCCATCGGCCGCTGGCGCACCCAGGACAACAACAAGCCCGTCAATGCCCAGGGCGACTTCGCCGACGACGAAGGCCGCAAAGTCCACCTCACCGGCCCCCGCGACATCGTCAACTACGTCGCCACCAGCCCCTACGGCCACCGCGCCTTCATCCGCCAGCTCTTCAATCATTTCGTCAAGCAGCAGCCGCTGGCCTACGGCCCCCAGACCCTCGAAAATCTCCAGCACACCTTCGCCACCTCCAACTTCAACGTCCAAAAACTCCTCGTCGATATTGCGCTGGAGTCGGTGTTGCATGGCAAGGATATGGGCGTGGCCTCGCCTTAAAGCAGACAAGCAAGCAAAGCGTCTCTTCATCCTACACCTACTCAGCCTGCACTCCCGAATAACATATCATCAGCTCTTCTGAGTACGTAGTTGATGCGCTTCGCTTCCCTTCGGGCTCACTTCGTTCGTCCGTCTCGCTTCGCTCGGCTCGGGCTTTAGCCCGTTCTGGAAGCCCCGCATCTCCCCAAACCTGAAACCAGCCAGCGCATGTTTTGATCGGGTCGCCCTGACGGGATTTGCACCCGTCAGGGCTCCCACACCACCGGACGTGCGGTTTTCCGCATCCGGCGGTTGGCAACTTTGCGGGGCTTGTCCCGCGAGGCGAGGTCTGATGGCGTGATCAGCCCA
>JAIPJY010000041.1 GCA_021733925.1 Prosthecobacter sp. | reverse complement strand
CATCGCATGGGACAGCATCCGCCTGATTTGACGGGCAAACACACCAAAACCGCAACTCGCCCTCCGCCACTTTCGCGCCTCTCTCCCTGGCTACATCAAGGCTTGCCCCTCATTCGGCACCGCCTATGGGATGGCTGTGTTTCAAGTTTGTCATTTGTTCGCAGCCTCTGGATAGAGCGCCGCGTAGCTCTCGCTGATCTTGTCCAGGAACACTTGTTGATCCATGGCCCAAAGGCGGTTGGAAAAAATCTCCACTTCGCGATGCCCGGAGAAACCGGTGGCATCGACCCAGTCGCTGATTTCTTTGATGTTGATGCAGCCTTCGCCCATGAGGCCGCGATCGTTCAGGAGATCGGTGGTGGGTGTTCTCCAATCGCAGATGTGAAACGCGTGCAGGCGATCGGTTTGGCCGGCGAGGTCGATCTGCGCCTTGAGCTCAGGATCCCACCATACGTGATAGACATCCACCGCGATGCCGACTGCCCTGGGTGATCCGAGCGCATCGCAGATCTCATGCGCCTGCCGCATCGTGTTCACTGCGCTGCGATCATCCGCGTACATGGGGTGAAGAGGCTCGATGGCGAGTTTCACGCCCGCCTGCTCCGCCGCAGGCAGCAGCGCGGCGATGCCATCGGTGATCTGCTTGCGTGATTCGACCAACGACTGCCCGGGCACGGCGCCGCAGACCAGAACGATGAGAGGAGCGCCCACGGCGTGAGCCTGCTCGATGGCTTTCAAATTGTCATCGATGGCCGCCTGGCGCCCTGCCGCGTTCGCTGCCGGGAAAAATCCACCACGGCAGAGACTCACCACTTCCAGCCCCGCGTCACGCGTCTGCCGAGCCACCGCCCCCAGATCACGCCCCTCGAGCGCCTGTCGCCAGATGGTGATGCCGCTGACGCCTCGCTGCGGAAACTGTACGAGGCATTCTTCAAGGCTCAGCGGTTTGGTGGTGATGGTGTGGACGCAAAGTCGGCGCATGAGAAAGATCATGGCAGCGCAGGCGCATAAGAAAAAGATGATTTTACGATACCATGGATCGGAAATATCAATGCCAAGTCATGGAACTCTATCAACTCGGCTACTTCATCGAAATCGCCCACCAGCGTAGTTTCACCCGGGCGGCGGGACGGTTGCACATGGCGCAGCCGGCGCTGAGCCAGCAGATGAAGAACCTCGAATCGGAGCTGGGCACGCCGTTGTTCATTCGAGGCCGCAAAGAAGTACAGCTCACCGCCGCCGGGAAAGCTTTCCTGCCGCGTGCCGAGGGACTCCTCGCCCAAGCTGAGGCGGCCAAAGCAGCCGTCTCGGATGTAGCGCAACTGCGCGGCGGCAAGCTGACCATCGCCGCCATTCCCAGTGTGAGCGCCTGCCTGCTGCCAGAGGTGATTCAACGCTTCAGCAAACAGCATGGTCAGGTGGCCCTGCAGTTGATCGAGGACAGCTCCGAGCGCGTGGCCGACAGCGTGGAATCTGGCCAGGCCGACATCGGCTTCCTCCAACTCCCAGCGAGCAAGTCGGCATTCAAAGTGCAGCCCCTCATCACCGAGCCTTTTGTGCTCCTTGTTGGCGAAACCCATGCGCTTGCCCGGCAGAAATCCGTGCTGCTGCGGCAGTTGTCCGCCGAATCCTTCATCTTCTACAAAGGACGCGCCCGCGACACTGCCTTGGAGTCCTGCCGCAAGAGCGGCTTTGAACCTCATATCGTCTGTGAGAGCGGCGAGCTGGAAACCGTGCGCGCCCTCGTCGCTGCGGGTCTCGGTCTGGCCATTGTCCCCCGACTTGCAGCTGGGAACCTGCCCGCAACCATCCTCACTGTAGGCATCCGCGAACCCAAAATGCAGCGCCAGATCGCCGCTGTCTTGCAAAAAGGCAGCGTACTGTCCCCTGCTGCAGGCACACTTCTTCAACTGGCCACCAGCCTGCTTTCGCAGGGAAGCAACACGTAGCCCAAGCTCGCAGCCGCCACTTTCAAGAGATTCAAATCAGGACTTGGCAGCCGCTGCTTCGGCAGGCTCACCAGAATTGCTCTTGGCAGGCGCGTAGTAGTAGCTGGCGTAGTTGTAGTAAGTGTACTCTTTCAGGTTCGAGCTGGAGCGGTTGAGAATGACACCCCCAATGTTCACCTGGCGCTCATAGAGCAGATCCAGTGCCTTGCCGGAAAGGCGGGCCATGGTCGAGGACATGCGAACCACAAAGAGCACCGAGTCCAGTTTCGGCGCGAAGCTGGCCGTGTCATCCGCCACCAGGACCGGAGCACTGTCAAAGATGACATAGTCGTATTCCTCACTCATCTCACGCAGCATCTCTTCGGCAGTTTTGGAGAGCAGCATTTCCGAGGTCTGATCGAACACATCACCACGGGCCAGCAGGTCAAGATTCCGAGTGCTGGTTTCCTGAACGGCATCACGCCAGTGCAGTTTACCACGCAGGGCTTCGCTCAGGCCTGGGGTGGAAGGCAGCTTGAAGAGTTCGCTCACACCACCACGACGCAAGTCGCAGTCCGCCAGCAGCACTCGCGCGCCGGCCAGCGCCATGGTGACAGCCAGGTTGGAAGTGACCGTGGTCTTGCCTTCGTTGGGAACCGCGCTGGTGATGAGAATGGTCTTCGGCGGCTTGCCCTGCCAGTTTTTGAAGAGAATGGAGGAACGAATATTGCGGAACGCCTCGGCATAGAGATGGCGGTCATCATTGGGACGCAGCAGGGCCACATCACCGCGATTTCTCTGTTCGGGCACCTGTCCCAGAACTGCTTCTCCGGGGAACAAGGTCTGGAACTCACTGTAGGAATTCATTCGGTCGTCCAGACGATCAAACAAGAGCAGGATCACGATGCCAATCCCCATGCCGCCTACCAGGCCGATCACGATGGGCATCACCCAGTCCTCCACATTTTCATAGGCAGGAATGGCACGTTCCTGAATCGCCACAAAGTCTGCCTGGGAATTGAAGACGCTTTGAATGCTCTCTACTTTTTCAAACAATTTGTCATAGGTCATTTTGGCCGACTCGGCAGCCTTCTCCAGTTTTTCATGCTCTGCGATTTTACCGCCAAGATCGAGGGCCTCTTTTTGCTTTTCCACAATCTGCGCGTCCAGAACCTGCACACGCCGCTCAATGTCCGCCATCTGAGTGTTCATCTCCTGCTGAATCTGCTCTGCATAAGAGGCAAGGAGCGCCTTCTGCGACGCCAGTTCTTCCGTGACATCCTGCACCATTGGGTGCTGCTGCTTGAACTGGATCAGAAGAGAATCCAGCTTGGTCTTCAACTCGGTGATTCTCGACTTGGTGCGCAAATAATCCTGTTCCGCCATGGTCATGCCATTGCGCCCGGGCGATGTTTCCGTTGCTTTGACGCTGCCTGAAGGCTGCATGGTCTCAGCACCTTTGGATCCTGGCACCCCAGACGTTGCGCCAGTTCCGACGGTACTCAGCATACGTTCACGCGCCTCCATGGCTGCATTGACGTTGGCGATTGCCAGCCGCAAATCCTCAAGGGTCGTGCTTTGAGCCTGCCGCTGCGATTCCAGATTGGCGAGGAACTGCGCCTTCAGGTTGTTACCATTGGTGATCGTGAGAATGTTATTGGCGGCTTTGAACTTGGTGAGACGCTCAAGGCTGTCCTCCATGACTTTCTGCTTGGTCACCACCTCCTGAAGGAACTGCTGGAGCACCTTCCCCTGAGCCTGTTCGCGAATATTTTGCCGAAACCCGATGAACTCATCCAGCAGGGCATCCAAAAAGATTTTCGTGTATTTAGGTTCCGAACCAGTCGCAAGGATGTTGAAAATGGCCGAGCCCTTGGTCTGCGCCACCCGGATTTCCACATCCGAATCCTTCACGTCCGGATTCAACGCCCGAACGCGCTCCAGCGCACGACGTTTCATTTCGGCGCTCTCGATCGTTTCAATGATCGTGCCATAGAAGTCCGCCTGCTGTTCACGCCAAGTGACATTGTCGTTGAACGCCAGCTGACCGCCGGCCACGAGTTTTGCCAGGGATCGAAACTCCTGAGGACGCCCGGTGATACGCAAGGCCTGCACACAAACTCCAATGCTGGCAGTCAGCAGCAGGAACCACCAGCGGCGGCGCAGCAGGATCTTGTAACGCTGAAACTTGGCGGATGCCTCGTGAATGCGGCTCAGCGTACTGGATTGTGCCGGGCCTGGGAGGGTGAGGTTTTGTTCCATGATTTCGAAAATCCAAATTTGTTCTGACGGGCTGCCAGGAGCACCAGCCATGCCCCGTCATTTTTGGGGCTGGCAGAATCGCTCAAAAACACAACTTAAGCCATTGGATTTATTTGGCCGCCTCTCTGTTCGATTTTAACTCAAGTTTCACCTCACTTGATTTCGAAATACTTGTGATGAACCCCCAAAGTTTTAGAAATTGACGGTCTTTTCCTCGACGATGATGACGTCATCCTTGCGGATAAACACGTCCCGTTCGAGATCGCCCTGACGCATGATGCCGTCCACATTGACCATGATGGTTTTGTTACCCTGAGGGGTTTTGCGAATGATTTTCACCTTCTCCTTGTTGGCGAACTGGGCAAACCCACCCGCACGCAGGATGGCCTGGCTGATGGAAATGTCTTCATTGGAAGGCAGGTCGTATTTTCCCTGTTTGGCGACAATGCCAAACATGACGTAAAACTCGAGATCCACCTCCCGCATTCTCATGGCATCCTCCACATTGATCTTGTCGATCGCGATCACCACGGTGGCGTTCTGAAAGAAGTTTTTCTCGAGCTCTTTTTTGATCGCGAAGGCCAGATCTCGGCAAGTTTTACCTCTGGCACTGACCAAGCCCACGTAGGGAGCCTGTACTTCTCCGGTCACGGCAACAATTTGCTGCAGGGCATCACGACGGTCTTCCAGAATTCGGATGCTGATGGTATCCCCCGCCGCGATGGTCTGATTGTTGTCCAGCACGTCCATGGAGGAGATCACGGCCGCTCCTGCATTGACAGAGCCCGTTGCGGCCGTGGTGGCCTGACGGCTTGATCGAGATTCAGGGATGCGGAATCCAGGATCTTGAGCTTTCAAAGCTGGCAGGGAAACGGCGAGCAGAAGCAACGACAATGATAGCTTTTTCATGATGATAGTGAATGAATTTTGATGTCCTCAAGCATCAAGCCGATCGTGGCTTGACCAAGGTCAAAAGTCATAGACAAGCGACGACCCGTTTCGTTAGAAATTGTAATTGAAGCCCATGATCACCCGAGTCTGGGTGGAATCCGCATTGGACTGCTTGTAATTGGTCACGAAATAGCGATAGCCGAGGTTAAGACCAGCCTTGGCGGTCAGGCTGTAGTTCAGGTCAAAGGAGAACCCGCTCTGGTCCGCATCCCTTCCAGCCACTCCATAGTAGTCGGCACGGCCAAAATGGTATCCGGTTCCAGCCCGAAGCTTGGAAGTGAGCTGATGTGTGTAATAGAGATCCACACCGAACTGAGTCAGCTTGTACCCAGTGCCTGCGAAAGTAGGGTCGGTAAGCGATGGCTTGGCGTTTTCGTAGTAACCTGAAACGGAGAAGCGACCGCCTTTCCAAGCAACCATCGAGACACCATAGTTGACGAAGTCTGCGGTAATGAAGTTCGATGCCAGGTTGATCGAGGACTCATGACCAATGGTCAAAGTGTGGCTGAAGCGAGCATTGAGCTGATTGGTGATGCTGAAATTGTAGTAGTAGCTGTTCAGATCGGAACTGTCCCCAGGACCAATCGGCGAGAAAACCGTCGGTGACTCGAAGTTGAAGGCCTGCAAGCCACCCGAAAGCTTGACGATGGTCGATTTGCCAAGCGGTACACTGACGAACGCACCCCAGTTGAAGAGAACGCCGTCGTTCAGAGTGGGGTTCACATAATTCAGGAATGAGACACCACCTTCTGTGCCCAAAATCCACGTTGCCGTCGGACTGTAGGTGAGGGAGCCATGCAGCGTGTTCATCGTGCGGCTGAACTGGCTGTTTCCACTCCCCAATGCCTCGGAAATGGTGTTCGTGTAATTGACGGCAAGCGACCAAGCCGAATTGATCTGCCAGTTGGCGGCCACCCCAAAATCGTTTTGGAACACACCGAAGCTTGAATTATTTCCCGCTCCAACGAAGGCATTGTTGAGCGCAGGTCGCATGGACATGCGGTCATAAATGGTGAAATTCACCGGGCCAGCCTTGATATCAAAAGCCAGTGTCGTGCCTGGCAAAACGTTGATCAGGTAATTACCATTACCATACGCCGCCAGTTCAGGATGATTGAAATAATGATCCACGCCGAGGCCCCCGGTGAAGCTCAATACATTGTTTTGTGAAACCCGGTAGTTGGCGCTGATGTTGATGAGCGTGCTGCTGATAACATCTGAAACAGGAACGGGGGTGCGACGAACGTTGCTGTTGTACTCAAGCCCCTGATACAGACCCAAACCGATGTTTACGGGACCCAGTTTGAGATTGCGCTTGCCTGTCAGGAAAGGATCCGAGGTGTAGGTAGGGGCAAAATAGCTCAATGCCTGTGAATATTGGCCGGAATAGGTGGTGTAGTCACCCACAGCACGGGCAGCAAATGCGGAGCTGCCGCTGCGCACCGAAGGCTGCGAAATCTGACGGTCAGAACGCAGCAATTGCTGAAGACTTTGGTACCCCTCCTGATCTTCCTGGCTGACGTAGGCTCCTTTCTCATAGTCATACACCACATCACCACTGCGCGCAGAGGACTGCGTCGTCCTTTTCATCTGACCAGTACGAGACCGAAGGTCATTGAAAAAGTTGCTGGTTTGTGACGGCGAAACTCCAAATTGAGCATTTGAACGCAGCGGCAAAAGGCAGCCCGTTGTTAGAGTAATCCCCATCAGGAGAGCATTGATGGGTATGTATCGAGAGTGGTTAATCAGCATGACGGGAGTGATTGGGTCGGGAATTAAACACTGATACAAGCAATTTTAGCAGCTTTTGTCCATACCAAATTTCTCTCGATTTTGCCACAATCTCGCCCTTGATATCCAATAATTTGGCTCCAGCCGCCACAGGATGGCCGAATGGTTCGCCCTCAGTTTTTATAAGTACCCACTGAAACCGCCCTTTTCGTTTCACGGAGGTGCTTCCTGAGTTCAAAATCAAACTCAAGTTGAATTTCTCTCGTAGAAGCCCTGTCCCACGACCTGTGGGGGCTGTTTGTTGGGGGGGCAACAGCGATTAAACTGCGTAATTTGCCGAACAATTTGCCGATCGGAAGTCGCCTGGAATTGAAAGAATTCATGGATTTGGATAGGATAAGTCAGCTAACTTTCTGAACACTATATAGTGTTCATAATAACATGTTCAAACGAATTTTTATGGCTGAAAAAAGCATGTCATCGCCTCTCTTGATTGACGCCACTGCTTTAAAAGTTCAAGTGCGCCCATGTCCCATGAAGTCCATCCTGCCCCGGCAGCGCGGTTGACCATCCCAGAATACGCCATGGCGCTTGCCCACGTCGCCAGCCTGCGTTCGGAGGATCCGTTTCGGAAGGTGGGGGCGGTGGCCATCGACTTTGACAACCGGGTGATCGGAACCGCCTACAATGGCCTTGCCCCCGGTTACGATGCTGACCCTGATTTTTGGGCAGATCGTGATGCACGACGTAAATACATGCTGCACGCCGAGGTGAACCTGTGCAGCCTTTTCACCCGAGGCAATGTCAGGCTCGTCGCCTGCACTACCAAACCCTGCACCAGCTGCATGCAAATGCTTTGTGCCTACGGCGTCAAAGAGGTTTATTTCCGCGATGATTACCCTGAGTCCGAGGCAGATGCCATCGCCGGGCGTTATGGCATTCCGCTGATCCAGCTTGCCGACTACCCGCAGATTGTCTCGACAGGAGAAAAGGTGAAAACCGCGTAGTGGTTTGCTGTCTGGACTTCAAAGTGCCATCACGACACCCTGCGCGTGTGAGGCGAGTGCCGCCGCGAAAATCTCCTGCGTCGCCACCGCTTCCTCCACGGTGGCACAGCCACAACGCCCGCCGAGCAGGCCCTCGCGCTCCATCAGGTAGGCGGCCCACATCTGCTGGATCATGTCAGGAAATCCGGGCTCAAAAATGCCTCCGGTCACCGTCTTGAAGGGCATCCCGAAACCGAGATCCGTCTTCTTCCAGAACTGCTCCTTGCCGTTCTCAAACAGCCACAGTGTCTTTGACTCCTTGGTGCTGTAGCGCACTCCGCCCTCGGTGCCCAGCACCTCGATGTACCACGTGTTCGTCTCCCCTGGAGCCATGCGCTTCATCTCCAGGCGCATCGGCACCTCATGCCCGCCTATTTGCGTCCAGCAGTTCAGCAGCGCATTGTCCCAGGTGTCACAATCGGCCATCCCGCCCTTGCCGTCTGGGCGCTGTGGGTAGCCCTTCTGCAACTGTGCAAACAGACGCTGTGGCCGCCAGCCCAGGCGCAAGGGAATGTGGCAGGCGTGCATGCCCAGATCTCCCAGCACACCGATCTCACCGCAGGTGGCCGACTTGCGCTTCCAGTTCGCCGGCTTTGAGGCATCCAGATCACTGCTGTGGTGGAATGCAGCCACCACTTCCAGGATGCGACCGAGGTTTCCCTCCTTCACATGCTGCATCACCCGCTGTGCTCCCGGCAGAAAGGGAAACTCCGAGCTGCAGCGCACATATCGGCCCGAGGCCTGCGCTGCTTCCGCGATGCGCCGGGCCGAAGCCAGGTCCAAGCCAAACGGTTTTTCTGCGAACAAATCCTTCCCTGCTGCCAGCACGTCGCAGTAGATTTTCTCATGCAGGTTGTGCGGCACCGCCACATAGACCACGTCCACGGCGGGATTCGCCAGCAGTTCGTGATAATCTCCTGTGATTTGCACGCAGGAAGGAATGCGGCGAAACCAGTTCCGCACATCCTCGACGAGATCCGCCACCGCCACCGCCAGCAGCTCCGGCTGCACCTCCACATCCATCAGCGCGCACCATCGTGCAAAGGCGCTTGCCATTTCCCGGCCCATGAGGCCGCCTCCGATGATGCCGATGCCGATCTTTTTCATGGCTCGTTCAAACGGCCCGACTGCGCCGAATCACGCAACAGTCACGTTCTTCACCGCCAGTTCATGCTTCGCCATTTGCAGATCGGCCTCCACCATGATTTTGACCAGTTCCTTGAACTTCACCTTGGGCTCCCAGCCCAGCTTCTTGCGGGCTTTGGCCGGATCCCCGATGAGGAGTTCCACCTCTGCCGGGCGCTCGTAGCGGGCGTCGTACATCACATGCTTTTCCCAGTCGAGATCCAGCGCGCCGAAGGTCTCCTGCACGAATTCCTTCACGCTGTGCGTCTCGTTGGTCGCGATCACATAGTCATCCGGCTCATCCTGCTGGAGCATCATCCACATCATTTCGACGTAGTCCTTGGCGTAGCCCCAGTCACGCTTGGCATCCATGTTCCCGAGGAACAGCTTGTCCTGCAGGCCCATCTTGATGCGGGTGGCGGCACGGGTAATTTTGCGCGTCACAAAGGTCTCCCCACGGCGTGGCGACTCGTGGTTGAAAAGAATCCCGCTGCTCGCGTGCAGGCCGTAGCTTTCGCGGTAGTTCACTGTGAGCCAGTGGCCATACACCTTCGCACAGGCGTAGGGTGAGCGAGGCCAGAAGGGCGTCGTCTCCACCTGCGGAACCTCCTGCACCTTGCCAAACATCTCCGACGACGAGGCCTGATAAAAGCGCACTTTGCCAACGAGGCCGGTCTCACGGATCGCCTCCAGAATGCGCTGCGTCCCCAGGCCGACGATGTCCCCGGTGCTCTCGGGCACGTCAAACGACACCCGCACGTGGCTCTGAGCGCCCAGATTGTAAACCTCGTCCGGCTTCAGTTCATAGAGCAGCTTTACCAGTGCCACCGAATCCATCAGATCCCCGTAATGCAGGTGCAGATTCTTCGACGGCAGGTGGGATTCCGGCTCAAAGAGGTGCTGAAGCCGCCCCGTGTTGAAACTGGAAGCCCGGCGGATGATCCCGTGCACTTCGTAGCCTTTTTCGAGCAGCAATTCCGTGAGATACGAGCCGTCCTGTCCTGTGATTCCGGTAATGAGAGCTTTCTTCATGAGTCAAATCGAGCGCCGATGAGACAATACCGGCTCCCATTCCGCAAGGGGAAAAGCAGGAACATAACAGTTGCACCGCACGCGACGCCCTTTATTCTCCGCCCCCCCAATCCCAGCCCCAATTTCAATTTATGAGAGCTGACCTCGTCGAACAAGCCGCGCTAATCGTCAAAGATCACCCAATCCTGATCAACATGGTCTCCAAGCGAGTCCGTCAGATCGCGGCGGGCCATGCCGTCCTCGTCGAGCGCCGCCCAGGCCTGCGTGAGGCCGACCTCGCCCTCCTTGAAATCATTCAGGGCAAGATCACCATCGCGACCCCCGAACAGCTGCAGCAGCACTAGGCCAGCTGCCCTTCCCGGCAGAACCGCCAGTTCTTCGTCAACATCAGCGGTTCACCGCGCGACCCATGTCCGAGATCGCCACGAACCGCAAAGCCCCGCGCGACTACCACATCCTCGAAAAATACGAGGCTGGCATCGAACTCCGCGGTACCGAGGTCAAATCCATCCGCCTCGGGAAGCTCAACATCTCCGATGCCTTCGCTCGCGTAGATCGCGGCCAGGTCTGGCTCTATGGCTGTGACATTCAGACCTACGAGAAGGCCAGCCACACCACGCACGAGCCCCGCCGCACCCGGCGCCTCCTGCTGCACAAGAGCGAGATCATGAAGCTGCTCGCCCAGACGCAGCAAAAGGGCCTCGCCCTCCCCATCTTGCGCGCCTACTGGAAAGGCCACCACATCAAGATCGAGATCGGCGTGGGCAAAGGCAAGAACCACGGGGATCAGAGACAGGATCTGAAGGAGAAGGCTGAGAATCGCGAAGCGGCCCGGACCGTGGCGAACTTCAATCAGAAGCACAAGCGGTAGGATTGGATTGTGAGTTGTCAGGCTGGACGGGTAATCGGCGGCGCGTTGAGTCTGATGAGAGAAGCTCAGTAGTGAACAGCAGGAGGCGAACTAACGGCAACCAAGCCTGCTGCGCTGCTGCAAATGATCGGCCAGTGAACACTCGTGTCCTTATGGGGAAAACGAATAGCCACTCCCGCATAGACTGTAAAAACAGTCCATGAGAATCCCCAGACAACAACAGCCAATTTTTTTTGCGCCCGACATTTCATCTTCCGTTCCGTCCGCCCCCTGCGAATATGAAGAACTGCGCTGAGTCGTGGCACATCCTGAAACCGGACCTGTGCACAAAAGAAGCGAGCAGCAGATGCAGAGAATGCGCATGGTTTTTTAGAGCGTTTTCAAGCGGTCTTTATGTGGTCGGGCAGGAAGGTGCAGAGTGTTTGTTTTGCAGGTATGCCACGATTTTGAGGAACTTGTCGAGATGAATTTAGCCGGGGCAGGACGTGCATCACAGCAGGGCTGCTGTTCTGCCCACCTCCCGTCGGCCCCGCAAGGACCTGACCTAGCGCTGCAGCATCGAACTTCATCTTGCGCGGCCCGGCGCGTTGGCTGAGCTTGCATAGTCAGAATTCGCTGCGCCTCTCCCATGAACGAAAGCATTCTCAGTCCAGAACAATTCGAGGAGCTTTTGCCGTTGGCTGCAGACTGGGCGGAGCAGCAGGAGGCGCACATTCTTGCCTCGGGCGTTTGTCTTTCGCCTGCTCAAGTGTCCGATGCGCAGCGAGTGGGTGTCGCCCATCCTGAGCAGGTTCGCTTGCTGGCTGTCGCATCCATTCCAACACCAGAGCATCCCGTTTTGCGTGCGGCAGGAGAGGCTACTGCGCTTATCAGTCCATTCACCGCCGGGCTCGCGCTGCGCTACGGCATCTTTGTCCGCAGCGATTTCGTGGGCGACCGTTTTCTCGTCGCTCACGAGTTGGTCCACACCGCACAGTATGAGCGTTGTGGCAGTTTCGGCGCGTTCCTGAGGCAGTATTTGCACGAGTGCCTTACCATCGGCTATCCAGATGCACCGATGGAGCAGGAAGCCATTCTCACGTCCGAGGCTCTTCGCCATGCGGAGCTCTAATGCCTGCCGTTTCAACCATGCGCCTTCCAGTCATCCACGGTTTGATTCGTCGCAGGATGCTCGTTAACTTCCGGGTGGACGCGGAGGTGATGGGTCGCTTTCTGCCGCCGCCTTTTCGTCCCAAGCTGCACGGTGGCTACGCGATTGCTGGGATCTGTCTGATCCGGCTTGAGCAGGTTCGCCCCGCATGGCTTCCGCGCTTCTGCGGCATCTCCAGCGAGAACGCGGCCCACCTCATCGCCGTGCTGTGGGACGATCCTTCTGGTGAAGCGCGTGAGGGTGTGTTCATCCCGCGCCGCGACACTGGCTCATGGCTCAACCATTTCGCGGGAGGCCGGATTTTTCCGGGGGAGCATCACCTGGCGGATTTCGACGTGACCGACGACGGCTCCCACATTTCCATGGCGGTTCGCTCTCGTGACGGACACATGGCGGTTCAGCTTCACGGACACGAGAGTGATTCGTTTCCAGAGTCTTCGTGCTTCGAGTCGCTGGCCGAATCGTCCGCCTTCTTTGAGAGTGGCAGCGTGGGTTACTCCGTTACTCGTGATTGCTGCCGGCTTGATGGCATTCGGCTTGAGACTGACTATTGGCAGGTGCGTCCGCTCGCAGTCGAGCAGGTCGAGTCCTCCTTCTTTGCCGACGAGTCGGTTTTTCCCGAAGGCAGTGTCACCTTTGACCACGCGCTCCTCATGCGCGACCTCACCCATCAATGGCATGGAGAGGCGGATATGATTACCGAACGAACGGCTAACTTTGATCGCCTCTCTCCATGACTCGCCCCGAGTTTGCCAGCTTCGTCCGCAGGTTTGCGTCCGGTGCTACTGATGCGCATGAATGGGACCATTTTGCAATCCAGCATTACGCTGATATTGTAACCGAGCAGGCCAGAGTCCGATTGGTTCGTCTTCTTCATCGCCACGAGCTCCATTCGCCAGTCGGCATTGAGAACGAGCTTGAGCAGATTGCTTCGGTTCTCCTTCTCCCAGTGTCTCCCGCGTCGTTTTACTACATGGGAGGTGCGGCTGGGATTCTCAGAGAGCCGCTCCCTATCTCCACCAGTTCTGTCATAATTGCATATGAGCCTTATCGCAGTAGAGCCCACCGCGACATGCATGAGGCTCTTCTTTCTGGCGACCAGCCGATCTGTGAGT
Organism: Prosthecobacter sp.; assembly: GCA_021733925.1. Taxonomy (GTDB): domain Bacteria; phylum Verrucomicrobiota; class Verrucomicrobiia; order Verrucomicrobiales; family Verrucomicrobiaceae; genus Prosthecobacter. The sequence continues at coordinate 50,514 of JAIPJY010000041.1, read as the reverse complement.
ACATGTACGACGACAGACGCCATTCATTCACGGTGATTGATGCACCAGAGTATGGAAGACTCTCAATTCATGTTTGAGCCATGACTGATGCAACGACCAAGTAATGGCGAACAAAGGCGCTTTGCTCTTGGCTCGCCGCCCTTCGCTGCTAGCATCCGCGACTTATGAAACGCAACCGCCTTGGCCGTACTGGCATCGTCGTCACGGACATCTGCATGGGAACCATGACTTTTGGCCTGCAGGCTGATGAGGGAACGTCTTTTGGAATCATGGACCGGGCGCTTGAGGCGGGGATCGACTTTTTTGACACGGCTGAGCTGTATCCGGTACCACCGAGTGCGGAGTTGTTTGGGGTGACGGAGCAGATCGTGGGCAAGTGGCTCAAGGGGCAGAAGCGTGGGGAGATCATCATTGCTTCGAAGGTCACAGGGCCGGGGCATGGCTGGTTCCGGCCGCCGGTGCGTGGTGGGTTCACGGCGCTGGATCGCCGGCAGATTTTTCAGGCGTGCGAGGACAGCCTGCAACGGCTGCAGACGGATTACATCGACCTGTATCAGACGCATTGGCCGGACCACGGGATGCAGCAGGAGGAGACGCTCGGAGCGCTGACTGATCTCGTTGATCAGGGCAAGATTCGGGCATGGGGTAGCAGCAATGAAACCTGCTGGGGTGTGATGAAAAATCTCTGGGAGGCGGAGAAGCACGGCCTGGCACGCATGGCCACGGTGCAGAATAATTTCTCCCTGATCAACCGCCGCTGCGAGAGCGAGCTGGCACAGGTATGCCGGAAGGAAGGTGTGAGCCTGCTGCCCTACTCGCCCCTTGGTGGTGGCGTGCTTTGCGGCAAGTACAACGGTGGTGCCCTGCCGAAAGGGGCGCGATTCACCGACTACATTCAGAACGGCGGCCCGCGCCAGAAGAAGATGGCGGCGCGCTTCGTCAATGAACGCAGCCTTGAGACGACCGCGCGGCTGCAGGTGATTGCGGCTGATCTGGGCGTGAGCGTGACGGCTTTGGCGCTGGCCTGGAGCAAGCAGCATGACTTTGTGGCCTCCACGATTGTGGGTGCGACGACGGTGGCGCAGTTGAATGAAAGCCTCGCTGCTGCCGATCTGGTGCTGAGTGATGAGACGCTGGCCCGCATCAATGAAATTGATGAAGCGATCCCGTGCGCGATGACGGAGGATGGATTGAGGAGGTTGTAGGAGCGTTTGACGCTTTCGAAGAGGACGCATGGATCCATTGCAAGATCGCACAACTGCGAAGCGATAACATGGCGCCCTCCCGAAAGCGCTCACCGCAAAGGTCAGTTCCGGGACACGATTTGCGGACCTTTCCGCTGCGCGTTCTGGCGACTTCTCAGCCTTGAGAACACTTTTTCCTTGTCGCACGAAGGCGTGGCACCTAAAACACGCCCGTTCCCGATAATCATCCCAACCCACACGCAATCACCTCATGAGTAACGACGGCAAACCCTCCATGGCCTTGTTTTGGGGCTGTTTCATCGCCCTGATCACCACCTCGTATGCGTTCTTTTCACGCATGTATCTCTGTGATGTGCGTTTGGGCATCGATCTCAACATCGACAAAGGCACCATCGGCGCACTCAAAGGGGCCGGCATCTGGCCGTTTGCCATCTCCATCATCCTTTGGAGCCTCATCATCGACCGCATCGGATATAAAATCGCCATGCTGTTCTCCTTCCTGAGCTATCTCATTTACGCCGCCATGGCATTCATGGCCTACAGCGCCATTCAGGGTGTGACCGGTGATGCGCTGGTGGCGGGGCAGAAAAGCGCCTTCAACCTGCTTTACTGGGGCAGCGTGATTCTTGGCCTCGGGAACGGCACCGTGGAAGCCTTCATCAATCCGGTTGTCGCCACCATGTTCAGCAAGGACAAGACCAAATGGCTGAACATCCTCCACGCTGGCTGGCCTGGCGGTCTGGTGATCGGCGGTCTTGCCACCATCTCACTCGCTGATGTCGCAAAGACTGGCGACTGGCGCATTGTGCTGGGCCTGGTGCTGGCACCCGCCGTCGTTTATCTCTTCATGCTGCTCGGAGCGAAGTTCCCCAAGAACGAGCGCGAAGCTGCTGGCGTCGGTTATGTCGATATGTTGAAGGAACTGGGCGTCTTTGGTGCTTTCGTCGCCTTTGCGCTGATTTTCGCCCAGCTTGATCAGGTGCCCGAATTGAAGGCCATCTTCTTCAATGCCAACGCCAAGTGGATCTACACCGCCATTGTCGCCATCATCTTTGGCGTCATCACCAAGAGCTTTGGCCGTCCGCTGCTTGCCTTCATGATCGTCATCATGATGCCGCTGGCCACGACGGAAATCGGTACGGACGGCTGGATCAGCGGTCTCATGGAAAAGCCCATGGAAGCAGCCGGCAAAAACCCTGGCTTCGTGCTGGTTTACACCTCCGCCATCATGATGGTTCTGCGATTCTTCGCGGGACCGATCGTCCACAAGTTCTCGGCCATCGGCCTGCTGGTCATCAGCGCCGTCCTCGCCATCGCAGGCCTCACCGCATTGTCCTTCACCGGCAATTCCGGACTGTTTGCGATCTTTGCCGCAGCCACTCTCTATGCTTTGGGCAAAACCTTCTTCTGGCCCACCATGCTGGGCATCACGGCAGAGCAGAGCCCCAAAGGCGGCGCCCTCACGCTCAATGCCATCTCCGGCATCGGCATGCTGGCGGTCGGCATTCTCGGTTTCCCCTTCATTGGCAGCCTGCAGGAAGACACCACCGCCAAGCTCATCGCCGACAAGAACCCGGCGCTGGTGCAGCAGATCACCGTGGACAAGAGCTACGTGCTGGGCCCCTACAAAGCGGTCGATCCCGTCAAGGCTGCCGCAGTCACCGCCGAAGCCGACAAGGCTCTGATCGCTGACGCCACCAAGGGGGGCCAGTTCACCGCCCTGGGCCGGATGGCCATGTTCCCGACCTTCATGCTCGCCTGCTACCTGGCCATGTTCTTCTACTTCAAATCGCGCGGTGGTTATAAAGCAGTAGACATCAACGCCGCTCACTAACAAGACTCCCCTTCCATACGGGGCGGCTGTCCTCACGGGCCGCCGCCCTGTATTTTTCACGTCACATCAAAACCAGCATCAACATCAGCATCACGCACCATCTATGAGCGAAACTAATCGAATGAGACTTCTCTGGGCCGGATTCATGGCCATTCTTGCCGCGGGCGTCGGCTTTTCTGTCCGTGGAGGCATCTTGGGCCAGTGGGCCGAGCAGTTTGGATTTACCATGACTGAACTGGGAACGATCACTGGAGGTGGTTTGACGGGATTTGGCCTTGTCATCATCGTGACCAGCCTGTTCGCGGACAAAATTGGCTATGGTAAACTGATGATTGCGGCGTTTGTGCTGCACTTCGTTTCTGCAGTTCTGACCCTGGCCACCCCTGCGTTTTTTGCCTCTGGCGGAAAAGACGCCGCCTATTGGTGCCTCTTCAGCGCGATGTTCATTTTCGCCATCGGCAACGGCGTCTGCGAGGCGGTGGTCAACCCCCTGACCGCCACGCTCTTTCCGAACAACAAGACTCATTACCTGAACATCCTGCATGCAGGCTGGCCTGCGGGCTTGGTGCTGGGTGGTCTTGCCTCGACGTTCATGTCGGCCAAAGTGGATGAGGCTGGCAAGGTGCTCTCGGCAGCCGTGGATTGGAAAATTCAAATGTCCCTCTTCCTCATCCCCGTGATCCTTTACGGAGTGATGCTGCTCGGGCAGAAATTCCCCAAATCCGAAGCTGCTTCAGCCGGTGTCACCGTGGGCCAGATGATTGGCTCGGTCATTGCCCCGCTGTTCATCGTCCTGCTGGTGATTCACGCTTTGGTCGGTTATGTGGAACTGGGCACCGATTCCTGGATTTCCAAGATCACCGGAACCATCATGGCCAGCCCTGCCAATGGTCTGAAGCTCTTCGTTTATACCTCCACGCTGATGTTTGCGCTGCGCTTTGTGGCCGGACCAATCGTTCACTCCATTTCGCCACTGGGCCTGCTGTTTGTCAGCGGCGTGCTGGGGGCGATCGGCCTGACGATGCTTGGAAATGCCGAGGGCGTCGTGATGTGCGTGGTGGCAGCAACCGTCTATGCCTGCGGCAAAACCTTCCTCTGGCCCACGATGCTGGCGGTTACCTCTGAGCGCTTTCCCAAAGGTGGTGCCGTCGCCATCGGATTGATGGGCGGCATGGGCATGCTTTCCGCCGGTTTGCTCGGTGGACCCGCCATCGGCTACAAGCAGGACTACTTTGCCACGAAGAACCTTGAAGCGAAGGCTCCTGAAACCTACGCACGCTATGCCGTGGCGGAGCCCAAGGGGTTCTTGTTCCTTCCCGAGATCAAAGGCCTCGACGGTGCCAAAGTCGGCGTGCTTTCAGATGAAGGAAAGGAACTTGCCAACGTAGGAGCGGTTCTTGCCAAAGAAGGTAAAACTGACAAGAACCACGAAAACCTCGCCAAATGGTGGGAAGCAGCCAAGGCGACAAGTGTAGCTGATGCAAAACCCGTCACGGCAGCCACTCTTGAAGGCGGCCGTATGGCGCTCAAAGTCACCGCAGCAGTGCCGGCGGTCATGGCTGTCCTCTACCTGCTGCTGATCTTTTACTTCAAGGCGACGGGAGGCTACAAGGCCCTGCACGTCAGTGGTGAACAGATTGCGGGTGGCGTTGAAGGCCCCGGCGAAGGCTAATCCACCTCTTCAACTCTTCCACGCGGCGTCCCCTTACCGGGACGCCGTTTTTATTTCCCGCCTTGCACAGCTTCAATCATTCGGCATTCGTACTTCGCACAACCGCATTTTTGATTATGCCCACCTACGTTTACGAAACCATCCCCCAGTTTGAAGGCGAACCCACCAAGCGCTTTGAAATCCGTCAGAGCATGAAGGACAACGCTCTCACGCAGCATCCTGACAGCGGGCAGCCTGTTCGCCGGGTGCCGATTGGCGGCACGGGAATGATGGGCGGCAGCAGCGGCGGCTCCCAAGCCTCAAGTGGCGGCGGGTCGTGTGGGACGGGATGTGGGTGCCATTAGGAAATGACGAGCCGAGCGAAGCGAGACAGACGAACGTAAGGAGCCCGAAGGGTGAGCGCAGCGAATCAATGTCGAATTCCCGAATGACGAATGAAATCCGAAGCTCGAAGGCCTAAGCGCCTGGAGCATTCGGAACAGCTTCCTCATTCGGAGCTTCTTTGACATTCGGAGCTTCTTTGACATCGGCCACCTTGGTGTCGTCATTCTTTTCGGCAGCTTTTCTCATCAAACGGGCTGCGTAAAAGCCATCGAATGCGCCGGTTTCGGGCGTGCGGTGGAGTTCTTCTTCGAGGGTCCAGTCGGCTCCGTGTTTGGCAAGGAAGGCCTGGACTTGGAGTTCATTCTCACTCGGCAGGATGCTGCAGGTGGCGTAGACGAGCTTGCCTCCGGGGGCGACCATGCGGCTGTAGCTTTCGAGAATTTCGGCCTGCAGGGCGATGAGGCGGTCGATTTCGACATCGCTCAATTTCCACTTCGCATCGGGATTGCGGCGCAGCACGCCCATGCCGGAGCATGGGACATCGAGCAGCACACGGTCGGCTTTTTGCGCGAGGCGTTTCACGGTCTTGGAGCCTTCGATTTCGCGTGCTTCGATGATGTCCACGCCGGCGCGTGAGGCGCGTTTGCGGAGTTCGGCGAGTTTCCATGCATGGATGTCGAGGGCGAGGAGGCGGCCTTTGTTGCGCATGATCGCCGCCATGTGGAGAGCCTTGCCGCCGCCACCCGCACAGGCATCGATGACCCGCATGCCGGGTTCGGGCTGGAGGAATGGTGCGATGAGCTGGGATGCGGCGTCCTGCACTTCAAACAGGCCGGCTTTGTAGGAATCCGTGCCGAACAGATTCGCGCGCTGTTTCAGGCGCAGTGCGCTGGGCACCTGATCGACGGCTTCGGTTTCGTAGCCTTCCTGGCCCAGCCGCTCACGCAGGGCGCGGCGATCATTTTTGATCGTGTTCACGCGCATGAACACATCCGCAGGCAAGTTCAGCGACTCGCGCAGGGCAGGCCATGCGGCCCCAAGTTCACGAGTGCCACGGGCTTCCAGCCAGTCTGGGATCGCAGCACGGATGGCAGGAGAGGCACCGTCTTTGGCACGTTTGCGCACGTCATCTGGCTTCACCTCGGGCGCGGTTTCGTCCTGGGGCAGGTCACGACCGTTGGAGATCCAGTAGGCAGCCCACACGCGCCACAGACGCTCTGGGGTGATGTTTTCCGGCTGTGTGTGCTCCTCGTCCGGCAGTCCGGCCAGGTACCAGAACCAGCGCCACCAGCGGACGCATTCATAAATTGACTCCGCGAAGATGCGGCGGTCGCGGCTGCCCCACTTGCGGTGGCGTTTGAAAGTGAACTCGATGACTTTGTCTGCATACCGTTTGCCCACAAACACCTCTCCGAGTGAGAGGATGATTTCGTCGAGCAGGTGGGGCGGGAGCTTCATCCTGCGTCGATAGTCCGCCCGCCGTCACGTTGCAAGCTGACAACCTTCAGCGGCACGAATCAGATCAGCGGCGCCGGCGCAGGCTCAAACCCAGCAGGCCGAGGAGGAGCAGGCAGGCGCGGCCGGGCTCGGGGACCACGACGATGATGCCGTAGGTCTGAAAGGCGCTCACGTCCCAGCCGAAGCCGGCACCGAGCGCCGCCAGATCGAGATCTCCGGCAATGGCGTTACCACTGGCATCCACAAAGGTCAGACCGCCTAGGTCAAAGTTGCCGCTGATCGCCGCGCCGCTCCAGTCGATCAAATTGAAGACCTGGCCGACTGCCACGGAGCTCAGGCTGCCATTCACCACCACCGAGCCCTGTCCCCATGCCCCCCCCGGAGCGGTCGCCGATGCTGAGTGTGCCCGTGGCATCCGTGAGCTTGATGAAGTCGTGGTTGCTGACGCTTGTCGGGCCGGTGTTCCAAGTGGTGAGAGCCCCCGATTCAGTGCTGAACAACGCGAGGGCGCTGCCATAGTCTTGGCCGTTGTAGTGGAAGAGGCCATCTGAGAAAGAGATCACGCTGGAGGTCAGCGTGGGACTGGAGATGCCGAGGCGGATCTGCGCGCCGTCATTCACTGTGAGGGCTGTATTCGCTGCGGTAAAGGTGAGCGTGTTGTTGCTGGTCACCGTCGTGCTCGTGGTGCCACCCGTTGTCACATCGCCCGGCTGCAGCACGGAACCGGCATTCATCGCCGTCGCACCCTGCATCACTCCAGAGCCCGCGAGTGTGGCACCGCTGGCGACCGTGACAGCTCCGGTGCCGGAGGTGCCCGTGCCGTTGCTGCCCACTTGCAAAGTGCTGCCATTCACCTGGGTGGCACCTGTGTAGGTGCTGGTGCCGGACAGCACCACCGCACTGGGGCCGCTGCCGGCGATGGTCAGGCCGAGGTTGTTGCCGCCGTCGCTGATGGCACCGGAAAAGACGGTATTGGCACCCGAATTCTGCGTGAGGGTGCGTGTGCCTCCCGCCAGAGTCACATCCCCGGTGAAGGCGAGTACTTTGTCGCTGCTGGCCGTACCGCTGCTCACAAAGGTGGTGTCCGCATTGAACTGCACGTTGTTGCCGATGGTGATATCGATAGCAGACGTGGCACGGATGGCGGAGCCGTTGAAAATCACCGTGCCCTGGCCAAACGGGCCACTCGTGGGCGCACCGGCCGGTCCAGTGGAGCTGGACTGCGGAATCACCAGCGCGAGCTGTAGCACCGTGTCACCGGTATAAGTGTTTTGCTGCGTCGCCAAAACCAGGGAGCCTGAGCCTGAATAGGTGACACCCGCCGATCCCGTGATCACGGAGGTGATGAAGGTGAGGCCCGCTGAATTGATCGTGATGATGCCCTCGCGGGCGCCAAAGTCGAGTGTGCCGCCATTGATGGAAATGCTTGATCCCGAGGCGAACAATATGGCACCGCTGCTCACCGTGAGGGTCTGCCCGCTGGTGGTTGTCACCTTGGCACCGTCGAGGATGAGCGAATTGATCGCAGCCGAGGTGGTGACCGTCGTATCGGTCGTGATACGAGTATTGTTCCCGTCAATGATTGCGTTCTGCGTGAACTCATCCGTGGGGTTCAGCGGCCGCAGGCCGGTCGTCGCATCGTAAGTCAGGAAGGTGTTCGGCGTGCCGGTGGCGGTTCCCAAGCCGCCGGTCGTCAGCGTGGCCTCACCGAGTAGAAACGGCACGATCTTGGTGTTTTGCGCCGCCACATTGATGCCTGTCGCCAGCGCATCCGTGCTACCCACCAAGTCTGGTGCGATTGTGAAAAAGATCCGCGCCACGCTGGCCGTGCTGCTCGCATCCATGCCGAGATTCACGCCGTTTACCAGCAGGAGGCCGCTTTGAGCGGGACGAGTGATCTGGTTGGCGGTCAGCGTCGCCACATTGCTGCCGCCGAAGATCACGCTGAGCGTTTTCAATCCCGAGTTCACCGTGAGATTGTGAACGGTCTCGCTGGAGTTCGTCGCCGCCTGATCGGAGCCTTTGTAGATGAAGGAGCCGCCTTGGAACGCAAAGTCCGCGGTGTCCGCCAGACGGTCGTTGTTGTTGTTGCTGGCACCTGTGTTGTCGATGGTGAAAAATCCACCGTTCAGGAGGAAGCTGGTGGAGGCCAGTGAACCGCTGGCACCATAGGTGGACACCGCGCCGCCCACCTGCAAGGTGCCAGAATTGATGGTCGTGGAGCCGGTGTAGGTATTGGCACCAATGAGCACCTGGGTGTTGATGCCGCTTTTCACCAGTGACAGACCGCCAGCACCGCTGGTGCCATCCTTCAGGGTGCCGGTGAAGTAGGTCGTGTTGGCGGCTGGATCAGAAATTGTAAGCACGGAGGCTGTGGCGGCCGCATTGTTGGCCACGGACAGGACGGCTCCGGTGGCATGGTTGCCGGAGGTGTCGAGAGAGCGAAGCGTGAGCACATGACCGTTGAGATCCAGCGTGGCAGGCTTTGTGGCAGCAGTGCCGATGACGGACAGGCGGCTGGCGGCGTTGATCGCATTGTCCACGCCGATGATCAGATAAGAGCCGGTGGCCGAGCCGTTGCTGAACAACTGCGTGTCACCTGTGTAGGTGTTCACGGCGTTCAAAATCGTGGTTGAGTTGTCGCCACGGCTGAAGAGGATCGGCGCGCTGCCGCTGATGACGCCGGACACCGTCAGCGTGCCGCCGACGCCGCCACCGATGCGAGCATCCGACCCTGTGACGATGATATTTCCAGCCCATTCGGCGGAGGCACCTGAAGCGGTTTGCAGAGCGCCGTTGTTGTTCCCGCCCGTGCTGGTGAGGGTGATTGTTTCACCAGTCACGATGACACCATTTGCCAGCACCACACGCGCACCGGCACCCACCAACGTTCCGCCGGCCGTCCCGCCCAGCGCGGTATTGCTGCCCACGACGAGGGCGGTGTTTGAACCCGACAAGGTCGTGAGTCCCGTGTAAGTGTTGGCCCCCGAGAGAGTCAGGCTGCCGCTGCCGCTCAGCGTCAAATTCACCACGCCAGTACCATCCTGAATGACGCCGCTGTAGCTCGTGGTGCTGGCGGACGAAACGGTGAGCGTCGCACCCGTGCTGCTGCTGTTGGTGATGTAGCTGTTTCCTGTGCCAAAACTCGTGCCGCTACGCTGCAAGGCGGCGACCGTTTGATTGAACCCGTTCAGATCAAAAGTCGCGTCATCGTTCACGCCGGCGGAACCCAGGGAGTCCACGTCCAATACGGTGGTCGTCGGCAGGGCATTGGTGCTGCCCAGTTTCAGAATGCCGCGAATGATCTGGGTCACTCCCGTGTAGGTGTTGCCCGTGCCGCTGATGATCACCGTGCCGGTGCCGGACTCGCCGGAGATGGCCAGAATGTTGGATGCGCCATTTTGAATGCCGCCGCTCACGGTCAACACGCCGCCAGCCTGAGCTCCCAGCCGGGCGCCGCCGGACTCGATCGTCACCAATCCCGCCCATTCAGCGGCACCACCGGCCACCGTCTGCAGGGCACCCATGCTGTTGACACCGCTGCCGGAGATGCCCACGGTCTCGCCCGTCACCTTGATGCCATCGGCCAGCACCAGCGTTCCTCCCGAGGCTACGCTCGTTCCACCTGCGATGCCACCCAGCGCTGCATTGTTACCCACCGTGAGATACCCTGAGCTCACCGTGGTCAGCCCTGTGTAGTCGTTCGCACCCGACAGGATGAGAGTTCCAGTGCCCGTCTTGATCAAAGTTCCGCCCGCGCCGCTGATGACGCCCGCAAAGGTCGTGCTGGCATTGTTCCCGCCCAGAGTCAGGGTCGCACTGCCCAGCGTCACCTGACCTCCTGTGCTGCCACCACCGTCGAGAGAACCCACCGTCTGACTGAAGCTGTTCAAGTCGAGCACGACGCCCGCTGCATCTGCCAGCGTGATGGCGGAGTTCACGCCAAACACAGTGCCCCCGCCCGCCGCTCCGGCCTGCAGCGTGCCAGCCAGGATGTTCGTCGCTCCGGTGTAAGTGTTGGTGCCGGAAAGCGTCAGCACGCCTGCGCCGGTCTTCGTCAGAGCGAAGTTGTTTTCATTGGTGCCCGCTCCACCCAGCACACCACCAAAGAGATTCGATGCACTGATGCTGAGGGTCAGCGTGGCCGCTGTGGCGTTGCCATTGACGACACTGTTGCCCGTCCCTGTTCCTGCTGTCAGCAGTCCGGCGAGCGTTTGGCTGTTTGAGTCGAGTTTGAGGACGCCGCTGTCATTGGTGGAGCCATCGCCCAGAGTGACCACGGTTCCTGTGGGCAGGCGGTCACTGCCGGTGCTCAGGATCAGCGTTCCATTCTTGATGAAGGTACCTCCCGTGTAGGTGCTGGCTCCGGACAGCGTCAGCGCACCCGTTCCTATCTTCGTCAGCCCGCCATCTGCGGTGCCACCCAGCGCAGTGTCATGGACCAGAGGCGCTGCGATGGTGACATTGAATGCCTGCGTGTCGATCAGCGCCCCGCCTGCCTGCACATTCGCGGTAAACTGGCCGAGATTCGCCAGAAACGAGGTGCTGTCTTTCCGTGCCTGCAGTGTGCCACCATTGAAGTTCAGCGCTGCATCGATGCCCGGCGAAGTGGTGGTGCGCATGATGGTGCCCACGGAGAGCGTGCCGCCGTCGAGATTGACCATCGACTCGTGAAATCCAGCTGCCTGGGTGGAGCTGCCCGCAATGTTTTGCAGATCCAGCGTCGTGACTTCAAACGAGCCGCTGTTGATGTCGAGCGTCGCCTGGGTATTGCCACTGCCACCGTAGAACACGGCAAAGGTGGACTGCCCGCCAGAGCCGGTCGTCTTGCGGTAAATACCGCCGTCAATGCTGAGGAGTCCCACCGCATTGGCACCATTGACCATGCCGTCAGCCGCCGTGCTGGTGCTCTCAAAAATGCCGCCGGTGATCGACATCGCCCCATTGGTACCGTTTGCGATGAACAGTGAACGGTTGCTACCGCCCCCGCTCAGCACGGTGTGCCCTTGGGCGGCAGAGTATACCAGAGTGTTCGTCGTGCTCTGCACGCTGATTCGCCAGGCCACAGGGGCTGCTGTACCGCCGCCTGTAGGCGAAGGAGCAGCACCTCCCAGCCAGTTCGTGTTGACTGTAAAGTCAGAACTGGTCATGCCCGTCCAGGAGAAATCCGCGGCATGCAGAGGAGAAGCCAGAAGCACCACAGCCAGCAGGCCGAGTGATAAGTTGCGGAGATCACGCTGACGAGCGCTGGGGAATGGCGCTGAGTCGCTAATCATGAGGTTGTTTTTTGGTCAATAGAGAGCCCAGCCGGGGACTGTCAACTTACATGGTCCTCAGGCAAAATTGCTTAATTTGAGTCATTTCAGCGTAGACACGACAAGGCCCTCACATCATCCGTTAAGCAGGTTTCTGATTATGCCTGATGATCGGCCCTGCCATCCGGCCTGCGCGAACATCTCAGCAGCTCAGCCGCCCTGTTTCTTCGGCATAATTGCCTCCCATTACAGCCAGCTTGAGAACCCAAGAAATCACTGGCCCCTGAGTGGAAGCAGCTTAGTCTCAGTCACCCCCCCAAGACATGCCCACCGAGTTCGATATTCAATACGCCCTGGAAAACACCCAGGTGCTCCATGAGCCGGACCGTCGCATCGACACCTTTGGCAGCACCCATTTCGAGTTTCAGATCGTCACCGAACTCATGGACACCGTCGGTGCCGTGCGCGTGCGCGAAGGCCGTATCGAGGCCGAGAAACCGCTCATCCTGCGCCCGGAACTGCCCGGCCAGTTTGACTTTGAAGGCTTCGGCCCCGAGGTGGCCGGGTTTGGCGAATTCCTCCGGGACAACCTGCACAAGCTGGCGATCCTCAAATACGGCTTCAAATTTCGCAAAGGCGACATCAGCGAGCAGATCATCCATGAATCCATGGAAGAAGTCTGTGGCAAGCTCCTCGGCGACATCCGCACCTCCGGCAATCCGATGCGTGCGGTCATTCAAGGCGTGGACGACACCTGGGAAATCTGCCTGCTGAAGTTCACTGTCGAGATGATCGAGAAGTCCCAGAACATCAACCTCTTCGATTTCAAACGCCGCGGCCTGCTGGGCTGAGTGGTTTTTGCAGGTTCACGCGATGGCCAAGACCCAGATCAAACTGCTGATTTTCCTCATCACCGTGGGCTTGGTGGCAGGCACTCTGGCGATGGGGTACTGGGTTTACATGAACATCCTGCTCAAGGAGAGCCAGGTGGAACATGACATCGCCTCCATGAAGGCCAAAGACCGCCCGCGCATTGACCCCGGAGTGAGGCGTTTCGAAGCTGCCGTCGAACTCATCCATCAGGGTAAAATCAACGAAGGTCGTGATGCACTCTACAAGCTGTGCCAGCAGTTCCCCGACTCCAAGACCTGCCCCGAGGCCATGCGCATCATTGGTGAGATCAACATGGACCAGCTCTACTCTGCGAATTCCACCGCAGGGAAGAAGGACTACATTGTGCAGCCGGGCAATTCGCTGAATTCCATCGCCAACAAGTACGACACCACGGTGGACTCGATCATCCGCTCCAGCGGCTTGATGAGCTTCAATCTTCATCCCGGCGATCACCTCACCATCATCCCAATGGATTTTCATCTTGGGGTCAGCATCGCTAAAAAGCAGGTCATGCTGCTGCGCAAAGTCGGAGAAAAAGAATACCTTTTCAAAGTCTATAATGCGAAGGACATCCGCCTTCCACCAGGCATGCGCCTGCCGGTGGAAATGACGATCGCGGGAAAAAACTCCATCTTCGACGGCAAGTCCGTGCTCTCCACTGACGCCAACTACCTTGATGCGGAAAAATGGTTTTCGGGCAAGAAGACAAATTCAAATACAACCATCAGCATACGCACACCACCGGTCGCCCGAGCCCAGCCGGTGGAGGAGCCAAAGACACCGAATTCGGCTACGAAAAAATCTAGCACTGCTGCTGCCATGCCCGCCCCTGCTCCAGCCCCCACGGCGGAAACCGGAATCTTCCTCGCCCGTGAAGACATTGAAGAACTCTTTGCGCTCGTGCGCAATGGGTCAAAGTTGAGCCTCGTGAGATAATCCCTCCCATTCCCTTTGCCACTGACCGCCATGAAACAAGTTTTGGAATTCGAAAAGCCCATCGTCAAAATCCGCGAAGAAATCGAGGAGGCCAAAAAAAAGCTCGCCGCCAAGCCCAGCGACAAGCTCGCCCAGCAAATCGCCGATCTCGAAGCCAAGTCTGAAACCTTGCAGCGTGACATTCACGCCAATCTCTCCCCCTGGCAGCGCGTGCAGATCTCCCGCCACATCGGCCGGCCCTTCATGCTCGATTACGTGAAGCACATCTGTGATGAGTTCGTGGAACTGCACGGCGACCGCCACATCGGCGATGACAACGCCATGCCCGCCGGTTTTGCCACCATCGGTGGGCAGCGCGTGGCCATCCTCGGCCACCAGAAAGGCCGCGACACCAAGGAAAACCTGCTGCGCAACTTCGGCAGCGCCCATCCCGAAGGCTATCGCAAAGCGCTGCGCCTCATGCGCATGGCCGAAAAATTCAGCCTCCCCATCATCACCCTCATCGACACCCCCGGAGCCTTCCCCGGCATCGGTGCAGAAGAGCGCAACATCGCCGAGGCCATCGCCTTCAACCTGCGCGAGATGATGACTCTGCGCACGCCCGTCATCGCCATCGTCATCGGCGAAGGCGGCAGCGGCGGTGCCCTCGGCATTGGCATCGCGGACCGCGTGCTTATGATGGAGAACGCCTACTACTCCGTCATCAGTCCTGAAGGCTGCGCCGCCATTCTTTGGAAGCACCGCGAGCACGCCCCGGAGGCCGCCTCCGCGCTCAAGCTCAGCGCCCAGGATCTCTCCAAGCTTGGCATCATCGACGGCATCATCCCCGAGCCTCTCGGTGGTGCGCACAACGACCATTTCGTCGCGGCGCACTCACTCAAGGACGCCGTGCTCGCCACGCTCAAGGAACTCAACGTCCTTCCGACCGCGCAGATGCTGGAGCAACGCTATCAGAAATTCCGCGCCCTCGGGCAGTTTACGGAAGGCTGATTTTCGGCATTCACCCGCCGCCTCCCCTGCCATCTGCGTGGTGTCCGCACCACTACGCAAGAGTCATGTATTGAGACTTTACAGAACACCCCCCGCCGGGAATGCTGATGGACTATGAAATGGATCATCCGCATTGTCATCGTTCTCGTGGTGCTCATTGGTGCCGGCCTTTGGTTTGGCTGGTCACAGCTCGGCGCTCTGGTCAAGTTTGGCATCGAGAAGGGCACGCCCCCGGTCGTGCAGACGAGTGTGTCAGTGCAGAACGTGAAGCTCTCCCCCTTCTCCGGCACCGGCGTCATCGAAGGATTTGAGATCGGCAATCCCAAAGGCTTCACCGGCCCCTATGCCTTGCGCATCGGCCGCACGGAAGTGGCCGTGGACACCAACAGCGTCAGCGCGGACAAAGTGGTCATTCAGTTCATCCGCATCACCGATCCTGAAATCAATCTCGAAGCCGGTCTCGGCGGCACCAATCTCAAGCACATCGCCGACAACGCGAAAAACTTCGTCTCTCAGCAAACCGCTTCCGCTGGCCAAAGAGCCCCCAGCGCCGCAGTTCCTCCAGCAGACGGCAAACCAACGAAGTCCATCAAATTTCAGGTAAACGAACTCCTCATCACCGGTGCCAAACTCAGTGCGAACGCGGCAGGTCTTGTTCCAGGTGCAGACGCCAGGATGACGCTGCCCGACATCCGCCTGACCAATCTCGGCACAGGCTCCGAAGGCATGACTCCGGCCGAACTGACAGCGCTGGTCCTCCGTCAACTCAACACGGAAGCCGTCAAAGCCAGCGCCAGTGGCGCCTTCAAAAACATGCTCCAAGGAGGCACGGAGAAGATCAAGGCCGGTGGCCTCAAAGGCCTGTTTGGGAAATAGAGACTTTGAAACGGGTCGCACAGTCCGTCTGGCTCAGCCTTTCAGGAAGGCTCTGGTAGACTCGACGTGCCTTCATGGCGGCACCATCAGCGGGCGGAAGGATTGCTCAGCACTCACTCATGGCCACCGATCAGACGAGTATTCAATTCAATCGAGATGTTGGGAACACTTTCCAACCCATTTGATGACTGATGGGTTCATTTTTGTCCATTGATCACCATATTGAGACCCCTCGCGTGACAAAGAAGGAGCTGATGTTTGATTGGCTTTAAGCCTGTCACCACTCATGCGCCGATTCTCCCTCCCGCTCTTACTCGCCTTCTCCACCGCCAGCCTCGCCACCGAGGGGGTGGAAGAAAAAAAGAAAAAGATCAAAAGGGCCACTGACCTCCCGAAGGTGGTGATCACGGCCACGCGCAGCGCGACTCCGCTGTCCCAGGTGCCTGCGGCGGTGAAGACGCTGGACAAGAAGCAGATGGAGGAGCGGCTGGTGCGCACCTTTCCCGAAGCGCTGCGGGAGACGCCCGGCGTGACCATTCAGAAGACCTCCAACGGTCAGGGCTCTCCCTTCATCCGCGGCTTCACCGGCTTCCGCAACCTGATGATGGTCGACGGCATCCGCTTCAACAACTCCACCTTCCGTGACGGACCGAACCAGTACTGGAACACGCTCGATCAGTATGGCCTCGACCGTGTGGAAGTGCTGCCTTCGCAAGGATCCGTGCTGTATGGCAGCGACGCCATCGGCGGCACGGTGAACGCCTTCACCAAGGGATCGGGCTTCCTCAGCGAAGCCGAAGGCGGCTTTTTTTCCCACGGGCGGGCCGAATACCGCTACTCCACCGCAGAGCACAGCAATGTGGAGCACTTCGAAACCAGCATTGGCGAAGGGCAAAAGTGGGGCCTGCACGCTGGTGTCACCTTGAGCCAGTTTGGCGATGTCACCGACGGCAGCGGGCGGCGGCAGCGGCACACCGGGTACGATCAGTGGGCCTTTGATGTGAGGCTGGACATAGCGCTGGACGACCAGTGGACCTTCACCGCCGCACATCAGCAGGTGCGACAGAACGATGTGTGGCGTACGCACTCCACCACCTCCGGTGTTTCCTTTGAAGGCACCGCCGTCGGCACTGACCGTGTGCGACTCTTCGACCAGGAGCGCAGCCTGACGTATGCCCGCCTCGCCGGGATGGATCTGAACAGCTTCATCGACAACGCCAGCCTCACCGTCTCCGTGCAAACCGCAGGCGAAAACCAGTTCCGTGTCACCGGAGGCGGCACTAGATCCTATAACATTGTGGATGTGGACACCCTCGGCGCAGATCTCCAGTTCACCAGTGACTCACCCATCGGCACCTTGGTCTATGGCGTCGATTTTTATGAGGACTTTGTGCAGTCTCACGCCTCGGACAATCCCTTCCAGGGAGCCGTTGCGGACAACTCCACCTACAGCCTGCTGGGCGTTCACATTCAGGATGCCATCGACATCGGCGAGCGCGTGCATCTCTTCCTCGGAGAGCGTTACACGCATGCCACGGCCAGGCTCGGCAGCTTCCAGAATCCCGTCACTCTCGCTCAGCAGTCTTTTGCCAACAGCTGGGACAACTTCTCTGGCAGCGTGCGCTTCGTGATCGATCTGGATGAGCGGGACCGCTATTCGCTGTATGGCGGCGTGTCGCAGGCCTTCCGCGCGCCAAATCTCTCCGACCTTTCCCGTTTCGACGTGGCGCTGTCCGGGCGCAAAGAAACACCGGCCACCGACCTGTCCCCGGAAAAATACCTGACCTATGAGATCGGCCTCAAGGCAAACACCGAGACGGTCACCGCCAGCCTGGCCTACTTTTACACCCAGATGGACAATTTGATCATCCGGCGCTCCACCGCCGTGCCACTGCAAGACACCAAGTCCAATGGCGGCGACGGTTACATGCAAGGCTTTGAGTTCGCGACACGCTGGCAGATCGACAAGCACTGGAGCATCTTCGGCAATGTGGCCTGGGTGGAAGGTGAAGTGGATCAGTTCATTGGCACCACCACGCAGAAACGCCGTGAGCCGCTGGGCAAAATCTCCCCGCTCGTCGGCTACGCCGGTGTGCGCTGGCAGTCCACGAACCATCGTTTCTGGACTGAGTTCGTCGGTCTCACCTATGGCGAGGCCGGACGCATGAACACCTCCGACCAGCTCGACACGCAAAGAATCCCGCCCAACGGCACGCCCTCATTCCTGCTGCTGACGCTGCGCGGCGGCTACTCCGTCAATGAGCACCTCATCCTGACCGCTTCCCTCGACAACCTGCTGAACCAAACCTACCGCTACCACGGCTCTGGCTCCAACGAACCCGGCTTTGGCGCGAACCTGGGTGTGACGGTGAAGTTTTAGCTGCAAGGGAATGGATTGTTCACCTCAAGCATCCACCACCCGCAGCGCGGACTCGCCGGAGGCATCACTCATGATGCGGCTTGTGAGTCCGGCGATGCTGAATTTCCCGGCATAGGGCACCTGCACATGTGTGTCACGGGCCACGATATCCCATTCCAGGCGCAGATACTCGGCAATCACATTGGTGAGGCTGAGCTGGAAAAAATGTCCCACCGCCGCCCACACGATGGCGATATGGCTGTCGCATTTCCCCTGCTCCACCGCCTCGCGCAGGCGGCCCAGCACACCTTGATAGCGGGCGTGTTTCGTTGATTTAAGCAGTACCGCACCCGCTAGCAAGCTGCGCTGGCAGACCTCGGGTGAGAGCTGGGCTGACAGCTTGGAAGAAGCCGTGATGAGACCCGCCAGATCATTCGCACGTGCGCTTTGCCACGCGGACTTCAGCGCGGGACCGACGGCCTCGCGCAGCAGACCTTCCGCAAAATCATTCCACTCGGCGACATCCTCCACCAGCAGGACCTCCATGCGGGCACGCACGCTGCCTAGCAGCCACTTCACCCAATCCAGTCCACGGGACCAGTCTTCGATGATCTGCGCATCCTCCGCCGTGTCATGCGGCGCAGGCAGCAGGGTGATGGTGGGCAGCAGATGCAGTTTCATCGCGACAGAAACTCGCGCCGCAGCCTTGGGCGGCGATGTTCAAACGTTCGTTGCATGAACCAGTTCATCGCACGAACTATGCCTCCAGCGCAGCAATGCGCGAACAGAATACTTTTCATGAGCGAAGCCTCCCCACTTGACACCTCCACGCCCTGGTATGCCTGCCAGCGCTGCGGCAACTGCTGCCGCTGGCCGGGAGATGTACGCGTCACGGACGATGAGGTCACCCGCATCGCCGCGTATCTGGACATGCCGCGAATTGAATTCGTCGAGCAGTGCACGCGGCTGAATGCGAACCGCACCGGACTGAGCATCATCGACAAGCCGAACGGCGAGTGCCTTTTACTTGAAGGCGTGAACGTCTGCCGCATCCAGCCGGTGAAGCCGGTGCAATGCGAAGGCTTTCCCAACGCTTGGAATTTTCCTGGCTGGCGCGAAAAGTGTGAAGCGGTGGAAGCTCCCCGCCCTGACGACCGGTGATGGCGCGCTAGGTGGATGCCAGAGCCGATTTATCCCAGAGGACGGTCTTGGTGTAAGCGTAGGGTTTGCACATCACGATCTTGCTCACATCCGTGCGGATGACGGCAAATTTGTGATAGTCCTCGGTCTCGCAGTACTTGCGGTAGTAGGCCTTGGACTTGCCGGGCATCATGTCCCAGTAGCGCTTCGCCGCGTCTCCCTCGATCAACCGAGTGTGTCCCGAGAGGTACACAATGGTCTCCATCGAGGAGGAGGCAAACATCCACTCGGCCTGCGGATTCGCACGCAGGATGGCGGCTTTCTGCGAATTCGGGGCCGTGATGGAAATGATCTCCTCCAGATCCGTGGTGACCTGCGTGGTCATCCAGGCCGAATGTGGATGGCCCTCGGCGTCGGATGTGGCCAGCACGGCGTTGCGGCATTTCGCCACCAACTGGGCGGCGTCTCGTGAGACTTCATTTTCGATGAGCATGCTGAAGCAAACGCCAGAAGGCTGGCAGCGTCTCCGCGTGGTTTGCCTGTCTTTGCGCCTTTTTTGAAGAACACCGCTTTACTGGACAAGCGGCCCGTGCATGACATCTCCCCGCATGAAGCAGCAGACCATCGTCACTCTCGACCTCGAAGGCGTTCTCGTCCCCGAAATCTGGATCGCCTTTGCCGAGAAGACCGGCATCCCCGAGCTACGCCGCACCACGCGCGATGAGCCTGACTACGATGTGCTCATGAAGGGCCGCCTCAAGATTCTCGATGAGCATGGCCTCAAGCTGCCAGACATCCAGCAGGTCATCGGCACGCTGTCACCCATGGATGGCGCGAACGCCTTCCTCGATGAACTGCGCTCCATCACCCAGGTGATCATTCTGAGCGACACCTTCGCGGAGTTTGCCCAGCCGCTGATGCGCCAGCTCGCGTGGCCGACGATCTTCTGCCACCAGCTCGATGTCGCTGAGGATGGCCGCATCGTGGACTACAAGCTGCGCCAGCCGAACCAGAAGCAGAAGTCTGTGGCCGCCTTCAAGGCGCTGAACTACCGCGTCATCGCCGCCGGTGATTCCTTCAATGACACCACCATGCTTGGCGAGGCCGATGTCGGTTTCTTCTTCCACTCCCCGGCCAGCATTCAGGCGCAGTTCCCGCAGTTCAAACCGTTCGATGATTACACCGAACTGCTGGCTGCGATGAAGGCGGTGCTTTGAAGCATCATTGCCACAACGCGATTTCGCGTCCAGAATGCGAACTCGTTTCACGCCACGCATGCCTCAGCTCCATCTTCAGCCCGACTTCGCCACTTTTCAGACGCTCGCGCAGCAGGGCAATCTCGTACCGGTGATGGCGGAACTCGCCGCCGATTACGAAACCCCGCTCTCCGCATTCCAAAAGATCCACGATGGCCGTTGCGCCTTCCTGCTGGAGTCTGCGGAACTCACGCAGCACTCCGGTCGCTACTCCCTGCTCGGCAGTTCGCCGCGCATCATCTTCACCGCACGCGGCCGTGAAATCGAAATCGAAGAGCGCGGGAAGAAGCGCAGCTACACCACCACCGGCGATCCGCTGACGGAGCTGCAGGAGCTGATGAAGCCCTTCACCCCGCTGGAAACGCAGCCGCTGCCAGTCTTCCACGGCGGTGCCGTCGGCTACCTGGCCTATGACATGGTGCGCTTCTTTGAGCCGACGCTCTCGCCACCACCGAAGGATGAGCTGGGCCTGCCGGACATGGTCTTCATGGTCACCGACACCGTGCTGGTGTTTGACCACCGCACCCGCCGCCTCTCCATTGTCGCCAACGTCCACACCGATGAGCATGCCACTCTGGAGGCGGCTTACGAATGGGCGCGCGAGCAGATCGCGGATGTCATTGCCAAACTGGAGAAGCCGCTGGCTGCCAGACCGCTGCAAACTTTCGCCCCTGTGGGCGAGATGCCGCCTCCGGTGAGCAACACCACGCAGGAAGAATACGAGGCGATGGTGCTCAAGATGAAGGAGTACATCGGCGCCGGTGATATTTTCCAGGGCGTGCCTTCCCAGCGCTTTGAGACGGACTACGCTGGCACTACGCTGGATCTCTTCCGCGCACTGCGGCACGTGAACCCCAGCCCGTACATGTTCTGCATCGACTTCCCGCAGGGCTTCGCGCTGGTCGGCAGTTCGCCGGAGGTGCATGTGAAGTGCATGAACGGTCGCATCGACATTCGTCCCATTGCCGGCACTCGCTGGAGGGGCAAGACTGCGGCGGAAGATGATTCACTGGCCCAGGAGCTGCTCAACGATCCCAAAGAACGCGCCGAGCACATCATGCTCGTCGATCTCGCGCGCAATGATGTCGGACGTGTGGCCGACTACGGCACCGTGCGCGTCAGTGACCTCATGATCATCGAACGTTATTCACACGTCATGCACATCGTCTCTAACGTGGACGGTCATCTGCGTGATGACAAGACGGCCTATGACGTCATGCGCGCCACCTTCCCTGCTGGCACCGTCAGCGGCTCGCCCAAAGTGCGCGCCATGGAGATCATCAACGAGTGTGAGAAGAGCAAGCGCTGCGCTTACGCCGGCGCGGTGGGTTACTTCGGTTTCGATGGCAACCTCGACTCCTGCATCGCACTGCGCACGTGCGTCGTGAAGGATGGCAAAGCCTATGTACAAGCGGGTGCAGGCATCGTGGCCGACTCCATTCCTGCTGCCGAGTATCAGGAAACGATCAACAAGGCCACCGGCATGCTGCGTGCGATTCAATGGGCGCGTCAGCTGAGTGCACCGTGAGTTGATTGAGTTGCTCACACACTAATCACATGGTGCTAACAAGCTAATCACACAGTTGCTCACAATGCGCGAATGCATCACTCAGAAACAGAGAACCCCCCGGCATGCGAAGCCGGGGGGTTCCATTGGCGATCCAGCAACCAACAACGATAGAGGACCGATTGGCACGAAATGCTTTAGCTGAGGAAGCTTGCAAACGTGGCCCGCGGGTTGCCCCACAGACGCGACCATGATAAAAAGTTTTGCCCCTCCCGTCAACCTGCCCACCCCACTTTTGCAAAAAGAAACCGCTGCGTCGCATAAACGAGAGCTAAAACGATGCAATTGTTATCAAAATTTTAGCAAAACGATTCTTGACACCCGATTCGCCCCTTTCATTCGACCACTAATCAACTGAACACCCCTTGCTATGCCTTCCTCAAAAGACCTCGGCCAGCTCCTCCTCATGGGCGTCCCCGGCACCGAACTCACTCCTGAAACGGCTGCCCGACTCAAAAAACTCCAGCCCGGCGGCTTCATTTTATTCGGCCGCAACATCCAGACTCCTGAGCAGGTCCGCAAACTCATCGATGACCTGCGCGACATCTCAGATGTCGAGCCCTTCATCACGATTGATCAGGAGGGCGGTCGCGTCTCGCGTCTCCGCCTCATTGGTGAAGAACCACCAAACGCTCAATCGCTGCGTGACAAGGGAGATCCCGCACTGATCAAACGCCACGGCAAAATCACCGGCCAGCTTTTGCGTCACTTCGGTTTCAATCTCGATCTCTGCCCCGTGCTGGACATCTCGTATGATGATGCAGCGGACAATTCTCTCAAAGGCCGCACCTATGGTCGCGATCCGCAGCAGGTGATCGACAACGCCGGCGTCTTCAATCGTGCCATGCGCGCCGAGGGCATCCTGAGCTGCGGCAAACACTTCCCCGGCTACGGCCCTGCGGAGTGTGATCCGCATGAGTTCCTGCCCGTCATCACCAAAAGCCGCGAAGAAATGGAACGCAGTGAACTGCTGCCCTACTCCGCCCTGCTGCCGGAACTCGACAGCGTCATGACCTGCCACAGCAACTACACCGCCTACGATCCGGATCGTGGCCGCTGGCCGGCAAGCCTGAGCCACAACATTGTGACGAAGCTGCTGCGCCATCAATACGCCTTCGACGGCCTCGCCATGACCGATGACCTCGACATGGGAGCGATCCTGAATGAAGTCACCTTTGAGCAGGCCATTCAGGAAGCCGTGCGCGCTGGCAATGATCTCGTCATGATCTGCCACCGGGTGGAAATGGTGGAGCTCGCCCGCCAGCACCTCGAAGGCGTCGAAGCTCCCGCGCTGCATGATGCTTTGATGCGGATAGAGAAAACCAAGAAGCGCCTCGTGAAGCCAGACAAATTCGATCTCGACCGCTTCGCCGCCATCAACCGTGACATCTGGCAGCTTCGCGTCGATACACTCGGCGAGGAAGGCGCAAAAAATCTCAGCGTCGAAGACGGCAAACGTTCCCCCGTGGAGCTGTATTGAGAGACTGCGAATATGACGAATAGGACCTATGCGACAAATAGGTCCTATTCGGGGTCCTACAGACTCTTGTCGATCAGCAGTGATGCCGAACGACGCGGATTCGGGTGGTAGCCATTCATGGCGGCACGGATGCGCTTGGCACGATCCACACAAGCCTCGGCCTTTTGGAAATCTCCTGAAGCCTTGTACACCGCCCCCAGATTGATAAAAGTCTGCGACAGATCCGCCGGATCCATCTGCCCATCGTTCAGATTCTGCCGGATGGCGAGCGCCCGCTCATGCATCGCCTGGGCACGGTCCACATCCATGCTGCTGTAGTAAAGCACACCGAGGTTGTTATAAACGGAGGCCACGCGTGAACTTTGTTCGCCATCGATGCGCTGAAAAGTTTCCAGCGCTTCGCAATAATAACCCTCGGCTTTTTCAAACTTCCGCAGCTGTTTGAAAATCATGGCCAGGTTGTTTTTGATCGTGGCCACCTTGTCACTGTCTTGCATGCCATTGTCAGCACCGATGTTCAGCGCCATCTCATAGAACTCGGCCGCCTTGTCCATGCGCCCCCAGCGATCATACAAATGGGCGAGAAGCGAATAAATGCCGGTCAGCAGGTCAGGGTCCTGCTTGCGCAATTCCTGCGCACGGAAGAGCGCCTCACGGTAGAGTGACTCGGCCTTGCGGAAATCCCCCTCCTTCTGCCGAAGGTCAGCCAGAACACTGATCTGCTCAACCAGCGCACCCACGCGAATCGGGTCGTGGTATGCAAGCCTCCGAGCCTCCTCGACGCTACGGGAGGCGGAGGCAAGTTGACGCTCCAAAACAGTGTCCACGTTGGGTTGAAGAATGAGTCACAAGGCCGCGCGAACGAAAAGCCGGCCAGATTCCGGTTAACTGGCGTCGCGATAGGATTGAGCGAGGTTGACGATGGTATTGCGTGCATGCGCCATCATGTCGCGCGAAACGCCATTGTTCTCATACCAGTGCGTGTAGGCGTGGTTGTCGAACATGATGTCAAAATTGGTGATGAGACGCTCAAACACGGCGGCAATGCCAGTGTGATTGACCAGCGCGAGACCGCTGGCGGCGAAGCCTTCCGGAGCGGTTTCAGCCACACCCAGCTTGACCCCGGTGGGGACGTAGCTGGCGAAGTTCAGGCTCTTGCGGATGGCCGCCATATTTTCTTCGACTTCCTTGGCTTTCACATCACCACGGAACAGAGCGCAGGCGGAAAGATACACACCGTTGGTCCAGTCGATGGCTGCCGTGAAATTGTCCTGAGAGAACGTTTCACGTGCGATGTCGGGGAAATTGATGCGGACCTGCCCCTCCTGCCCGGGAGCACGCATGGGGGCAAACGAAGCTGTGAGGAAATGATTGCCGGGGAACGGCACCAGATTGGTCACGTATTCACTGAGATCGGTGTTCAATCTTCCGGGGAATCGCAGAGACGCAGTCACCGAACTCATGATGAGGGCGATGATTTGATTGAGATCCATGTAGTTCGGGCTGCGGTGCAGCTTCGACTTCGCAATGCGGAAGAGCGCCTCGTTGTCGAGCAGCACGGCGGCATCCGCATTATCCAGAATGCGCTGCAGCGTGAGGATGGCGTTGTAGGGCTCGACTGCAGAGTCAGAAATCAACGGGGAAGGAACGACGGAGAACGTGAAGATGCGCTTCTTGGGATAAGCCTGGCGCAGACGCTCCAGAATGAGCGAACCCAGACCCGAGCCGGAACCACCACCGATGGAGTGGGTCATCATGAAGCCCTGCAGGGACTTGGTCTTTTCGACGGCGGCATCGATCACATTCATGATCTGGTCGATGATGCGCTCACCTTCGACGTTGTAACCACGCGCCCAGTTGTTGGCAGCACCGGGAATTTTGCGAATGATGCAGCTCTCATCAAAGAGCTGTGCCATGTCACCGCCCTCGATACGGGCGATCACTCCGGGTTCAAGATCCACCAAAATGGCACGCGGGATGTACTTCCCATCACGCACCTTGTGAAAGAACACCTCCATGTTCGTATTGGCGGCGGCAGTCGTGTTGCCATCCTTCAATGTGCCGGACTCAGTCAGGCCATGCTCACGCAGCAGGAGCCGCCAGTAACGGTCGGCGATTTGATTGCCACATTGTCCGACATGAATGCTCAGAATCTCTCTCACGGTTATTCCTCCAAACTGTTGTTTATCGATTGCCTGATTTGCTGTTCTTAACGACGACGGTCAACGAGGTCACGTAGACTCATGCCACCGCCACGGCTGTCATCCTGGCTGGCGCTGCTGCGCAAGATGTCAGACGAGCTGTCCTGCACCTTGGCCTTGGCACCACTTTCCTCGGCCACCTGATAGCTCTGAATGAGTTCCTGGGCGGAAGCACGGAGCGCATTGATCTGCTCTTCAGACATGCCTTCATTGAGGTACCAGTTGGCGAAGGCCTTGCGCTGCCAGAGCTTGTCAAAGTTGTGGCAGATCCGGTCCAGCACACGGGCGATTTCAGTGTTGTTGGCCAGCAGCACCATGCTCTTGCGGTGCGAGATGCCAGGCTGCTCGACATAGCCGATCTTGAACGCGGTGGGAATCCAGTACGTCAGCGGCAGCTGCTCGCGCATCGCAGCGAGGGCGGCGTCTGCCAGCGGCTTGTCATCCATGATGCCACGATAGAGCACCGCCGTGCTCAGGAACCGGCCTTCCATGGGTGAACAGGCGGCAAACACGGAGCCGTTGTCAAACAGGCTGCGAATCATGTCTTCGACGCCCATTTCTTCGAACTTGCTGCGGTCAGGCGGGGTCAGCGGCGCGAAAGCGCACATGAGGAAGTGCAGCGAAGGCTGCGGCACCAGATTCGTGAGCAGTTCACGCAGGCTGATTTCCACCGTCAGGAAGCCGCTGAAACGCATGGAAGCAGTCAGACCGGCCAGCGCCTCGGTGATGAGGAGGTTCAGGTCATCCACCGTCGGGCTCTCGATGTTCCATTTGCGATGGGCGAGTTCGAACAACGCTTCATTGTCGAAGATGAGGCAGGCGTCTGCTGAACGGCGCAGCGTGTTGAGTGTAAACACCGTGTTGTAAGGCTCCGTGACCACCGAGGAAACCTGCGGTGACGGCAGCACCGCGCAGCTCAGCTCAGGATCGGGAACTCAGGATACTTTTCTTTGACGGATTCAATGAGCAGCGCACCAAAGCCAGACCCTGAACCACCGCCCGTGGCATGCAAAACGAGGATGCCGCCGACATTGTCACACTTGTCGATCTCAGCATCGAGACGTCCCATGACTTCAGGCAGCACCTCGCGTCCGGCACCCAGATAACCCACGGCGAAATTGCCGCCGGCACCTTCCGTGCGGCTGATGAGGTTGCCAGGATTGAAGAGCGATCCGGAAGTGGCCTTGATGTTGTCGATCACACTTGGCTCCAAATCCACCATCACCGCACGCGGGACATAACTGCCGGAAGATGATTCACCGAGTTTGCTGAAAAAGGCGCTCCAGTTTCCGCGTGGAGCCTGTCCCTGAGCGGTCTGCCCTGTCAGCGGATCAATGCCGTGCTCCTGACAGATGGTTTTCCAGAAAGACGCGGCAATTTGATTGCCTGCCTGACCGATTGAAATAACGATAGTGTTGTTGACCTTCATCAGTCTCTCCTAATTTTCGCGGTTTCTAATGTGATGTGAAATGCCAGCATTTGAAAGGGGAGAAGCCACCAGCCACACCATGCCGATGATTCTCATCCGGCATGCCCCGGACTTCGCAATCAAAGCGGCATTGTTTGCGGAATCCTTCTCCACTGAAGGTAGTTTTACCTGTGAGTGCGCCGGGAGTCCACGCAAATTCCATGCTTTCGTGAGGAATCCCACGCCGAAATGGCTTCAATATTGAAATGCGCGCAATGGCTGGGATCACGGTGTTGCTTCGCGTTTCGGCGGCAGAGTTGAGGCCGTGGATATGGCAGGCACCTGTCCGGTTCTGTTTTCAACCTGCCCCTTCTTCATGCGGTCGATCTCCTCCTTGGATGGAACAATGGCACGGCGAATGGTGATGGGATCCTTCGCCGGCTGCTTCTCAGCAGTCGCTGGCGGGACTGGCTCAGCCACGGGTTTCGGACTGATGAAGGCAGGTGTTACCGCTGCGGTTCTTGTGTCTGAACCTGCTGACTTTTCAGCCACCGGTTTTGTCATCGGCTTCACATCATTCGCCTGGACGGACACACTTGGTGGCGGAGCAGGAGCCTCTGGCACCGACGCCACGACTGCAGGCATTGGTTTGGCAGGTGGATTCGGCGCAGTTTCCACCACCACTGACGTCGGTTTGACGGATGGATTCGGCGCTGCTTCCACCACCACTGACGTTGGTTTGACGGATGGATTCGGCACCGCCTCCTTCATGACTGCAGCCGGTTTGACAGGTTCGACAACAACAGGTGCGGGCGGTGGTTTGACTGCTGCAACTTGCGCCGGAACCGGCTTGCTCTGGACAACCTTCACGACCGCCGGTGGCACGTCATTTTTCCTGACCACAGGTCCTTCAGCTTCAGCAGAGGAAACCACCGGCTGCACCACAGCTTCAGGCTTCGCTTTGCCCCCCAAAATCCATGCACCTATGCCCAGCAGCACAACGGCAGCGGCCGCCATGGCTCCCCAGGGCAGACTGCGCTTTTGCGGGTGCAACGAATTGAAGTCATGCGTCTTCATCCCGCGCTTGATGGGGGAAATGGGTGCCTCCTCAAAAGTTTCGGCGGCGGCATTGTTCGCATTCCAATCATCGTCAAAATCAGAGACGGAGCCCACGCTTTCCATCTCTTCCAGTGCCACCACATTGCTGCCACGCAGACGTGTCGCCAGATCAACCGTCGGCGCAGACAGCAGCCCCTCGAACTTGTCGATGAAATCACCTGGACTTGGCGTCTTGCCCGCACGGCGGATGAGTTCAAGGCATTCACGCACATAAGCGGCGGCCGCCTCAGGGATGGATTCAGGAAACTGCGGCACGCCTCCGCTTTGACGCTCACCTGTCAGCAAATAGCCCGCAAGCGCCACAAAAGAGCGATGCCGGAAATCACGATTCTGCAAATGCTCCTCCAGCGGCTGGCCTTCGGCGAGATCCATGTCAACCAGCAGCGGCTCATACAGGCTGCGCATGGTCATGTGCGGACGCAGCTTCACCACAAACGAAGGCCAGGCATCCAGGCGCTTCTGCATCAGCCGTTCGAGTTCACGCGACAGCAGCGGACCATTTTTCCCCACCCGCAGCAGGATGTTGGAAGGGTGCAAATCCACGCGCTGCACGCCACACTCCACCGCCTGATCAAGTCCGGCGCGAATCTGTCGCATCAGCACCGTTACTTCAGCAGGATTGAGCGTGATGCGCTCCGCCATCAGACGGCTGAGCGCAAAGCCAGGCTCCCGCTCTTCGGTCAGGAACGTCCAGTCAGGACTTTCCCAGAGACTCAAGGACCGCAGGATGTTCGGGTGCCGCTCAGGATTGAAACGCCACATCTGCAATGGCACCGCCTCGTAGCGGGATTTATCCACAATTCTCGACGGCGGCAGCAGATGCACCGTGACAGGCTGGTCCAGCTTCGTGTTGATCGCAGGAATGGAAAAAGGATAGCGGCGGGCGTGATCCACATCCTCCACGCGAAACCGCGTTCCAAGAATGGTTTCGACCGGCACATCTTCCAGCAGCAGTTCCTGAAGCTGAGATTGTGGCAGCAGCGAGGAGCTCACCACCAGGTGTTTGCGGAAGTTGCGCGCTTTAATATTGCTCGAAAGGGCGCTGAACGCTTCGCGCACATCATCACGCAGCTTTTCGATCGATGTCGGAGCATTGTCGGGGTCGGTGAGAGCAGCTCTGACCGCAGTTCGCAATCCCATCGGCAGTTGTGTTAATGCAGGAAACTTGTCCGGATTTTCGCCTGCATATGGCTGCCCGGTCAGCAGAAGAAAAATCAACCGGCATGCCTCCACCACCAGCCGCGCACCACTTTGCACCTCGGTCCCTGCATCCAGCTGCGACAGCCCGTAATCAAACACGCGGAGCTGCAGGAATGTGTCCTCCAGAGTCGTGACCAGCACACGGTCCAGATGCATGCGCGAAACGAGACGCTGAAATCCTTGCAATTGCAGCAGGTCATCCAGCAACTGATAAACCAGCGCCAGTCCTGTTGCGGGTGCCACTGCGCCGCGCCTTTGGGTGTAATGCTCGACGAACTCGCCGTCATTGAGATTGCTGGTGTAATAAACCAGCCCTTGGTCCTCACCCACTTCCAAAATGCGCATGAAAGCATGCCCGCGAATTTCCGATGCCTGACGGGCACGCTCAAAGGCCGATCTCTTCATCGCCGCATCCAGTGTGCTGCCGCCACGCAGCACATGCAATTCCACCAACCGGTGGATCCGGTTGTCAAAGGCCAGAAAAACAACCTCGTCCTTGGAACGCATCAACTCAACCGGTGCACCACCGGTTCGATGCGCCACAGACAGGCTGCCAAATTGCTGAAGCTCTTCAATCATAACAAGTTAATGAACCATACCATGAGATCACGCCGACCAGAAACTTGGGGGCGCGACCTCACATATACACTCTAATTTATAAGGGTTGTGGCTCAAAATTGCAAAGTTTATTCTAAAAAATCTGGTAATTTTATACCGTGAATAAACCATCTTTTAGAGATTAAACCATAAAAAGCATAGTCCACCGTGGCGATTCTCAATAAGCTCAAAGGATACCAAGTGAACTCACAAAAAATGAAAACTAGCATCTCTGAAACTCAGATTTGAGCGAAGCAGACATCCATTTTCATCTTTTGTTCCCGCCAGCCGGCAAGGATTTAGTGGAAACGGTGCCCCCAGCAATCGCGCCTAGGCGCTTTTTCTCATCATCGCTCCATTGATAATCCGCATCAGTGAGCGCGTTGCGTGCCGCAATTTTGATCTCTGCAGCATTCGCGGAACCAGAATACGACAACACCTCCCACAATGTGATGGCATTCCCCTTCACCCGTTGCAGCAGCAGTTTACAAACACGCTGGCGGACTTCCTCATCCTTGGGCGGATCTAAATGAAGCCAGACCAGCAGATTCATGTACTGCGGGCTCTCAAACGGCAGTTCCTGGCTTTGTCCTGAGAGTACCTTTTCGTTTTCCTTCCACCCACCCGTTTTTGCCAAATCATACTCAGGTTTAAACGGTGCCATCTCAGCGGCCTTCTTTTGCAATTCATTTTTCCTCCACGCCTCCATCTCGGCAGTGGTCGAGAGCGCTGCCACTGGTTTTAAAGTGTCCAGAATGCCTATGACAAATTCCCGTGGCAATACCAGCACGGGCACCAGCACGGTGAGCAGCATCGCAAGGCAGCCGCAGAACCAAGGTAGAATAAACCGCGCCAAGGGCCCTGCCTGCGGATGCGGAAGAATTTCTCTGGTGCCCCACCCGGCTGTCGGAAATGACTCAACCACGGCCTTCGGAGACACCCCATTTCCCGTTTTCACCGCCGCCAGCTTTTGCGTCGCCTCCTCCAGCTTTTCATGCTGTTGCGCACACTTCATCGCCAGTTCCCACCAGCACTCAGGCAGCACCGCCTTGAACAAATCAGCCCCTTCCATGTCGGCCGTCAAACACTCTGACAAGTGGTCCAGCGCCTCACGCTCCGCTTTGCTCTGCCAGGTCCAGGCCGTCTTGGGTTTGCGCAGCCGCACGTCCCAGAAATCACGCTCATCCTGCACCGCACTGCACACAACACGCCCGGCTGCCAGCCAGCGCCGGGCATCTGCCAGCGCCTCCTGATGTTCTTCTCCAGCCAGTGGCAGGGCGGCATTGTACAGCTGCTCTGCGCGTGAAAATCGCGTCACGGCCAGCGTGGCGGCCAGGGCCAGCATGACATCCACGGCACAGGCGTTTCTGGAGGCATGCGATGCCACGATGGCGTCTGCGAGTCTGGAGAGACGGTGCGTCTCCCCGCGTGCGGCCCAGCGGGACGCCACCATGCAGGTCACGTTGACCTCACCGCTGCCCATTTCAATCACCAGGTCGGGGATGCGTGCGAGTTCTGCGAGCTGGTCCTCGTCCTGCTCAAACATCTCCGCAATCAACACACTGCCCGCCGCCGCCCATTCCGGCTTTGAAAATGCCTGGCAGCAGAACGCATCAAAATGCCCCGGCACGGCCACTTTGCCGGCCACAGCACGCAGCAGGCCTTTGGCACTGTTGCGCAGTTCTTCCGGCAGCTCTGTCGCTATCAACGCCTCGATGCGCATCATCGTCTCTGGATCGATCGCACTGCTGGAGGCAGCATCCAGCGCCTGGCTGGAGGACATCTTTACGGCGGATGCTGAGGCGCTTTTTCCCATTTTCAGCGCCATTGATAAGACGAATCACGCCAGATGCAACGCATGCGTCACACAGGAGCCCAATTCGCTCAAGCAATGATCTCCTTCGCCACCGTGCCATAAACGTCTGTGAGACGGAAATCGCGGCCTGCATAACGGAAGGTAAGCCGTTCGTGATCAAGCCCCATCAGCGCCAGCACCGTCGCGTGCCAGTCATGGATGTGCATCTTGTTCTGCACCGCCTCGTAGCCGTAATCATCCGTCATCCCATAATTCATGCCGCCCTTCACCCCGCCGCCGGCCATCCACATGGAGAAGCCCTTGTTGTTGTGATCGCGTCCGTCGTCCCCTT
Organism: Prosthecobacter sp.; assembly: GCA_021733925.1. Taxonomy (GTDB): domain Bacteria; phylum Verrucomicrobiota; class Verrucomicrobiia; order Verrucomicrobiales; family Verrucomicrobiaceae; genus Prosthecobacter. The sequence continues at coordinate 18,596 of JAIPJY010000041.1, read as the reverse complement.
GACTGTGCGGCGTACGGCCAAACTCACCACCCCAGATGATCAGCGTGTCTTTGAGCAGTCCGCGCTGCTTCAGATCGGCCAGCAGACCGGCAATGGGCTTGTCGATCGCCCCGGTGTTGCGTTCCAGTGAGGCCTTCAGATTGAAATGCTGGTCCCAGTTGCCATTCGTGAGCTCGATGAACCGCACGCCGGCCTCCACAAACTTGCGCGCCATCAGGCACTGCCTGCCAAATGCGTCCGTCTCCTGCTCATCAATGCCATAAAGCGCCTTCGTGGCCGCCGTTTCCTTGCTCAGATCCATCACCTTTGGCACCTCGGCCTGCATGCGAAACGCCAGTTCATAGGACTCGATCACGCCTTCCACCTCGGGGCTGACACCGCCGTCCTGCTGCATGCGGGATTTGTTGAGCGCCTGCACCAGATCCAGCTGCGTGCGCTGCTCATCAGTCGTGTAGCGGTTGTTTTTGATGTTCGCCACCGTGGCCTGCTCCATGCCGCCGCCCCGCCGTCCACCGCCCCCCCCGGGGAAACCGTTGCCACCGATCTTGGTGCCTTGATAAATGGCAGGCAGGAAGGCGCTGCCGTAAGTGCGTGTGGCGTTGCCGGGCGGATTCACCGTGATGAATCCAGGCAGGTTTTCATTCATCGTGCCCAGACCATACAAGGCCCACGATCCCAGCGACGGGCGCACGAACTGCGTCGTGCCCGTGTGGAGCTGGGAAAACGCCTGCGGGTGCGCCGGCAGATCCGTGCACATCGAATTTAGGATGCACATCTCATCCGCATGCTTGCCCAGATTCGGAAACAGCTCCGAGATGTACAAACCGCTCTTGCCCTGCCGGTTGAATTTCCACGGTGAGGCCATCAGCTTTGCTGTGCCATAGCGCCCGGCCGCTGAGGGCGCACCTTTTCCATTGTCCGCGATCAGCTTCGGCTTGTAGTCAAACGTATCCACATGTGACGGTGCACCCTGCATGCAGAGAAAGATCACATGCTTCGCACGTGGCGCGAAATGCGGCGCTTTCGGTGCCAGCGGCCCGGTGGCGGCCTGCGGATTGGCACGCAGCGCCTGCTGCTGTGCCAGCGCGGCAAAGGCCAGGTAGCCGAAGCCGTTGGAGCCGGTCTTCAAAAACTCGCGCCGGGAGAATGGATTTGGATTCATGACGTGGGAATGTGGGAGGTGCTTTAATTGAGGTAACGAAACTCGGCGCTCGCGATCAGGCTCTGGCAGAAGGCGGACAGCGCGGCAAACTCTGCACGCTCCTTCGCCTCCCTGCTGTTGCCGGTGCCCTTGGCGATCTGCTGCGGGAAGCGCATCCAAAAATTGCTGATCGCGGTTTTCTCCTGCGTCGTGGGTTCACGGCCAAACGCCAGTTCATAAGCGTAGCTCAGTCGTTCCGCAGAAGTGCCCGGATGTTTGGCAATGCGTGCCGCAAACGCATCCGCCGCATTCTGCGCCTGCGGATTGTTCATCAGGTACAGGCTCTGTGAAGGCACGTTAGTCGTATCGCGATCGCCATTGACCAGACTCGCGTCCGGATAGTCGAAGACGGAGAGCATTTCTGGAATCTGATCCCGAATGATCGGAATGTAGATCGAACGATAGGCGTTGGCTTTGCTCGTCAGATCACCACGGAAAATCGAGATCAAGCCCTGCCGCCCTTCACCAGCACGTGCCACAGGAGAGCCATCCACCGGATACAGATTCAGCGAGCCGCCTACCGCGAGCATCGCATCACGGATTGCTTCAGCTTCCAGCCGGCGCTGGTTCATGCGCCAGTGGTACTTGTTGTCGGGATCGACGGCATAGTTCGCCGCATCGTAGCCTGATCCCATCTGGTAGGCACGGCTCATCATGATCTCACGGATCAGCTTCTTCACCGACCAGCCGTTCTCCATGAACGAGACCGCCAGATAGTCCAGCAGTTCAGGATGGGAAGGTTTCTGGCCCATCGCACCAAAGTTGTCTGGCGTCGGAACGATGGCGCTGCCCATCAGTTTCAGCCACACACGATTGGCCATCACACGTGCCGTCAGCGGGTTCTCCTTCGAGGCGATCCAGTAGGCCAGGTCGAGCCTGCCGCTGCCGCTTTGCGGGCTGATGTTCAGCGGCTCGCCCTTGGCGCACAGCACTTCCACCAGACCACGTGGCACCACATCACCGGGCTGCTTGATGTCGCCGCGGATGAGGATCGGGCTGTTGAACGGGCTGGTGCGGTCCAGCACCCCCATCGCCAGCGTGCGCGGTGTGCCATCTTCATAGAACAGATCCACGTCCGCCTTCACCTCCTCCGCGCGATCACGCGCACCGCGGACGCGCAGAAATGTCGCCGCACCCGCCTTCTCGCGATCCTGCTGGCCCATGGCGAAGACCTCCTTCTGCGCCTCGGCGGCGGCGGTTTTTGCACGCTCATAGTTGCCCTTGAGTTCAGCCACTTCAGCCGTGGAAATTTTGGCCAGTGCTGCGGTCTGACCGGCGGCACGATCCAGCTCGATCAAGCCTGCCGTGTTGTTGTTCTGCAGTTGATCATAGGTTCCAAAAAGCGTCTCGCTGCTCAGGAAGATGCCCGCCAGAGCGTAGTAGTCACGCTGCGTCACCGGATCAAATTTGTGATCATGGCAGCGTGCGCAGGCCAGTGTCAGGCCGAGCATCGACTGCGACACGGCATCGATCTGCTCATCGACCACATCCATCGCGAACTGGCGGCGGTCACGGTTGTTGTGCCCTTTGGAACCAATCGCCAGAAAACCCGTCGCCACAATCTTGTTCGCCTGGTCGCGCTTGCCGTCAAACTTCAGCAAATCTCCTGCGATCTGCTCCTTGAGGAACTGGTCATACGGCTTGTCCTTCTTGAACGACTCGATGACGTAGTCGCGGTAGCGCCACGCATGGGGGTAGAGCACGTTCACCTCCTTGCCGCTGCTCTCTGCATAGCGGGCCACGTCCAGCCAGTGCCGCGCCCAGCGTTCGCCATAGCGTTCGGAGTCGAGGTACATGTCGATGACGCGCTTCACCGCTTCGGGTGATTGATCCGCGACAAACGCCTTCACCTCATCTGGAGTCGGCGGCAGTCCTGTCAGATCAAACGCAATGCGGCGGATCAACGTGGGCCGGTCTGCATCGCGCACGGGGCGCAATCCATTGGCTTCGATGCCTGCCAGCACAAACTGGTCGATCTCAGTCTTCGCCCAGCCGTCTGTTTTCACGGCTGGCGGCGCTTGCTTCACCGGCTTTTGAAACGCCCAGTGTTTGCGGCCTTCATCCATGTCGATCACGCGCTTGCCACCGCTCGCGTTCACCACCTTGTTTTCACGCGGGTCCGGCGCACCCATATCAATCCACTTCTTGAAGTTCGCGATCACATCGTCCGGCAGTTTCTGCTTTGGCGGCATCTGCATGTCCTCGTTCTTCCAGGTCATCGCCTCATACACGCTGCTCTGCGCGATGTTGCCCGGAGTCACTCCCGGATGCCCCGACTCCCCGCCCAGCAGCGTCGCCTGCTTGGTATCGAGCGTGAGCCCTCCTTTGACTTTGGACGATTCGGCGGAGTGGCACTTGTAACAGGACTCCACCAGCACCGGCCGGATGTTCTTCTCAAAGAACTGCAGTTGATCCGGCGTCATGCCTGCATGCTCCTCCTCGGCGGCAAGCAGGGCCGCAGGAGCAAGCAATATCAATGATAGGGTCAGAGTCTTCATGGGAGATTTGTCAGCATGTTGAGGCATACAACACAGCCCCCAGAAAAAGGTTTCCAGAAATCCCCCAGACCGCTCCGGCAACATCCATGCGGCCAGAGTCGTTAGTGCATCTTCTTTACCACCCTATGCGCCATCTCATCGCCTCCCTGCTGGTCGTCTCCTCCATCCACGCGGCGGAGCTCGTCGTTCCAGACAATGTCACTTTCACCCGTGACATTGAATTCGCCAATCCCGACAACCAGCATCTGCAGGTGAATCTGGCCCAGCCCAAAGACGGCCAGGGCCCCTTCCCTGCCGTGGTCTGCATCCATGGCGGCGGCTTCCGCGCAGGCAAGCGCGAGGGCTATGACAAACTGCTGCTCACACTCGCCCAGCATGGCTATGTGGCCATCACCGTCACCTACCGGCTGGCACCAGCCTACCCGTTCCCAGCCGCCGTGCACGACTGCAAAGCGGCCGTGCGCTGGCTGCGGGCGAACGCCGCCAAGCACCACGTGGACCCAGCTCGCATCGGTGCCCTGGGCGGCTCAGCCGGCGGCCATCTGGCGCAGTTCCTTGGCGTCACGGCCGGAGTCCCACAGTTCGAAGGTGAAGGAAATCTGGATCAGAGCAGCGCCGTCAGCTGTGTGGTCAATTTCTTTGGCCCCAGTGATTTCACCAAGAGCTACGACAAAAGCGTGGATGCCAAGGAGGTGCTGCCGCTCTTCTTCGGCGGTGATCTCAGCACGAAGCGCAAGGAACACATCATCGGCAGCCCCTTGTACTGGGTGACTCCGAATGCCGCCCCCACGCTCTGCCTGCATGGCACCGCCGATGAATACGTCGCCTATGAGCAGGCCACCTGGATCGTGGACAAGCTCAAGGCAGCCACCGTGGAAGCCGAACTGGTCGGCTTTGAAGGCGCGGGTCACGGCCTGAAAGGTGTGCCCCCTGAAAAAACCGAGCAGCTCATGCTGGACTTTTTTAACCGGCATCTCAAGCCTGCAACGGCACCCTAGCTGCTTCTTGATTGAATTGGCAACGATTTGATCAACCATGAAAACTCGCACTTTTCTAAGTAAAAAGCCAAATTAAGATCGACCTTTGCAGGTTCTTTTTTTAATTATTCCTCACCAATGACGCAACAGGCAAGAATGAACGGCAGTCACAACTCACTTTGCATCTTAAACTGCATCACCGGAGAACGTTCCAAATTTGAAGGCGGAACGTTTGTGATCGGTGCGGGGCCTCAGTCAGACCTGAAGGTGAACTCACCGCAATGCCCCCAAGTCCTCTGCAAGGTCACGAAAACCGGTGACAACATGGACTTCCAATTCAGCTGCCCCGTGCTGGTCAACGGTTCTGAAACGACTTTTTTCAGATCCATGCCTGGCGAGGAGCACACGATGACAGGTGCCGGGCAGTTGCTGGCCTTTAAATACAGCCCCCAGCCGGGCCCTTGGATGGCCTTGGGGAATGACAACTCATGGTTTGTTTACAACAGTGAACAGCATGACTGGAACGGCCCCTTCGGCCCTGAGTTTTTGAAAACCTGGCTGGGTCAGTTTTCCACCAATGCTCGCAAGCGGCTGGTTTTAATTCCGAACGGAATGGAACAAATGGGGTTTTATGTGCACGACACCACTGAGATTCTCAAAATCCCTGCCCCCATGACCCCGCCAGCCGAAAAAACCGCCTGGTTTGACCGCTACAGCTCCGCCCCTGATGAACCCGCCGCCCCTGCGCCTTCTCGTTATTCTGACCCTGCGACTGAAGCCGCGGAAGTGAACAGCGAATACGGAGAATTCACCTGCCCGATCTGCTGGTTCAAATTTGACCGGGGCGATGCGATGAACATCGCCGTCCACAACAGCCTGCGGGGTGATCCCATGCTCGGCGATGAGGCCATGCAGCGCTTCCATGCCACGCGGTTCAATGACCGTGGTCAGGCGCTGGATGCCATGGGTCTTTCCACCTCCGATCTCGCCTGCCCGCACTGCCGTCGCAAGCTGCCACCGGGATTTCTCGACCTGCCTCATCACATCTTTTCCATCGTTGGCGCGCCTTCGTCAGGCAAATCGTACTACCTGAGCGTGCTGATCAAAATCCTGCAAAGCACCTTGTTTCAGAATTTTGGCATCACATTCCGGGACGCCGACCCCTCAGAGAACGTCATCCTCACGCAGATGAAAACGCAGTTGTATTCCTCCTCGTCACCGGAGGATGCCTTCCTGGCCAAAACCGACCTGGAAGGTGCCCTCTACGAGACGCTGCCCCGCCAGGGGCGCAAGGTGCGCCTGCCCAAGCCCTTCATCTTCAAGCTGTCCCATCCCGCCATACCGGACAACGGCTTCTCCATGGTCTTTTATGACAATGCGGGCGAGCACTTCGAACCGACCCGCAACAGCGCGGACTCGCCGGGTGCCCAGCACATCGCAGTGGCTTCCGGCATTTTCTTTCTCTTTGACCCTCTGCACAACACCGAGTTCCGCGCCATGATGAAGGGCGTCACGGATCCGCAGATCAAGACTCACCGTATCGACCAGCAGGATGTCATCCTCGCTGAAACGGAAGTCCGCATCAAAAGCCTGCTCGGAATGGACTCCCGCCAGCGCGTCTCTACGCCGCTGGCGGTGATGGTGGGCAAATACGACACCTGGGCCACTCTGCTGGGCGATGAACCTCTTCTACAGGTCATCGAGGATGGCGTGGTCAGACTCGACTACATCAAGTCAAACTCCACCCGCGTGCGCAATCTCATGGTGCGCATCTGCCCTTCCATCGTGGCCAATGCAGAAGCCATCTCATCCAATGTGTGCTACTTCGCCGTCAGTCCCCTGGGCTCATCCCCTGTGGAGTTTCTCGACCGGGAAGGCACGCCGCGTATTGGCCCGGATCCGAAGCTGCTCAATCCCCAGCATGTGGAGGCGCCCACGCTCTGGGTGCTCGCGCAGGCCACGCCTGAAATGATTCCCTCCACTTCCGCGATCTGACCCCATGGCCTGGCAGCTCATCTACACTAGTGCCCCCCGCCTTCTCGAGGCAGGCCGCACCGGATTCGGCACCGTGGCCAGACATCGTGCCGTCAGCGGCATGCTCGGAGCCGCTGTGGAACGCTTCAGCCAGTTTGCCCGACTTCCAGGTCATGATCCCCGGCGCATCGTTCACGCCTACCGCATCCTGAACGTGGGTTCGAGCACCTTCCATGTGCTGAGCTGCTTGCAGGACGCAGGTTCGGACTACACCGGACGTACCAATCACATCGCCCATCATCTGATCGCCGAAGCACGGGAGATTCGCGCCTTGACCGCCGCAGGACTGACGCCGGCGGATGTGCTTCTCCGCATGGCCTGGCGCAGCTCATGGAGCGAAGGCCCGCGTTACCTTGATCCTGCCGAGGAGGTGGATCTCTCGTCCTTCACCGCTTCGGCCACTCACGCCTGGGCCGCTGTCACTGGCAATCCTGCCTCCGCTAGCATCCTGTGGTCTCGTGAAGCGCTCAAGGGCTGCTATCTCATCATACCTTCGGGTATCAACGCGCTTGAGCTTTTCCGCGAGTCGTTGCTGGCGGAGCCGGCGCATTCATGGCAGACCCGCTTCACCACCTGCCTCGAGCCGAATGACGATGTAGCGGACTTCCGCTGGGTGGCCCTTTCCTCCTCATCCCCCATGCGCGGGCAGGTGGAAACCTCCAACCGCCTCGTTCTAGATCTCACCCGTCCTGACACCCTGCCGGCACCGCCTCCACCCGAGGTTGCCCAGCCAGTCTTTGAACCCGTGAGTCCGTCAGCACCGGAGCCCGCATACTCCACGCCAGCACAGGTCCATGAACCCATGCGTTCTTCAGATGCTGCAGCCGCCCCTGTCAGCCCCATGGGCGGCTGGTCGCCTGAACCACGCCGCAAAGCGGCGAAATCAAACAAGAGCTTCATCGGCCTTTCTCTCATCATTGCCTCAGTGATGATCGTTGTCGTGGTGGGCGCCCTGCTGCGGCAGAACAACCTGCAGGTTCAGGCCCGCACGGACTATGAACAACAAATCGCCAAAACCTGGAAAGTTCACCAACTCGTCCTCAACGACACGCGCAAGCTGCTCGAAGAGCAGTCCGACATGGAGGAAGGAACAGCGCTGCTGAAGTCACACGACGACTTTTTCCGCAGCATGCAGCAGGTGCTCCAGCAGCCGGGCGCGCCCACTGATCTCCCCCTGCCTGCGGAGACCCGGGATGATTTCAAAAATCTCAAAAAGCTGCTGGATGAATGGGCGGAGCTGCATGTGAGCCCCTGGGCGAAACTGCAATCCGGCCAGGCCACCGTGACAGCATTGGACATTCTTGAAGCCTACCGCAAATGGAAGGAGGCGCGGACTGCCAAATGGAAGCAGCTGAACGACTATCTGAGTCTGAAAGACATTCCGCCTCCCGACGATAAAGCAGTTCAATCACTGCAGGCCACAGCCAAGGAAGTGCTACGCCATGCGGAACCCGCACGTGACACCCACTCGAATTGGGAAGAGGTGTTTAAACTCCCCGGGGAACCGAAGAACAGCTTGGCTGACGAAGCGCTGCAATGGCTGAAGCTTTGGGCTGAACTGGATGATGCCAGCACCAATGCCTACGCCACAGCGCAAACGGCCGCCGCCAACAACTCACTGCCAGAATGGCTGCGCACCAAAGCTGCAGGGGCGAAGCAACGGCACGCCAGGAAAAGCGAGCCCAAGATGCCAGTGAAGGTTGAAGATAAGCATGCTCAAGAGGAGACAAAACCAATGGTTATGATCGAGGATGCGGATGCGATCTCCGCCACGAACAACATCTATGTTTATCTGCTCCAGTCCAACGAAGATCCAGCGGGCAGCATCGCCGGACTGCAAGTCACGACCGAGATGCAGTTGTTCGTCGGCACCGCCTGGGAAATGCATACGCCCCCGGATGGAAAGACCGCGCCCAAAAGTGGTGAGCTGAAAAAGTGGTTGTCGGTCAGCCCGGAGGACAATGAGGAAATTAAGTTCGGTCACTCCTTGTTTGCCAAACTGAACGAAATGCTCGTCTTCTCCAAAGACGGCAGACTGACCGCCATCCCTGAAGAACTCCGCAAATCGCCCGACGGCGCCCGGATCGTCGCGCGCAATAAGGAGGGAACTAAAGTTCTCTTTGATCTGCGCCTCTTTAAACCAAAAACAAGCCCGTCAACTCTGCTGCCGTTTGTCTTAAAGGCCACGTTGATTCAATCGCCTGAATTGGTCGAATCACCCGAACTCGGAGCACTGCTCAATCGTCTTCCGGGGATTAATACAACATCTCAGTTCATGTTGCGCTCTCCGCTGAATCTTGAGGAACCTTGGAAGGTTAGTTTAGAGAGTGGGAAATGGATCCTTTCGCAGCAAAAAAGCACCCCCGTCCAAAATACCCAGGCCATGACACTGCTGGCCAACCAGATTCAAGCCCTTCTCGACGGAATAAAGAGCCTGGAAAAGCTCAAGGCATTGCTCCTCAAAAAACAGTCCGGTTCCGGGGCAAAACAGTCCGGTTCTGATGCAAAACTCAAACAATATGAAGACGGAATCGCTGCCAAGGAGAGTGAACTGGCCGAGGCCAAAGAAAAACTGGCCGCATTAAATCAGTCAAAAGAACTGCCAAAGCCCACTTCCCCCTCGGGTGAATACACTCTTCTTGCCTCTCCCAAGGCAGGGACTGAGATCGACATCTGCAAAGTGCAGATTGTGCCTCCAGCCAATTCTCCAGCCAATCCCACGAACAATCCGTGAAACCCCTCCCTCAAGCCATCGAGGCCATCCGCGCCGCCCTCAAAGAGGAGGTGCCACCTTCCGCCGTGGAAGATGCCGCCGTCATCTACGCTCAGCTCTGCTCGGATGTGGAACGGCGGCTGGACCTTGTCGCGGCCATGCTGCAGAAAGGCAGTGACTATCAGGCCCTGCAGGTGGCCGAAGAAGACCCGCCGCTGCTTGATCTCGCGGCCTCAGTGAGTTTCGGCGAAGAAAAGAACTGGCAGATCTACTGCGACACGCACGGGCTGAAGGTGGCGCCACGCGTGGACATCCGCATCATTCAGGATCTGGAGACCCTCTATGGCCGGGGCATCTCCGCCAATCATCCGCTCTACAAAGACTTCCGCGCGGCGGTGCTCTCACGCGATGACGCGAAGGCGCTGCGCATCGTCAAAACCATCCTCAAGCTCAACCCGCAGGATGCGAACGCCCAGAAAGAACTCCAGCGCCTGGAGAACAAGGCGCTGCAGGAAAAAATCGACCTCCTGCGTGAGGCGCTGAAGACGGATGACGAAGAACGCATTGCCACGCTCACGGAGGACATCAAGGCCGTCGCCCCGCCATCCAAGCTGGAACGACTGGATGTCTTCGAGCAGGGCGAGAGCATCCGCCAGGCGCTCCGCCGCAGGCAGGCGGAGGCCCGTGTTCCAGACATGCTCTCCACCATGAAGATGCTGATGGCCGAGGGCAGATGGCGTCAGGTGGGACAGATGCTGAGTGTCCTAAACGCCATGTTCAAGGAGCACGGATTCGCGCCCGCCGATGCTGCGCAGAAAGCCACCCTGGAGGACCTGACTCAATACCATCTCAAAGAAAGAGCTGCCGATGAAAAGCAGCGCAACTTTGACCGCACGCTCAAAACATTTCTCGTCTTTGTGGAGGAGGTGGAAACCCGCCTGCTCACGGGAGCGGGCGTCACGTATGACGAGATTACCGGAAAGGACGAGAGTTTCGTCAAACGCTGGAAGGAGCTGGAAGGCTATCAGCTGCCGGTGGCTGCTGAATCTTTGCAGCGCCTTCGTGCGGCAGGCCAGGAACTTCGGGCCAAACTGGAACGCATGCAGCGCGCCAAACGTCTGGGCAACATCGCGCTGGCCGCTGCGGCTTTGGTGCTGCTCTGCTGCATTTCCGCCATCGGTCTGCATGCCTGGAAGGCCTGGACGCTGACGCAGGAACTCGCCTCGTATCAGGCCAAGGAAAACTACAGCGCCGCCGAAGGCCTGATCAAGAAACTGCGCAGCGAGGAAGAACTGCTGCTGCGCTGGCCCTACCTCCAGGCCAGGATCGAAGAAGTCAGTTCGTGGGCCGCCAAAACCCGCGTCACCGGCAAGCAGGCCGCAGATGCGCTGCTGGCACTCGAGAATTCATTCCAAGGCGAGAAGTCCAAACTAACCGCCACACAACTTGTCAGACAGCTCGACGATGCCGGCGCTTTGGTGAAACAACTGGGAGGTGATGTGGCTGCTGAGCCGAAGAACCGCCTCGTCACCCTGAAGACCAAGGCAGATCTCCATCTCGCAACGGTCCTGAAGCAGCTCTCCACCAGCACCTCCACCACCCTGGGCAAGCTCGAACAGCGCGGCACCGCAGAGCTTTCACATGAAAAAATCGCGGCCAATGTCAGCACCAGTTGCACTGCGATCGACAAGGAATTGAAACCCCTCGAAGCACTCCTCAAACCCGAGGTGCCGGTGCTGGCCCTCCCGGCGGATCTGGAGACCCGAATTCGCGCCCTGCGCCAGCGGCTGAACACCTACCAGGAAGACCTCCGCACATTCGCCGCCATCCGCAAAGAGACAGGCAGTGCTGGCTCGCTGGACGACTACCGCAAGGCGGTCACCAAGTGGCAGACGATCAAGTTTGCCGAGGCAGCCCCCTCCCTCAAAATGCTGGACACTCTGCCGACCGAAAAAGCCTTTCAGGCAGCGCTCTTCACCGGCGGCGACCAGGAGGTGCTGCAGGCCGTTCTTGATGACAAGTCCGGGCGCTACATGGCTCCCGACACACTGCTCGAAACGGAGCTGAAAATGATCCTCTCGCTTCTGCACAACGAGTATTTAAACAACATTTTCGAAAGCAGCGTGGTCCATTATTCCAGCAAGAAATCCAGCGGCACCGTGTGGTCCATGGGCAAGCCTGAAGTGACGGTCATTGGCGACTCCACCCGCTGGAGCGCCAAATTCTATGAGCCCGACCCGACACAAAGGACGGTCCTCTTTATCCAGCAAAGTTTCACCCGGGCTGGACAGGCAGGTGAATACCAAGGGGCTGCAATCGCAACCATCCGCCAGAGTCAGACCAGCGAGCTCATGAACCTGCTGGATATAGGACGCATCAGCGACGAAAAAGGAGAGCGTGTGCTCAAGCCGCTCCTGGAAGTCTGTGACAAGCTGGTTCAGGACACTCAGGGAAGCTCCATCGCCAAAGCCTATGTTCTGCTCAAGTTCGAAGACTTGATGCGCGTGCGGCCGCGGGAATGGGGTTTGCACTACTGCCCGTCGTTGCAGCAGGATCTGCGGATTCTGCACCAGACGCTCGGCACCACGTCTCTGCGCAGCGAGGACTGGCTCGTGCCGGACATGCGGGAAAAATGGCAGGCACCACTCGCCGCTTTTTTCAAACCTTTGAAGGATCGCGCCTATCTGCGGGAAGCGCACGCCCACCGGAACTACCTGCGCGCAGCCACCAAAGCCGGACTGAAATTTGCCGGCTATGTGGAGACCGACCTGTCACTGGTCCTCAACCCGCAGGGAAGCACCGCGAGTGAGTTGTGGGTGCTCGGCAGAGAAAACGGCAAGCCGCTCATGGTTGCCAATCCTGCCGCTGGAAAAGCGGCGGCAGATGCGCCCAAAACCATCATGGCCACCGCCTCCGTTCCTCTGAGCCCTGCATTCTATGTGACAGCTGACCGGCGGGCTCTGCTGCAGCAGTATCAAGAAGCACTGTCCTCCACCGGAGTTGATATCACGCCGCTTCCTGGTGAATCCTTGTTCTTAAACCATCCCTGATATGAACGATACAACCTACTCACTCGAATGGCGTGGTGCCAGGAAGTCCGCGCTGTCGTATGAAGACATTGAGGCCGGACTCGTCTCAGGTGATTTGCACACCTTGTATAAGATCCATGTGAACGGCAAATGGCTCGTGCTGCGGGACTTCGTGGAGCAGCAGCGCCCCCTCCTCGCACCGCCCTCTGCCAGGAATCTCACGCCTCCTCCTTCCTGGCAGCTCACTCCGCCGCCTTCAATGCCGCAGCCAGCCCTCGATCCCTTGCCAAGGCCAGCCGCCGATCCCCTGCCGCGGCCAGACCTGCACTCAGCAGTATCGCCCCCACCGCCCATGGGCAAGGCCGCGACACCGTCTCTGCCGATCCCCAGTCTGTCCCCACGTGGCAAAGCGCCGAAGCCCGTCTGGTTTTGGCCGGCCATCATCCTCTCTTCCACCGTCTGCGTACTGCTTGGCGTCGTGTTTGTTTACATGTCCGCCACCGCCACCTCACGTTCGGGCACCCAGGGCACGGCGGAAACAAAATCAGAGGAAAAGCCCACGCAGGCGAAGCTCCGACCGGCCTCTGTCACAGGCAAGGAGATCTTCCCCAGCGCCCTGATATCCACGGCCACTGTGGACTGGAACGGTGACGAGCAGTCTGCGGAAGACAAAAAAACCGACGAAGACGCACAATTACGCAAACACCAAATACCCATTTATGGTGACGAAAATGGATGGCTGGGGGTAAATCTGGAAGGGCTGAAAATAGGAATGCAGGTCAGCGTCGAAGTCGCTGCCGACGGCTTCATGAAGTCGTCCAAATGGCAGGGAACCATCACCACATTGAGCGACGATGGCCGTGCGACTATCTTTCCCAAGGTCATGTGGGACTACGATGCGCTGACCAAAGTCCGCCAGCAGCGACCGATCAATGTCATCTTCTCCGCCTCAATAGACGGCTCGGCGTTGCAGGAAGTCACCGAAACTTACACGCTGAGATCCATCAATGACTGCCTCTTCTATATCAAAGGGGACAAATCAGGCAATAATGGGACCAATCTTGATTTCCTGTTCGCTGCCTACGTCAACGAGAAACACCCGCAAGTTCAGGAGATACTCAAAGAAGCACTCGAAACCGGTCTAGTGCCACGATTTGACGGCTATGGCTCCAAGGATCCGAAACAGGTCCTCCAGCAAATCTTTTCCATCTGGAATGCACTTCAGCGCCGCGGCATCAAATACAGCAACGAGGCTTTCACAACGCCAAGCGAAGCGGTGTACTGTCAAACCGTCCGCTTCATGGACCAGTCGATCAATTCCCATCAAGCCAACTGTGTGGACGGTTCGGTGCTCATGGCCTCAGTGTTGTACAACATTGGCATCAAATCCCATCTTGTGATGATCCCTGGGCACTGCTTCCTCGCTTTTGACCTGACACCGCACAGCACCTCTTTGCCCGTCGGCCTGGAGACCACGTTGCTTGGAAACGATGATATTACTGATGTTAAGAATCTAGGCTTTTTGCCGGAGCAGAAAATTGTCCAGGAGTATACGGACTCGGTCAAAACGTTCAACCAGGCCATGGCGAGTGGTGATGAATCCATCCAGCGCTACGCCCGCAAGTTGCAAAGCGGTGACGATCCACAATTTGGGCTTATTTCTGTCGAAGAAGCCCGCAAAAAAGGAATCATGGCCATTCCTTTCACCATGGACAAGTGATCCTATTCTCACTCAGCTCTCAGCCCTAAACCAACCCCAAATCAATGAGCATGCCACAGGTCCCCCCCTCAAGTTCAGTGGCCATTCCATCGGGCAATCCCTTCCAGGATCCGCAGAAAACTCTCGACTGGTCACGCTCAGACATCGAGCGCAGGTTCGGGTTTCGTGGCGGGCGCTTCACCAGTCCGGGCAATATTTTATCCTTGATCATCGCCCTGCTGCTGACCGCCATTTTTTACACCCTTATCATTCTGATGCAGCAGCAGTGGCCGCAGGCGCAGTGGTTTGCCGCCATGTTTCTTGAGCGCGGCCCCTGCCCCTATCCCACGATGCTTTTGTTCTTCTGGGCGCTGTCCATGCTGCTGTTGAAATGGCGCAAGCTGGTCTTCCAGCGGAAAGTCTTCGGAATGTCCATCATGCCGCAGGAGCCTGAATTTGTGCTCACCTCCGCCACCGCCAAGGAGGTGCGGGACCGCATGTGCATGATGGTGGACAACCCGCACAACTTTGTCCTCTTCAACCGCATCGACCTCGCGCTCGCCAATCTCCACAACATCGGCCACACCTCAGACGTGGCCGCCATTCTGAAAGTGCAGGCGGAAAATGATGAAGCGCAGATCGCCTCCAGCTACGGGATCATTCAGGGTTTCATGTGGGGCATCCCTGTCCTCGGCTTCATCGGCACCGTCTTGGGCCTGAGCCAGGCCATCGGCGCCTTCACTGATACCCTGCAGGCAGGCGGTGACCTGACCGCCATCCGCGCCTCCTTGAAGACGGTCACCGGCGGACTCTCATCTGCCTTCGAAACCACCCTGGTGGCCCTTGTCTGCGCGTTCATCCTGCAGCTCATTGTCAGCTTCATGCAGTCCCTTGAATCTCAATTTTTGGACAACTGCAATGACGTCTGCAGCAGGCAGGTCGCCGGAAAACTCCGTTTGCAGGAAACCTGATCACCACCTGCATGAGAGGCCGGTTCAACAAATCCAACGGTAGCGTCGTGAGCTTCTTCGCGTTTCAGGACGTGATCACGGGCACCACCGGCTTTCTCATCATCATCACCATTTTTCTCGCGCTCAATCTCGACGAGGTCATCGGTGTCAGCAGCGATGCAGATCCCCATGCGGCGCTGGCAGTAACGCTGAAGGACACCCTCGCGGAAATCGTGAAGATCAAGCAGCTGGCCGTCACGGCTGTGCTGAGCCCAAACGAAACGGAGGAAACCCTCACGCGCATGATTGACGAGTTGAAGCGTTCCATTGCTCGGCTCGATCCATCCACGAATCCGGATCCCACCAAAATTCTCGCTGACGAGTCCCCTCTTGAAAGGGAGATCCGCATTGAAAAGCAGAAGCTGCTGGCCGCCATCGAAGCGCTCAAAAAGCTCCTCCCTGACAGCACCAAGAAGGCCGCTGCCGCAGAGTCCAAGCTGGCGGCGCTGGAAAGCGAGATCAAAAAAATTCAGAGCCGTCTGCAGCAGACTTTTGACCAGCAGAATGTACTGCGCCTGATTCCGGAGAAGAGCACCACCAACAAAGATCCCGTGCTCGTCGTGGTGGATAAGGCCGGCTTTCGCATCCAGCTTTTTGATGGCTCAAAATCACTATCAGCCTCCTCACTGGCCGATCTGATGCAGACCTTGACCACCTTTCCACCCGTAAAACATTACATCGTGCTGTACTTCAAACCCTCGGGCGCCCTGCAGTTCGACGAGGTCACACGGCGCACTCGGGGAGCCGGTTATGAAATTGGCTACGATCTCATCCCAGAGGACATTCAACTGGAGACCACGGGACCAACCGAGTAACAGGTCATGAGAAAACTTCGCCCCAATGCAGACCAAAGTCTCGACCTGCTGCTCGACACCCTTTGCAATGTGTTTGGCAGCATCATCCTCATCTCATGCCTGCTGGCGCTCCTGAGCAATCAGCAGACCGCCATTCCTGGCGGTCCAACAGAATTGTCCGGGGCTCAGGGCAGACTGCTGGCTGAACGAATCGAAGCCGCAAAAAGTGAACTGGCAGGACTCAAAAAGTTAAGCACGAAGATGAAAGACAGCGGTCAGGACAAGCTTCAAGCCCTTGTCCAGGAGCGCAACGAACTCCAGGCCACTCAGGATAGGCTGAGGAAACTGCAGTCAGCCCAGATGAATGCCGACTCAGGCACTTCAAAAGATCCGGCAGGAGACCTCACTGAACTCCGCTCTGAGGTCAAGGCGCTGGACCAGCGCCACGAAGATGCCAAAGCCAGAAAAGAAGCGGCAGATAAAAAGGCACGCGACCTCGCGGCCCAAATCCAAAGCCTCCGCAGCAAGATCACCGCCGAGGATGAAAAACACATCGTGCATGTGCGCTTTCCCAAGGAGCGTGAAGTCACCAAGTCGGCCATCAACATCATCTTAAAGTATGGCGCTTTGTATCCGCTTCTCGACTCGGCAGGAGAAAAGTACCCCGGCATCACACGTGTCATGAAAGGCGACGAAGACTTCGAAGCCATCCCCAAAAAATCCGAAGGCATCCCCATGTCGAACACGGAGACGATCCGCAGGCTCCTTGCCAGCTACAAGCGCGCGGGCGGTTACGTCAGCCTGTGCGTCTATCCAGATTCATTCGAAACCTTCCGCGCCCTCAAGGTGCTGATCATTGAAGCAGGCCTGGATTACGGCTTCGACGTCTATCCCGAGCACTACATCATCATCTTCAGCCCCAAAGGCACATCCCCCGCTCCGCTTTGATGACCCACTACCGCGTCAGGCAATAAGGCATCTCAATTCACCGGCCGCAGGTCAAAGCACACGAGCTTGTCCTTCTGCCTCACGATCAGCCTGCCATTGGCTATGGCGGGGGATGAGCAGCCCATGGCGTCCGTTTTCGCACGACCCAGCTGTTCGTAGGCTGCGCTGCTGGCCTTCACCATGCGCACATGCGTGCCGTTGTTTTCATAGACCAGCAGCTTGCCGTCGGCGAGCAGCGGTGAGGTGATGGTGCTGTTCACTTCGTTCACCACCCACTTCTCAGCACCGGTTTCAAGGTCGATGCACTGGTGCTTCTCGCCGCAGCAGAGATAGACGCTGCCTTCGTAAATGATCGGGCTGCCAGCATAGCGGCGCGTCACCCAGAAATGGGACCACGCGGTTTTCGGGGTGCCATCCGGCTGCATTTTGTAGGCCCGCAGTCCCACGCCTTCGGTGCCGCTGTAGAGCACCAGCCAGTCGCCGCTGGTCACCGGAGTACTCTGGCTGCCGCCTTCGGCCTTCCACTTCACGCTGCCAGTTTCGGGGTCCAAACCGTAGAGCGCGTTGTTGCCATTGATGACGAGCAATGGCTTGCCGCTGGTAGGTGCCCACCATGTGGGACTGGCGATCAATCCTTTCGCTTCCTTCTGCGTCCACAGCAGCTTGCCATCCGCTTTCGAAAAGGCGCAGGCCACCCCGGTGGCCATGTACACGCGATCCCCCATGACAAGCGGCGATGCCGCAGGTCCCTTGGCCGAAAGCGGCGTCGACCAGACGAGTTTGCCATCGGCTTCGTTCACACAGAGCAGTTCCGAGCTGCACGCGGCATAGACTTTGCCATCCACCACGGCGCAGGTGCTGGAGGACTGGCGGCCGCTGGGCTTGCCGGGCTGCGCGTATTTCCAAATCTGCTTCCCGGTGGCGAGATCCAGGCAGAGGATCACGTCCTGCGCGACCTTCACCGTGTTTGGCACCAGGGCGATCATTTTCTCCTTCACGTCCTGAGGGAAACCTTCGTCATCGAGCCACTTGCTGAACACCGCCGCACTGGCAAAAGGTTTGCCTTGTTTGCTGTTCATCTTGTCGAGCCACACCAGATCGATGGCATTTTTGCCCGCTTTAAAACGGCTGGCCACCCAGGAGCCGATGTTGATCTCCTCTTTCTCGTTGAGGTTGTCCTTGCGCCACTGCGTGACCCATTCATCAAACTTCTCGCCACGCAGCTTGGGCAGGTTGAGGCGCGTTTCCTCCAGCTTTTTCGCGAGTTCCGGCGAGGTGCCGCGATAGTTCAACGACTGCATCACCTCGGTGTCGATCTCGCGGGTTTCAGAGGCCACACGCTCATGCCACACCACGCTGATAAACACCTTTTCCCCGCTGACCACCGGGCTGCCGTGACCACCATACTCGTTGCTGGGAATGAACTCGCTCTCCCAGACTTTTTTCAGCCCTTCTGTGGGGAAGGCATCCGCAATCGGACTCGTATCCTGCGAAACCCCATTGCGATCCGGCCCCCGCCATTGATTCCAGTCACCTGCAAGGACTGTGGAGGCGAACAACAAGACGTGCGCAGCGGCAAAAGCGTATTTCATGAGCAGCCGTTAACGGCCTCACCTCACCTGAAGTTTCACCGTGCATCCCCATTCCATTCATTGAAGAGAAATGGTACGCAGGGAGGGGATCGAACCCTCGA
>JAIPJY010000113.1 GCA_021733925.1 Prosthecobacter sp. | reverse complement strand
AACTAGAGGCGGTCCGCAGCGCGAACTGGAAGCTCGTCTTCCCGCGCACGGCAATGGACGACACCCCGTATGAGCGGAAGCAGGGAGCCGCGAAGGAGGCACTTCTACCCGAGGCGCTCTACGATCTCGCGGCGGACGTGGGCGAGACGACGGACGTGATTGGAAAACACCCTGAAGTCGCGCAACGTCTGTCTGCTCTAGCGGAGAGAATGCGCGAGGACATTGGCGACTCCGCCACCAAGCAGAAGGGCAAGAACCGCCGCCCCGTGGGCCGCATTCCTGCTTCGGGCCAGTGATGCCGCGCTCATGGTAATCTAACCAAGAACGAACCGATGAGACCCATACGCCACTTACTCACAGCAGTCATCGCTGCCGTGACACTCGCAGGAGTTTCCGCGTCGGCCGAGCAACGTCCCAACGTCATCTTCATCGCCGTTGACGACCTCGGTTACGGCGAACTCGGCTGCTACGGTGGGAAAGACATCCCGACACCGCAGATCGATGCACTCGCGGCGAGTGGGGCGCGATTCACGAGCGGCTATGTCACCGCGCCGTTTTGTGCGGCCTCGCGTGCGGCCCTGATGACCGGTCGCTACCAGACGCGGTTCGGTTTTGAGTTCAATCCCATCGGCGCGAAGAACGCTGCGCCCGGCATTGGCTTGCCCGTCGTGGAGAAGACCATGGCGGATCGTTTGCGTGACTCGGGCTATGCGACGGGATTGGTGGGCAAGTGGCACCTCGGAGGCACCGCTCCGTTTCATCCACAGCGGCGTGGCTTTGATGAGTTCTTCGGTTTTCTGCACGAGGGGCATTTTTATGTGCCGCAACCGTGGCAGGGCGTGACGACCTGGCTGCGCCGCAAGACCCTGCCGGATGGCGGTCAGGGCCGGTGGACGTCACCCGATGGCCGCATCGTGTGGAGCACCCATCTCGGCTCGAACGAACCCGAATACGACACCGACAATCCGCTGTTGCGCAGCAGTCAGCCTGTGGAAGAACAGGCGAACCTCACGGACGCCTTCACGCGTGAAGCCTGCGATTTCATCGGCCGGCATCGCGCGCAGCCGTTCTTCCTCTACCTCGCCTACAACGCCGTCCACAGCCCCATGCAGGCCACGGACGATGACCTGAAGAAGTTCGCGCACATCGAAGACATCCAGCGCCGCATCTTCGCCGCCATGCTCGCGCATCTCGATGACAGCGTGGGCAAGGTGCTCGCGCAACTCCGTGACAGCGCCATCGAAGAGAACACGCTCGTTGTTTTCTTCAGCGACAACGGCGGCCCCACCCAAGAACTCACCTCCAGCAATGCCCCCTTGCGCGGTGGCAAAGGCGAACTCTGGGATGGCGGCATTCGCGTGCCCTTCATTGCGGCGTGGAAGAATCACATCAACGCAGGTCAGGTGGTAGATGCACCTGTGGCGTCCCTCGACGCCACCGCGACCGCGTTGAAAGTGGCTGGTTCTTTAGCTCCAGAGCCTTCAACCAAAGCCGAAGCCACCTTGGACGGCATCAACCTCATGCCCTTGCTCACGGGCAAGGCCACACAACTGCCCGAGCGTCCGCTTTTCTGGCGCGTTGGCAAAAAGAACGCCCTGCGTCTCGGCGACTGGAAACTCATTCGCGACGGCAAGGAGTGGCAACTCTACGACCTCACGCATGACATCAGCGAGACCCGGAATCTCGCCACTCAGGAACCCGCCCGCGTGCAGCAACTATCAGCGCTCTGGGATAAGTGGAACGCTGAACAAATGGAACCGCTGTGGAGATAAGGAACCCTATTCAATGAAGCTCACACTCAAAATCCTCACCGCCCTGCTCCTCACTCCGCTGACATACTCGATTGCTGAATGCGACACAACTGCTGCCGAGTGATCTCGAATCCGCATACGTTTATCTTTCTGTTATTACCCCCAACCCCAATGCTCCGACACTTCTTCTCTCTACTCGTCCTCGCTTCCATTGCAGGCGCTGCTGAACGCAAACTCGAAATCAACGATGGCGACCGGGTGTTGCTCATTGGCGACGTGCTCGTTGAGCGCGAGAACAACTATGGCTACATCGAATCAAAGATGCGGCGGGAGTTTGCGGGCAAAAGTTTTGCCGTGCGCAATCTGGGTTATAGCGGTGACAGTCCGCTGGGAGCTTCACGGGCGAGTTTTGATCCGGTGGAAAAGGGTGTGGATGCGCTGAAGGAACAGCTCGCCGTGGTGAAGCCGACGGTGGCGATTCTGGGCTATGGCATGGCGGCGAGTCTGGATGATCTGACCTATCGAAAGAATGATCCCGTGCTGAATCCCGATCCTGTGCGCTATGGATTGGATCACAGTCCGACGAAGTTCCGCACGGAGTTGCTAGCGCTGATGGATCTGATCACGGCGGCGAGTCCCGATGGCAAAGTGCGCTTCGTTTTCGTGGGGCCGATCAAGCATGAGGACCTGCGTGCGACACGGCCCGGCTTGCCTGATCCGGCGGAGCACAATGCTCTGCTCATGGAGTATGAAAAGGTGATGGAGCAGCTCGCAGCGGAGAAGCAGTCGCCCTTTGTGCGGGGTGAATGGCAGAAGGCGGCTGGCATTGATCTGGCGCAGGGCACGGACAACGGCATTCATTTGAATCCGCGTGGCCTCCAGGCACTGAGTGAAAGTTTTGCAGCCCAGCTCGGTTGGAAAACGGATGCTGCCAAGTGGGATGCTGAGACCGCCGAACAGCGCTCCTTGCGCGAGGCAATCCTGCGCAAGAACTCGTTGTTCTTCCATCGCAGTCGTCCGGCTAATTACACCTACATCTTCGGCTTCCGCAAACAAGAGCAGGGGCGCAATGCGGTGGAGATTCCGAAGTTTGATCCTCTCATCGAAAAAGCCGAGGCGAACGTGATCGGTATCGCTGCGGGTAAGCCGAGCACACTGCCGCCCGAGCTGCCGAGCGAGACGAAGCTGCCCGTGCTGGCTTCTTTGCCAAAGCCTGAGTTCACGCTCGACGATGGCCTCGCGATGACGCTCTTCGCGGAAAATCCGTTGCTGGAAAAGCCAGTCGGCATGAACTGGGATACAGCGGGCCGTTTGTGGGTCGCGACATCGAACACTTACCCGCAGGTGAACCCTGATGACCTTGGTGCGCAGATGGAAGGCAACAGTGCCAAATTTGGTCCATCAACCGGCAATGACCGCATCATCGTGATGGAAGACACGAACCGCGATGGCGTGGCAGATGTCTCACGCATCGTCGCGGACAAGTTGCTCATCCCTGCGGGTGTCGCACCGGACAACAACGGTGGCTGCTTTGTCGGAGCCAGCACGGAACTCGTGCATCTCAGCCAACCCGGTGCGGATGGCTTGCTTAGCGAGCGCCGCATCGTGCTCAGCGGCTTCGGCACAGAGGACACCCATCACATCATCCACGGCCTGCATTGGGGCATTGATGGACGGCTCTATTTTCAGCAGACGATTTACATCCACTCGCACATCGAGACGCCATGGGGCCTGGTGCGAGCCAACAGCGGCGTGGCCTTCGCTTATGATCCGAACACCGAGCGGCTCGAAGTCCATTCCAAGGGCCTCGTGAACTGCTGGGGCCAACAGGAAGATCTCAATGGCCAAACGTTCCTCACATCCGGTGCAGATGGCAATGGCATCAGCTGGAGCTTCCCCGGTGCCGTGCTGCCACCGAGCGAAGGTGCCCGCCGTTACATCCAAAGCGTGAGCCCAGGATCGTATCCAAAGTTCTGCGGTCTCGAGCTCGTGAATAGCCCGCTCTTTGGCCCGGAATGGCAGGGTAGCGCCATCACCAATGACTTCCGCGCTCATCGCATCGTGCGGTTTAACTTCACCGACTTCACGGCGGATAAGGCTGCGCCAAAGTCAGGCTACATCACGCAAACGCAGGCCGATGTTGCCCGCACCAGTGATGCGGCCTTCCGCCCTATCGCCCTCGCCATGGGGCCCGATGGCGGCTTGTATGTCGCAGATTGGACCAATCCGATCATCAATCACGGTGAAGTCGATTTCCGCGATCCACGTCGCGACAAACAGCATGGCCGCATCTGGCGCATCGCACCGAAAGGCAGCAAACCGATCGCCTGGGAGCCTGTCACCGGCCTGCCGGTGGAGGCCTTGCTGGCCAAGCTGCTCTCGCCGAGTCGCTGGGAGTTCGAGCAGGCTCGCCGCGAGCTTGCCAAGGCTCCACTCGCCGACTTGCAGAAAGCCCTCGCCGTTTGGGTCAAAGATGAGGTCACTCGCCGTCACGCCGCGTGGTTGCTCAGTGGTCGCACGGACGATGTCTCACATCTCCTCGCCATGCTGAAGTCGGGTCAAGACGACACCAGCGTGCAGGTCGCCCTGCGTGAGATCGGCAAAGCTTACGGCAATCGTGGCATCACCGACATCAGCGCCATCGCTCCCTGGGTGGAGGCCGGGAAGAACCCACGCACACGCCTGGAGGGCTTCCGTGCGCTGGGTCGCATCAGCACCTTTGTGAGTGCGGATCTCGTGCTAAAAAACATGCCCACCGATGCCAGCGACAGCTTCCTCGACTTCGCCGCCTGGACGACGGTGAATGAACTAGCGCGCCCTTGGCTTGCCGAGCTTGCCGATCATCCTGAGAAGATCGAAGGGCGTGACAAGCAACTCACCGCGCTCGCCGCCATCGCCGATCCCGTCATCGCTGCGCCTTACATGCAGCGCCTCTTTGCCGGACGCGACATCGACGCCGCAGGCAGCGGTCCATGGATCGAACTCATCGGCAAATCCGGTGGGCAAGCAGAAGTGAATACCCTTTTCACAGCCTTCATTGAAGAAGCCAAGCTCCAGCCTGCCGCTCGTCTTCGCGCAGCTCGCGCCCTTGCCGAGGCTGCGAAGCAACGTCGCCTCCGTCCGCAGGGCGACCTCAGCGCCATCGCTCCGCTTTTGCAATCGACCGTGCGTGACATGCAATTCGCTGCCATCCGGCTCGCGGGTGAGTGGCAGCAGGGAAAACTCATCGCCACACTGGCTGAGTTCGCCGCCTCTGAAAAAGACAAGGCCTTGCGCGGTGAAGCCCTGACAGCGCTGCGACTCATCGGTGGCGGTGAAACCGTGAAGGCTCTCAAGAAGCTCGTCGCTGAAGATCAACCTGCCGACGTGCGTCGCGAGGCGCTGATCCCACTGGCCATGCACGGTCGCGCCGATGCCTTTGCGGCCTTGCCATCGATCTTGAAGCAAACCACGGATCAAAATGTTGCGCAGAACCTCTGGCGTCAGCTTTTGCAACACGCACCTTTTGCCAATCAGTTCGCCAGTGCCGTCCCAAAAGACCTGCCACCCGCCGCGTATGCGGATGCTTTGCAGATCGCCAAAGGCATGGGCCGCGGTGGCAATGCGCTCGTCGCAGCCCTGCAGCCCCTCGTCGGTACGCAGGCTGCACCGCGAAACTACCCGGATGAAATCGCCGCGCTCGTGAAGTCCGTGCCTGAAGGCGGCAACAGCGCTGATGGCGAGCTCGTCTATCGTCGCATTGGTTGCGTCGCCTGCCATGCCATCGGCGGAGTCGGCGGCAACTACGGCCCTGATTTCTCCAGCATCGGTGCCAGCGCGCCGCTCGATTACCTCATCGAAAGCACGCTCAATCCAGCGGCGAAAGTGAAGGAAGGCTACCACGGCTTCGCCTTCACCATGAAAGACGGCACCGTCATGAGCGGCATCCCCTCACGCGAGACGGCTACCGATTTCATCATCAAGATCGGCCCCGGCGCCGAGCTGCCGCTGGCCAAAGCCAACCTCATCAAAAAGGAAAACATCGGCAGCCTCATGCCACAGGGCCTGATCGACGCGCTCAAACCCAACGAAAAGCGCAACCTCTTTGCCTTCCTCAGCCAGATCGGTCGCCCAGGTCCGTTTGACGCCAGCAAACTCAACGTTGCCCGCATGTGGAAGTTCACCAGCCTGGTTCCCGGTGCACCATCAGCGCAGGACCCTGCCGCCTATGCCATGACCCTCATCAGTGGCGACCTCCGCGCCGAAGACCGTCCCGACAAACCCTACGCCATCGCCAGCTTCACTGCCTCCAAACCCACGACCAAGCCGCTGATCTTCACCGGCATCGAAGCCGCCTGGCTTGATGGCAAACCGCTCGACATCAAAGACGGCCAGTGCAGCACACCCATCCCAGCAGGCGACCATCAGCTCACCGTGCGCCCCATCAAAAGCGCCCCACTCATGAAAGCGCAGTGTGATGATATGACCTTCATGACCGTTCTTTAAACATCATGACTCACTCTCTTACCCCGCTCTGCCTCGCGGATCTCATTGACCTGCCCCGTCACAATTCGCCAATATCCTAAAAATATATATCCTCGTGCGCATACGGCGGCGCGCAGCAGCAGAGAAAGCGCAGGGTCTGAGTCGCCGTGATCTGATGCCAGGCGTTCGGCGGAATCAGGATGGCATCGCCGGGACCGACATCACGGGCTGCACCGTCGATCTCCATGGTCCCCTGCCCTTCGAGGATGAAGTAGAATTCTTCGCTGAGCTTGTGGTAGTGGCGGTCGGTCGGCTGGCCCACGGGGACCGTGGCTTCGGCGAGGCTTTGGTTCTGCACCGGCGCGTTGGTGCGGTCTAAAATGCTGCGGATGGTGCTGCCATCCTTGGTGGTGAAAGGCGTCTGCAGGGAAAGCTGGTTGAGGGTCATGCGGCGCACTCTTAGCCTCAATAGCAAGGCTGGAAAACACGGATTTGCATGCCGTCAAATTTGATGACCGCAGAGAATATCAGATGAGAAAAACCACTGAATACACGGAAGAAGAGCCAGACTCTGGTTTCCGTGTATTCTGTGTCTTCCGTGGTCAATCTTCAGACTCTCTACTTCCAAACTCAGGCCACCAACCCAAGTTCCGATGACATGTCAGATGACCGGTCCGACGCAAGCAACTCGCCGATGGCGGTGAGGATTTCGTTGGCCGAGTAAGGCTTGTTGAGAAACGTGTTGATCTGGAGGGAGGCCAGCGCGGCGGCCTTGTCCTGCCGGCCTTTCGCGCTGCCCATGCCGCTGGTCGCGATGATTTGAATGGATGGGTCCATCTTTTTCAAAGTGCGCGACAGGGTGACGCCATCCATGAAGGGCATCATGATGTCCGTGAGCACGGCTTTGACCTCACCCCGGTGTTGGGAGAACTGGGCGATCGCTTCCGTGCCGTCACCGGCAGTGAGTACGCGGTACCCATGCGCGAGAAGCGTCTTTTGCACGACCTCCCGGATGACCTCCTCATCATCCACCACGAGGATCAATTCACCCTGGCCTCGGGGTGCTTCCATGGCGGGTGCGGCACTGCTGGCCGCCACCGCATCAGGGGCGGCAGGAAGGTAGATCTCAAAGACGCTGCCCACCGAGACACGGCTGCGCAGATTCACGAAACCTTGATGGCTTTTGACGATGCCCATCACGGTGGAAAGTCCCAGTCCTGTACCCTTGCCAGTTTCTTTGGTGGTGAAAAAGGGATCAAAGATCTTGTCAATGACATCGGCCGGGATGCCTTCTCCGGTGTCGGAAACGCGTATCACCACATAAGGGCCGGGCATGGCATCCACGTTCATGGCCGCAAAGTTTTCATCCAGCCGGGTGTTTTCCGTGGTGAGCGAAAGCACACCTCCAGAAGGCATGGCATCTCGGGCGTTGACGCACAGATTGAGGAGCACCTGATGAAGCTGGGTCGGATCGCCAATGACAGGCCAGACGTCATCGGGCGTGCTGGCCGAGAGGCTGATGTTTTTGGGGAAGGTACCTGACATGATTTTCATCATGTCCGAAGCAAGCTGGCTGGCTTGCACGACATGGCGCTGGCCGCTCATGTCACAGTTAACCGTTAGCAGTTGCTTGATGAGATCAGCGCCGCGCTGAGCGTTGGTCTCGATGTTGCCGAGCATTTGTTCAAAGTCCTCCGGCGGCAGCTTGCGGCGCAGCATGAAGGAGGAGATGAAAATGGGCGTCAGGATGTTGTTCATGTCATGGGCGATGCCGCTGGACAGCCGTCCGACACTTTCCATGCGCTGGGAACGCAGGAACTGCGCCTCCATGTTTTTCTTCTCCGTGATGTCTTCCACCACGGCGACAAAGGATCTCACGCCATCCCTTTCCAGCACGCTGATGCGTGACCGAGTGATGAACGCGGCGCCACATTTTTTCCGAGAACTCATTTCTCCCATCCAGGCCCCCTTCTCGCGCAGAACGCTGAAGAGTTCATCCATGGCCTGCCTGCCCTCTTCCTGAGGCAGGTTCCGGATGACTGAGTAGTGCTGGCCGATGAGTTCGCCCCCTTCGTATCCGAACATGGTATTGCAGGAGTCATTGCTAAAAACAATGATCCCGTCTTCATCGCAAACAGTGACGCCCTCTGCCATGCTTTCCAGCACCCGTCCTTGCATCTTCAAGGCTTCATCCGTTTTTTTGCGTCCAGTAATATCGGTATTGATGGCGAGTACCGATTTGGGCTGTCCCGCCGCATCGCGCACAAGAGTCCAGTGACCGACGATCACCAGACTGCGGCCATCCCTGGTGAGTTGATGCAGCTCTCCCACCCATTCGCCCGTCTGAATGACCTGTTCACTGGCCCGATGAAACGCCTCGGGATCCTTGTACAGCAACTGCGCGACAGACCGCCCAGCCGTCTCCTGGGCGCTCCAGCCATACAACCGTTCTGCTCCCTTGTTCCAGTAGGTGATGCAATGTTCCAAATCATTCGCAAGAATGGCATCCTGAGCTTTGTCGAGGAGGGATGCCTGCTCGCGAAATTTTTCCTCAAGCATGCGCCGCTCAGTCATCTCGTGCTTCAGTTCCTCGTAGGCTTGTTCAGCCTTTTCACGATGACGCACAGCATCCGCCATCATGCTGACCGCCGCAGCCTGTGACTCCTCCAGTTCCCGGGTGCGTGCACTTACCATCTGGTGCAGGTCTCCGAACTCGACTTTTGATTCCTGCAGCCGCAGCCACTTTTGCGTCAGCGCATTGGCCATCTGCAGGATTTCGATCGTATCAAAAGGCTTCTTCAGCACCAGCAACCGGTCCTGTGGATTGATCTGGTCCTGCATTTCATTCCATGAGCAGTCCGAAAATGCCGTGCAGATCACCACCTGCAGGTCCGGGCAGACCTGCCAGATCCGCTGCGTCGTTTCGATGCCGTCCCAGCCTGGAGGCATGCGCACATCGACAAAAGCCATCGCATAAGGCCGCCCCTCAGCCAGCGCCTTCTCCACCATTTTCAGGCCTTCCTCTCCTTGGGAAGCCGTGTCGATCTCGAAGAGCATGGCCGCAGGAGCCCCAAAAAGCCTGGCCTCAGCCGCCTGCAGCGCCGCATCTTCTGAATCAGTCTCGCCCAGAATCTTCCGAAAATCGTCATGGATGGCCTGGTTGTCATCAATGACAAGAATGCGGCGGTTGAGATTATCGGTCGTATTATTCATCTTGTTGTTTCGTTAGGTTCGACAAAGGAAGTTCCAGTGTAAAGACAGCCCCGCAGCCGATGCCGTCGCTCTCGGCTGTGAGCTTTCCGCCCATTTCACGCGCAGCCAGAGCGCCGCTGTGAAGGCCAAAGCCGTGGCCGTCTTTCTTGGTGGTGAAACCGTGTTGAAAAATCCGGGTCAGATTTTCCGGCGCAATGCCAGCGCCATTGTCAATGACCTTGATCTGAACGGTGTCTCCGCCGACCACCGAGACCCGAATCTTCAACTGTTTATCATGTCCCAGTTGAGTGAGCGCCTGCGTGGCATTGCTCAGCAGATTCACCAAAATCGGCATCATTTTGTGCCGGTCCAGCACAACAGGCGACACCGCCTCAAACTCACGCACCACGGACACTTCATGGCGCATAAGGCTTGCGCTGCTGATGCTGATGGCGTCCTCAATGATTTCTACAACGTCAAGTGTTTCGAGAACACCAGCCACGCGTGCGTGGTTTTGTTGCATGGAGACGATCTGCTTGATGTGCTCGATGTTGTTTTGCAGACGCTTCACCTCCTCCAAGATCACTTTCTGAGGTTCTGCAAGATTGTCCGCCAGCTGCACCAGATAGCCAGGCAGCTCCCTGCCACGAGAGTCCTGAGTGAGAAAATCCGGGAGATGATGCTCGTGCTCCCGCAGCAGCTGGGCAACGTTTTTCAAACTGGCGATCCTAAAGTGCCTTATTTTCCCAGCCACAGTCTCTGCGGACACATTCACGCTGTTGAGGACGTTGCCCACATTGTGCAGGACATTCGTAGCCACCTCTGCCATGCCAGCCTGCCGAGATGTCCTGACCAGCTGCTTGTGCGCTTCAGTCAGTTCCGCCGTGCGTTCGATCACCTGGCTTTCGATCTGCGCGTTGATGCTCTCAAGTCGGCTCCGACGTTTGGCCACCTCCAGTGTCTCGGTCAGATTCTGTTGAATCGAAATCATCAGGAAGACATCTTCAATCAGCACCCAGCCAACGTACTCCATCCACCGCCATTGACCGGCATCCACCACGCCAAAAATAGACTGAGGCCATAGCATGCCGCGCACCAAATGATCCACGACCACTACTAGAGTGGCCGTCACGAGCACACGCCAGTCCCGATAAAACGCCAGAAAGGTCAGTGAACCAAAGATATGAAAGTGGGTTTCAAAACGGCCTCCGGTGAGATGAATCAGGAGCGCGGACGTCAGAATCTGCGCCACCGCAATGACATGGCGGGTCACTACGCGCCCGGGCCGCCGCCAGGCCAGCAGCACCGGAGCAGCGCTGATCGCCCCGCCCAGACAAATGGCCGCCCAGACATGCCACAGAGGCTGGATGGCTGAACCATTCCAAGCCATGGGTGAAATCCACATGGCGATAACGATCCCACCCAGCCACTGCATGACCATCAACTTGGCAAAGAGGCGATCTGTCAGGATGTGATTGCGCCGTTGCGAGATGCGGTAAAGTCGTGCTGTGCGCTCCTCTTCGACTCCTGGCAACTCCACATTTTTGTGGCCGACTATGGAGTACATGACGTCCCTCCTTGCGTGTTTTGCCTCGCAAGGCTTTCCCTTTCAGGTATATGGACAACCATTAACGTCATGATTTACAGGCGTAATTAACATTATTTATAATTACTGTAAAATAATATAAGCATACCTTTGCCTGATTTTTAACCTCCCTTCAGGTCGGCAAGGCCGCTTATTCGTCCGTTTCAGAATTAAACCGCCATCCATTCGGCTACTATCGGCTCGTTTGGATGAAGGGTTCAATCCTTTGGTTTTGAGAGGAAAGCGGGTTGATGATGGCGTGGGAACTGGGTATTCCTTGAGCTATGCCCAATGGATTTCCTCTCGAACAATGCCGTGCAGTAATCACTGGGGCGTCTTCCGGCCTGGGGGCCGAGTTTGCGAGGCAACTGGCCCCGGGTGCGGAGGTGCTGGTGCTGGTGGCGCGGAGGGCGGAGGCGCTGGAGGGGGTGAAAATGGAGCTGTCGGGGACGCGGACAAAGGTGCTCTTATGTGTGTCGGATTTGGCAACGGAGGCGGGGCGGAATGATTTGATGGCCTTTCTCGCGGCCCATGGGGTGAAACCGAACCTGCTTATCAATAATGCGGGGTTGGGTGATTATGGGAGCTTTGCGAGTTCATCGGCGGAAAAGACGAGGATGCAGATTGAGCTTAATATTACGGCGCTGACGATGTTGACGCATGAGGTGCTGCCGCTGCTGCAAACGCCGGGGGGGATTTTGAATGTGAGTTCGCTGGCGAGCATGCTGCCGATGCCGGAGCTGGCGGTGTATGCGGCGTCCAAGGCGTATGTGACGAGTTTTTCGGAGGCGCTGGCGATTGAGCTGGCGCCGAGGGGCATCACGGTGAGCTGTGTGTGCCCGGGGCCGACGCCGACGAACTTCAGCAAGACGGCGAAACGGACGGATGGGGGCGACACGAATCGCGATGGGCAGGGTTTGCTGCGGATTCCGCCTTCGCAGGTGGTGCGTGAGGCGCTGGGGGCGCTGAGGGCGGGGCGGGCGTGT
>JAIPJY010000112.1 GCA_021733925.1 Prosthecobacter sp. | reverse complement strand
GAAAACAGGTCTGTCCCCGGATCGAATCAGCTGCTCTAACTGGGATCATTTCACCTGCGGAGCCGCTCGCCTGTCTTGAAGGCCAACAGCCTTCCGTATCATAGCGAAGGGATGCCGAGCCTCGGCGTGGCTTCCCTGGTACTGGCCGACACCCTCCGGGCAGCAAACCCAGCGCGCCCTTCGCACGCTGCGTCCGCCAGCAGCGCCTGCCCGCCATTCCGCCGCACGCAGGCAGTGCTCCCGCAAGCCCCCTTGTCTGCTCTCGATGCCTCCACCCAGTTCATGCGGGATCACTCGATCGCACAAATCTCGTCAGTCGGCTGAAAGACAGACCCGTTTTCAATCCAGTGTGGTATTAGTTCGTGCAAACGGCTGCCAAATAAACTCCCCCTGGTTACCCTCCGTTCCACAATCAAGCCGCCTTGAGTTCAGGTGCTTCGTAGCTCGAAGAATGGGCGTCTGCAAAGAGCCCCGCCGCGCGGTCATCCCGCCGCGCGGTCATCCCGCCGCCAGCACCCAAACCCACGACCAACACTCTCAACGTCGCGCCATTCATGCCATCCCTTCGGTCATGCCCCTGACCTCACTCACGAAACCCCAGCCGTTCGCCGAGCTCCCAGCACTCATCCACCCGCCCCAGTCCCTGCGACGGCGTGGAATGGGTGAGGCACATCGCCGCAGCGCACACCCCCAGTTTCAGGCGTTCCGCCACCGGCCATCCTTCATGCGTGCCGTGCAGGTAGCCCGCCGCAAAGGCATCCCCGGCGCCCGTGGCTCCGGCAATGAAGCCCTGCGGCAGATTCAGCGACCTCTGATAATGCACGGGGCCCTCTTTTTCCAAGACCATGGCCCCAGCCTCAAAGTGAATGACCACTTCGCGTCTGACGCCTGCATCAAGCAGCGCTTGCGCAGCGGCTTGCACGAGTCCGAGATCCATCGGCACCGCACGCAGATCAAGCCCCGTGGCGCTGCCAGCTTCGATCTCATTAAGTATCAGATAATCCGTTTAGGGCAGGGCGGCGGCGGTGATCTGACGAAACTCTGGATACGTCGAGCTGACCAGATCCACACTCGTCAGCAGCCCCGCCCTTTGCGCAGCTTCCAGTACACGGCTGGCGATGGTGCGCCCATCCTCCAGCAGGCGGTCCATCTCACTCAGCAGCATCAGATATCCGAGGTGGAATATCTTCGCCTGGGTGCGGCTGAAATCAAAGTGCTCCTCACCCAGCAGCGCGTTCGCCCCGAGTTGATGAAAAAACGTGCGCCTCCCGCTGCCGATCACAGTCATCGCATCCGTTTAGCTCGTCGGCGCGCGCTCCGTTTGATGCAGCTGCGAGATGTCGATCCCCGCCGCCTCGCAGTCGCGCAGAATCCAGTCGCCATTCAAGTCAGTCCCGACAAGACCGACCGCAGAGAGCGGGTAGCCGCAACGCATTGCCGCAAGGTCCTTAAGTACATTGTAAGGCCCACCACCGTTGGAAGACATTTCACTCTGGATGAAAGCCAGCATGTCCTGCTCCGGCCACGCGTCGATCATCTTCACGTGATCAACGATGAAGTTGCCACCGGCGAGGATTCCTGAGCGAGTCATGTTGTGTGAGGTCTAAAAATCAAAAGGTCAGCAGGAGCCAAGCAGTCAAGACGCGTCAGCGAAGCAAAATCCTGCTCGTCCTCGTACTCCTGCTCGTCCTCGATCCTATCGCGCCGCCACACATTGCAGAAGCAAATTTCCAAATGCCAATGCCGCGGGAGATCGCAAAGCTCGCACTCATGGCCTTCAATACATAACCACAAAATGGTCGCCTTCCGCATATGCCGCACTGAATCCCCACACCGGCACTCCGCCTTTCATCCCGCGCTCCGCCGTCGGCTTGCCAGCAGAATCCAGCACCACCCAGCCAAGCTGCCCGCCCTTCTGCCACCCAGTTCCCACACTCCACGTCACCAGAGTTTCACCCCGCGCATTCACCGCCAGCGCTGGGTGCCGCGCCTTGTCCTCAGAAACCGCCAGCGCCGCTGACGTCTCATCCAGCAGCGAAGTATAGACCTTCCCCTCCGCCTCCCACGCCGCACGCGTTTTCGATCCCGCAGCCACCACACTGGCGCTGCTCATCGGGCACGCATTGATCGCCCAGGGCCCGACATTCCGATGCTGAAAGCTCGCCCCGCCATCCTTGGAACTCATCAGCGTGATGTCCCTCTGCGCCATGCTGCGTGCCGCACGGTACAGCGTCAGCAGTTCACCACTCGGGCTCACAAAAGTTTTCAGCGAGCAGCACGCGCACACGCCCGGATCCTCCGCATTGGCAATCGTGGGCTTCGAGAAAGTCCCGCCATTGTCAGTCGATTTGAGCACAAACACCCGCCGGTTGATCTCACCCGGCCCAGCACCCGCAGGCGCTCCATGCCAGACCACGTAGACCTCCCCCTTGGCACTCGCCGCCACGGAGGCCCCGCCATCCAGCGCCTGCGTCCCCGCCCGCAGATCCCGCTGCTTCTCAAACGTGGCACCGCGATTCACCGACCGCGTGTAAAGCAGCGGCGCAGGCTGGTCTTTGCCACCAGGTCCGTTCCACACGATGTGCAGCGAGTCATCCCTTCCCACCGCGATTTGTGCCCCGCGAATGGTGCCGGCAGCAACGGCCGTGGCAGGCGTACTATTAACAGTGCGCGGCTTGCTCCAGGCAGCAGCATCGGCTTTTTTCGTGACATAGCGGACATCGCCGCCTCGAGGATCGCCTTTTAAATAGACCAGGTGCAGCGTGCCATCACGGGTGGTGGCGATTTGGGGCTGCACGCCCCCCTCAGGGACGAGATCAAACAAAACCTCCTCCGTACAATAGGCGAAAACCGGCAGCAGGAGGAGGGCGATGCTTTTTTTCATGGCTGGGTCAGGCGAGACGCAGCCAATAACGCTCTCCCCGACGGCCAAGCTTCAAGCGAGAACCATAAATCTCGCTGAGATTGCGGCTGTTCAGCACTTCCGCCTTCGTCCCAGATGCATGCACCTGACCGTCCCTCAGCAGCAGACAGTGGGTGATGCTGGGCAGGATTTCTTCCACATGGTGCGTCACCAGGACCAGGGAAGGGGAGTCGGGCTGCACCGCCAGCGTCTGCATCCACGCCAGGTAATGCTCACGCGCCACGGGGTCCAGACCCGCGCAGGGTTCATCGAGAATCAGCACCTCAAACTTCGCCATCAGCGCACGGCAGATCAGGACTTTTTGCTTCTCCCCCTGCGACAGCGGACCCCACACCGCCTCGCTCAGGTACTCGCAGCCGACCTGCTTCAGCAGCCGTGCCGCCTCACGCATCACAGCCGGCGGCGGCACGTCGATCAGGTTCAGCTTCGCCTCGCGCCCGCTGGCAATGACATCGAGCACCGGTTCACCACTCTCTAAGTACGTGGTGAGCGTGTTCGTCACCAGCCCCACTCGGCGGCGCACTTCCCGCCAGTCATCCTCGCCAAACACACTTTCACCGATCTGCAGGCTGCCGCCGGTCGCGCTGTCATACCCCGTGATGAGGTTGATGAGGGAGGTCTTGCCGCAGCCATTGGGACCGAGAATGCACCAGTGCTGGCCGGGTTCGACTCGCCAGGAGATGCCTTTGAGGATGGGACGGCCACGGCGGAAAGTGAGATCGGTAACTTCGAGAACAGGGTTGGTCATGTGGCAGCATGATCGAATGGCGAACAGAGGATGTCGAGTCGTGTTGATCGACACCGTTTAAAAGCTGTGGGCTGGCCTGCTGGCTGGAAGGGCGGGCATTTTGAAAACGTTCATCTTAAACCCATTGGGCGGATAGAATTTATCCTTTTGATTTTTCTCCCGTGACAAAAATGACCATCCTGCTAATCTCGATTCCCATTCTCGAAAAATGTCAGTTTCCCCAGATGCCCAGCCAAAATGCGCCATCAATTCCGATGACGTGCGTACTTTCAAGCTTGTGCATCGCCGTAGTTTTTTAGTACTTTGTGCTGATGTGGAACGCTCCCTGCAACTCATGAGACCCATTTTCTGTGCCGCTCTGGCCCTGGCCGCTGTCACGCCTGTGTTTTCCCAGGCTCCACCGCCTGCTGCTCCAGCGGCTCCTGCCGCCCCTGCAGCTTTGAACATCCAGCAGGAAACGGAAGCTCTGATCAATGCTGCCGGCGCTCTGTTTGCCGAGGCCAAATACCAGGAGGCGCTTGCCAAGCTCGCCATCGCGAAGAAAAACCTGAACAACAAGCCCTTCGAGAGCATCCTGTTCACGGAGGGTGCCTGTCACTACAACCTGAACGACTACCCGAAGGCGATTGAGTCCCTGGAAGCCTACGTGAAGGAATTCCCCCAAGGCTCCGCGCTCGTTGACGTCCGCATGGCTCTGGGCCGCTCCTACATCGCCAGCAAGCAGGAAGACAAGGGGATTGAAGTGCTGACGGACGTGGTGCGCAATTCACCGGAAAAGAAAGCCGAGGCCGGCCTCATCATTGCCGACACCCTCAACAAGCAGGACAAGAAGGACGACGCCCTCAAAATCCTCACCAATGTCCTGGCAGACGGCATCCGCAGCGCGGAATCCATCCAGGCCGCCATGCTCGCCGCCAACATTTATGTCAGCAGCGGCAAGCTCGACGAAGCCACCACGCTGATGGACAAGGTGCGCAACTTCGCCTCGGGTGGTGACAGCATTGCTCAGATGAACAACATCTATCTCAAGCTCGGCGATGAGATGATGGAAAAAAAGGCCTACAAGGAGGCTCTCGGCGCCTACCAGCTCGTGCGCAAAAAGGCTGAAATCTCACGCATCCAGACTGAGCAGGTCGCCAAACTGGAGAACCAGCTCAAGACCGCCAAGGGCGTGCGCAAGGACGAGATCGAAACCAAGCTCAAGGCCAACAAGGAAATCATGGCCGAGATCGAGAAGCGCACCGACTACGATGCCTCTCTCTACTACCGTCTCGGCCGCTGCTACTATGAAATGGGTTCTCCCACCGACGCTGGCGCTGGAGATCCCTCCCGCCTCTGGCAGGCCATTCTGGCCTTTGAGGTCGTCGTCAAAGACTTCAAGCAGTTCGCTCAGCGGGACAAGTGCATGTACGGCCTGATCATGGTCAACGCCTCCTTGAAGCGCATCAAGGAGTCCCGCGAACTGTGCGAACAGTTCATCGAATCCTTCCCAGACAGCGACATGGTCGGCGAAGTCTCGATGATGTTCGGCATGCTCGCTTATCAAAACAAGCAGCTCAAAGATGCGATCACCTCCTGGAAAAAAGCCTTGAGCTTCCCCAAAGCTGACAAAGAACGCCTCAACTTCCTCATTGGCAGCGTCCAGTTCGAAATGCAGAGCTTTGATGATAGCCGCATGACGTATGAGAAGTTGCTCCAGGATTTCCCAACCACGACTTACAAGGACGATCTCCAGTACCGCATCGCTCTGACTTACTTCTACCAGAACGACTCCAAGAACGTCACCAAGGCCCTCAAGACCTACATCAAGGATAACCCCAAGGGGCAGTATGTGGTCGATGCGCGCTACCGTCTGGCCTTCATTGATTTCCAGGCCGGGGACAAAAAGACCGCCGAAGCCGAACTGCTCAGCATCATCAAAGATGCTCCGAATGATCAGAACATCGGCCAGGTGCATGCACTCCTCGGGGACATTTACAATCAGCGCGCCGATTATGAGAACGCGACGATTCAGTTCGCCGCAGGAGTGGACAAGGCAAAGTCCGATGACGTGCTCACCTACACCATGGATCAGGTGACCGATCTCTACGTCGGTGGCAGCAAGTGGAAGGAGCTGGCGGAGATGTGGCAGCGCTACTACAACACCCACAAGGACAACG
This sequence comes from Prosthecobacter sp., assembly GCA_021733925.1. Taxonomy (GTDB): domain Bacteria; phylum Verrucomicrobiota; class Verrucomicrobiia; order Verrucomicrobiales; family Verrucomicrobiaceae; genus Prosthecobacter. The sequence continues at coordinate 6,166 of JAIPJY010000112.1, read as the reverse complement.
ACGACCTCGCCCTCAAAGCCATCCTTTGGATCAGCCGCGCTGACATTAAAGAAGGCAAGGTGGAGGAGGCCAAGAAACTGCTCGCCGAACACATCAAAACCCGCATTCCCATCGTCGCCAACCAGCAGGTGGAAGGCTTGATTCAGCAGTTGGTCTCGATCAGCGCTCCTAAACGCCGCCGGGTCTCCTCCACCCCAACGCCACCTGCGGATGGAACGAAGTCTGGCGAGGCGGCTCCCACTCCTGCACCTGCACCGGAACTCACCTTTGAAGATGTCGAAAAGCAGCTCGAAGAACTGCTCTCCCCGCCGCAGGCCGCGATGAACGGCACCGCTCAGATGCGCATTCTCTTTGCCAAGGCCTGGCTCGCCAAGGTCATGAAAATGCCTGACAAGGCCGAAAAGTTTCTCACCATCATCGTCGAAGTCGCCAAGCCTGATGACCTCAGCCCGATGCTCCTCAGCATCGTGGGTGACAGCGCCCGTAAAAAAGGTGACTTTGAGAAAGCCACCGGCTGCTACGTCCGCCTCCGTGACCTCTTTAAAGACAGCGAGTTTTCAGACGGCGCTCCTGTCGGCCTCGCTGAGATCGCCTATGAAAAGGGCGATTATGACAAGGCGCTGGAACTCTTCCGCGATGCCTTGAACAATTACCCCGGCAGTTCCCACGTGCTCGATGCCACCCAGGGGGAGGCCAAAACCCTCGTCAAACTCAAGAAGTATGACGAAGCCAAGAAGATCTTTGAGCAGATCGCCAACACCAAGGAATGGCGCGGCCACGCCACCGCCAATGCCCTGCGCATGCTCGGCGAGATCGAAGCTCTCCAAGGCAAGCACGAGGCTGCCATCGCCTACTTCCAGCGCGTCTTCATCGCTCACCAGAAATGGAAGGATGAAATGGCCAAGGCCTATCTGCAATGCGCCAAATCGTTCAAGGTTCTCGGAAAGAGCGAAGAAGCCAGGAAAACACTGCAGGAGATGATCGCCCGCAAGGATCTTGAGGGGCAGCCGGAAATGAAAGAGGCTGAAAAACTCCTCCCCACAATGTAATTTGATGCGAACCCACCACACGACTTCCATGCACTCGTTCGCCCGCTTTTTGTTCATCTTCGCCGTCGTTGCCGCTGGTTCCGCCTTTGGGCAGGCCATCGTCCTCAAGGATGGCAACCGCGTCTTCTCCTCCGAGTTTTCCATCAGTCCGGAAGGCAAGATTGTCCGCACCGTTCAGATCGGTGAAAACAAGGCCACCAGCATTCTGGACAAAAAGAACATCGATTCCCTCGAGTGGCCCTATCCGGCTGAACTGACCGAATCAGCCGACCTGCTCGCCAAAGGTAAGACGGATGATGCCATCGCCGTGCTGAAGAAGGGTCGTGATTTCTTTGAGCATTTTGAAGGCATTGAGGGCAACTGGTACATCGACATCTACTTCGCCTACATTGAAGCCTTGAACCAGGGCGGCAAATTCGATGACGTGGTGAAATCCCTGCCCGCCCTGCGCGCCCTCAAACTCACCGACGCGCAGAAAATGCGCCTGCGCATCATCCAGCTCGACATTGAGCGCCAGACCACCTCGGACTACGCAGGCATCATCGTGGAAGCCCAGAGCATCCTGAAGGAAACCGACGACTCTGCCATCGGCGCCTCCATTTGGGCCCTCATTGCCGATGTTTACACCCGCAAAAAGGAGTGGGAAAAAGCCCTCCTCGCCTACCTGCGCATCCCGGTCTTTTACGGCACCCAGATGCAGCGTGTGCCTGAGGCCGAGTTGAATGCCGCCAAGACACTCATCAAAATGAAGCGCTATGAGGACGCCAACGCCTTCCTCGCCCGCATCAGTGATTCCTATCCCGGCTCCCCGATCGCCGAATCCGCCATCAAGGAGAAAGCCGCGATTGCCGGAATGAAAAATGTCGCCGAGGAAGAGGTTGATGCAGCCGCCGATGGCAAATCGGACGCAGCCAAACCCAAGGAAGGCGAGCCCGCCCCATCCTCCGAGACCAAACCCAAAGCCTGAACCATTTCCCCATGCAAACCAACACCGCCACCATCATGACCCGCCACACCTCCAACGGCCCTGCCCGCGCGTTCCTCTGCGTCCTGCTGGCATTGGGTGTCCTCACCTCCTTCAATCTCTATGCCCAGGAGCCCGTTCCTGCGGAGGGCGCTGTTGAAGCCCCCCATTCCGAATCCATGATCGACCGCTTCATCGAAGGCGGCTGGGTCATGTATCCCATCACGGTCTGCTCCATCGCTCTCGTCTGGCTCACGGTTGACCTTTGGATGCGCACCTCCATCAAAAAAGCGGCTCCTCCCGCCCAGGTGGCGCAGGTTCAGGATCTGTTCCGTGCGGGAGACTACGTCGGCGCTTACCAGTTTTGCAAAGGCACTCCGTCGGCCTTTACCAACACCACCCGCGTGGGGCTGAGTTTCCTGGGTGACGGACATGAAGCGACCGAATCCGCTTTGTTCAGCGAACTCAACAAGGTCAACGCCTCCATCCAGACTCGCATCAACTACCTTTCCGTGATCGGGGTTTGCACCCCCATGATCGGTCTCACCGGAACGGTGACGGGCATGATGCGCGCCTTCTCCACTCTGAAAACCAGCGGTGCAGGGGACCCCGCCAAGCTCTCGGGCGCTATCGGTGAGGTGCTCATCGCCACGGCTTCCGGTCTCTTCATCGCCGTCCCTGCGTTCATGTTCTTCTACTTCCTCCGCAACCGTCTTCAGGTCAGCATGAGCGACCTCCAGGAAATCGTCATGGCCCTCTTCCGCAAGATGCCCTACGCGCATCTCAAGGACGCCCACGTCGGTGAGGAAGAATTCTACGCCGCCATTCCCAACTGGGTGGCTGGTGAAGTTCAGACTGTCTCTGCAGCCTGATTCCTTGGTTTCATGTCTCATAATTCTCAACCCTTGACCTTCTAACACTATGGGCGGCGGCGGCGGCGGTGGTGATGGCGAACCGGAGTTCCAAATAGCTCCGATGATTGACGTGCTCTTGGTGTTGCTCATTTTCTTTATGAGCATCACCTCCGCGCAGGTGTTGAGTATCGACAAGGAGATTCAGCTCCCTGTCGCCAAAGATGCCAAAAAGAAGGAAAAGAACGTGATGAACGAGGCCGCGCTCAATGTGCGCTGGACCAACGGCAAAGCGTTCATCATCTTTGAAAACAACACGTATGATATTGTGGAGCCGCTCGTTGAAAAACTGCGCAGCCGCCACGATGCCAACTCCAAATACCGGGTGGTCATTCGTGGAGACAAACGTCTCCCTGCGATCGAAATCCAGCGGGTCATGAGCGTCGTTGCCCAGGCGGGCATTGATGACATTTCCTTCTCTGCCTTGAACAAAGAGTAATTCCTTCTCCTCATGTCTGTCCCAGGCAAAAAAAAGCATCACGAAATTGCAACTGAAGAGCTCGCTGTCGGCTTCCAGATCGCACCTATGATTGACGTGGTGTTCGTCATCATGCTCTTCTTCATGGTCATGGTCGGCTCCGTGAAGGTCGAGCGCGAGCTCAAGAGCCAGCTTCCCGGCCTCGCACCACCCAGCGACAGTGCCCCCCAGGAAATGCCCGACGAAATCATCGTCGGTGTAGAGGAAACCGGTGCCGTCACCCTCAATGAGGAGGAGTTCGACAGCGGCCGCCCCGATAAAGCTCTCCCTGATTTCATCAGCACACTCAAGCGTCTCAAAGAAGAGGCCGACAACCGCAGTGCCAAGGTCATCGTGACCATTCAGGCCGAGGAACAGGCCACTTATGAGCGCGTCATCGACGTGCTCAACGCCCTGTCAGTCGCCAAAATCGCCAACGTGACCTTCACCGTTGGCGGTGACGAAGGATTCTGATCTTTCTCCGTTTTTGATCATCTGCACCCCAATAAAGAGGGCTGCAGCTCCGTCATGACACCCTGAACAGTCGTTCTTCATGAATCCGTCTCAGCCTGGAACCCCGCAGGATCCGTCGCAGCCACCCCCCAGCCCTGACGCCACTCAGGCGTTGCCGCAGGGCTATCCGCCAACACACGGCTACCCCCAGCAGATGCCACCAGGGTACCCCCCCGGCTACCCAATGCCGCAGGGCTACCCCCCGCAGATGCCTGGCTACCCCCAGGGCTATCCACCTCCTCACGGCTACCCACCGCAGATGCCAGGGTATCCCCCCGGCTACCCGATGCCGCCGGGCTACCCCCCGCAGATGCCCGGCTATCCCCCCGGCTACGCGCCGCAGATGCCCATGCCGGCCATGATGCCGCCGCCTGCGCCTTCCACCGTTCCCACCGCCGCCCCCAGGCCCGCCAGCGCAGCCGTTCCCGTCGCCATGGCCGTGCCTTCATCGGCCAGTGCCATCCCCATGATGCCCGCTCCCAGCGCGCCCGTCGCAGTCTCGCCGACCGACGAAGGCGAAGCCATCGCCGCTGCCGTGGCCGAGCATCACGAAGGTGAAGTCTACCATCCCCCCGCGCTCACCCACATCGAGGTGGGACCACCGCCCAACAAGTTCGTCCAGCTGTGGCGCAAAGCCGGCGCCAGCTCCCTCCTGCTCAGCATTCTGATCCACGCCGGCCTCGGCGTCCTCGCCCTCTTCATCGTCTTCCAAAGCGGCGTCATGGACAAGCAGGTCGACTTCCTCCCCGGTGGCGGCACCGCGCAGGGTGCCAAGGCCAGCGCCGATCTGCAGCACAAGGTGCAGCAGAAGAAGCGCAGCTCCATCAACAAGACGATGCCGATGAAGAAGCTCGTCACCAACAACATCAGCTCGAACATCTCCCTCCCCGAGGCCCCCCCCGACTCGCTGGACATGCCAGACGTCAGCGCCATGATGGGCGGCGGAGCCCTCGGCGGCGCCGGCGGTTTCGGCATGGCCGGAGCCGGTGGTGGCTTTGGCAAAGGCGTGGGCATGGGCGCCGCAGGCGGCTTCGTCACCCTGCCACCCTCCATGCGCGCCCGCTGTTCCACCCAGGAACGACTCGAAAAGCTCCGCCAAAACGGCGGCTCACCCGAATGCGAAGCCGCCGTCAGCGCCTCGCTCGAATGGCTCAAAGGCAAGCAAAACCCCGACGGCTCCTGGGGCCGCACCAACAAGTGCGCCTTCACCGGCCTCGCCCTCCTCTGCTACCTCGGCCGCTGCGAGACACCCGACTCACCCTTCTACGGCGAAAACGTCACCAAAGGCATCATGTTCCTCCTCGAAGCCCAGAAAAAGAACACACACAAGATGTTCAGTCTGTCGGAAAAAGGCAACGCCCCCGTCTACGAGCACGGCATCGCCACCTACGCCCTCGGCGAGATGTACACCCTCGCCCGACTCGGCAGCAAATCCCTCCCCGGCATGCGTGAAGCCTTCGAAGCCGGCGTCAAGATCATCATCGACAATCAGCAGGACAGCGGCAGCTGGGTCTACGACACCGAAAACGGCTTCTACGCCGCCGGCAAAAGCCGCGAAGACCTCTCCGTCGCCGGCTGGCAGTTCCAGGCCCTCAAAGCCGCCAAAAACACCAGCTTGAAAATTGACGGCCTCCATTCCGCCATCACCAAGATGACCAAATACTTCGAAGACAAGCAGACCAAAGACGGCGGCTTCGGCACCACCAATCGCGACGGTGGCTACAATCAGTGGTCCCTCTCCGGCGTCGGCATCCTCGGCCTTCAGACCATGGCCAAAGGCAAGACCACCCCCATCAAAAAAGGCATCAAATTCCTCACCGAATTCCTCACCGCCGAGCCCCTCGACTGGAACAAAAACTGCAACCTCTACTGCTGGTACTACTACACCCAGGCCTTCTTCCAGCAGGGCGGCGAAGACTGGAAATTCTACAATCAGCAGTTCCTCCCTCAGATCCTCGGCGCCCAGCAGTCAGACGGCTCCTTCAAGCGCGGCCGCCCCAACTGGCCCGCCGGAGACGCCGCCGACGAAATCTACCGCCAGTGCCTCTGCACCCTCCAATTGGAAGTCTTCTACCGCTACCTCAAAGTCGGCGACCGCGAAGAATCCTCCTTCTTCGACAAGTAACCGCCCACCTCCGAAAGTACGATGGGCACTCCTGCCCCTCGATCAGCGCTTCCACCACCACCTCAAGTGGTGAAGCCCCCAAGCCTCCCCATTTGGCCTACGGTCGCATAGCGACGCACAGCCTCCCCATTTGGACTGCGGTCGCGA
>JAIPJY010000111.1 GCA_021733925.1 Prosthecobacter sp. | reverse complement strand
CAGCGGCCTGCGCAAAGCTCCAGAGGACTGGAGCACTCCAAAACGCTGCCGCGACTCTCGCTAGCCCCCAGTGCTTGAGAACCGCCCATCGCCCATCGCCGCCCACGCGAACGCGGAGCGTCCTGGAGTGCGCCGGTCCTCCGGAGCTTTCGAACGTCCAACGGCCTGCGCAAAGCTCCAGAGGACTGGAGCACTCCAAAACGCTGCCGCGACTCTCTCCGGTCTAATCCCTGCGATTGTCAGCCTCATTTCAGCAAACCCACGCCTTGCCAAACGCTGCAGTTTTCGGCAACTTCGATTCATGCCAAGAAATATCGACTGGCCCCATGCGCCGCCACATCGGCTCACTGAGCGTGGAACTTATTTCGTCACGGCAGCGACCTACCTCAAGGCGCATCATTTCCACAGTTCCCAACGTCTTGAGGTCGTTCAACGCGGCCTTCTAACCGTTGCGAAAGAATATGGCTGGAGTTTGGAAGCTTGGGCGCTTTTTTCGAATCATTACCACTTCATCGCCAAATCTCCTTCCGATCCTGGTTCCTTGCAGGACATGCTCAAGGTATTGCATGTGAAGCTTTCCGGCTGGGTCAATAAACTGGACCGGACTCCAGGCCGCAATTTCTGGCATAATTTCCGTGAGACCCAGCTCACACATCCGACTTCATATTTCGCAAGATTGCATTACACGCATGCAAACGCCGTTCATCATGGCTTGGTGCATGCCGCCAGAGATTATCCTTGGTGCTCGGCAGCGTGGTTCGAAGAAACCACCAGCGCAGCGATGATAAAGTCCATCCAGCGATTCAAGACCGACAAAGTCAAAGTCGAAGATGACTTCGAGGTCGATCACGACTGGTGATCTCTGCCGTTGGACGCCGGCGAGAACGCGGCAGCGTCTTGGAGTGCGCCGGTCCTCCGGCGCTTTCGAATGTCCACCGGCCTGCGGAAAGCTCCAGAGGACTGGAGCACTCCAAAACGCTGGCGCGACTCTCGGTGGCCCCCAGTCCTTGGGAACAGGTCATCGACCATCGCTGCCACAGCGAACGCGGAGCGTCCTGGAACCGGAGCGCAGCGGAGATAGACAGCCATGGGCTGCCCGAAGGGTGAGCGTAGCGAATCAATGCGCCGGTCCTCCGGCGCTTTCGAGCGTTCTTCGGCCTCCGCAAAGCTCCAGAGGACTGGAGCACTCCAAAACGCTGCCGCGTTCTCGGTGCTCCAGACAACGCGTGGCTGCGTGGTTCAGCTCTCCCGAATCTTCACAGCCAGCGAATCAAGCGTGCGCTTGAAGTCATTGGAGCCGTTGACGAGGTTCGTGACGACTTTGCAGGCGTGGATGACGGTGCCGTGGTCACGGCCGCCGAATTCATCGCCAATCTGCACGAGTGGCAGCTTGGTGAGGGTGCGCGTGAGGAACATGGCCACCTGACGGGCTTCGGCGATGTTTTTCGGACGACGCGGGCCGGTGAGGTCGCTAACGCGCAGATCGTAGTGCGTGGCGATGATGCGCTGAATGCGGTCCACGGTGACAGTCTTCGATGGATCTTCGTCGATCACGTCATGCAGCATCGTGGCGAGCGCAGACTCCGTGGGGACGGTGCCTTCCAGGGAGACGTGGGCGGCCACGCGCATGAGCGCGCCTTCCAGTTTGCGCACGTTGACGCGGATGCGCTGCGCCATGAAGTCGAGGATCCATGGGTCGAGCGAGACATTGAAGTCACTCTGCTTACGGCGCAGGATGGCGATGCGGGTTTCAAAGTCCGGCACCTGGATTTGGGTGGCAAGGCCCCACTCAAAACGTGAGACGAGACGGCTTTCGAGATTTTTGATTTCGCTCGGCGGGCGGTCGCTGGCGAGGACGATCTGCTTCGCGTTGTTGAAGAGCTCGTTGAAGGTGTGAAAGAACTCCTCCTGCGTGCTGTCCTTGCCTTCGAAGAACTGCACATCGTCGATGAGCAGCACATCCACCTTGCGGTATTTCTGGCGGAACTGGCTGAAAGTCTGGCGCTTGATGGCGTCGACAAATTCGTTGGTGAACTGCTCGGAGGTGACGTAGCGCACATTCGCACGTGGTTTGCGTGCCAGTACTTCCTGGCCGATGGCCTGCAGGAGATGCGTCTTGCCCAGGCCTGTGGCACCGTAGAAAAACAGCGGATTGTAGATGCGGCCTGGTTTTTCAGCCACCGCCTTGGCCACAGCCACGGAATAGCTGCTGTTGGGTCCGATGACGTAGCTGTCGAAGTTGAACTTGGCGTTCAGTCCGGCCTCGCTGAAGAAACGAATCGGAGCCTGGTCAGCGGCGTTGACGCGCGCCGCCTTGAGTTCAGGCATGGGCGCGTAAGAAACAGGAGTCGGTTCAGTCGCGACATGGAACTCAATGACCGCCGCCTTGCCAGTGACCTCAGCCACAGCATCGGCAACGGCGACCGTGTGATTGCTCTCGATCCAGAGTTGATGGATCGGATTCGGCACGGTGATGATGAACCGGCCATCATCCGCGAGACGTGCGGAGGTGCCGCTGAAGCAGCGCTGAAAATTATCGCCACCCAAACGCTTCACCAAAACTTCGCACACCTGATCCCAAACCGTGGGAACAGGAGTGAACAGTTCTGTGTGTGCATGGTGAGCCGAGCCATTGAGGGAATTGAGATTCGAGTTTTCATCGTTGCGCGCCATGATGATTGTTTCTTGGAGAATGAGGTCGGGATGAGGTTGGGAAGATGCGTCGGCAGAGATTCAAATGGGAGCGATCAGGAGGCCATTGAATATCTTTTTAAACGACGGCTCATTGTATGTCGAAACCGACACTTTAAACAAGCTCTTCTTCGATATATTTTTTAAATTTTCCATCCCGACGAACAAAAGATTTAATATAATTTGCGTTGGAATGTGAAGATCTCTTCAAACAGACGCGAACAAGCTGTGAACAGTCTGCGAATAGCTGTGTGCAACTAGAATAGGCACGCAAAATGCGTGCCTATTCTCAGACGGGAAAAATGCGTTCCCTATTTCTTAGACGGCATCAATGAGCCTGCTTCACATGCTCACCCAGCAGGTCACGGCCAAAGTCACCGTCAAAGCTGCGCCAGACGCTGTGCACATGGTTGGCATCGTTCTGAGTGTTGTCATGCTCGAGCAGGAAGGTCTTGCCTTGCACACGGTAGTAGTGCGGTTCGCCGCGCTCCTTGCCGCCTGCCCAGGCGAAATAAATCGGACCACTGTCTTTGAACTCAGCGCGGGCGGCTTCAGCGATTTCGGGACGCAGCCGGTCAATGTACTCGGCGATGATGCGCGTGAGCAGGCCCTTCTGGTTCTCATTGAGTTCGGAATCAGCAAGGCCCGCAGGTGCCAGCGGACTCACTTTGTGCTCAGCAGCCGTGATCATTTCCTTGGGGGCTTCCGTGGCGACGAAGGCCGTCTTGAACTGCTCAGGAGTGAGCGACTTGACCAGTTCACGGCCCAGTTCTTCTTCAACCCCAAGCACACGCAGTCCGGTGAGCGGTCCCTGGCGGATTTCTCCCGGATTGGTGCCCATGAAGGATGGAGTGGCACGGAGCATCTGGCCGTCTTTGATGGTGAAATTCAAGGACAGGTGGTGTCCTTCGACACGCCAGCCCCAGGCGCCCTTGTCGGCAGGTTCACCGAAAATCGAGACAAAGTATTTTTCAGGATCACGCTTTTCACGGGTGGCGGCACGCTTGGATTCATCCGCGCCTTCCATTTGGTAAAGCACTTCTTCAAGACTCATGATCGTCACCGCCTTGGCGGAGCCACGAAAACTGAGCCCGGTATTTAAGAGAGCATGGGCGAGCAGGCGCTGCTGTGGCGTCATTTCCTTGAGCGGCAGGCCCTTGCGCTCACGCGGGATGAAATGCCAGTTTTCACGCTCCTCGGCGGCAAATTCGAAAAAAACCTTCGCTTTCTGTTCCGGAGTCAGTGCAGCCAGAAAGACTTTGGCGATGGCGGACATCTGCGTGCCTGCATCGTGCGCCTCAACCGTGCGCGGAGTGAAACTTGAAAAGGCAAGGCAGATGCCGAGAAACGGAAGGGAGAGGCGCTGAGCGAGTTGCATGAGAGTGGTGGTGAGTCGTCGTCGTGATTGGATGGCGGGGCAAGTCGAACGCTCAAACCAGCAGTGGTTTGTCATTCATTGTCATCAATTTTCATCTTGTGAGCGCCGAGACGTTGACACTTTCCTGCGTGAGGTTGTAGTCTGATGATTATCGTAAAATACCGTTTTCACGCACCACCCGCCAAGCAGATCCGAATTCATGTACTCCAATGAAGCATACCTCCTCGAACAGCTCCAGGAAACCGGCCAGCTGTCCGAGCGTGACATCCAGCAGGCAAAAACAGGTCTGAAGCCTGGTGAGAGCGCCGTTGCTGTTCTGATTAAATCGGGAACCATCTCGGACGAACAGATCGCTCGCACGGTTGCCGTCAGCTCCGGCATGGAGTACGTCGATTTGAACGGGTTTGAAGCACATCCCGCACTGAAGGCTCTCGTCCCTCTGGATGTGGCCCAGAAGTACAAAATCGCACCGCTGGGGATGAACGGGAGCAGCCTGCAGATTGCGGTGTCCGATCCATTTGACTTCGAAACGCTGGATGCGCTGCCGCATGTGCTGCAGCCGGACATCGAGTATTTCTGCTCCACCCCGGGCCTGATCAGGACGGTGCAGTCCAACATCTATGGCAACGATGCCATTCTGGGCATCACCACCAAAGGCGCGGATCCCGGCACTTCCTCAGATGCTGACGCCCCGGTCATCAAGCTGGTGCAAAACATGCTGATGGAGGCCTTCAAACAAAAGGCTTCTGATATTCATGTGGAGCCGCTGGAGAAGGACATCCGCATTCGCTACCGCATGGACGGTGTCCTCGTGGACGTGGAGCATCATCCCAAACGCCTGCATTCGGCCATCATTGGACGTCTCAAAATCATGACCGGCTCCATGCAGCTGGATGAAAAGCGCATCCCGCAGGACGGCCGCATCCAGATGCACTTCAATGACAAGGAGATCGACATGCGTGTGTCGATCATCCCTACCAACAACGGCGAAAGTGTCGTCATGCGTGTGCTCGACAAGAGCAGCCTTAAACTCGGCCTCGTGGACTTGGGCTTCCTGAGTGATGACCAGGCCTCCTTTGAGCAGCTCATCACGCTGCCTGACGGCATCATTCTGGTGACCGGCCCCACGGGCTCCGGCAAAACGACCACACTGTACGCCTGCCTCAATTTCATCAACCGTCCCGACCGCAAGATCATCACGGTGGAAGATCCGGTCGAATACGAACTCGCGGGGATCAACCAGGTCATGGTGAAGGAAGACGTCGGCATGACCTTCGCCGCAGCCCTGCGCGCCATGCTGCGTCAGGCGCCCAACATCATCATGCTGGGGGAAATTCGAGACTTGGAAACGGCCTCCATCGCCATCCAGGCATCGCTCACAGGCCATCTTGTCTTTAGTACGCTGCACACAAACGACGCCCCGAGCGCCGTGGCGCGTCTCAGCGACATCGGCGTGAAGCCCTTCCTTACCGCCTCCGCCGTGCGCGCGATCGAAGCACAGCGACTCGTCCGCAAGCTCTGCTCCGACTGCAAACAGCCCGGCAAGCTCTCCAACAATGAACTGCGCTCCCTCGGCCTCGAAGCCGCCCAGATGGCGGAGTCCACCATCATGAGCGCCGTCGGCTGCTCCAAATGCCGCCAGCGCGGATTCCGTGGTCGTATGTCCATCGTCGAGATCTTCAAGATCGACGATGAAGTGCGCGGCATGATCAACCAGCAGCTCACCACTCCCCAGCTGCGCAAGCGCGCGCGCGAACTCGGCATGCGCACGCTGCGTGAAGACGGCATCCGCAAGGTGCTCTCCGGTTCGACCACCGCCGATGAAGTGATCGAAGCGACCATGTCGGACGCCGATTGATTTTCACCGCTCAAATTCTCCAACGAACCTCATTTTTTACAGACGACTATGACTCCCCATAATGTGGTAGAGATGCTCAAAAGCCGGGGCGTGATCGACAAAGGTCTCGCCTACGACATCGAGCAGGATTCCGTGCAAAACGGCAAAGACATTGTCCAGGTGCTGCTGTCTTACGGCATCTACACCAACGAAGATGAATTCTGGGCGCAGGTGGCCGATGAACTGGGCGCCGACCACTTCGATCTCGACAATTTCGAACCGCCCCCCTCCGTCGTCGCGTTGATTCCGGCGGGCATGGCACGTCTGTATGGAGCGTTTCCAATCACTCTGGATGCGCAGGGCCTGCATGTAGCCTTCACCGATCCGCTCAATCCCCAACTGGTTGAAGACCTGCGTTTCGGACTCGAAAAAACGATCGTGCCGGTGGTCGCGCGCCGCAGCCAGGTGCTGACCTTGATCGAGAAATTTTATGGCGCTGGCGCACCCAGCATTGAGGAAATTTTCGGCCAGCTCGGCAAGAGTGGTAAAGACGGGGTCACCGCCGAAGCAGAGGCAAATTCCGCCCCCATCGTCAAATTCGTCGATCTGGTGATGCAGCAGGCCATCAAGGAGCGTGCGAGCGACATTCACTTCGAGCCCTTTGAGCGTGAGTTCAAGATCCGCTATCGTGTGGACGGATCCCTCTATGAGATGGCGCCGCCTCCCATTCACCTGGCCACCTCGATCATTTCCCGTATCAAGGTCATGGCGAACATGAACATCGCCGAGCGCCGCATCCCGCAGGACGGCCGCATCATGACCAACGTGGGCGGCAAGCCGGTGGACATGCGCGTCAATTCCCTGCCCACGCAGCACGGTGAGTCCGTGGTGCTGCGCGTTCTTGACCGCTCTTCGATTAACATCGAGCTCGATGCGCTGGGCATGCAGCCCTTTCTTCAAGACTACATCGTCGAGACCATCCACAAGCCCAACGGCATCTTCATCGTCACCGGTCCCACCGGTGCCGGCAAGACCACCACTCTCTATGCCTGCCTGCGGCGGATCAACACCATCGACTGCAAGCTCATCACCGCCGAAGACCCGGTGGAGTACGAACTCGACGGCGTCATGCAGGTGCCGATCAACGACGCGGTGGGGCTGACATTTGCCAAGGCCCTGCGCTCCTTCCTGCGTCAGGACCCTGACCGCATCATGGTGGGAGAAATGCGTGACCTTGAGACCGCGCAGATCGCGATCCAGGCCTCGCTCACCGGCCACTTGGTGCTCAGCACCCTGCACACCAACGACTCCGCCGGGGCCGTCACCCGTCTGGTGGACATGGGGGTGGAGCCGTTCCTCGTCTCAGCCACGCTGGAGGGAGTGCTCGCCCAGCGCCTTCTGCGTACGATCTGCAAAAGCTGCCGTTCGCCTTATGAGCCGAGCCTGAATATTCTCAATCAGCTCGGTCTCACGCCTGAGGACCTCGGCGGGAAGCAATTCTACACCGGCTCGGGCTGCACCGCCTGCGGCAACAGCGGCTACAAAGGCCGCAAAGGCCTCTACGAGCTTCTGGACGTCACCGACCCCATCCGCGAGCTCATCACCGGGCGCGCCCCCTCCATCGTACTGAAGCAGAAAGCCATCGAGCTGGGCATGGTCACCCTGCGTGAAGATGGACTGCGCGGTATTTACGATGGATCGACGACCATCGAAGAAGTCCTGAAATACACCTGATTCCCGCAACGCCAGCCGGCGAGCCTGTCGTGCGCAACCCTGTACATTATTTGATGGACAGAACGCCCGCCGTCCCGGTATTCTAAAATTACCCTGAACAAACGCCGCCAAGACACGCCCTTATGCCCACGTTTCAATACATCGCCCTGGATCAGAACGGACAGGAAACCGCCGGAGAGCTTGATGCTGCCTCAGAAGCAGATGCCATCAATCAACTGCGCCAGTCCGGCCTCTATCCAACCAGCGTCGCCGCCGAAGGCCAGGGTCAGGCCGCCGCCATCAAGAAACGCGTCAAATCCTCCTCGAAAGGCAAGACGAAGACCGTCAAAGTCGGTGCCAATGCCAAGGTCAAAAGCAAGAGCCTGATGATTTTCACGCGCCAGCTCGCGACGCTCATCGACTCCGGCCTGCCCTTGCTGCGTGGTCTCACGGTGCTCGGTCGTCAGGAGCCCAATCTGATCATGAAAGGGACGATCAACACCCTGGCGGACAATGTTCAGACCGGCAGCACCTTTTCCGAAAGCCTGCAGCAATACCCGCGCATCTTTAACAAGCTGTACATCAACATGGTGAAGGCCGGGGAACTCGGCGGTGTGCTTGAGCTCGTGCTCAACCGTCTTGCCGAATATCAGGAAAAGGCCCAGAAGCTCAAAAACAAGATTGTCGCGGCGATGGTTTACCCGATCATCGTCATGTTCATCGCCGCAGCCATCATGGTCTTCCTCATGATGGTCATCGTGCCACGCTTTGAGTCCATCTTTGATGACATGATTCCTGGCGGCAAAGAAAAGCTGCCAGGGTTGACCAAGTTTGTCATCAACTTCAGCCGCAACATGCTTGATTACAAATGGATCCTGCTGGGCATGGTTGGAGCATCCATTGCCGGCTGGCGCCTGCTTGCCTCCACCAAAGGCGGACGCCGGTGGATCGATCGCACCAAGCTCAAGCTCCCGCTCTTTGGCGATGTGCAGCGCAAAACCGCCATCTCACGCTTCACCCGCACCCTGGGAACACTGGTGACATCCGGTGTGCCCATCCTTCAGGCCTTGAACATCACCCGTGACACCGCCGGCAACACGATCGTTTCCGACGCCATCACCAAGGTGCATGATGCCGTGAAAGAAGGTGAGTCCATGGTGGCGCCGCTGGAGTCCAGCGGGGTCTTCCCCCCAATGGTGATCTCCATGGTCGATGTGGGCGAAGAAACCGGCCAGCTTCCTGAGATGCTTCTGAAAATCGCCGATGTGTATGAAGATGAAGTGGACAATTCCGTCTCCGCCCTCACCTCCATGCTGGAACCGCTGATGATCGTCGTCCTCGCCCTCGTCGTGGGCGTAATTGTCATGGCCCTCTTCCTTCCGCTCATTGAAGTGATCAAGAACCTCAGCGGCGGTGCCGGCGGCTAAACCTGCACACCACCCCCAACCAACCTGGAGTCATGAAATCAACCCGCCTCGCCTTCCATTCACGCACACGCGCCTTCACCCTGGTGGAGATGCTCATTGTGGTCACCATCATCTCGATGCTTGCCGCCCTGACTTTGGGCGGATACACCTATGCCATGCGCTCCTCAAAACGGCGCGTCACCACCGGAACGTTTGAGGCGATCAAACTCGCCCTGGAACGTTACAACACGGAATTCGGTGAATACCCGCAGCCAGCAGGAAGCAATCAAATGGTCGCGTTTCCTCCCGGGGTGGCCACGTATGACACCTCTGGCGCTGCATGCCTCTATCAGGCGCTGACGGGTGACGGCTTTGACCAGATCAAGGGTGTCACCTCATCGGGCAGCGGCAGTGCTGGCGGGGGGTCTGGTGGCTCGTCGGATGGAAAAGTGGAGGGCCTCGCCGAGGTTAAAAACAAAATGTTCGTCGAAATTCCACAGACCATCTTCACCCGAAAAGGTGCCACCTATATCCTCATCGATGGCTTTGGTCACCCCTTTCAGTACCTCAAAGCCGCGATTCCAACCACCACGACCGGCGCTGGCGGTGGTGGTTCTGGCTCAGGTTCTGGTTCCGCCACCACCCCCACCACCATCAACAACACGTATGATCTGTGGTCATACTCAGAAGATGAGGTAAACACCACCAAGCAAAGCATCAGCACGCTGACAGACCCAACCCTGTCTGCGAAATGGATCAAAAACTGGTGAATTGAGACGGCGGCATCTGCTGAAAACGACATTGATTGCGTGTCTCGGGGCAAAGTTTGACAAAGTATGCCCATAGGTCTTGCCATCGCCTCCATTCTTGCGCTTTTCATCAGTTTCTGGGCGTTGAACATCGCCCGTGACCCGAGCGTCTGGCGGCTCTGGTGGATGGATCTGCTGGGAGTGCTCGATGTCGATTCCAATCGGGAGCAGCGGCGGAGCCAGGAGCGCCAGATGTCCTTCATTTGCTTCACGCTGTTCCTGCTCCTGCTGGCCACCGGCCTCAGCGGTGCCTTCTGGACGGTTGACCTTGTGCGTGATCACAAACGTGACAAAACACGCTATGAGCGTGCAGAGGAAAGTTCCAACCGCGAAATCGAGAAGGTCAAAAGCCAGCCCCAGAGAATTGCCCGCTAAGGATGCGGCTGGCCTGAAGGGCTGGATTTTGGTTTGCACGCGGCCTGCATCGCTGCGAAGAAACGTCTCATTCCCAATCCCGCCCCATGAACCGCCAGGAAAACCTCGAAGCCCTCTTTCGCAACGGCAAGACCGTCATCCTTCCCATTGACCACGGTTGCGCCATTCCCGTGCCCGGTTTGGAAAACCCTTTTCAGCTCATCGACCAGGTCAATGAATTCGTCGATGGCTACGTCATGAACCTCGGTGTCGCCCTGCGTGCGGCCGACAGCCTCGCAGGCAAGGGCATCATCCTGCGCACCGACGTCTATAACACCCGCACCACAGGTGAAGGCGCAGGCAGCATTGGCGTCTTTGGGGTTGAGGAGGCGGAAATGGTCGGCGCCAACGCCGTCATGAACATGCTCTACCCCGGCTCCGCCTATGAGAAGGCCAACTTCCAGGAGTGCGCCGATCTCATCCGTCTCAGCCTCGACACCGACATTCCTGTCATCCTGGAATCCCTGCCCTACGCGCTCGGCGCTCCGGAAAAATACACCGTGGAAAATGTCAGCTTTGCCGTCCGCCTCGCTGCGGAACTCGGCGCGGATGTCGTGAAGACCCCCTACCCGATCAACGGCACGGTGGAAGACTTCCGCCGCATCGTGGCGCAGAGTTTTGTGCCCGTCATCATCCTCGGCGGAGCCGCCATGGGGGACGATGCCGGCCTCCTGAAAATGGTCGAAGACGCCATGGACGCCGGAGCCGCCGGCATCGCCATCGGTCGCAATGTCTGGCAGCACAAAAATCCCGCCGCCATCGCCCGCAGTCTCGCTGCCGTGGTGCATGAAGATGCCTCCGCACTCGAAGCCCTTGCGCTGCTGAAAGAACCCGTGCGCTGAGGCAGTTTCGTTTTCACTGCCATGAAACGATTGATCCTTGCCGCCAGCCTGTTCGCCGCCTGCTCTCTTCACGCGCAGCAGCTGCAATCCTTCGAGATCAAGGCCGACGACTGGGCAGACGGCGAACCGCCGAAGGAAGTCTTCATCGTTGATGGCACCATCAAGATCGCCGCTCGCGATGGCAGCAAGGCCATCGTCATCGATCCCAACCCCATCACCGACGCCAGCGCCCAACTGGCCGTCTCCGCCAGCGGCAATGCCAGCATCGAGGCCCGCATCCTCGCCATCAAGCGTGGCCGCAGCACACCGCGCTTCGGCGTCAGCGTGCATGGCATGAGCGGCCACCGGCTCATCGTCAATCCGGCCAAGAAGTCCCTCGACCTCGTCAAAGGTGACCAGACTCTGACATCCGTCCCCTTTGCCTGGACCAGCGAAGTGTGGGTGAAGGTCAAACTCGAAGCCAAAAAGGCTGAGGGCGAGGCATGGTCCATCACTGGCAAAGCCTGGCCCGCCGATGCGGCAGAGCCTGCGGAACCACTCATCAAGCACGAGGATAAGAACCTCAAAGGTCAGGGCAAATGCGCCATCTGGGCCACCCCCTTTTCAGGCGAGCCCGTCTTCTTCGACGACATCAAAATCAGCGTCGAGGCAGCAGCAACCGCTCCTTAAATGGGTTAAGGTGCGGGTGGTGGTTTGACCGTGGTGCTTTCAGGCAGGGAGGCCTTCGCATCCTTGCCGCTGAGCGTTTCGAACTGGGTCAGTCGGGCAAACATGAACCCGACAAAGACACTGGCATGAATGGCACTCAGTTAAGGCGGGTCATCGTGGATTTTGAGCCCTCTGTAAACCTGCCATAAGGGGTACAACAAAGCGGTGGTTTTTGGGTTGCAGGAGCATGGCTCTTCAAACTTGCTTTCTGCCTCATTTC